>NZ_JBDVLG010000001.1:0-42542 GCF_039970775.1 Roseobacter sp.
GTCACGGATCATTGACTCGATGTTGCGGTTTTTCTGAATCTAATCAAAGGGCCGCGTCAGACAATACTGACCCAAACGTCAAGCATTTCTGACCTAAACCGCCCGTTCGCTGCGTACCGCATGAACTGGCGCAGTGCGGACGAAACAGACCTTAGGATTTTTCCGACCAATGGCTGCTTTCGCTAAGTTGCCAGCGCAGCGAAAAGCTGCACGGGCGGACACTGGATATTCGCTGCAATCTGCACGAACGACAGCTTTCAGAAGGCCTGACGCTAAATTGAAATGGTAGTTTCCTCTAGTGCAAGTTACTCAACATAAATAGCTTTGAGCAATAAACATTGGGGAAATTCATGCCAACCGCATTAGATTCAGATCGCGCACTCGAAAACGAGGGCGAAGATAAATTCGGCTTTGTTGGCATGGCGAAACGACTTGCTCCATCAATCGTTGAAGCATCAAAGGGCGATGGGATGGTCATCGGGCTGGAGGGTCGCTGGGGTTCGGGAAAGACTTCTCTCTTGAACTTTCTCAGAACCGAACTTGTCGCAGCGCAAGACGAAGGAATCCATACCATTACGATCGCACCGTGGTTGAATGGGGATACTTCATCGATGGTCGCGTCATTGTTGGAACCGATGGCTGCAATACTGAAATCAAAAGAGAATGCAATCGCTGCAGCTGATGGCGTGCAGGAAAATGCAGCGAAGGAAAAGATGGCCGAAGTCGGCCAACTTCTAAGGGATTACGGTCCAAAGACTGCCCGCGGGATTGCGTCAGTTGCGAATGTTGCTGGGTACTTCGTCCCCGGAGGCCAGTTGCTTGGAGATGCACTAGGAGCCGCTGCAAATGCGGCAGATCAGTTGATGCCGGGTGGACCAACACCATCCGAACTAAAGCAAAAAATAGCGCACAAAATCCAAGAGCTGGATGTCGGGTTTATTGTCATTCTCGATGATTTAGATCGCCTTGAACCAGAACAAGCGGTTGAGGTTGTTCGGCTAGTTCGTTCCGTCGCTGACTTTCCAAGAGTTGCTTACCTGATGTGTTATGATCGTGAAGTCTTGGCTCAGGCCCTAAAGACCGGCCTCAAAGTTGCAGACGGTGATCTTTTCCTTCAGAAAATCGTGCAACTCACCTTCAATATCCCGCTTCCAGAGCCCTTTGATCTTCGCACCCAATTTCGAGATGAAGCAAAAGCCATCTATGCCGAAGTTATGGGGACTGACGCTGACGGCGAACTACTCAAAGATTTATGCTCAGCTGTCGACCGAGAAGGAATGGGGCTATCTACACCACGCGAGGTCAAACTTGCATTGAACAGCATTCGTTTTGTGTTCCCACAGGTAAAAGGCGATGTATATTTCCCAGATTTTTGCCGTCTACACTTGATCAAAACCACCAATTACAAACTATATCAATGGCTTGAGGTGTATCTTTCAATGCGCTCAGTATTGGTAACAGGAGATGCAACGGTTGCAAGTGATGAAAAGGCCCAAATGGGTGAACAGTTAAAGACGCTCTTGCCTTCCAAGGGCCCTGACTCTGGACGTTCGATCTGGAGTTTGGGACGCTTCATTCCGGGCGTCGCTGATGTGGAAGAGGCAGAAAAGCGGGTTTTTAGCACGATGAATTCGGCCGCTGTTTCCGAAGCTATCACGCTCAAAAGGCTCGGTAGCCCATTGCATTATCGGTTTTATTTTGCGCTCACTGGCCCAAAGACAGTCATGTCAGACGACGATTTCAAAGGCCTTTTGGAGTTGGCGCGAGCAAATGTCCCGCAGTTGACTATACGCCTTGCCGAAGAAGTTATGAAGCGTCGTAGCTCAGGCAAAACGTGGTTCGAGCATGTGCTGAACCGACTAGATGACGAGTGCATATCAGTTCTAGATGAAAATCAGCTTGTCGGTATTGTCAAAGCGCTGTCCGGAATGATGGACTGCGCTATGAAAGAAGCTGGTGAACATCGTGCGTTTTCAATTTCCATCGATAGCATCGCGAACATCGTTATCAAGAGTTGCTTAAATCGATTGCATGGTCTGAACCCGGACACACAGGCTGAGACGGTCCGACAGATAGCAAGGGAAGGACAGGCCATAAATTGGCTGGTTGGCAAGTTTTTTAGAAGCCAACTGTTTCGCCACGGGAAAATCGGCAATGAAGCAGATAGTCCGGACCAATGGGAAATTTCGGAAGATGTTCTGGATGAAGCCATAGAAATCTTGAAAGCGCGCGTCAACGAACAAGCCACAAAAGAACTGATACAAAATCTGCCTGATATTTCAGCCTACCTATATGGTTGGTTGAACATAACCGGCGATAATCAAGCCGTCTACTGGGTTCGAGAATACAGTGAAACCGACGAGGGGTTTCTTCATATACTTGACCATCTCAGGGGATGGTCAATGAGCGACAAAGTTTATTACCCTCTGTCCAAAGATGCCGTCGAAGGATTTCTTGATTGGGACGAAACAACTGCGCGCTTGGATGGCTTGAAGGATGGTGAGTTTGCAGATCAAGTTGCAGAGCTTCAATCGGCAATTGAGCAATCAAGGCATTGAGCGAAGCAGACATTCGGCGCACGTACCGTTGAATGTTCGGTAAGAGCCGGATTTCAGGGGCAATTTCGTCCGCTTCCCGAAAGCGGACTTTGGCTGCTATGCAGAATGTCGGTAAAATGGGCTCGGAACCGCCATTCGCTGCAATCTGAACGAAGGTCAGCTATGCCGTTTTCAGTGAATTGGGTCAGTTGTTGACGTAAAGGTCAAATTCGTCTGACGTTCTACAATATGGCAGTGGCGGACCGAGGAGGATTCGAACCCCCGACCCCTTGATTCGTAGTCAAGTACTCTATCCAGCTGAGCTATCGGTCCACTGAGGGGCGGTTTAGTGGTCCCCGCGATGTTATGCAAGCCCAATCGGACAAAATAATCGTCTATTTAACTCTAGCCCCCACGCGCGGCACAATGAACCGTCCGCATGTGGGCTAAGCCGTTATTTCGACGGCCTTTACAGCTACAGACGGGGTGGTAAGCGTTCCGTCCCCTTTCGGCAGACGCATAACAAAACTGGTCCCACCTGCACTCGTTGCCTCAAGCTCTAGACTGCCGCCGTGCGCCCGCACCAGCTCTGCCGAAATTGCGAGGCCAAGACCTGTTCCGCCTTTGCGGGTGCCGCCCTGAAAGGGCGTAAACAGATGCTCTTGCGCTTTGGCTGGCAAGCCAGGCCCTGTATCCGAAACAGTGATCCACCACGCGGTGTCGTCTTCCCGTGCATCCACGCTGATCTCGCCGGGACGAGCCAATGAAATCAAGGCCTGCCTTGCATTTCGGATCAGGTTGGCCAGCACACGGTAAAGTTGCTCAGGATCCGCGCGCACGTTCATCCCGAAGGGCACCGCGCAGGAAAAACTGACGTCGGCGTCGCCAATGGCAAGCCGTTCACCATCAATGACCTCCTCGACGAGGTCCGCCAACGGCAGCATGGTCAACGTTGGGCTCGGCTCCTCTGCCTTACCGAAGGCCAGTGTGCTTTCGCAAAGATGCACAGCCCGCGTGATACTGCTGACCAATTTCGGGGCCATGCGTTTGACGGTCGGGTCTTCGCTCATCTCGATCCGGTCAGTAAACAGTTGCGCAGACGTGAGAATATTCCTCAAATCATGGCTGATTTTGCTTACGGCACTGCCCAGCTGCGCTAGGCGCTCTTTTTGGCGCAAGGCTTGGGTCAGATCCGTTTCGAGAGTTTGCAAGGCTTCTTCGGCTTCGCGCAATTCAGTCACACTTGCCGATGGCGTAATAATGCGCCGCCCATCTTCCGGGGCGGCGGCATAGTTTTGCATATGCCCCACCACTCCTTTGATCGGTTTGAGCAATAACGCCCGCATCGCCAAAAACAAAAGAAACGCCGTAAAGATGGAAATGACGGCCGACAGGACCAGAATGCGCACCCCATAGTCGATCATTGCAGCACGCAGCGGTGCTGTTTCGACGGTAATCTCGATCAACAAACCGGCGTCGCGCACCGGCGCCCCGATCACGCGGATCACCTCGTTTTCTGGCGCGACAAGGCGGGCCATTGCGTCCCTGATCAAAAGAGCCGCGCTGTTGTCACGTATGTCGAACGTTTGTGATATCGGCTGCGGCAGGTCAGACGCCAGCATAAGTTGGCGCACCTGATCACGGCGCAGCACCACATTGAACACCCCGGCGTTTTCCAACAACTCCGCTTCGAGTTCGCGATCAATCATGTCGTCGGCCAGCAGCGCGAGCGACGCAATCTGCGCGCGCTCTAGCCGGTTCATAAGGTAATCTTCCCGGAATCGCGCGATAGATGGCACGAAAATCAGAATTTCAGCCAACATCACAAAGATGGTGGTCAATACAACGAGACGTCCGGACAGCGAATTGAACATGAGGGTTAACGTTTCACGGGATGAAGCGTTGGACAACCCCGACAACGCGTTTGACGGTTGGATTTTCAAACAAACGTGGGCCAAAATACGCCCCAGCCGCACGCTTGTTGATTTCACCAATCGTGGGATAGGGGGCAACCATGGCCGCGACTTGGCTCATCTTCATGCGATTTGCCAAGGCAAGCGCCCAAAGGTTAATCAGTTCCCCCGCTTGATACCCCACGATCGACACGCCAACAGGGCGTCCCTTGTGCACCATCACTTTGATCAGCCCTTTGGTTTTGCGTTCGGCAATCGCGCGATCATTGTGTTCGTAGGGAAACCGCACAACTTCCAACTGGCTTCCGTGTTCGGCTTTGGCCTGCGCCTCTGTCAAACCAACCTGCGCCAATTCAGGATCCGTATAGGTGGCCCACGGTATATGCGCGGTTTTGGCCTTGGAGGGCAGCCCAAACAGCATAGACCGGATGATCACCCCCGCGTGGTAACCCGCCACGTGGGTAAATTGCAGCCCGCCTGCCACATCACCGATCGCATAGACACGGCGGTTCGTGGTGCGCAGGCCCGCGTCAACCTCTATGCCGGCGCGTGTGGGCTTGATCCCCGCAGCGTCGAGATTCAACTTGCCCGTGTTGGGTTTGCGGCCAACCGCCATCAGCAAATGGGTGCCTTTGATTGATCGCCCATCTTCGGTCAGCACCTCAATGGCGCCGGCGGTGCCTTTGATTTCAGCAGCTTTGGCGTCTTCTTCGATCACGACGCCCTCATCGCGCAGGCTGTTCAGGACCACATCGGCCAGCTCAGGGTCATCTTTGCCTAATGCCTTTGCGCCCTCGATCACGGTGACTTTGCTGCCCAGCCGAGTATGTGCCTGCGCCATTTCCATGCCAATAGGCCCGCCGCCGATAATCAACAAATGGTCGGGTTTGTCGCGCAGGTTAAACAAGGTTTCGTTTGTCTCAAACGGGACGCTGTCGAGGCCGGGAATAGGCGGAACCAACGGCGAAGAGCCTGTCGCAATGACAATGCGCCGCGCGGTGATTGTGACGTCGCCCGCCTGCACCTCGGTCGGAGAGATAAAATGACCAAACGCCCGGATCACCTTGACGCCAAGCGCCTCAAACCGCTCCTGGCTGTCGACTGGCGCGATCTGGGCGATAACATCAGCCACATGATCTTTGGCCGCTGCGTAATCGACCGTGCCGGGTGCGTCCGCGACGCCGTATTGCGCGGCGTGTTGTTGGGCGTAGGCGGCCTTTCCGCTGGCGATCAACGCCTTGGACGGAACGCACCCGTAGTTCAGGCAGTCGCCGCCCATTTCGTGCCCTTCGAGCAGAACCACATCTGCGCCCATTTGCACGGCACCCGCGGCCACAGACAACCCGCCGGACCCTGCGCCAATAATCAACACATCGGTTTTAAGTCGTGTCATGCTTACAGTTCCTTCTTGCCCGTGACGGCCTTGATCAGCACCGGCAACAACGACAGCGCGCTGAGCCCGAGAATAGGAGCCAGAATATGCGGTTCAAATATGATCCCGAAATTGGGCGTCTCACCCCGTTCAAACACAGTGCCCAGCCCCGCGCCCACAGACGCATAGACCAAAGACCCCGGAATGATCCCCAGGAAGGTAGAGATAACAAAGCGATGCAGTGGAACGGCCAAGAACGCAGGCACCAAATTGGCCACGAAAAACGGGACGACAGGCACAAGGCGCAGGAAAAACAACATCGACCATTGGTTATCGTCGATGCCTTCTTTGATCTTGCGCACCGTCCCTTGCGACGCATCCATCCGCGCCTTTAGCTTTTCGCCCAGCCCATAACGTGCGGCCAAAAAGATCACGGCCGCCCCTGTGGTTGCCGCCGTTACGCTGAGCGCAGCACCGCCCAAGGTGCCGAACAAGAACCCCCCAGTGAGCGTCGCGATAAGCGCACCGGGCAGGGAAAACGCGACGATCACGATATACGCCAGCAAAAACACCAGCGCCGTGAGCATGAAGTTCCCGTCTCGAAACGCGATCAGCGCTTCACGATTGTCCCGCAGGGCGTCAAAGCTGATGTAATCGCGCAGGGTAAAGGCCCCTACCATAGCCACACCAAAGATCACAATAAGTGGCAAATACCTCATAAAACCTGACTTTGGCTGAGATTTTGGGTTATCCGTCATATCTGTCACTCCACTTTCCTCTTCGACCGGGCGTTACAATTCAGTAGCTAAATGACGGTTCAAGAGCCACAACGATAGGGTGTTCACGGGCGCTTGATCGCCCGTGAGACCAGACGCGGACTAAGGCCCGAAAACCGGCATAATTGAAACAAGTTGACGGCCAGTTACACCAATGGTGATGGAAATGTTGCAATATTGCGGACGATTGCTGCCTTGGGGGTTTGACTTGGGGCCCAGACCACTTTAGGGACGGGCTTCGAATAGACATCCGGCGGGCTCTGATTCCGCGCCACCGGGCAGCAGATATGGAGACGGAGCGATGAAACGCACCTTTCAACCCTCAAATCTCGTGCGCAAACGGCGCCACGGGTTCCGCGCGCGCATGGCAACAAAAGCAGGCCGCAAAATCCTGAACGCGCGTCGCGCTCAAGGCCGGAAGTCGCTCAGCGCGTAACCGGGCGCCTTGGGGCACCGTTGATAGATATGACACCGTCGCACTCTCCTCTCGTTCGCACCACACCGGAGCACGATGAGAGAGCGGCGGTTTCTTTGCGTTTTGAGACCCTTAACAAACGCGCTGATTTCCAACGGGCATCCCGCGCGCTGCGTGTTGCTATGCCGGGTTTTGTCTTGCAAGTCCGTGCGCGGCACCAAGACGAAGCAAAAGGTATGCGCGTCGGCTACACCTGTTCGAAAAAGGTTGGCAATGCGGTTGCGCGTAACCGTGCCAAACGAAGGCTACGGGAAATTGCGCGCTATGTCCTGCCCAGCACAGGGCGCACGGGTTTGGATTATGTCCTGATTGGGCGAAAGACGCAGACGGCTGACCTGCCGTTTGATCAGTTGCAAACCGATTTACGCAAGGCGATTGACCGCCTGCACGCACGGCTGACATGAGCCCGCTTGCCTATGTGTTTAGTCTACCAGTTCGAGCTTATCGTTTAGTTTTCAGCCCGTGGGTGGGCCACAATTGCCGGTATCAGCCGACTTGCAGCGCCTATGCGCTGGAAGCGCTGTCCCAACACGGCGCGATCAAAGGCGGCTGGTTGGCCCTGCGCCGAATCGCTCGCTGCCATCCCTTTGGAAAAAGCGGCTATGACCCGATCCCCAAGACAACATCCGACGATGGCAAGTAGCGCATTTTTATATGCGGTGCTCATGTGATACCACATTTTAGAACTGCGATATCCTTAAGCCTATCTGACGTCAGCGCCTGTGGTCCAAATAACTCTATTTGCTAGGAGAAGGTTTGTTGCTCATCGCAACCACCGAGGAGTGGACGATGAACAATACAACGAACGAATATCCACAGCGGTACATTGGTCAACATCGAGGTGATCCTGATCAATTCCGCCTTCGGTGGTCAAGATACAGGCATGTCGGGTTCATGCAGGCTGTCAATCGGCATAGGGCCAATCTTGGGCGGACATAATCGTGATCCATTGCTGGCTTCTTCCACGCGGGCCTCTGGTCGATATGGACCTGTCTGGCGAACTCTTCGAATGCCCCACATATCACGTTTGGCGTTAAAGCACGCGTTCAGGCCCGCCTTGGGTACAAGGTGATGTTTCAGCGCGCGTTGCCGCAAGATTTTCCAACATAGCAAGACACTTTGCTAGCTGATCTATGGCCACATATTCATCAGCTTTGTGTGCTTGCTCAATCGAACCAGGGCCGCAAACGACAACATCCATGCCGCTGTTCTGGTAAATCCCCGCCTCTGTGCCAAAGGGCACAACACCAGCGTGATTGCATCCTGTTAGTTCAAACACAATATTCCGGGCCTCGTTTTCTGGTGTAGGCACCAATCCATCAATCTCGCCGACGGTTTCTGTCTTGATGGAGGACTGAGGGAAAGTAGCTTGCATCTGGGGAAGCAAAATATCCTCGCAATACGCTTTGAGTTCGGATTTGATGAATTCGGCATCAGAGGCCTGCACTGGGCGCATTTCCCAATCAACATGCGCTTTGGAGGCGATCACGTTGTGAACCGTTCCACCTTGCAATGCGCCTACATTCACTGTTGTCCAAGGCGGAGCAAAGGGGCTGTTAGCCGGGGTCATGTCACGCAACTGCTCTTTTAATCCCAGCAAATGCGCCACATAGCGCACGGCATATTCCACCGCATTTACGCCCAAATCCGGGTCGGATCCATGGCCTTCGAGGCCCTGAAAACGTGTTGTGTATTCGTAGCACCCCTTGTGCCCTTCGATGACCCGCATCTCGGTCGGTTCTCCGATGATCGCAACGCTAGGGCGCAGGCCCATCTGTTCCAAAGATGCCATCAAATGCCCGGCGCCAATGCATCCGACTTCTTCATCATAGGTAAAGGCGAAATGCACAGGGCGCTTGATTTGAGCGTGCGCAAATGTCGGGGCCATGGCCAAAGCCGCGGCGATAAATCCCTTCATGTCGCACGTCCCGCGCCCAAAGAGCTTTCCATCCTGCTCGACCATCGTGAACGGATCTGTTGCCCACTCCTGATCAACGACAGGCACGACGTCACTATGGCCCGACAAAACAAGTCCGCCATCGATCTGAGGGCCGATAGTAGCAAAAAGGTTGGCCTTTTTGCCGCTGAGGTCCCTGAACAGCTGCACGTCGGCCCCGCAGTCCTCAAGGCGTTGCGCGATATAGGCGATCATTTCCAGATTGCTGTCAGATGACACGGTGGGAAATGCGACCAGATCGCGCAGAATATCGGTGGTGGTTTTCAGCATGCCATCATCCTTTAACGAATAGCTTGCGGTCCACATCGCACAGCGTCTGCGCTGGACCATCGTCGGCGATGAGAATAGTCTCGGTGGTTTCTAACCCCCAATCATTCATCCAAAGCGCGGGCATGAAATGAAACACCATACCTGCCTGTAAAATCGTTTCATCCTCGCTGCGAATGGATGCTGTGCGTTCACCCCAATCCGGCGGATAACTCAGCCCGATCGGATAGCCCATGCGCCCTTTGCGTTCGATCCCGTGTTTTGCCATGACGCCCATAAAGGCATTCGCAATATCGCACGTCTGGTTGCCCACGCGGGCTGCGTCCAGCCCCGCGGCAATGCCTTCTAATTGTGCCGCCTCGATGCGCTTCATCTCATCTGATGGTGTTCCCAGAAATATCGTACGGCACAACGGCGCATGGTAGCGGCGATAGCATCCAGACAGTTCAAAAAACGTCGCTTCACCCGTCCGCATCTGATCACCGTTCCACGTCAGATGGGCAGCGGTTGCATCCAGGCCCGAGGGTGACAGTGGAACAATGGCTGGATAGTCGCCCCAATCATCACCAACACCTGTGATACCCGCGTGCATGATGTCCGCAACAAGATCGTTTTTGCGCACACCCGGAGCTGCCCGTTCAAGCGCCACGTGCATGACTTTCTCGGATATCCGCGCCGCCTTTCGAATGAACCCAATTTCGGCTTTTGACTTTACAAGGCGCTGCCAGTTCACAAGGCCGGTCGCGTCTTGCAATTGCGCGTCAGGCATTTCGCTGGCCAACACCGCATGGGCCTTTGCGGAATAGTAATAATTCTCCATCTCGACGCCGACGCGTGCGCTTTCAAGACCGCGGCTCTTCAAAACAGAAGCCAAGTCCTGCATGGGGTGGAATTCGTTGGATTGCACATAATGATCGCCATAGCCAAGGACGTTGGCGTGATCCATCCAACAGGTCCGCCGCCCTCCCATCATGTCCATGTGGCGACCCCACCAAATCGGCTCACCCTGTTGGGTGACGATAACGCCCTGATGCACGTAAAACGACCAACCGTCATACCCTGTCAGCCACGCCTGATTGGACGGATCAGTGACGAATATCGCATCAAGGCCCACCTCTTGCATCGCCTTGCGTGTCAGCGTTAGGCGGCGGTCGTATTCCGCCGCATCAAAAGGGGCCTGACCCATCACCCCAACACCGCCTTCACGGCGCGTTCCGTGGCAGCGACGATCTGATCAACCTGCTGCGTTGTCAGGCAAAAAGGCGGCGCAAAACCCAAAATGTCACCTTGCGGCATGGCACGCGCGATGATCTGGTCTTGTTCCAACAGCTTCGCGGCAATCTGTGGGCCGATCTTGTCAGCAGGGTCATAAAACACGCGGTCTGTCTTATCCTTGACGAATTCTAGGGCACAGATCATTCCTTCGCCGCGCACATCGCCGACGTGGTCGTGGCCCCCCAGTGCATCACGCATTTTGGCATTCAGGTCCGCGCCGACGGTGCCTGCGTTCTCAACCAACCCAAGGCTGTCGATCAGGCTCAGGTTGGCAACACCTGCGGCTGCGCCGATAGGGTGCGCAGAATAGGTCCAACCGTGGCCGATGGGGCCATTTTCATCGGTCCCCTGTTCAAGCACCTTCCACATTTTGTCAGACACGATGGACCCCGACAACGGCGCATAGGCCGACGTGAGACCTTTCGCGATGGTGATCAGATCGGGTTTCATACCGTAATGATCAGAACCGAACATGCTGCCCAAACGGCCAAAACCGGTGACAACTTCATCGGCGACCAGCAAGATATCGTGTTTGTCGAGAACACCCTGGATCGCGGGCCAGTAGCCTGCGGGAGGTGGCACAATACCACCGGTGCCTAGCAACGGCTCGCCAATGAAGGCTGCGATGGTATCTGCGCCTTCGGTTTCGATCTGCGCCTCAAGGTCGGCCACACATTGTGCCACAAATTGCGCCTCAGATTGTCCCAGATCGGCACGGCGGAAGTAGTCCGGCGCAGTGGTATGCAGGACTTGGGTCAAGGGCAGGTCGAATTTCTTGTGAAACAACTCTAGCCCCGTCAAGGACCCTGTCATCAGACCGGACCCGTGATATCCACGCCAGCGCGAGATGATTTTCTTTTTCTGGGGACGACCAAGGATGTTGTTGTAGTACCAGATCAGCTTGATGTTGGTTTCGTTGGCATCCGATCCTGACAGCCCGAAATAGACCTTGGACATGTTATCCGGCGCACGGTCCAAGACCATCTTGGCCAATGTGATCGACGCCTCTGTGCCGTGACCGACGTAGGAATGATAATAGGCCAACTCGCTTGCCTGAGCCGCAATCGCTTCGGCGATCTCCTTGCGACCATAGCCCACGTTCACACAATAAAGCCCGGCAAAAGCATCCAGCAGGCGGTTACCGTCACGGTCTTCGATTTGGCAATCCACACCGCCAGTGATGACGCGATGCGGGACATTCCCACGCGCAAATTCAGCAAGATGTGTCGAGGGATGAAAGAAGTTCTCGCGATCCCATTCTTCAAGTTTATCGTTGTGCAGCATGGCTGGTCTCCTTGTTTCGGCTCAATTGAGCGAAGTTACATGAAGGGAGCCGTTTGCGCGCCAAGTTCGACTGATCGACCTTGCAATGGGCGGGAAGCTCCGCTCACCAAAGCAGCAGCGCACAATGCCTTTATTGCCAAGGTCCTTTCATTGTAGATGAAAGAAGGCGCGTTAGGAATGCAGAATTTCGGTGTTGAAAAAGATACTTGCCTTTTTGGGGAATCCTAGACCTGCCGCGGTTTGATACTGCTCCTTTGGCAACATTTACTGCGACAAAGGAGATGGACTATGAGACTAAACGGAGAGATAAATTCAGCCAAGATGCATCGCGCTGACCTGTGGGCTTGGACCTAAGTAGTTAGCTGACGATCCTATTACCTGATAGCACATGCTAGGGCACAAAACCCTGACAGATCCAAACCCGAGATAGAAACCTGTATCCGTCACAGGCTATCCTTCATCCGGCAACACATCGAAACCCGATATGGCTTGTCGCGCTCGTTTCGGCGTGGGCTATCCGCGCTGCGGGTCGGTATCTGCGGCAATAGCTTTCTGCGCAAAGGTATGATCCGCCCTTCAGGATGCGGGTGTCTTGCGAGGATTGGGGTTCTGGAACGCAGCAGTTTGGCCGACCTGTTGATGTTTGTGAAAACGGGTCTGTCGTCCATTCCCACACGTTACCCAGCATATTGTGAAGCCTACTGCGCGGGGTGTCATTGTTGCGTGACGGGACTGTAAAGGGTGGCATGCCGGTTCTTTCGTTTCGGTGGGGGAAATCACCACGCCAAATATTCATATCGAGCCGATCTGACGCGGCGATCGTGGCGGCAAATTCCCATTGAGCTTCGGATGGGAGAGATTTTCCAGCCCAGTTGGCATAGGCTAAGGCGTCGATAAAAGAGACGTTCACCACGGGGTGCAAACCGCGCTTAACGAGATTGCTCTGCGGTCCTTCAGGGTGCCTCCAATTCGCTCCCGGCACGAACTGCCACCATTGGTTTGGGTCAAGCAAGCTAACGGGGCCTTTCGTCATTTGAAAAACGAATGAGCCCGCAACTTTATTCTCTTTGTCGTTGGGACGTTCGCTTGTGGTGATATACCCTGTCGCTGCAACAAACGCGGCGAAGGCGTCATTGGTTACCGCAGCAGTATCTATCTGAAACGGGGCCACCTCGACTATCCGTGCGGGGGCCTCTTCTGGATAATGGCGATCCGACCCCATCAAGAATTGCCCACCATCAAGCGACATCATAGGTGTCGATTTAGTCGTCATTACTCCTCGCTGTGGATCAGTCGTGCTTCACTTTGGGTGTCAAAAACATGCACCTTTGCCGCGTCAAACGACAGGTTGATCACAGCACCCGGCTGGGTATCGAGGTCAGCCGCCTCGACCAAACGCATTTCTGTGCCACCGATTTCACAGGTTAAGTGAGTTTCACTTCCCATCGGTTCAATGACTTCTACGGTCGCTTGCAGCGGGCCGTTTGGGGCGACGCGCAGATGCTCTGGTCGGATGCCAAGGATGATATCTTGACCATCCGTCAGCGGCAGACCATTGGGCAGCGCAAGTTCGGCAGTTTCATGCATCATGACAAAACCGCCGTTTTTCGCGACAACCCTCCCTGTGAGCAAATTCATTTGCGGCGCACCTATAAAGCTCGCGACGAATAGGTTGTCGGGGGCGTTGTAGAGTTCAAGCGGCGTGCCCACTTGTTCAATCCGTCCAGCGTGCATCACAACGATGCGGTCCGCCATTGTCATGGCTTCGGTCTGGTCGTGGGTTACATAAATGGATGTGGTCTTGAGACGTTGATGGAGCCGCTTGACCTCTTTGCGCATGGTGGTGCGCAGCTTTGCGTCAAGGTTTGAGAGCGGCTCGTCAAACAAGAATACCTCTGGGTTGCGCACAATCGCGCGGCCCATCGCAACGCGCTGCCGTTGCCCACCAGAGAGAGCCTTTGGGCGACGATCCAGATAGTCATCAAGACCAAGGATCGCACTGGCCTCCCTCACAGCCGCCTCAATCTCGGTCTTTGGTCGTTTCTCAAGATCAAGAGCAAAAGACATGTTTTCGCGCACAGTCATATGCGGATAGAGCGCGTAAGACTGGAACACCATCGCGATCTGCCGATCCTTTGGCAGGCGGTCGTTTACGACGTTTCCACCTATCGAAATTTCGCCAGCGGAAGGGTCTTCAAGCCCCGCGATCATGCGCAAGAGTGTTGATTTGCCGCAGCCGGAAGGCCCGACAAGCGCCACAAACTCGCCTTGAGCAATATCAAGCGAGATACCGTGGATCACATCGACTTTGCCAAAGGATTTCTGAATTCCGTTGAGCGTTACAGTGGCCATTCGCAGTCCTTCCATCGTGAGGCATATCCCAAATGTCGAGGTTTCTGGATTGACTCGTCTTTCAGTATCCGTATTCATAATTTCATATATGAAAGATTGAAAGGGGAATCTATTGGGACCAAGTGAACGCCTCTTGCAAGTCATGGAATATCTGATGGCCTCGGGGCCTGACCCCGTGAAGCAAATCGATATCTCTCGGGACCTTGGCATTTCGGCAGCGACCGTGAACCGGATCGTGCGTACGTTGGCGGACCGTGGCTATTTGTTTCACACAAGCGAGAAATACTGCATCCCGAACTTTCGCCTGATCCGCAACGTACCGATGTCCGAAAGCTATCTGTCGGTTCTCAGCGACCTTATGAATGATATCACCGCCGCGCACAGTGTTTCGGTTGAGGCGGTTGTTGTCACAGGTTTTGACCTGTTGTGGCATTCGCGGACACAGCTGCCTGACCCCAGCGTGGCTATCCGCGCGGCGCGTGGGTTCCGGCGCAGTCTTTATGAGCTCGACGCCATGTCACGTCTCTACCTGAGTCGCTTGGGGTGGGACGAGGTCAGTTATAAATATTTCACGGGTGGTTTCTTCAAGACGGGCCTTGAGATGGGCAGCCTTGCCCCAAGCGAAGCACGCCGTGTGATCGAAGAGGCCGTGTCCGATAATTTCGCCATGGATTTCGACGGCAACCACGTAGGTGTGCGCCGTTTTTCCACCATCATCGAAGACGAACGTGGGAAATTCCTGCACCTGCTTAGCATTGCAGAAGCTGCCGTGCCTGTGCGGGACAAAGACGAACATATCGCCAACGCGCGCCGTGTTCTGGACAAGGCACGAGCAACGCTCACTGCCCAAATCAAAACCGAGGCCGCTGGGAGCGACGGCATCGGCACAGACTACGCGACCTTAAAACTGGTTAAATAACCAACTTCATAGATCTTTAGGGAGGATACCATGAAACTTTCGAAACTTCAGACCGCCACCTTTGGCGCACTGCTGGCTTGCTCAACGGCGCTGCCAACATTTGCAACCGCTGACGACCTCAACGTCGTCTTGTTCTCGATGCCATATACGCAAGGCCTCGCCGAACTCGAAGCCGATTTTGAAGCCAAGACCGGTCACACAGTCAACATCGACGTGGTCGGCCAAGACGTGTTCGAAAGCCGCATCACGCTGTCTTTCACCGGCAAAACAGGCGATCTTGATGTTGTGCACACACCTGTCATTCAGGTGCAGCGCTGGATCGAAGCAGGGTGGCTTCACCCGATTACCGCCAATGTCGATGCAATGGACACAAAGGGCGATATCCTTGCCGGTCCGCTTGATGCGTATCTCGTAAACGGCGAACGTTGGGCGCTGCCATTCTTTGCCGAGACCGGCATGATGGCCTACCGGACAGACCTTTTGGCCGAAGCTGGGTTCGATCATGCGCCTGAAACTTGGGCAGAAATGCTCGAAGCGGGTGCGGCCCTGAAGGCCAACGACCATGCCGCCATCGCGATGCGTGTGGCCCCGGGCCAAGGGTTCAACATGTTCGTGTTTCCGATGATTATGCGGGCTTACGGCGGTTCATTCTTTGCGGATTACCCGACAGATCTGACGCCCAACATGAACACACCAGAGGCGCTTGAAGGCTTGAAGGTCTATTCGACCTTGATGAATGATTTCGGCCCACAAGGGATCGGTAACTTCAATTTCGGTGAAGTCGCCGCTGCGATGCAATCGGGCCAAGCAGCAATGATCGTCGACGGCACATCCATTGTGGCACAATCACTTGACCCAGCGAAAAGCCAGTTCGCGGATAAAATCAGTATTGCCGCCGTGCCGTCCGGCCCCGAAGGGCGTTCGCCTGCGATTGCGGTGCATGGTCTTGGTGTTCCAGCGGACGCACCGAACCCAGAGGCCTCATTTGCCTTCATCGAATGGGCCACAAGCGAAGATGTTTTGACCCAGATCGCCCTGTCGCAATCCTATCCTGACTTCACGCGGGCGTCTGTTGCGCAGAACGCCGATGTGATCGCAAAATACGAATCCATTCACCCGGAATTCCTGAACCTCAAAGTTCAGATGTTGGGTGATGCGATTGGTCATTATCGCCCGTTGTTGCCGCAATGGCCGCAAATGGGTGCGACCGTTGGTGAAAACATCAACGCCTCTGTGAACGGCATTATGAGCAGTGAAGAAGCGCTCGCCGCGTCAGATCAAGACATCGCTGACATCATGTCCGAGTAATTGACCTGACAATAATACTGATCTCCTCGGGCTTTCCGGCCCGAGGAGGCATCTTAGGTTTAGAGATCGCATGCAAAAGCTTCAGGGCGTTCAGCCCATTTTCCAAAAGAACTACAATAATATGCTATATCCTGCCGTTATCGCGGTTGGGATTTTTTCGATTGTCCCGCTGTTGGGGATGGTCGCGTTGTCCTTCACCAATTTTCACCTGATCAAAGGTTGGGGCCAAAGTTTTGGCATCGAGAATTTTGTCAAAATGGCCAATGATCGCCGGTTCATTGCCTCGATCAGTGTCATGCTAATGCTCAGCGTTTTTGGTGTTATTTTCCAAGTCGTTCTTGGCACCCTCATTGCTGTCGGCCTTGAAAAGATCGTTCCCAAATGGCGTTTCATGCGCGGTGTCTTTGTGGTCCCTTTTGTGGTGCCCGCCGTTGCTGTGGCCCTTATCTGGCTCAGTCTTTTCACCCCGACCCTAAGCCCCATCAACGCCTTCTTTGACATATTCGGCATCCAAGTGCCGTCATTTCTTACGACTGAATACGGCGCGATTGCTGCGATCGTGATTGCCGACACATGGGCGAGCTATCCGTTTGTGATGCTGCTGATCTTGGCGGCATTGCAGGGCATCTCAGGGGATCTTGATGAAGCCGCGTCAATCGATGGGGCCACAAAGATGCAAATATTCTGGCGCATCACTTTGCCGCTTTTAAAGCCCGCGCTGCTGATGGTCGCGCTGTTCCGTTTCATTGAAACGCTCAAGCATTTCCCATTGATTTTCGTCATGACCAACGGCGGGCCGGGGCGGTCCACCCAAGCTACGAATTATTACGCCTACATCCAGACGTTCCAATCGTCCAATGTATCCTACGGCGCGGCTATTGCTGTTTTCCTGTTTATCTTCGCAGGGCTCATCAGCTTTTACGTCGCCAAAGCCAACGCGAGACTGACCGATGCGTAAACGCGACCTTAGCCTCAAGCAAATCGCAGGCGTCACCATGATGCTGGCCTTCGTAGGGTTTACATTCTTGCCAATTATCTGGGCCATCATCTTGTCATTCCGCCCGACGACCCACCTGTTTGAACCGATTTGGCACTCTCCAACGGCGCTGACGTGGGAGAACTTTAAAACGTTGGGTCGTTCCGATTTCCCCTTTGCGCTGATGAACAGCCTGATCACGGCGGGTGCATCCACGGCGCTGGCGATGATCATCGGGGTGCCCGCAGGTTTTGCCTTGGCCAAGGGGCGCTCGCACCGCAAATTCATTGCGTCATGGGCGCTGCTGTTATTGCGCATGGCCCCTCCCGTTGGCTTCGTCATTCCGTTGTTTTTGATCTACTTAAACGTCGGTTTGCTCGACACGCGGGTCGGTTTAACGGCGGCCTATATGGTGCTGACGCTCCCCATGGTCGTCTGGTCATCATGGACATCCCTGGCGCAAATCCCTGATGAGTTGATCGAGGCATCGTTGCTTGATGGCGCGTCCCTATTTCAGACGCTGTATAAGGTCGTTTTGCCCGCGGCGCGGCCGGGTATCGTGGCCACTGCTGTGCTCGCGTTTTTGATCGCATGGAACGATTTCTTCTTTGCGCTCATTATCACACGCGGTGATACCGTCACGGCACCCGTGGCTATCATGAACTTTGTGTCTTACGCGACCGTTGATTGGGGCAGTATCGCGTTGGCCAGCATAGCCCTGACGTTGCCAACCGTACCGGTCATTATTTTCGCAAACAAATATATCGTCCAGTCGATGGGCGGGGCAGTGAAAGGCTGATTATGACCAAGCGTCCCAACATAGTTTTCATCCTCACCGATCAACAACGGATCGACACGATTGCCGCCAATGGCTTTGACCATATGATTACGCCAAACATCGATGCGCTGGTCCATCGCGGTGCGGTTTTCGAAAACATGTACGTGACAGCACCATCGTGTGCCCCATCACGGGCGTCGTTGTTTAGCGGCGTGTATCCGCATACCAATGGCGTTTACCGCAATGATGAACCATGGAATTACTGTTGGGTGTCCGAACTCGCCGCGGCAGGCTATCGCTGCGTCAATGTGGGCAAAATGCACACGATGCCAATTGAAGGCAGCTTTGGGTTCCATGAACGCCATGTCGTCGAAAACAAGGATCGCGACCACCCGAACCTGCCATTCTACCTCGACAACTGGGACAAGGCGATCCACGCGCGCGGCGCCTACAAACCGTCACGCGTGACCTACGCCAAGCGCCCCGATTACGATGATGCCTTGGGCGCGTTCGTTTGGGAGCAGGACGAGGATTTGCACCCAGACGTTTTCGTCGGCGAAACTGCGTGTTGGTGGCTAGAGCGGTACCCCGGAAATGAGCCGTTCTTCTTGCAGGTGGGTCTCCCTGGGCCGCATCCGCCCTATGATCCAACGCAAGACTATCTCGACATGTATCTCGACAAAGAACTGCCCGAGGCCATTCGGAACTACGACCTCTCGACGCAACCGGCCCCTTTGCGCGCGTTACGCCAGAACCATCTTGATAGTGGTCATGATGCTGTGCAGCACATCGAAAACCCGACCAAAGAGCAGTTGCATCGCCAGCGTGCCCACTATTATGCCAACGTCACGATGATCGATGTGCAGGTGGGCAACATCGTCAAGGCGCTGAAAGATCGTGGCGTGCTCGACAATACGATTATTATCTTCACATCCGACCACGGCGATTGCCTGAACGATCATGGTCATTCGCAAAAGTGGAACATGTTCGAGCAGTCAGTGCATGTTCCTGCGGTGATTTGCTGGCCTGAAAAAGTAAAGGCAGGGCAACGGTTCAAAGAGCTCGTCTCGCTGTTCGATTTTGGTCCTACAATCCTAGAGGCCGCGGAAGTCGCAGTCCCTGATTGGATGGAAGCCAAGTCGCTCAATGACCTGCTGCAGGGGCAAAATGGACCGACCCGTGACCGGGTTTTTGCCGAACACGCCGACGATGCGATCCTGACAGGGACCGATTTCATGACGATGATCCGTCAGGACAATTGGAAGCTGGTGCATTTTGTCGATACCGACGAAGGCCAACTGTTTGACCTTGATGCCGACCCCGATGAGATCAACAATCTTTGGGGTGATACAGGCCACTCCCTCGTGAAGGCCGAACTTATCAACCAAATCCTGAAATGGCGGATCGAGAGCGCACGAAAGTCGCAGGGATTTGTTCAGATGCTAGCGAGGGGTAGAGAGTAATAAAACCTAATATCGAAACCGCGCCATTGATATAATTATATATTTTAGTTTCCGTCAGTTTTGCGAAGACCAAGACAAGGTGTTTATGAAACTGGAAAGCAGTAAAAACACGCAAAATATTCAGCCCAAAGTTTAGCGGCGCTATCTGTTTCCTGACTTGAAGGCCCCTTCACCGATCCGCAAACTATTTCGGTTTCTCGTCTGACGGCCGCCCCTCTATCGACACCAGAATTGCACCAGTCTGCTATGACCAGATCCAGTTTTGTCGATGTAACTGATTGATTTCCCTGTCACGAGGTCGACGCGTTCCCAGTTGATCGTTGGGAGCAGCTGTGAGATCGCCCTTCCGAAACTGGCAGGTTCAGCATGTTGTGTTTGCCGGGTACGAAGAACGTCTGGTCCGGCAATCCTCCCATTTTAACAGGGTGCGGCTACGGCTGTTGCACCTTGGGTATACGGCACAGCCCCGCCTTCGCATCTTGAGGAACACTGTCCTCCGAGCGCGCCGTGAAACAGTGGGGGATATCGCCGTGTTCACCTGGCACAACGGCAGGGACACACCAAATAAATGGTCTACGAAAGCCGCTTTTGGTGAGTTTCGGCGGTCATTGCCCCCTACGGCACTACGTTTCGCCCGCTTGCAGGCGCCGTTCAAACCAGCGCACGCCCGCCGAGACGATAAGGATCAAGACGAGATATTCGAGAACCAATATCGTGTAGATCTCGAGAGGGCGGTATTCTGAAACGACCAATTCATTGGCCTTCCGCGTAAGTTCTTGCAGCCCGATGACCGACACCAGCGACGACATCTTGAGCATATAGACCAACTGGTTCCCCAAAGCCGGCAGGATACGGCGGATCGCTTGTGGTAGGATCACATAGCGCATTGTGTCGCGGTAGCTAAGAGAAATCGATTGCGCCGCCTCGTATTGACCCCGTGCGATGGACTGGATGCCCGCCCTGAATATTTCGGCCTGAAACGCGCTATCGCTAAGGGCGAGGGCCAAAACGCCCGCCCAAAAGACGTTAAGTGTGATGCCCGAAAGCGCCGGGAGGCCGTAATACACCCACAAGATCAGCACCAAGATTGGCACTGCGCGCACAATCTCGACGTAGGTTCGATTGAACAGGCGCCAGCCGCGTTTTTCTGACAGGCCGGGCAACGCCACCAGCAGCCCCACCACCACCGAGATTGAGATCGCGGTCAGCGACATAATGATCGTGTAGTAGGCGCCGCTGGCCATGAATTTCAGGTTGTTCCAGCCAGACACCGTCGAGGGGTCGACGACATACCACCCCCAATTGCCAGAACAGCCCGACAGCAGCAGCAAGGCGGATGCGAGGACAAAGAAATTTCTCATGATCACACCCCTAGTGGTTCAAAATCTGGTTGATAAAACGCGCAAACCGCTTTGATTTCGGCGCGTTGAAGACATCCTCGGGCGCGCCGATTTCGATGATTTCGCCTTGATCCATAAACACCATCCGGTCGGCGACACGGCGGGCGAACCCCATCTCGTGTGTCACCACGATCATGGTCATCCCCGATGAGGCCAGCTCGGTCATGACCTCAAGGACCTCTGCGATCATCTCGGGGTCGAGGGCTGAGGTGGGCTCGTCAAACAGCAAAATCCGCGGCTCCATGCAGAGCGACCGCGCAATCGCAACGCGCTGTTGCTGCCCTCCCGAAAGCTGGCGCGGGAATTTGTCGGCCTGATCGGGGATCTGCACCCGCTCCAGATAGGTCATTGCCCGGTCGCGCGCCTGCGCATCAGACAACCCAAGCACCCGTTTTGGCCCCAGGCACAGGTTGTCCATCACGGTCAGATGCGGAAACAGGTTGAACTGCTGAAACACCATCCCCACGGTCCCACGGATTTTGTCCAGATCGGCAGGGGCATCCGTTAAAACCGTGCCATCGACCACAATATCACCGACCTCATGCGCCTCGAGCCGGTTGATGCAGCGGATCAACGTCGATTTGCCCGACCCCGACGGACCGCAGACAACGACACGCTCCCCCAGGGCCACGTCCAAAGACACCTCTTTGAGGGCTTGGAACTCGCCAAAAAACTTGGACACGTTTTGCATGGATATGATGGACATGGCCGCCGAGCCCCTAACCGAACTTAACATATGTGATGATTTGTTGCAGATTTTGATCTTGTTGCGCTGTTTGCATTTTCAAATCGTTCAGGCATCCTATGTCCAACGAATACTTAAAAAGGGAAACCCATGAAATTCTTTAAAGTCGCCGCCGCTGCGGTCATCCTTGCGACTTCGGCGGTGCAAGTGTCCGCGCAATCTGCGTTAAACGAGATCCTGTCAGAAGGTGTTCTCAAGGTCGGAACGACAGGCGACTGGAACCCGATGACCATGCGCGACGTCGCCACAAACAGCTATGAAGGCTACGATATCGACGTGATGACCGCGCTCGCCGCTGATCTGGGCGTTGAGGTTGAATTTGTGCCAACGGATTGGAAAACGTTGGTCGCAGGCGTGACATCTGGGCAGTACCACATCACAGGCTCGGCATCGGTTTCGCCGTCCCGCGCCAAAGCCGCCGGGTATTCCAACAGCTATTTCGCGCTGGTGACGGTGCCTTTGACGCTGAAAAAGAACGCAGAACGGTTTGCCAATTGGGATGATCTGAACGTCAAAGGCGTGTCTGTTGCGGCAACGCTGGGCACCACGCAAGAGGCTCAGGTCAAGCAGTATTTTCCAACGGCGACACACCGCATCGTCGAAGCCCCCGCCCGCGATTTCCAAGAGGTTCTGTCGGGGCGCGCAGATGCGAGCATCACGTCAAACATCGAAGCGGCAACGCTGGTCGAAAAATACGACAACATCATGGTTGTCCCCGTCGATGCAGGCCGTTCCCCGACGCCCGTCGCGATGTTGTTGCCGCAGGCCGATCAGGTCTGGATCAATTATGTGAACACATGGATTGGTCTCAAACAGGAGCAGGGCTTCTTTGACGATCTTGGCGCCAAATGGGGCCTGAACGCTGAATAATTAGGCGCTTAATTCTAAGGCATTGGGGCCAGCCTTTCGGGGCCGGCCCCTTTCATTTCTGTTTCTCCGAGGGCCCGAATGCTGACAATCTACTCCGTTCCCGTCGCTGTCTACTGTGCGAAATTGCGTATTATCCTGCACCACAAGGGCATCGCGTTTGAACAACTGCCGCCCCCCGGCGGCTATGGGTCGGCCGAATACCGCGCCATCGTGCCATCAGGCAACTTGCCCGCGATGATCCACGACGGTTTCATGCTGTCGGATTCCGAGGCGATTGCCGAATATCTGGAAGAGGCATTCCCCGACACGCCGATGTTGCCAGACACCGTGAAACTCCGTGCCAAAGCGCGCGAATTTAGCCGCTCCCACGACACACGGCTGGAACCTGCTGTGCGCGCGCTGTATCCGCAAGTCGCATATGGCACCCGTGATACAGAGGCGGTGAAACTCGGCGGTGCTGCGATCTCCAAACACCTGTCTTCGCTTGCATTATTGTTGGCGTCTAACCCGCTGGACACCACCAAGCTGTGGCTGTGTGATTGTGGGTTTGCCATGACGTTCGCGTGGATCACAGCGTTTGAAGAGGCCATCAATGTCCCCGTCGAATGGCCGGACACCGTGCGCGCCTACAAAACCCGCCTTGAAGGGTTCAAGGTTGTCGCAGATGAGCTGGCGGCATATCGCCCGGCGATGGATGCCTATCTGGAAAAGGCCAAACCATCCTAAGCCACGGCCATCGGTGGTGCCGCACTCAAACGTAGCCCAGCGGCAGTACAATGAAAAAAGCGCTGCACAAAAATGCAGCGCTTAACCCACCGGCATACAAGCCGCTGGAACCGAAATTTGGGCTGATTATCCGGTCGCGACATTGCTGCCAAAGTACATGAACTCACGGTCCATGCTGCTCATATCGGCGGCATTTAGTGCAAATTTCGAACTGTCCAACATCTGATAGCTCTGCTGGCTTTTCACCCAATCATCCGCATGTCTGAGCGTGGACAACGTGTAGGTCGTGGTCTCATTGAGGTAGTGCGTTGGGATAACGACCTTGGGCTTGAGCTTATCAACAATTGCATTGCCTTGTTCATAAGACAAAATGTGTTCTGACCCATCAACCGGCAACGTCAACACATCTACCTGACCGATCGCGTCCCAGAACCCAGGCCCCGGATCTGCGCGGTTATCGCCCCAAATCAGGGTCCGAATACCACCGGTTTCAATGAGATAAACGACCATATCCATATGGCTCACGTTATTGGGCCCACAGGCTTCAACACCAAATTCGGCCAGCGCATTTGTCCAGTTGTAATATCCCGGCGCTTTGCAAACGTGTTTATCCGCGAACCCTGTGATTTTCAGATCTGCAAATTCAAACGACCCAACCATACGGTCAAGAACCATCGTTGAAACGGGTCTATCAATCGCGTCATGGTCAAAATGCGTGTGGGTCGACAACGTGATATCAGTCACGATTTCGGGGAATTTATACTTGTACCACAACCCCCACGCGCCCGACGGATCATCGCGCCACGGGTCAACCACAACGGTCGCGCCACCCGGTGAAGTAATTCTAAAGGCGCAATGCCCGAAGTATTCTATGTTGACCGCGCCGTCCGCAAAGCTTGTAGTGTTTTGCAATTCGATGACGTGGTTGTTGTTGCCCGGTTGTGTCCAATCGGTTGATTGCGCTTGTGCTTTTGTTGGCGTGATCAGGCTCGCAGCGGTGCCAACACCAGCGGCGCCTGCTGCCATGAAAAACGAACGGCGCGACAAACCCGGCGCCAAGGCATCGGTTTGCCCATTCAGTTTTGTTGGTTTCAGATCTTTCTTGTCCACCTTGGATCTCCTTGTATCGCGTGCATGATACGCAAAGAGTAGGGATCAACATGCCAGTTGTATCACCAGTTATCTAAGGGGTTAATGTGGGGGAAACCCCCATATTATGACAGAGCCATCAGATGTTGCCGCAGGTTTTTACCTCCATGCCGCAACCCCAGTTTTTGCCGTATGTTATTGCGGTGAAAATCAACCGTACTGGTGCCACGCGACAGTGTTTTAGCGATTTCCTTGGTGCTGCGCCCCTGCACAATCAGCTGGACAATTTCAGCCTCTGTTGGAGTGAGCCGTTCAAGGGTTTGCGCCAATCTCCCGGTGAATTCTGATGTAATATTTCTCAGGTTCGCTTCGACGATATCAAGGTGGGATTGCGCCGTTTCATCCCCAGCCGTCAGGTGCCGCATCCGACTGACATGTGGCAACACCAACCCTTTGATCTCCTGTACGATCCGGTTTTCAACCTCGTTCCGCGACGTCTCGACCCCCTTTAGCAGAACGCGCAAGGCGGTGTTGGCATCCTCCAAATCCTGCGTACGTTCATGGATAACGGTTTCGCGTGTCTCCAACTCTTGCTTTAACTTGGCTTCGGCCAACTTGCGGTGTTCAATTTCTTCCAACATCGCCAGATCATCCTCAACGATACGGCAGAACTGCCGCAGCCCATCGCGAAACGACAAAGCACGCGTATTGCGAAACCTATCCAGCATGCAGATGGTCCCGAAATTCTCTCCATCTGGCCATTTCAGGGGCAGCCCGACGTAAAAGCTCATGTCGAGATCCATATCAGCATTGTCGTGCCACCGCGGATCTTCAGACGCATCTTCTACGCACAGCTCTCCGTCTTGCTCAAACACACCAAAGCAATACAGTTTGTCGTGCAACTCAAACGTTTGCCCTTCGAAATAGGGGTTTTGTTCACCGGTACTTTTCACAAAAACACCGTGCTGCTGATCTTGCTTGTGCATGATCAGCGTCGCCGGAACCTGCGCGATTTCCGATATTTGGTCGACCACATATTGCCATTTCGTAAGGGTCTTGGCGGTTATATGTGGTCTGGTTTGCATGATGGCGTTAGGCTTTCTCGGCCGCCGTTACGATGATTTCAACCTTCAGAGCATCACGCGCCAACTTTGCTTCACCGCACGCCCGTGCAGGTGCGTGGCCTTTGGGCACCCAAGCATCCCAAACCGCATTCATCTCGACGAAATCCGCCATATCCGCCAACCAGATGGTTGCGTGCAGCATGTGTTCACGGTCGGACCCGGCCTCTGCCAAAAGCGCATCGACACGCGACAGACAGTCCTTCGTTTGCTCGGCCACGGTGTCGCCGGCGCCGACCTGCCCACATAGGTAAATCGTTCCGTTGTGTTTGACGATTTTACTCATCCGGTCAGAGGTATGGAGCCGTTCGATCATGGTTTATTTCCAATTAAGTTGCGGGCGGCCAGCGCCGTTTCGATTTCATCTAAGATCACTGGATCATCGATTGCTGCGGGCATTTTAAACGCCGCACCATCCGCAATTTTCTGAACCGTGCCACGCAGTACTTTACCCGACCGCGTCTTGGGCAGGCGCTTGACTTCGAGCGCACATTTGAATGCAGCCACCGCCCCGATTTTGGCCCGAACAAGCGTGATCAATTCCGCCTCAAGATCTGCCGGATCACGTTTTGCCCCGTCGTTGGTCACGAAAAACCCAAGCGGCATCTGCCCCTTCAGCGCATCCGCTTTGCCAACCACGGCGCATTCCGCGATGTCAGGGTGGCTGCTGATCACTTCTTCCATCGCGCCTGTCGACAGCCGGTGACCTGCGACGTTGATGATATCATCGGTGCGCGCCATGATAAAAACGTAGCCGTCTTCGTCGATGATCCCAGCATCTGATGTGGCATAAAAACCGGGGTATTCCGCCATGTAAGACGACATAAACCGGTCAGGCGCGTTCCATAGCGTTGCAAAACCCGATGGCGGCAACGGCAGTTTGCAAACGATATTCCCAAGCGTGCCCGCAGGCACTGCGTGCCCCGCGTCATCCAAAACCCGAATGTCATACCCCGGCATCGGTTTGCCCGGCGACCCCAATTTTACCGGAAAGGCCCCAAGCCCCACCGGATTGCCCGACATGGCCCAGCCCAATTCCGTTTGCCACCAGTGGTCAATAACGGGCCGGTCAAGTTTGGCCTGTGCCCATTCTATCGTCGCGGGGTCAGACCGTTCGCCTGCTAAAAACAACGTGCGAAATTTGCTCAGGTCGTAGTCGGCGACCAATGCACCCGCTGGGTCTACCTTTTTGATCGCGCGAAACGCTGTGGGCGCCGTGAACATCGCAACAACGTTGTGATCCTGAATAACCCGCCAAAACGCACCGGCATCCGGTGTCCCCACAGGTTTGCCTTCGTAGACGACAGTGGTCGCACCATGCAGCAGCGGACCGTAGCAAATGTAGGAATGCCCGACGACCCATCCCACGTCAGACGCGGCCCAAAACACCTCGCCCGGCTTTACGCCATAGTGGTTTTCCATCGTCCATTTCAGCGCAACCATGTGTCCGCCATTGTCGCGAACAACGCCTTTGGGCTGGCCCGTGGTCCCCGATGTATAGAGAATATAGAGCGGGTCCGTCGCGGCGACGGGCACACATTCGGTGCCTTCCCCCCGTGCCATCGCGGCCGCAACCGTTTGGACGTAATCATGGTCACGCCCCGGTGTCAGGTCACAGGTCAGCGTATCGCGTTGCAAGATGACGCAAGCGTCCGGTTTGCTGGTCGACAGGTCAATAGCTTGGTCCAGCAGGGGTTTGTAGGCGATGACACGCCCCGGTTCGATCCCGCAAGACGCGGATATGATCGCTTTGGGGGCGGCATCATCAATGCGGGTGGCCAGCTCTTGGGGGGCAAAGCCCCCAAAAACCACCGAATGCACAGCCCCAAGCCGCGCACAGGCCAACATCGCGAAAACCGCCTGCGGCACCATCGGCATATAGATGACGACGCGGTCCCCCTTGGCGACGCCCAACCCCCGCAGCACGGCGGCAAGGGCGCTGACCTGATCTTTTACCTCGGCGTAGGTGAAGCGCGCCACCGTTTCGGTAACGGGGCTGTCATAGATAACCGCCAACCGGTCGCCGTGGCCCGCATCTACGTGTCGATCAACACAGTTGTAGCAAGTGTTGCACGTCGCGCCATCAAACCAACGACCATACACCCCGCTGTCCGCGTTGAACACGGATGTTGCAGGCGTGAACCAGTCGATCTGTGCGCCGGCCTCTTCCCAGAACCCAACCTGATCAGATTGCCAGGCGGCGTATGTAGCGGGGTATTGCGACATGTCAGATGCCCTTAACAGGTGTAGTTCAGGCCAAGGCGGCCGCCGTCAACATAGATCGTCTCGCCGGTGATATAACTGGCCTTTTTCGAGCACAAAAATGCCACCACGTCGCCGATCTCGCGCGCATCGCCTGCACGGCCCAAGGGGGTGCGCGACATCGCAGTTTTGAACGCATCGGGGTTGGCGTTTACCCCGGCCATCATCTCGGTATCGATAGAACCGGGGCCCACAGCGTTCACGCGGATGTTGTTTTTGGCCAGCGCAAGGGCGGCGACTTTGGTCAACTGCATGACACCCCCCTTGGAGGCGCAATACGCCGGGATCTGTGGGATAGCGACCTGCGCGTTGATCGACGACATATTGACGATAGACCCTGCGATTTTGTGCTCTACCATAACGCGGGCGGCCATTTGGGTGGCCACAAAGACACCGCGCATGTTGATGTCGATGACCCGCTGAAAGGTGTCGATGTCATAGCTCAGGAAATCGCCCGGCATGGCAACGCCTGCGTTGTTCACCAGCGCGGTCAGCGGCCCATGGTCGGCTGCGATCTGCGCAAACATTGCCTCGACCTGCGCAAGATCCCCCATGTCGCAGACAATCGCCGGCGCCCCTAATGTTTTACCAGCCGCTGCAACGCCATCGGCATTGATGTCCGACAGGATCACATCGTAGCCCTCGTCGATCAACGCTTCTGCGCAGGCAAGGCCGATGCCTTGGGCGGCACCCGTAATCAAAGCAAGAGGTTTGTCAGTCATCGTTTATCCTTCGAATCCATAGTCGTTTTTGGCCTGTTCGGGCGTTATCAGCCCAGCGCGCAGATCTGCGGCAACGTCACTTTGCGCCCGTTGTTTGGCATCGCCGTATCCACCACCACCGGG
Organism: Roseobacter sp.; assembly: GCF_039970775.1. GTDB lineage: Bacteria > Pseudomonadota > Alphaproteobacteria > Rhodobacterales > Rhodobacteraceae > Roseobacter. Next base: position 28,711 of record NZ_JBDVLG010000001.1, read on the forward strand.
CAAGCTTAATTTCAGCCGCTGGCCGTTTTTCACAAGCTGCCGCCCCTTGCTGCGTAGCTTTGCACCATCTGCAAGCTCAACACGACCGGTTTTCCCCAAACCGCCCCCATTTCGGCCACGGGCGGGGTGGTCGACGCGGTCAAACATGGCGTTAAAGTAGATATCATAACCTGCGCGCGGTTCAATCTCGATGATTTGGCCAAGCCCGCCGCGCAGGGTACCCGCCCCCCCGGACCCTTCGCGCAGGTCTTTGCGCCAAACGGTGATGGGCCCGACGTGTTCTGTTGCCTCAACGCTCATGGTGGACACCCCCGATGGGAAGGCCGTCGCGGACAGCCCGTCCAACGTGGGGCGCGCGCCCGTCCCGCCCGAATTAAACATCAACACTTCGGCATTGCGCAACCCGCTGTTGGGGTCGGTGGGTCTGGCTGATATCTGAATATTCCAAAGCGCGCTTGCCCCCTCTGCAGGCACCGTATTGGGCAGCGCCTGATGCAACGCCCCCAGCACGACATCTGGCACCAAATGCCCCAAAACGTGACGGACAGACACAGGCGCAGGGCGCGTCGCGGCCAAGATGCACCCTTCGGGGGCGGTGATCACAAACGGTTCGAGCGAGCCGGTGTTGTTGGGAACCTGCGGCGCAATCGCACATTTCAGCCCGTAGCACGCATACGCACGGGTATAGACCTCTGGAACATTCACACCAAACCGGCTCATCCCGGAGGTGCCGGCAAAATCTGCGGTGATGCTGTTGCCCGATATATCTAATTTCACGGCCATTAATACGGGCGCGTCATAGCCGTCGACCTGCATCTGGTGGCTGAACGACCCGTCCGGCACGGCGGCAATCGCGGCGCGCGTGGCCTCACGGCTCGTGTCGATCACAAAGTCCGACAACCCATCTAGATCGGCAATCTTGAACTCGCCCATCATCGTTTGCAGGCGACGGTCCCCGGCCTCGTTACAGGCCGCCAGCGAATACATATCGCCCACGACTTGGTCGGGCTCGCGGACATTGGCGCGCACAATGCGGATCAGGTCGCCCGACACCTCGCCACGAGTGGCGAATTTCATAATCGGTATCTGCAAGCCTTCCTCAAAGACCTCATTGCCGTCCGGGCCAAACCCGCGCCCGCCAATATCGACCACATGCGCGGTACAGGCGAAAAACCCGATATGCGCGCCCCCGCGAAACGTCGGTGAAACGACCGTAATATCGTGCAAATGCCCAGTGCCAAGCCAAGGGTCATTGGTGATGAAAACATCGCCCTCAAAGATATTCTCTGTGCCGATCTCACGCACGAAATGCGTCACGCTTTCGGCCATCGCATTCACATGCCCCGGCGTGCCTGTCACGGCTTGCGCCATCATCCGGCCGTGGCGGTCAAACAGACCCGCCGACAAATCGCCCGCCTCGCGGACAGATGTTGAAAACGCAGTACGGATCAGCGTTGTCGCTTGTTCTTCCACCACCGCGATCAGGCGGTTCCACATGATCTGGTAGTCAATGGCAGACGGGGTCATCAGCTGTCTCCTTTGCGGACTAAACGCAGGCTGCCGTCACCTTGGCCAACGGCGCGAAACCCAGACGTCACGATTGTCGTTGTCTCGCTTTCGATGATGATCGCGGGGCCATCTATGGCCTGCCCCGCTGTCATGGCGGCGCGGTCCACCTCTTGCGCATCGACGGTTTTGCGCAAAGCCGCGTCAAAGAACTGCCGCGTGCGCAATGGTGTGACCGCCGCCCCCTGCGCGTGACGTTCAACGGGCAGTGTGTCTGGCAACACAGAGGCAACAACCAGCGACCAATTGGTAATTTCGATGGCAAGACCGTCAATGACGCGCCCAAAAAGCCCACGATAGGCGGTTTCGAATGCCGCAAGGATATCGGCCTGATCTGCATCAGCAAAGACCTTGAAAGGCAACACAACCGGAATTTCCCAGCCTTGCCCCGCATACCGCATAAAGGCGGTTAGTCGTGTCGTCGTGGCGGCTTCGCGCGCGCCCGTTTCAACAAACGCTGTGGCCTCTGTCTGCAAATCCACCAGTGCTGCATTCACGGCCGCGACGTCGAGCTGGTCCAGACGTTGAAAGAACCCCCGCGTGGCCTCGTAACTGAACGGCGCTTTGAGGAAACCAATGGCAGACCCAACGCCCGCGCCGGGGGGGATGATCAGCTCTTTGATGCCCAGTTTTTCGCACAGACGACAGGCATGCAAAGGCGCGCCCCCTCCAAAACCGATCATAGTGAAATGTTCAATGTCGCGCCCGTTTTCAACCGTATGAACCCGGGCGGCATTGGCCATGTTTTCATCGACCATTTCTGTCACGCCAAAGGCCGCGTCCGCGGGCCCCATCTGCAAACTGCGGGCCAGATTGGCCTCAATCGCATCTGTGGCGGCTTGGGCTGATAGCGCGATTGCACCGCCTGCAAAATTATCGGGGTCAAGCCGCCCCAACACAAGGTTTGCATCGGTCACCGTGGCGTCTTGGCCACCGCGTGCATAACACGCCGGGCCCGGTTCTGATGCCGCCGAACGCGGCCCCACCTGAATGCGCCCCAAGGTGTCGATAGACGCAATCGACCCACCGCCCGCGCCAATTTCGACCATTTCCACAACCGGGGTCGACACCGTCATGCCAGACCCTTTTTTAAACCGGTAGGTGCGCGCAACCTCAAAGGTGTTCGCGGTCTTGGGCGCGCCGTCTTCTATCAGGCAAATCTTGGCCGTTGTGCCGCCCATGTCAAACGACAGCACGCTGTTTAACCCATGCCCGCGCGCAAAATCGGCGGCAAAAATCGCGCCCCCTGCAGGCCCTGATTCCAGCAACCGCACGGGTTGTTCGGACGCGACATCAACCGATATCAACCCACCGCCGGAATGCAGCATAAAAACCGGCGCCGTCACGCCAGCCGCCTCAAGGCGACCAACCAAACGCCCAAGATAATCAGCGACCTTCGGCTGCACATAGGCGTTTGCGATCACGGTGTTAAAGCGTGGTAATTCCCGCATTTGCGGCGAAATCACCGAAGACAACGAGACCGACATACCCGGAGCCGCCGCGCGCAGGGCTTTGGCCATTTGTGTCTCGTGGGCGTCATTGGCGTAGGAATGCATCAGCCCAATTGCGACGGCGTCATAGTCACCTGCCAGAACGGTTTTGACCATCGCATCAACCTCGGCAGGGTCGAGCGCCAGAAGCACCTCTCCGTTTGGTCCCATACGTTCGTTCAGCGTCAACCGGTCTTCGCGCGGGACCATGGGTTTGGGCAAAGTCAGGTTCAAATCATATTGTTCAAACCGATTTTCAGACCGCATTTCGATGACGTCCCGAAACCCTTGGGTCGTGATGAACGCAAGCTTGGCGCCGCGCCGTTCGATCAGCGCGTTGGTGACAAGCGTTGTGCCGTGAATGACCTGGCCGATATCACGCATCGCGACACCCGCCGCGTCCGCCGCAATGCGAATACCATCCAGAATGGCCTGTTCTGGTTGGGTGTGGTTGGTCAGGACCTTGCAGGTCGACATTCCGTTTTCATGGGACAGCGCGACGTCTGTAAACGTGCCACCGATGTCAACGCCGACGCGGGTCATGTATGTGGTCATGGATCAGATCGCCTTTAAAATTTGATTGGCCGTAAAGGCAGACTGGTAAATGCGTGACATGATAGGGGCCGACGCGGCAATGCTCAGGTCGGTCATCGGAAGCGGTAGATCTGCACGGTCCATCCCCGTCAAGAGCCCCGACATCGTTGCGCCGAACATCGTACCGGTCGTGATGCCACGTCCGTTATAGCCTATCGGTGTGAAAAGGTTTGTTGCAAGTTCATAAATGCGCGGCAGGTGATCCGGGGTCATGGCGATCCGCCCATGCCACGCCTCATCAAATTCCACAGGGCCCAATGTCGGGAATATCCGTGCGATCTGCTTTTTGGCCCAGCGGTGCGAAAGCCCGCGATCTTTGCGACCAATCACCTTGCCCATCGACCCAACCAGCAACCGGTTGGCTGCATCCCGGCGGACGTTAAACATGATCTGCCCGGTGTCCCAGACGCCTTGCTTCCCAGGCAAAATATGGTCCGCCTCAGGGCCCATGGGCTGTGTGGCCAACTGAAAGTAGTGAATTGGCGTAAAAATGCGGTTCAGATCCGGCCACAACGTGTCGGTATAGGCATTGGTGCCCAACACCACCGCCTTGGCCGTCACGACACCCTGTCCGGTTTCAACTTTCCAAACATCGCCATCGCGCACCAGCTTTGTCGCCCGCACCCCCGTGCTGATTTTCGCACCCGCCCCAAGAGCCGCGCGCGCAAGGCCGCGACAGTACCCCATGGGATTGATCGTGCCACACCGTTGGTCCAACAGACCGCCGTGGAAATGATCGGTTCCGATCATCTCGGCAACCTCAGAACGGCCGAGCAGGTCAACAGGTTCACCAAGGCGCTGCCATTCTTTGTGGCGCTCTTGCAGGTCATCAAAACCGCCCGGTCCGTGGGCGGCGTGGATCGTCCCCGTGCGCGTGACGTCGCATTGGATCTGGTGCTTTTCGATCAACGAAAACACATACTCCGGGCCGTTGCCGAACGTCTTGATAAAGCGCGGCCCATATGTCTGCCCCAGCTTTTCGCGCACCTGTTGAGGGGGCAACCAAAGCGCGGCATTCACCAGCCCACAGTTGCGGCCCGAGCCACCAAACCCGATTTGTTCTGCCTCCAAAACATGTGCCGACAGGCCCTTTTCTGCGCAGTGCAACGCCGTTGACAGGCCCGTGAAACCGCCCCCCACAATCGCCACATCAGCGGTTGTATCAACCCCGAGTGGCGCATGGTAATCGCGTTCTGTGGCGGACGAATCCCAAAGCGATATCGCGTCTTGCTGCGTCATGTGGTTAGTCCCCGAATTCAACAGTGCGGCAGGTTTTGCAAAAGGGTGCATCACGGTCTTTGCAGTGTCAATATTTGATATACATGTTCCGTATATCAGCACAATTGATCACCCACGGCCCAATTTCGCACAGACACTATTTGCAGCGTGCAACACCAAGCCGCCGAACTGCCCCACACCATCAGCGGGCAAATTGATATCAGGGAGCGAAATCCCCAAAGCCCCAACAACATCGCCCCCCGGCACCGTGATCGCAGCCCCAAAACTTAGAATGCGCGGCCGAAATTCGCCAGTGTCATAGGCATACCCGCGCGCCAGCGTTAGCGCGATATCGGCCTCCAGTGCGGCCATATCTGTTAGGGTTTTGTCTGTGTGGCGGGTCAACGCACCGCTGATCGGGCCGCGCAGGTTTGCAAATTCCGCCGCCAACATCGCCTTGCCGGTTCCGACACAATGCAATGGGGCGGTATCGCCGATTGTGTTCCACGACCGGATCGGTTTTGGGCTGTCCAGCTTATCAATGTACACCACGTTGAGGCCCTCGCGGACCGCAAGATAGACCGTCTCGCCCGTTTCGCGCGCCAGATAAGACAGTTCAGGCGCGGCGATTTGGCGTAAATTCAGGCTCTCGACAGAGGCGCGGCCCACGCGCCATGTCTTCAAGGTTGCCGCATATGATTTGTCTGGCAAGTGCTGCACATACCCAAGCGTCGTCAAAGTTTGCAGCAAGCGAAAGGTATTGGATTTCGTCAGCCCCAATTCCTTGGACAGCTCGGTCACCCCCTTGCCGGTTTGCGCCCCGGCGAGGGTTTCAAGGATCAGCAACCCCTTTGAAAGGGTCGAATCCACCTTCGGCGCTTTGCGCGTGGGCGCGGCACTGTCGTTTTGACTAATCATGGGGCTGGTCTTTCCCTGATGTGGGGGGCGCAAAAGGCGGCGGATCATGCGCCTGGACGGCGGGCAATGCCCCATCAAACCGGCGCATCTGAACCATGACCGAATGCGCTGCGGGCGATTGTGTCAGCGACGACGTCCGCAGGTCATGGGTTAATACATTCGGATTCCCGTGGCGGTCGCGGGCCTGCGGGGCGTCAAAATCAGGATCAAACCACGCACCGGTCCATAAAAACACGCACCCTTGCATGATGTCATCGGTGATTTTGGCGCCCGCAAGGCAGCGCCCACGCGCGTTCGACAATTCAACCACATCGCCGTCGTTCACCCCATAGGTCGCCGCATCCTGCGGGTTGATCAAGACGGGTTCGCGCCCGTCAATCTTGTGGCTGAGGCTATAGCCACCATTGTCGAGCTGGCTGTGCAACCGCGTCTTGGGTTGACCAGACAGCACCGCAAGCGGGAAGGACGCATTTGGGTCGTTGGTACGGTCGCGCGGCGGGAACCAACAGGCATGGCCCGGACAATCAGGCAGCGCAAAGCTGGCAATCCTGTCTGAAAAAATTTCAATCCGGCCGCTTGGTGTGGGCAGTTTTGCCGCGACCGGATCTGCACGGAAATCGGCAAGGAAAATCTGGTTTGGGCTTGGGTCAGGCAGATCTATGACGTCGCCAGCGATGAATTCATCCCATTCCGGCAGGGTGATCCCGTTTTCGCGCCCGCTGCGACGTGTGGTGTCCCAGATATCGCGCAGCCAGTCTTGATGCGTTTTGCCTTCGGTAAAGACCTCCGCAGCCCCAAGCCGCCCCGCAAGGTTGGCGTAAATATCATATTCGATCCGCGCATCGCCCGACGGAGGCACTAGCCGTGGCATTGGCACCAAAACGTTATCAGACTTGCCCGCGCCAAAATCTGTGCGTTCTTGCGCCGCAGCAACCGGCAGGACGATATCGGCGTGGCGGGCTGTTGCCGTCCAGTTCATCTCGTTCACGACAACTGTGTCCGGGGTCTGGAACGCGGCGTGCAGGCGGTTCAGATCTTGATGGTGGTGAAATGGGTTTCCCCCGGCCCACCAAACCAGCCGTGCGTCGGGGAAGGTCCGGGTTTCGCCCTGATAACTATACGCGGCGCCGGGGTTCAGCAGCATCTCGCTGATCATGGCCACCGGGATGAATTCCTGCACCGGGTTTCGACCCTGCGGCAACGTTCCCCAACGAAACAGGCGTTCGATATTGCCGATATTTGCGTTCACGCCATAGCCAACGGTGTACCCCCCGCCGGGAAGGCCGATTTGCCCCAACATCGCGGCAAGCGTCACGGCCATCCACATTGGTTGTTCGCCAAAATCGGTCCGTTGGACCCCCGCGCCCACGCTGATCATGGTGCGACCAGCCGCCATGCGGCGCGCAAGTGCGCGGATCGCATCTGGCTCAATACCCGTTACGCCTGCCGCCCAATCTGCGTCTTTTGGCAGGCCATCCGTCTTGCCCAACAGGTATGCTTTTATCGCGTCGTATCCGACCGTATGACTGCCCAGAAACGCGGTATCTGTTAGACCCTCGACCAAAAGCGTATGGGCCAGCCCCATCATCAACGCGGTGTCGGTTCCCGGCGTGACGGGCATCCAGTCGGCGTTCAACACATCCGTTGCGTCACTGCGCAGGGGGCTGATATTGACGAATTGAACGCCTGCATTCACGCAGCGCGTTAGGTTTTCGGCCATCCGGTGTTTGCCAACCCCGCCGTCGCTGACCTGACTGTTGCGCAACGCCATGCCGCCGAACATCACCACCAGATCAGTGTGTTTTGCCACGACCGTCCAACGGGTGGCTTGAATGATATGCTGGCGGTACGGGCCCACGATGTGAGGCATCAGACCAAGCGCTGCGTTGTAGCTATAATTGCCTTCGGACCGCACAAACCCACCTTGGGTGTTCAAAAACCGTTTCAGTTGGCTTTGCGCATGATGAAACCGCCCGGCGCTTGACCACCCGTAGGAGCCCGCGAAAATTGAAGTATTGCCGTGATCACGGCGCACGCGGGTTACTTCTGCCGCCACAAGATCCAGCGCGCGGTCCCAGCTGACCTCGACAAACCTGTCGCGCCCGCGTGGTACCGCATTTGGCGTGCCCTCCAGCCAGCTTTTGCGGACTGCGGGGCGCAAAACACGCGCCTTGCCGTGGATGCTTTGGGGGATGTTCTGGTTGATCGCAGACGCCGCCGGGTCGCCCGCGTGGCCCTCCACCGCGACAATGCGATTGCCCCGAACAGTCGCCACACCGATGCCCCAATGGCTTGCGGTTAGCATTTTTACATCTTCGCTCATGCGGCCTCGCAATGTGCTATTATACAACACAGAAATGCCAAATATTGACACGAAATACTCTGACTGGCATCGTTGCGAAACGCAATACGCATGAGATCGTCATGTCTTCATCCCTTTCCAAAATTACACACGATCTGACCAACATGGGCCCCAACCCATCCACACCTGAATACCGCAGCGGAGCCGACCATGCACAATAAGATCGACCATTTCGCCATTGGCGCTGACACCCTTGATCAAGGCGTCGCGGCCATGGAAACCCAACTGGGTGTGACCATCCCACATGGTGGCAAACACGACGCCATGAGCACGCATAACTGCGTGATGCAGTCCGGCAACGAAAGCTTTTTTGAACTGATCGCGATTGACCCCGACGCCCCTGCCGATCCCGGGCGCGTGCGGTGGTTTACCTTGGATGATGCCGCCACGCAGGCGCGTTTGGCGCAGCGACCGCGCGCGTTATGTTGGGTCGTTGGGACCGATAACCTAGACGCCGTGATCGCGGCCAGCCCTGTTGATCTGGGCGAGGTGGTTTTATTTACCCGTGGGGATAGATCTTGGCGGTTGACCGTACCGCAAGACGGTCATTTACCGATGGGCGGCCTCTTGCCGGCGTTCATTGAATGGTCCCCCGGCCCTCATCCCAGCACAGGTCAACAAGACCTTGGAGTGACATTGGACAAGGTCCACCTGACGCACCCTAACCCGGATGAATTGATCACTGTGCTAAAGGCGCTCAATGTGGATCATCTGGTGCAGGTGCAGGCCGGCAATTCCGCCCTGTCTTTTGCCCTGAACACCCCGAATGGGGCCGTTACGATTGATTAGGGTCGTGTCGCAAACTTTGCCCTGAGGCAGGATGGGGCTTCAGCTGGGCAGAATGTTCCCGCAAAGCCCCACAGTACAGATCCGCAGGATTGGCTCTAGGCACCAAGAAATTTTAACATTCATAACAAATCAAGACAGTCTAGCGCATAAAAATGCGCCACAGTCGCATTCTGCACCGCCTGTCGTGATACCGCATTGATGCGTTTGGCGATATCAGACAATGGAAATGTTGACAGTTCGTCGCCTGCAAATCGCATCTTATGGCCCGATGCTGGCGGCAACAATCCAAGTGACTATAGGGCGGCTCTGGCACCCATCGTCAGAAAGTACCCGTTGAAATTTTATTGCAGCCCAATCACTGACACGTGACATAATTTTAATCCCCAATGGCGCAATAAAGGGGCATATAACCTGGTGTGCACATAAGTGAATTTAATAAGGGAAGCACCAAATGACACTATCGCGTCGCCAATTCGTTGGCATGACCCTCATCGGCACAACGTCAGCAATGCTTGGCGCCACTCCGCTGCTCGCGGCCGAAAAGCGCAAAGGCAGCCTGTCTGGTCGCCAAGGATACAAAGTATCTGGTAGCGTTCAGGTCAAAAAACATGGCGATAAAACTGTGGTCATCTTGGGGGACGATTACCTCTTTGATCCAGCGAAAAACCCACCAGATATCAAAATCGGCTTCGGCAACGGCGAAAAATACGCCAAAGGTTCGAAAATCCACGACGAGCTGACCGTTAAAAAAGGGTCGGCTACGTTCGAAGTTCCGGCCAGCATTGACACCAGCAAATACAGTGAACTTTACATCTATTGTGAACAATTCACGGTCATTTTGGCTGTTGCTCCCCTGAAGTAAGGGACTGTCTGACAGTTGCCCAATACGATCGCCGGCATCGGCGGTCGTATGCGATTGCTGGCATCGGCCTAACAACATGCGCGGCTCTTTGACCGGCCAGGTCGCCGCGGCCCGGAAAACCAACAAATGTACACGCAGGATTCATTTTTTGACCTGAGCCCATTGGGGCAATTCGGGCTCGCCTGCCTTAGCCTCACTTTGTTTGCTCTCGTCTTCGCTGTCGCTCGGGTCGTGTTGTGGCGCAGGCCCGCATGGCTTCGGGTCGCTGGGGCACTCGGTTTTTTCTGGGCGTTCGTTTGGCTGTCACCACAGGTTTACTACACATACTATTGGTTTCTATTCACCGACCTGCCAGTTCAATGGGTGATCAAACCACCCGTCAGCGTGGCGAAAATAATTGAACTTTTGACGTTCCAAGGCCGTCAAAACCTCGCGGCGCACGGGCAGGCCCTTATGGGCTGGGCGCTTATGGGAGCTGCGGTTTTCCAGTGGCCCAAACGCTAGGCCCGTATCGACAAGATACCCCCCATGCACCCGGCTTTAGCCGCATGCGGCGTTGAAAAAGACACGTTAGATGTGCAGACTGTCCCGCATAGTCGAACACTCCTCCACGATACCGTGCATCATTTGGGGTGGCTCACCACACCTAGCGCACGTCAAAAGGTCAAAGACACATATGAAACGCGCACTTCGCCTTGCCCTGTTTGCCGGATTTGCTGCGGTGGCGCCCACCTTTGCGGTGGCACAATCCACGCCTGACATCTTGGTCTTAGGCGACAGTCAAATCTCTTTTGGAGCTGGCGAGGTCTACCTCAACTATTTCGATGAACTGCCGGACCGGTGCAAAATGACATCGTCCCGCAAACGGCGCCTTGCCAAACTCGGCGATCGTCAGACCGCAGCAATTGGCGTTCGCTCCACGTCTCTGAATTCTTGGACGGCTAAATCAGGCGCTGCCAAAGGCGCAATTTGCGATGTCGACAAGACCTACGGTGTGAACGCCGGGGCCTATGGCATCGCCGGAAACCCCGACCGCAAATTCGTGCAAATCGGCAAGGGCCGCGACTATCAATTTTGTACGCCCAAAGTGTCACCGTTTGAGGCGGCCTTCGCGGAAGACTACTATAAACCGAAACTCGTTGTGCTGGCCTTTATCGGCAATTCTGCCAAAAGATGGCGCGACGACCCTGACGCCGCACGTCGGGATGCCAAGCAAACACAGGCCCAGATCCCCAAAGACATTCCTTGCGTTTTCCTCACAACGGCCCCTGTCTTTTCAAAGGCAACCAACGACACGCGCATGGCAGCACAAGCCGCCATCGCGCAGGCGTTCAAGTCAACGAAGGGACATTGCAAGGTCGTCGAAGGTTTCAGTCACGAAACACGCGCAGCCATCGAAGGTCAGGCCAAATATTTCCGGAAAAATGCGTCCGGCCGTGTCAAAGACCCGCTGCATCCAAGCAAAGCGGCCATTCGGAAATTTCTGGATATCAATACGCCCGCACTTTGCGACGCTATCTTTTCAGCCCTCAAATAACACGACTTCAAAGAGACTACGCCCATGCACACTATTTTCAAATTCGTCTTCGCAGGCCTGCTGGCTGTTGCAATGTCTAAACCGGCGCAAGCCGATGAATTTATCTCGCCGGAAATTCTTATCTTGGGCGATAGTCAAATTTCATTCGGTTCTGGCCCAGCGTTTTTGGAATTTTTCTCGGATATCAAAAAACACTGCAACCCTACACCAAAGCAGAAAGAAAACCTCAAACGTCTCGGTGAAATGCGCGTTGGTGTTATCGGCGTTCGTTCGAGCTCTATCGGGTCATGGACCGCCAGAAGGGGCGCGGCCAAGGACACCATTTGCAAAGAAGATCGAAAATGGCGCGTCAACGCGGGCACATACGGCTTTGTCAATATGACTGACAACAAGTACGTGCAAATCGGAAAAGGGAAGGAATATCAATTCTGTGCACCGAAAAAATCCGCATTCGAAGAGATGTTCCGCCAAGACTACTATGCCCCGGACCTGCTGCTTTTATCTTTCCTGGGAAACTCTGCAAAACGGTGGGCAGAAAGCCCAGAACGCGCGTTAGAAGACGTCGAGCAAATGATGTCGCAATTGCCACAAGACCTGCCTTGCATTTTCATGACAACCGCGCCCGCGTTTTCGAAAAAGATCATAGATCTGCGTCTAAAGGCGCAAAAGAACTTGATGGCAGCCTTTGAGACGAGTGGCGCGCGGTGCACCTTTGTCCCCGGTGCCACACCACAAACTGTTTTGGCAAATCAGGGCAACAAGAATTATTTCCGTCTCAATAAGAATGGAATGGTCAAAGACCCTTACCATCCGAACGCAGCCGCAGCCCGGAATTTCTTTGCGTTAGAAATGAACGGTATATGCAATGCGATTTTCGAACAAATAGACTAAAGGACGCACAACAAGTGGCACTCGCAACGGGGCTTTTGAACGTGGCCTACTCCCCTGAAACTTCGGTCGTTTTTTATTAGTCTGTTTTCCAACCAAATAGACAACCATCTTGATGCAGCCACTGAGCGTCTGATCGCTGATATGATCGAGTTGACACACCAGTGCGGCCGATATGGCTATCGCGGGGTTGCTGCCCCGTTGAGAGACGCAGGCTGGCAGATCAGCGACGAACCGGTTGAACGATTATGGCGATGTGAGGGGCTTAACGTGCCATCAAGGCAACCAAAGAAAGGTTGGATCTGTCGGGGTTTGATGCCGCTCTTTTGATAGCATTCACTGCAACAAAGGAGATGGACTATGGGACTGAAACGGGCGGGCGAATTTCGCCAAGATGCGGTACGTGTAGCACTGAGCAGTGGGCTGAGACGATAGCAAGCAGCTGACGATCCTTTGTCTGGCAGGGTATTGCGCAGCAATGTCCCGAGAAGGTGGGTATGGGCATGTTGGCGCTGAACAAATGGATCACGGCGCATCGAGATACAGGCGTGGTTTTGAAAGAAGATTTAAGCCTTGCTCAAGGGAGTGACCGGCTTCGTCGCGAGATACTGTTACCTGACAGCATATGCTTGCATGTGTGAGAGGGCGCATTCTCGAGGAGGAAAGGGAGATCCTAAAAAGGGTGAGCCCGGTTTCCGCCATTGGTCCGAGGATAATGGTCGAACGTGTTCTTCGAGAGCCAAAAGCCGTGAGTTTTAAGTACATCGAAGAGCACTGATCAGCGTTTTCCATTGGGCGGATGTGCCGCGTGATGGACATCAGCGCACGTGGCTTGCGGACGTTCCGGAACCGTCCTGCCAGCCGCAGGCAGCGATCTGACATGGTCACGTTGTCGCATATCCAAGAGCAATCCCGTCTCAGCCTTGGCAGCTACGGCAGGCCACGGATGACCGAAGAACTGAAAGAGATCGGCTTAAATGTAGGGCACCGCCGTGTCGGCAGGTTGATGCGCCAGAACGGAATATCTGTTGTCAGAACACGCAAACACAAGTTCAACATCGCCCCGAACTTGTTAGATCCTAACTTCTCAGCGGATCAGCCAAACCAAAAGTGGGCTGGAGACATTACCTACATCTGGACACGCGAAGGTTGGCTTTATCTGGCTGTGATCTTGGATTTACACTCTCAGCGCGCAATCGGCTGGGTTGTGAGCAATCGAATGAAGTGGGACTTAGCAATCCGAGCGTTAAAGGTTCCGTGCACCGCCCAAAGGTTGCATCCACCATACCAACCGTGGCAGCCAATATTGTTCGCACGATATCAAAAGAACCTGCGTCAGCATGGCTTTAAGCTATCGATGAGCGGCAAGGGAGATTGTTATGATAACGCCGCCGTCGAGACCTTCTTCAAAACCATCAAAGCCGGATTGATCTGGAGGGACACATAGGACACCCGAAGGCAGGCTGAGATCGCCATCTTCGAATACATCAACGGCTTCTACAATCCAAGACGACGCCATTCAGCACTGGGCTGGAAAAGCACCGCCGCTTTCGAACGCAAGGTGGCTTAAACAAGCACCGGGGGCGGCACTAAACCGTGATAGGTCCA
>NZ_JBDVLG010000002.1:0-56643 GCF_039970775.1 Roseobacter sp.
CGCCCCCCCCCCCCCGCCCCCCCGGCGATGCCCGGCTTTGCCGGGCTGGGCGGCGTCGCCGCCCATCAGTCCGCGACCCGTGCAGGTTTTTTGAGGATCTTGCGCAGGAATATCGGCGCGACAAACCCAGCTATAGCTGCAACCCAGAGCGTAATCGCGATAGGGCTTGAGAACAGATAGGTGGGGTCGCCATCTGATAGGGTCATGGCGCGCCGCAGGGCGTCTTCCATGTTTCCACCCAGCAAGATGCCCAAGATCACCGGAACGGTGGGGACATCCAGTTTGCGCAGGGTGTAACCTAACACGCCAAATCCAACCATCAGCATCAGGTCAAAGTAGCTGCCAGAGAGCGAGTAGATCCCGACAAAGGAAATCATCGTGACGCCGGGCAGCAGCACCCATGCAGGCACCGACAGGATTTTGACGAATATCTTCACCATCGGCACGTTCATCAGCAAAAGCACCACGTTCGCAATCAGCAATGATGCGATCAGGCCCCAGACAACGTCCGCCCGTTCGGTGAATAGCGTGGGCCCCGGTGTGATGTTCAACGTCATCAGCAGCGCCAGCAACACGGCTGTCGTCCCCGACCCCGGCACGCCCAGCGTCAACATAGGCACCAGCGCCCCGCCAGCGGCGGAGTTATTGCCTGCTTCGGGGGCTGCGATGCCCTTTGGCACACCGGTCCCGAAGCCGCCCTTTTCACCTGCGATCGATTTTTCTGTCATATACGCAAGGAACGACCCCAGTGACGCGCCTGCACCCGGCAGAACGCCCGCGATGAACCCGACCGCAGAGGCGCGCAGCATGGTCCATTTGGTCTCCATGATGTCTTTCCATGGGATGCGCACCTTGTCGAGTTTCACACCAATGGATGACCCTTTGCCGTGGCTTTCGATGAAAAAGAACACCTCGGCGATGGCGAACAGGCCAACAATCGCGACCAGGAAATCGATCCCGTCAAACAGGTGGAGGTTCCCGCCGGTCAACCGCGGCAGACCTGACGACGAATCAACGCCGATCATGGCGATGCCCAACCCTATGCAGGCGGCCAGCGCCGCTTTGGCTTGGTTGTTCGACGCCATTCCACCCAAGGTGCAGAAGGCCAAAAGATACAGTGCGAAATATTCAGCAGGGCCAAAATAAAACGCAACTCGCGCCAAAGACGGTGCCAGAAACATCAGTGCGATGGTGGCCAGCAGCGCGCCGACGAAAGACGCGACACCTGACAACACCAGCGCGTCGCCTGCGCGGCCCTGTTTGGCCATAGGGTACCCATCAAGCGTGGTCATAAGGGCCGGTTCATCGCCGGGAATGTTCAGCAAGATCGAACTGATCCGGCCGCCGTACATTGCGCCGTAGTAAACTGATGTCATCAGCACCAGTGCTGAGGTTGCATCGAGGCCAAGGGTAAATGTGATCGGGATTAGGATGGCCACGCCGTTGGATGGGCCCAAACCCGGCAATGCACCGATGATCGTCCCTAAAAAGCAGCCACAGACGGCCAGAAACAGTGTGAAGGGTGAAAGCGCTACGGAAAACCCCAGCGCGAGGTTGGCAAGGATATCCATTTTAGTGCCCCACGAACGGAATGAGTATTGTGATCGCGTCCCACAGTTTGGCTGGGGTCGGGATTTTATATGCGATGATGTTGCCGAGCCCCAAAGCGAACCTAAAGAGCACAAATAACCCTAGCGACAGGCCAACCCCGGCCAGAATTGCCGGCTTTACACGCGGCGAGATCTGATAGCTCAGGATGCCCGCGGCGATGGCTGTGGGCCCGATGAACCCTAGCGGTGTGATCAACACGGCGTAGACGCAAAGCACCAAAACGGCGAGGCCCATTGCGATCCACGTGCGCCCGATTGGCCAATCTGGGTCCGGGTCCGGTTTGAACATAATGCTCAGCGAACACAGCGCGGCAATTGTGCCGATCATCAGGGGGAATAACTTGGGCAAGAGCTCGCCCGAGAAAAAGTTCGTCTGGATCTGGGTGGCGGCCGCGATATAAGCGACCGCCGTCATCAGACAGACCAGACCAAAAATCCGGTCAGATGCCATTACTGGATCACTCCCAGCTCTTTTGACATCGCGTTGATGTCAGCCACAAGGCCGTCCACGTAGGCCTGGAAATCACCGCCCACTTTGGTGAAAGGCGCCAGACCGTTGTCTGACATGGCTTGTGCCCATTCGGGGCTGTCCGCGACCTGCTGCAGTTTACCGGCCCATTCATCGAACTTGGCGTCCGGGATGTCTTTGGGTACATAGAGGCCGCGCCAGTTTACGGCGACCACGTCAAAGCCTTGCTCTTTGGCTGTGGGGATGTCGTCAAAGCCAGGCACGCGCTCGTCGGTGAGCACTGCGACCACGCGGATGTCGCCGTTCGACAAGAACGATATGATTTCAGACATGTCGCCCGTCATCGCTTGGGTAAAGCCACCAACCGTTTGGGTGATTGCATCTGCGCCGCCATCAACGCCGATGTATTTGACCTTGGCGATGTCGGTGAACCCGCCTTCTTTGAGAACCATCAGGGGTTTGAGGTGATCAAACCCACCAACCGCGGACCCGCCAGCAAAGGCAACAGAACCGGGGTCTGCCTTGATGGCCTCTACCAGATCGCCCAGCGATTTGTATTCGCTGTCAGCCGCAACAACGATCACGCCCGGATCGGCACCAATGGCCCCGACAAAACGGACCTGATCGGCGGTCATCCCGGCATATGCGTTTTGGGCCAACCGTGTTGTTGTCGCCGAGGAGGCCGCGATGATCACATCTGCGTCATCTGTGCGTTCTGCTACGACGTGGTTATAGGCCAAACCACCGCCAGCGCCGGGCATGTTGGTGACCTGCACGGGCTTTTCTACGGCACCGATGTCATACATGATTTTGCCGATTTGACGGCAGGTGAAATCCCAGCCACCACCGGGGTTTGCTGGGGCGATGCATTCTGCCGCATAAGCGCCGCCAGTCATGCCGGCAGACAAGACGGCACCTGCCATCAAGGCCTTGAAAAAAGATTGTGTCATTGGAACCTCCCATTTGACGTTACGGGTCTCCACCCGCTTGTGTAGTGGACCGACACTAAGAGCGGAATGCGGTCGTGTCACGCACGATAAGCAGCTTTTTTACGTTCGATGTTGAGGAGCGCTTTTGGGAGAGGGCGATCTGTGCGCGGAGTTTGTCTGGGGTCGTGTAGGGAAATGGGCGCGTTTAGGTGTGTGCCGTTAGCTGCGGGGCGGGCGGCTTTTGTAGACGGGTAGGCGCCAGCCAAAGGCCAATGAGCCCGCGCGTAACGCCCAAGTAACACCCGCGCAGATCATCAAGGGAACCAGCACACCGGCAAAATGCGGCTGGGCAAATGCCGCGGCGGCGGACCCTGCAAAGGCTGCGGTGACGTAAAGCTCACCCTGCCGCAAGACCAAGGGCACATCATCCAGCACCACATCGCGCAGCAGCCCGCCCATGCATCCGGTGATTGTGCCCATCAACACCACCACGGGCATGGGCTGGCCCATGGCGATGGCGGCACCGGTCCCCGCAGGCACCGCTACAGCCAGTGCAAAACTATCGAGCCAAATGAGCGCCTTTAACCGGCTCTCAAACAAATGAGCGGTCACAAAGACCAGCAGCGCGGCGGCGCAGGCCACCCCGATATACGCCGGTTGGGCGATCCAAAAGATAGGATTGCGGTCTAACAGCACATCGCGCACGGTGCCCCCGCCCACAGCCGTCAGGCAGGCCACGAATGCAAACCCCACAAGGTCCAGCTGTTGGCGGCTGGCCACCAACGCGCCCGTCAGGGCAAAGATAAACACCGATGTATAGTCGAGGAACGCGATCAACGTCATAGGGCTGCTCTCATCCAGTGCAGCGCCCGGTCATATTGCGGGGCAAACCCTGTTGGCAGGGGCTGATCTAGCGGCACCCAAAAACAGCGCAACAGATGCCCGCCATCGTCTGCGCATAAATGTTGCCATTGATCCCGGAGCGGGCCCGCCAGCCGGCATAGGGTGAAATGCCAGCGCTGTTGATCGACGATATCGTCGCTGTGCCCCAGATAGACGGCGGCGCGGGTTTCAAGGCCGGTTTCCTCGAACAATTCGCGCGCGGCGGCTTGGTCTGGGCGTTCGTCAGGACGCACGCCGCCCTTGACGATCTGCAATCCGGCTTGGGGGTGTTCAAACGCCGCAATCCGCCGCGGCACCCCATCAAGATGCACCGCAACGGGGCAGGCCACATCACGCATTGGATGTTTTGAAGGGTGCCATGCCATCGCGCGCCAACTGGTCGGCGCGTTCGTTTTCGGGGTGGCCCGCGTGGCCTTTGACCCATTCCCAGGTCACATCATGGCGCGCGTTGGCGATGTCCAGACGTTGCCACAGTTCTGCATTGGCCACCGGTTTTTTCGCTGCGTTTTTCCAGCCGTTTTTCTTCCAGCCGAAGATCCACGAGGTGATCCCGTTTTTCACATAGTTGCTGTCGGTCACGATGGTGATGGTGCTGCGCCGTTGCAGCGATTCTAACGCGTTGATCGCGGCCAGCAATTCCATCCGGTTGTTGGTGGTGTGAGGTTCGCCGCCCTTTAGCTCGCGCTCTTTCTTGACGGTGTCGCCGTCCATTGCGCGCAGCAATGCGCCCCAGCCGCCGGGCCCCGGATTGCCTGAACAGGCGCCATCTGTATATGCAAATAATCTAGCCATGTGCCGCGACGCATATCCATGGCGCTTCGACACCGTCAAGACCCTTTCCACTCCCGGTGGTCCTATCGGTGATCGTCAGCCCGGCGTTTTGCAGCAGCTGGGTCAATTCGACATCAGTGTAGTAGGTATAAAGCCGCCCAATGGGGTCGCGTCGCGATCCGGTGCCGGTTTTCAGGCCAATATGGAACCGCCCGCCGGGTTTTAGCGCCGCGACCAACGCGGCAAGGTGGCGCGGCATATCTGGCCGTGGCGCATGCAGCAGCGAAAAATTCGCCCAGATGCCATCGTAGATATTGGTGCCTGCGATGTCGTCGAACCCGGCTATTTGGGTGTCGACACCTGCGTGTGCGCTCGCAAGAGCCACCATTTCGGCCACCGGATCAAGCGCGGTAACGCGCAACCCCGCGCCCGCCATTGCGGCCGCCGCGTGCCCCGGCCCGCAGCCCAGATCAAGCGCATGACCACCGGCGGGCAGGTCTGCGATAAAGGCGCGCAGCAGCGGGGGCGTGGTGTTGGAGGTAAAGCGATCTGCGTAGTCCTGTGCGCGTTGCGCGTAAACCCGAAGCGTTTCTGCATCGCTCATAGGTAGACCCCAACGGCCAGACAAGCGATGACGATGCCCGTCAACAAGACCCGCAGTGACATCCACCAACGCGGTGTCAGCCCCCATTTGTAAAACGCAAAATCCAGCACCAGCACCCCGGCGAACCCAAAGATCAGGTTTAGCCCTGCGGTGGTCGGCCCTCCACCCGTCATGAAAAATGCCCAAAGCGCAGGCACCACGGCCAGCCCGTACCCTGTGGCCGCACGTGCCCCGGATGTTTTGGTGGCGAACCCCCACAGCACGCCCGACATGAAAGACAAGATGACGGACCCGTAAAACAACTGCACGTAGGGGCCAATGAACCGCGCGCCCAAAGCCTGCGCGCCCCAATTCGCCAGCGGGGTGTTGAGGTAGGTGACGGCGCCCCAGATAAACGGGATCAGACCAGCAAGGCCAAGGACAAGAGGCGCTGTGGGGATGCGTTTCATGGGTGTTCCCGTACGGGGTGGTTTGTTTGGTGGCGGGCGGTGTGGCGCAAAACCCGCGTATGAAACCGGGTGGTGTTTGATGCGCCTGTGCGGTGTGCCGAGCGGCAATGGGCGAGTATCATGCGGGCACTCGCAGCACCCGTGGGACTTTGAATTCGACGTTTTCGACGGCGGTTTCTACGATCTCGCGGGTGACGTCGTAATGTTGGGAAAATGCATCGACGACTTCGTTGATCAAGACCTCAGGCGCAGAAGCCCCCGCCGTGATGCCAATGCTGCGAATGCCATCCAGCGCGCGCCAATCGATGTCGGTGGCCCGTTGCACCAGCTGGGCGTATTGGCACCCGGCGCGGGCGCCGACCTCGACCAACCGTTTGGAGTTGCTGGAATTGGGCGCGCCCACAACCAACATCGCATCGCATTTAGGGGCGATCGCCTTGACGGCCTCTTGGCGGTTGGTAGTGGCATAGCAGATGTCTTCTTTGTGCGGGCCGACGATATCGGGGAACCGGTCTTGCAAGGCCGCGACCACATCAGCGGTGTCATCGACGCTGAGCGTGGTTTGCGTGACATAGGCCAGCCGCGCAGGGTCGCGCACCGGTACCGTGGCGACATCCTGCGGGGTTTCAACCAGCAGGACTTCTCCGGGGGGCAACTGGCCCATGGTGCCAACGGTTTCAGGATGCCCCGCGTGGCCGATCATAATCATCTGCAAACCTGCGTCCGCATGCCGTTGGGCTTCGATATGGACCTTGCTGACCAACGGGCAGGTGGCATCCACATAGATCATCTCGCGCGCGGCGGCGGCGGCGGGCACTGCTTTGGGCACACCGTGGGCCGAAAAAATGACGGGCCGGTCATCTGGGCAATCGTCGAGTTCTTCGACAAACACAGCACCTTTGTCACGCAACCCATCAACGACGAATTTATTATGTACGATTTCGTGGCGCACATAGACAGGCGCACCCCATTTTTCCAATGCCATTTCCACGATCTTGATGGCCCGATCCACGCCCGCACAAAACCCACGGGGCGCGGCGAGATATAAGGTCAGGGGTGGCTTGGTCATGTCTGTGCTCCGCTGGTCGCGCTGGTGGGTGCGCACTGTATCACGAAACCAGAGTTAAGGCTTTGGCGCGGCAGCGTCCAGCGTGACATGCCGCACCAAAAGAGATCAGTCGTGGACTGCGTCAGGTATATCGCGCGGCGGGCGCCCGATCACGTCTTTGAGTTCGTCGAGCTCGATGAAGTTATCGGCCTGACGGCGCAGGTCATCAGAGATCATGGGCGGTTGGCTGCGGATCGTAGAGACCACCGAAACCCGCACGCCAGACCGTTGCAGGCTTTCGATCAGTGGGCGGAAATCGCCATCACCGGAAAACAACACGATGTGGTCAATCCGGGGGGCCAGTTCCATCGCGTCGACGGCCAGCTCGATGTCCATGTTGCCCTTCACCTTTCGGCGGCCCATGCTGTCGGTGTATTCTTTGGCGGGTTTCGTCACCATCGTGAAGCCGTTGTAATTCAGCCAGTCCACCAGTGGACGGATGGGCGAATATTCATCGTTTTCCAAAAGAGCGGTGTAGTAGAAGGCGCGCAGCAGCTTGCCCCGACGCATGAATTCTTGACGCAGCAGTTTGTAGTCGATGTCAAAGCCCAGTGACTTTGCGGCCGCGTAGAGATTCGAGCCGTCGATGAACAGCGCAAGCCGTTCGTCCTTGTAAAACATTTTTGGTCCTTCCGATGGAGACAGTCGCTGGCGGTCTCAGAACATTTTCAGTACTGAACGCGCAAACCGATGCGCCAAAAATAGGGTTTTTTGATCTTGCTGCAAGAGTCCGACACCCCCCAATCCGGCGAAAAACCGCCACAAATCCGGGCAATTGCGTGGGTTGCCCTAGGGTCAAACCGGACAGGTGGCCATGGAACGCCCCTTGAGGCGGTAAAAAAGGGTATCGCGGCGATCGCCCAGACCGTCGGGGTGATTCGGTGCGAAAGTCCGCTTTATCGGACGCCAGCCTTCCCGCCGGGCAACGGTGCAGATTACGTCAATGGCGTGGTTGGCGTTGAAACCACCATGACCCCGCAGGCGGTGATAACGGCGCTGCACGACGTCGAGGCCCGTATGGGTCGGACCCGGAAAAAGCGGTGGGCGGCGCGCACGCTTGATCTGGATCTGATCGGTTTGGGTGACGTGGTTTTGCCTGATGCGGCGACCCATGCGCGTTGGCGGGGCTTGTCGCTAGAAGACCAAATGCGCATCGCCCCCGAGACGTTGATCTTGCCGCATCCGCGCGTGCAGGACCGGGCGTTTGTTTTGGTGCCCTTTGCGGATGTTGCCCCCGGCTGGGTGCACCCGGTGTTGGGGGTGTCGGTGCGGCAGATGGTGCAGGCGCTACCACCCGAGAGCCTCGCAGAGGTGCAACGCCTAGAGGACGGGCCCGCCTGAAGGTGCGATTGGGGTCATATCCGCATCAAGGCATTCGATGACGTCGACATAGGGCGGGGCGGTCGAAACTTCTGCCACCTTGTATTTAAACGCACCCCCCGAAAGCGCGACGATCTGATCCGAGACCCAAGTCGCATCCTCTGTGTCTTTTGTCTGAGGCTGGCGGATTGCGGCGACCAAAACCTTGCCCAAGGCCGGGTCCCTGACCAGCGATGCGCCCAGAGACGCCAGACCACAGTGTGTTGCGTATTGAACGGCGCTTTGGGCGTTTGGCGTGTCGCGCAGGCCAGAGGTCACGAGCATGGTTTTGAGCGGCCAGTTTGACCGCCGCCTCAGCCGTTGGATCAGGAGCATAGGCACGAGAATGTTCATATGCACGGCTGTCTCAAGCGTGCCGTCATCCAATGTGTCGATGGGGCCGTCCTGCACGCCACTGGCCAGATGTATCACCGTATGCACCGGGTCGATCTGGTCCAGCACCGTATCGACGGCCTGCGGGTTGGCGCAGCCCAGAAAGGGGTGAAACGTGACTGCGGGCAGTTGGGGGTCTTGATCCCCCGCGACACAAACGGTGTGCCCGGTTTTTATGTAATGTTTGGCCAATGCCCGGCCGACGCCGGAAATCGCGCCTGTGATCAAAAAGTTCTTTTTCATACTGTGGTGCCCACGTTTGTCTGGTTGCGCAGTCTTCCAGTTGGCGGGCGTTTTGCCAAGTGGGCGGCGCCTGTGCGAGTTTGGACGTGCGGCGGCGGGGGTGTTGCAATATGCCCTTGTAATTCTCGCCAAAGGGGCCTAGACAAGCGCCTTCTGACAAATCCCCCGTTTTATGGAGTGTTCCATGGCCCGCGTCACTGTTGAAGATTGCGTCGATAAAGTTCCAAACCGGTTTGAACTGGTCATGTTGGCGGCACATCGCGCGCGCGAAATCTCTTCGGGGTCGGCGGTAACGGTGAACCGTGACAACGACAAAAACCCTGTTGTGTCCCTGCGTGAGATCGCGGACGAGACCCAAAGCGCGGATGCGTTGCGCGAACGTCTGGTTGAAAGCAACCAGAACCAGATCGAAGTCGACGAGGCCGAAGAAGATTCGATGGCGTTGTTGATGGGCGCCGAGCAAGACAAGCCCGAAGAGGACACCATGTCCGAAGAGATGCTTTTGCGGCAATTGATGGCAGCGCAAGGGCAAGGCTGATATCAGCCTGACCCCGGCCCGAGAGGCTGATGGATGACCACGACGCTCGACCAGTTCGAAATTTCTGCGGATGATCTGGTCGGCCTCGTCAAGGAATACAACCCAAAGACGAATGAATCTCTGATTCGCGCGGCTTACGCGTATGGGCTGGACATGCACGAGGGGCAGATGCGCCACTCGGGCGAGCCGTATTTTACGCACCCCGTGGCGGTTGCCGCTATCCTGACAGAACAGCGGTTGGATGATGCGACGATCATCACCGCGTTGCTGCACGATACCATCGAAGATACCAAAGCGTCCTATGCCGAGGTGTCAGACCGGTTTGGCGTCGAGGTGGCTGAGCTGGTCGACGGGGTGACCAAGCTGACCAATTTGCAGCTGAATTCTACCGAAACCAAACAAGCCGAAAACTTCCGCAAGCTGTTCATGGCGATGTCCAAAGATCTGCGGGTGATCTTGGTCAAGCTGTCGGACCGGCTGCACAATATGCGCACGATCAAGGCGATGCGTTCTGAGAAACAGGCGCAAAAAGCCCGTGAAACCATGGAGATCTTCGCCCCCCTTGCTGGCCGGATGGGGATGCAGTGGATGCGCGAAGAGCTCGAAGATCTGGCGTTCCGGGTGCTTAACCCCGAAGGGCGCGCCAGCATCATCCGCCGTTTTATCAACCTGCAAAAGGAAACTGGCGATGTGATCGAACGCATCACTGGCGATATGCGGTTGGAACTGGACAAGGCGGGCGTGGAGGCCGACGTCTTTGGTCGCGCCAAAAAGCCCTATTCGATCTGGCGCAAGATGGAAGAAAAAGAACAGAGCTTTTCGCGCCTGTCCGATATTTACGGGTTCCGGGTTGTGACCGCCACCGAAGAAGACTGTTACCGGACGTTGGGCGCCATTCACCAACGGTGGCGGGCGGTGCCGGGGCGGTTCAAGGACTACATCAGCCAGCCCAAATCCAACGGCTACCGGTCTATCCACACCACGGTGTCGGGACGGGATGGCAAGCGCGTCGAAGTGCAGATTCGCACCACCCAGATGCATGATGTGGCCGAAACGGGCGTTGCGGCGCATTGGTCTT
Source organism: Roseobacter sp. (assembly GCF_039970775.1). Classification (GTDB taxonomy): domain Bacteria; phylum Pseudomonadota; class Alphaproteobacteria; order Rhodobacterales; family Rhodobacteraceae; genus Roseobacter. The sequence goes on from NZ_JBDVLG010000002.1 coordinate 10,455, forward strand.
ATCGTGACGGCGTGCGCAGCCAGAACCCCTTTGCGGTCGACCCGGCCAAATGGATCACCCAGCTGTCCGAACAGTTCGACGCCGAAGAAGACCACCAGGATTTTCTCGAAGCGGTCAAGCTCGAGATGTATTCGGACCAGGTGTTTTGCTTTACGCCCAAGGGCGAGGTGGTCAAACTGCCGCGCGGTGCGACCCCTATTGATTTTGCCTTTGCCATCCATACGCGTATTGGCATCGCCTGTGTGGGCGCCAAGGTCGACCATATGCGCGTGCCGCTGTGGACCCGGTTAAAAAACGGACAAAACGTTGAAATCTTGACGGCAGAAGGCCAAAGCCCGCAGGCGACGTGGCTGGATATCGCGACCACCGGCAAGGCGCGGTCTGCCATTCGCCGGGCGCTGCGCGACGAAGACAATGCGCGGTTCGTGAAGCTTGGCCGGGAACTGGCGCGATCCGCGTTTGAAAATGTGGGGCGCACGGCCACCGACAAGGCGCTAAGCACCGCTGCCCGTCATATGCGGTTTCGCGATCAGGATGATCTGTTGGCGCGTCTCGGCAGTGCCGAGATTGCGGGCCGGGATGTGGTGCAGGCTGTCTATCCGGACCTGACGCCAACGCCGGGTGATGGCATCGAGGCCGGGCGCGCGGTTGTTGGCCTGTCCCCCGGCCAGTCGTTTGAGCGGGCGTTTTGCTGTCAGCCGCTGCCGGGTGAACGGATCGTCGGCATCACCTTTAAAGGGCGCGGCGTGGTGGTGCATGCCATCGATTGCGACAGGTTGAGCGTTTATGAGGATCAACTGGACCGCTGGCTTGATCTGCGCTGGCACGAAGGCACGCACGCGGCTATCTACGGGGCGACGCTAAATGTGACGCTGAACAACGATTCGGGTACGTTGGGACGTATCTGCACGTTGATCGGGGAAAGCGGCGCGAATATCGCAGACCTACAATTTGTGGATCGGAAACCTGACTTTTACCGTCTTCTGATTTATGTGGAACTCAGAGACGCGGCGCATTTGCATTCGCTGATGCTGACCCTGGAGGCAGAAGGCGATGTGGCTGCGATTTCGCGCTCTCGCAATTTGCCGCAGGATCCGGCGGAGGCACAGGAATAGCGCTACTTTTTGGCCGATATTGGCCGTTGTTTCAACGTGTTCTGCTGCCGCTCGAACACTCCGCAATACGCTCGAAAGGGACCTTACCGGGTGGTTTTTAAACGCCGCGACCCCAAAAGCTGGCCTCGCGCCGTGGCAGAGTTTCTCTGGCCACGCGGGGGGTGGACGCGCGCGTTTCACTACGTCAAACACCGGATGCGGCGGTTGCCCGGCAGCCCAGAACGCATCGCACGGGGCATTTGGGCGGGGGTGTTCGCAGCCTTTTCGCCATTCTACGGGTTCCATTTTTTCATCGCGGCCGGGGTTGCCATTATCTTGCGCGGCAATGTGTTGGCCTCGCTGATGGGGACGTTTTTTGGCAACCCACTGACATATGTGCCGATCGGCGTCGCAGCGCTGTCCACCGGGCATTGGATACTGGGGGATCAGATCGATGACAGGATGCACCGGTCCTTCGTTGGCAAGTTTGCGGATGCCGCGGCAGATCTAAAAGACAACTTCATTGCGATGTTCACAGATGCGCAGGTGGATTGGTCAAGGTTGAGCGTCTTTTACGACGAAGTCTTCTTTCCCTATTTCGTGGGCGGGGTCGTATCCGGGATCGTCTTTGCGACCCTGTGTTATTACATCGCGGTTCCGCTGATCCGGGTTTACCAAAAACGCCGGAAGGGTATTATCAAAGCAAAGTTTGATGCCCTAAAGGCCAAGGCTGCTGCAAAAGCAGACGCAAAACGCAAAGCGGAAAACCCAACCGGGGAGTAGAGAGGGCTGTCTTATGGCCAATCAGGAAAAACTGCGCCTTGGCGTAAATATTGATCACGTGGCAACGGTGCGAAATGCACGCGGTGGGGTCTATCCCGACCCATTGCGCGCGGCGCGTATTGCCCAAGAGGCGGGCGCCGATGGGATCACCGCGCATTTGCGCGAAGACCGTCGCCACATATCTGATGCGGATATCGAAGGGTTGATGGAGGTGCTGACGGTGCCCCTGAACTTTGAAATGGCCGCCACCGAAGAAATGCAGGCGATTGCGCTGCGCCACAAACCGCATGCGGTGTGTATCGTGCCGGAAAAACGCGAAGAGCGCACCACCGAGGGCGGTCTTGAGGTCGCCCGCGAGGAAAATAAGCTGGCGCATTTCATCGCGCCCTTGCGGGATGTCGGGTGCCGGGTGTCGATTTTCATCGCGGCCGACAAACGGCAGATCGAGGCGGCGCATCGTATCGGCGCGCAGGTGATTGAGCTGCATACGGGTGCGTATTGTGATGCCTTTGCAGAAGGTGACATGGAAACGCACGCGCGCGAACTGGCCAGCCTACGCGAGATGTCGGCGTTTGCGCATGATCTGGGGCTCGAAGTGCACGCAGGTCACGGGCTGACCTATGACACGGTGCAGCCCATCGCGGCCTTCCCGCAGGTGATGGAGCTCAATATCGGGCATTTCCTGATCGGCGAGAGCATTTTCCGTGGGCTGGAACCTGCGATCACTGAGATGCGCCGCCTGATGGACGAGGCGCGGTCATGATCACGGCGCAGTTCGCCGCAATCTGGTGCGCGTGGGTGGTGCAGACCTACGCACGCGCGCACCAGTGGTTTGATCTGGCCTTTGCAGGGGGCTTCGGATTTGCCAGCGTGAAAATCTTGACCGCGCGGTTGCAATGATTCTGGGCATCGGCACCGATTTGGCGAATATCGACCGTATCCAAGGGACGTTGGATCGGTTTGGTGACCGGTTCCGCAACCGGGTTTTCACCGACACCGAACAACGCAAAGCAGAGCGGCGCAAGGATGTGGCCGGCACCTATGCCAAGCGTTGGGCGGCAAAGGAGGCCTGTTCCAAGGCGCTGGGGACCGGATTGGCGATGGGGATCGCGTGGAAAGACATGTCGGTGACCAACCTTAAAACCGGGCAACCCGTCATGCATGTGACCGGTTGGGCCAAAGACCGGCTCGACGCGATGACCCCGGCGGGGCACGACGCGGTGATCCACGTGACCCTGACCGATGACCACCCGTGGGCGCAGGCCTTTGTGGTGATCGAAGCCCGCCCCAAGCCGTAACGTCCCTGTGATTGTAGGCAGTGTATGTCGGTGAAATCGTGGCGTTGACCGGTGAATTTTGCCCAACTGTCTGGGTGGGGCCGATGCTGCTGCGCGCGCCCACCTTGACTCGCCCCCGCCGCCCCCGCATTTAGACCCAAAGCAATACATGGGAGCGCCCAATGGCCGCCAAAGAAGAAAAGAAGCAAAATGCAATTGTCGAGACGATCAAGACCGTCGTCTATGCTCTGCTGATTGCAGGTGTGTTTCGCACATTGTTCTTCCAACCATTCTGGATTCCGTCTGGGTCCATGAAAGAAACGCTGCTGGTGGGTGATTTCCTGTTTGTGAACAAAATGGCCTATGGATATTCCTACGCATCTTGTCCCAGCTTGGTGATGCCGCGCTTTGGCGTCAACGTGGATGCCAAAGATATCTGTGGTGTCTTTGACCGTGGGAATGGTCGCCTGTTTGGGGGCGAACCCGAACGCGGCGATGTTGTGGTGTTCCGCCATCCGGTTTCGGGGCGTGATTATATCAAACGGTTGGTTGGTCTGCCGGGCGATAGCATCCAGATGCGCGAGGGGATTGTTTTTATCAACGACAAAGCTGCCCCGCAGGAACCTGCTGGATTTTTCGAAGAAACCATGGAACCGCAAGGCCCCGAAGGTCGGCGGCCTCGGTGTAGCAACGGCGCTGTGGGCGACGGCGGGGTTTGCCGCAAAGCGCGCGCAATTGAAACCCTGCCCGGCGGCGTAAAGCACCCGGTGCTGGACATTGGCCGTCAGGCGTCGGACAGCACGGGCGTGTACCGCGTTCCCGAAGGGCATTTCTTTTTCATGGGAGACAACCGCGACAATTCTGCGGACAGCCGGTTGGCACAGCAGGTGCAGGGCGTCGGGTTTGTACCCTACGCAAACCTGATTGGCCGGGCAGATCGCATCATGTTTTCATCCGCCGGGCGGTCCATGTTGTTCTTCTGGACATGGCGCGCGGATCGGTTCTTTAAGGCTGTCGAGTGAAGCTCTCGGCTGAACTAAAGTCCTTTCAGGACAGGTTGGGGCATCAGTTTGCCCAACCTGCGTTGCTGTCGCAGGCGGTGACCCATGCGTCGATGTCGTCGGCCAACCGCGACGACAATCAACGGCTCGAATTTTTGGGTGACCGGGTGTTGGGCTTGGTGATGGCCGAGGCGCTGTTGATGTCCGACAAGGGCGCCAGCGAAGGGCAACTGGCCCCGCGGTTCAATGCGTTGGTGCGTAAAGAGACCTGCGCCGACGTGGCGCGCCAGATCGACCTGGGCGCGGTGTTGCGTTTGGGCCGGTCCGAGATGCTATCAGGCGGGCGGCGCAAACAGGCGTTGCTGGGCGACGGGATCGAAGCGGTGCTTGCCGCGGTCTATATGGACGGAGGCTTTGAGGTCGCCAAGGCGCTGATCTTGCGGCTTTGGGGGGACCGGTTGCACAACGTCGAAGACGACGCGCGCGATGCCAAAACCGCGTTGCAGGAATGGGCGCAGGCGCGGGGGTTGCCACCACCCGCCTATGTCGAGGTGTCGCGTACGGGGCCTGATCATGCGCCGGTTTTCACCATCGCGGCCCAATTGGAAACCGGCGAATCCCGTCACGCCACGGCGGGGTCTAAACGCCAGGCAGAACAGGCCGCAGCCGGAAATCTCTTGTCAGAGTTGGAGAACACAAAATGACCACCCGTGCGGGATTTGTCGCGCTGATCGGAGAGCCCAACGCGGGCAAATCCACGTTGCTGAACCGTATGGTCGGCGCGAAGGTGTCGATTGTGACCCACAAGGTCCAAACCACGCGTGCGCGCATTCGTGGCGTGGCCATGGAAGGCCAATCGCAGATTGTGTTTGTCGATACGCCGGGGCTGTTTCAGCCGCGCCGCAGGTTGGACCGTGCGATGGTTGCGGCCGCGTGGGGCGGGGCTGCGGATGCGGATGTGATCGTGTTGCTGATCGAGGCGCAGCGCGGTGTGACCGAAGGGGTCGAACGTATCCTTGAGGGGTTGGGCGACATTGGGCAGGGCCGCAAGGTTGCGCTGGCGATTAACAAGATCGACCGGGTGCAGTCTGAGGTTCTGTTGGGGCTGACCAAAGACCTGAACGACCGTTATGCTTTTGTTGAGACGTTCCTTATTTCGGCGGAACGCGGCCACGGGATCGAGACCTTGCGCGGGTGGTTGGCCAATGAGGTCCCGCAGGGCCCGTGGCTGTACCCCGAAGACCAGATCGCTGATCTGCCGATGCGCATGATTGCCGCCGAAATGACCCGCGAAAAGCTGACCCTGCGGTTGCATCAGGAACTGCCGTATCAGTTGACCGTCGAGACCGAAGGTTGGGAAGAGCGCAAAGATGGGTCCGCCAAGATTGATCAGCTGATCTATGTGATCCGGGATGGCCACAAGGGCATCGTGCTGGGCCACAAGGGCGAAACCATCAAGGCGGTGTCCAAAGCCGCGCGCGAAGAATTAGAAGAATTTCTGGGCCGCAAAGTGCATTTGTTTTTGCAGGTGAAGGTGCGCCCCAATTGGCTGGATGAGGCCGAGCGGTATTCCCAGATGGGGTTGGAATTCAAGGATGGCAATGCGTGATCACGGTGCCGTCCGTGTGGGCCGTGGACGAATGATGGGCGGGGGCGAATGATGGGGGTGCTATGTCTCGGCTGACCGCGCGGTTCTGGATTGACGCCTATCTGATGCGGTTGCGCGGGCAGGATATACCGGCCTTTATCGTGACCCATGGCGACGACAATGCGGGCAGCGTGTTGGTCAAGCTGAACCGGCTGGATGGGCAGGCCGTTGTGTACCAACGCACTTACAACCTGCTGGATGACACCCGCAGTTGGTCGATCTTGCAACAAGGCGCTGAGGCCGAAGTCGACGATAGCATCGCCCGCCAACGTGGGTATGACCCTGATATCTGGGTGGTCGAAGTCGAAGACAGGCAGGGCCGCCATATGTTGGATCAACCGGGTTTGGCCTGATGGAATGGCGTGATCAGGGGATTTTGCTAAGCACCCGGCGTCACGGCGAAACCTCTGCGATCATTGAGATGTTCACGCCCGACCGTGGCCGCCATGCAGGCGTGGTCCGGGGGGGCACCAGCCGCAAGATTGCCCCGATCTTGCAGCCGGGCGCGCAGCTGGATGTCATCTGGCGGGCGCGGCTCGAAGATCATATCGGTAGTTTTCAGGTTGAACCCGTGCGCAGCCGAGCGGTGGTGGCGATGGCCGACCGGTTGATGTTGGCCGGGCTCAACACAGTGACGGCGTTGCTGGGGTTTTGTCTGCCAGAACGGGAACCGCATCACCGGTTGTATGTGCAGTCAGAACATCTTTTGGATCTGCTGGAACAGACCGACCTGTGGCCGTTGGCCTACCTGCGGTGGGAGCTGAGCCTGTTGGACGAACTGGGGTACGGGCTTGCGCTGGATGCGTGTGCGGTGACAGGGCAACAACATGATCTGGCGTATGTGTCGCCCAAATCAGGGCGGGCCGTGTCGCGCGATGCAGCGGGAGAGTGGGCAGACCGGCTGTTGCCATTGCCGGATATTTTGCGCGGTATCGGTGACGGGGATGACTACGAAGTGGCCGTGGCGCTAAATACCACGGGGTATTTTCTGGGCCGGCATCTTGCGTTGGATCGCGGTCATAAACCCTTGCCCGAAGCACGGGCGCGGTTTGTCGAGGCGTTTAATCGGCGGCTACAAACACCATAGTCCGGCCTTCGGGGGTAGACAGGATCAACGTATCACCCAGCACTTCTGACAACGTCATATGGGCCAAAGCTGCCAGATATTGGGTTTCGCCTGCCAACTCTGGGCACGCGGTGCGCGTCGCGATCAAGCCTTTGGCGTCAAACCAAGGGTAGGGTACTGTCATCGCCCCACGAAAGCGATTGCATGGCCCGTCCCCGTCGATTTGGCCCGGTTCGGGAAACCGCAGGGTTGCCGCATAGGTTACATCGATTTCGTCAATCTCGACCAAGTGCCAGACCCGGTCGGCGGCCCCATAGGCAGATACGGTTTCGTCGTTTTTGCAGGCGGCCAATGCGCCAAACGTTGCGAGAAAGGCGATGCCCGCAAGCGTGGCGCGGGTCATTTCAGCGCGAGAACCAGATCAATCATGGTTTCAAACGCCTGCGCCGGTTTGGTTTTGCCTTGTATCTGCGGCAACCCGATCAGCGCGCCCAAACAACTTTGCGCAAAGGCGGGGTTCGTGACCCCCAGATGTGCCAAAAGGTTGACCAGATAGGTCAGACGCTCGGCATCTACATCGCCGACGGCACGGGCCACCACAGGTGCGCTTTGCGCCCACGCTCGAAACGCGGGGTCCTGACGATCTGACAGGAACTGCTTTCCGAAGGCGCGCAGGCGTTTTTCGACATTGCCGGTTTGAGACAGGGCCTCTGCGATCTGCGACAGTGCGCGGGATTGCCAGTCCCGGACGACCGCATCATGTAGGGCGGGGACGTCTTTGAAATGCCAGTAGAAGGACCCTTTTGTCGCGCCAAGTCCGCGGGCCAAAGGTTCGGCCGCAAGTGCCACAGGGCCATGGGCGACCAGCGCGTCAAGCCCTGCATCGATCCACTTTTGTCGGGTGAGTCGTTGTGCTGCCATGATTCAGCCATACGCAGGTGGCTGTGATGCTGCAAGTGCGAAGGCGTCATTTTGCACCTAACATAGGCAAAGCACAGCGCTACGGGCCAATGGGTCGGCGGATGCTTGCCATTTTGGCACCCGGTTTAGTTTAGCAGCCGGCGCGCAATGACCTGCGCCTGAATTTCGGCGGCGCCCTCAAAGATGTTCAGGATGCGGGCGTCACACAACACGCGGCTGATCTTGTATTCCAAGGCAAAACCGTTGCCGCCATGGATCTGTAGCCCGTTGTCTGCCGCAGCCCATGCCACCCGCGCGCCCAGCAGTTTGGCCATGCCAGCCTCGACGTCGCAGCGGTGCCCTTGGTCCTTTTGGAAGGCCGAGAAATACGTGAGTTGCCGTGCGATGGTCAGCTCTACGGCCATCATCGCCAACTTGCCCGACACCCGTGGGAAGGCGATCAACGGTTTGCCGAATTGCTTGCGGTCTTGGGCGTATTGCATCGACAGATCCAACGCAGATTGCGCCACACCCACCGCACGGGCGGCGGTTTGGATGCGCGCGGATTCAAAGGTTTCCATCAGTTGTTTGAACCCCTTACCCTCTTCGCCTCCCAGTAAATTGCCGCCATCCACGTGGAAATTATCAAAGGCCAGTTCGTATTCTTTCATCCCGCGATATCCCAAGACTTTGATCTCGCCGCCGGTCATGCCAGCCGTCGGAAAGGGGGCGTCATCGGTGCCGGGGGTCTTTTCGGCCAGAAACATCGACAGGCCTTTGTAGTCTGTCGTGCCGGGGTCGGTTCTGGCCAACAGGGTCATCATATGCGTGCGGGCGGCGTGGGTGATCCAAGTTTTATTGCCGGTGACCTTATAGTCGTCGCCATTTTTGACCGCACGAGTGCGTAGGCTGCCTAAATCTGACCCGGTGTTTGGTTCAGTAAAGACGGCGGTTGGCAGTGTTTCGGCACGGGCCAACCGCGGGAGCCATTTTTCTTTTTGGGCTTGCGTGCCGCCTGCCAGAATTAGTTCCGCGGCGATCTCGGATCGCGTGCCCAGACTGCCGACCCCGATATACCCGCGCGACAGTTCCTCGGACACCACGCACATAGATGCCTTGGACAGGCCAAACCCGCCGAATTCTTCGGGAATGGTCAACCCAAAGACCCCCATTTCGGCCAGTTCGTCTATCACGTTTAGCGGGATCAGCTCATCTTTGAGGTGCCAGTCGTGGGCGTAGGGCTCGACCTTTTCGATAGCGTAACGCCGGAATTGGTCACGTATCATTTCCAATTCATCATCCAACCCCGATGCGCCGATGATAACATGCGCGGCGTGCTCTTGCATCAACGCGACCAGTCGTGTGCGGGCGGCTTGGGTGTTGCCGTGTTGGGTCAATGTCGCAATCGCAGGGTTGGTGAGAGCGCCGCTATCCGCCGGGCCGATCCCCAGATCCTGAAGCCGCAGCATCTCGCCTTGGTTCATTTGCAGGCCGCCGCTGATCTGCGACAGGTATTCGCCAAACGCGATTTGGTGGATCAACTGTTCGGTTTCGCCGAAGGTGCCTGCGGTGCTCAGACGTTCGGCCCAAGCATGCATTTGGTGCAAGGCTTGGACATAGGTCGCCAACCAAGCGAGCCCATGCGTCGCCGTTTGATGCGCTTCGATGAGCGCCCCTGACACGCGGCCATCGGTTGTGACAACTGCTTTGACCCGCTCGGTCGCCGTGTGAAGGAGCGCATCAATCGGCGGCAACGCAGCGGCGGTTAATTCCAATAGATTGCCCAGCACAATTGTGTTTTGGGTCGGCGGCGTCTGTCCGTCATGGGGCATCGGTACATCCTTTGTCGGTTGTGTGATGATGTAGACCGATCACAGTGGAGGCGCAATAAAAATACGTGAAGGTGCATTTTTTCATATTAAAATTTCCCAATGAAATTTATAGATCACACCTTCTGATTGTTTCGAAAGCCGCAACACTGTGTTCACAGTCAAAATAGGCGGCAATGGTCGAGAAAAAAGCGCCGCAGGTGCGGCGCTTGTCAGTCACAAACTCATTAAAATTAAAACTGTATTGACGATATTTAGAGCGCCAGACAGATCTGCCCAGCACCGCATCGTTGGCGCAGGATCAGCTCTGACGCGCGACGGTTACGCCTGAGACATCTTCTATGAACGTCACGATTCGTGTCTTTACTGTCTCGTCACGGATCGCGGCCAATGCGGTCACAATCTCGAGCCCCGGATCGCGGCGTTCTGAATTTTCTAGTTCAGCATCAATGCCTTCGAAGAAATAAGATGTGGGTACATCAAGGATCCGCGACAGTTCATACAACCGACTGGCAGCGATACGATTGGATCCGATTTCGTATTTTTGGATCTGCTGAAACGAGAGACTCAGTTCCTTGGCAACATCTGTTTGGGAGAGCCGGCGCATAGTGCGAATTTGTTTCAATTTGCGACCGACGTGAACATCAACGGGATGGGACATAACTATTTAACACCTCTGGTTGTGACTGGGTACACTTCTTCCGGGAATCGACGGCTAGCGCAATTGAGTACGTTTTTTCCTTTTCTGATGATAAATATACGGGTGATGGGTGAAAAATGTTGCATTGCTGGATGATTAATTTACCGTTGGCGTTATGAACCGGGTCATGGATCCTTCCGAAACCACGAACGCCGCGCTGAGACCTGTCGAGTCTCATGGGTTGTTGCATGAGATGATCAGGTCGTTCACGACGCTGGCCCAAACGCTGAACCTGAGCCACGCCGTCAAAGAGCTGGGCAGCACCCGGCAAACTGTGCGCCGCCACATCACGCAGCTGGAAGAGGCAAAGGGTGAGGCGTTGTTTGTTGTGGAAGATCGTCAGTACCGGCTGACAGAGGCTGGCGCCCGCGCCCTGCCCGAGGCGTTGAGCATTTTGGCGCGCGGGAATGCATGGTTGAACAATTCCCTTGGGCACATCGACGGCCTGCAGGTGTTCAGTTCAACGCTGCCGGATGGGTGGTGCTTTTGGCAGCAACAACATTCGTTGGGGCGGATCTGGGCGTCGTCGTCCTGCCTGCAGCGTGAAATGGTGCGCAGTTGGTGCATGGCGGCGGGGGACATTGAGTCCCCCCATATGGAGCACGTGCGCCCTTATCTGATTGTGTACCGCCATACCAGCGCGGGCTGGATCTGTGTTGAATTCGGCGCGCAGTCCTTTTTCGTCAAGTGGTTTGGGCTGGCCAAAGCCCGCAGCAGCGTCGGGCGGTCCTTGGGCCGCATGCCCGGTGGCGAGGATTTCGCGCGCATGTTGGATGAACCTTTCCATGAGGTTCAATCGACCCAAAGTTTGCGTTTGGACCATGTTTACACGCTGGTTCCGTCCCATCCCGATGGGATCCTGAAACCGGTCAATTATCACCGTCTTATGTTGGGGGGGCGATTCCCTGACGGCAGCCTGGCGCTCTATTCGCTTGTGGAGCCGTCGTCCGATATTGAGATACTTGGGCTCGATCCGAGCAAAATTGTGCAACCTTCCGCCGATATTGTCGTGAATCTGGACCCCGCTGACGCAAAGTTCGAGCGTTAAGCACGCCGTTAGGCTAACCTTTGCATGAGGATGCTCGTGCAAAGGAGTTTTGCTATGTCTTTTCAAAGTTTGAACGCGGGGGCCCAATTTGTGGCCACAAGCCGCGATATATTACACCAAAACCAGATTACCGTGACCGTCGGCTCAAATTTTACCACCTATCACACGATGCTGAAACGAGAACGGCCCCAGCAGGTATTAGGGGCGCCGTTTGATCCCGAAGTACATGACCTTAACGACACCAATTCTTTTTGGCTGATCGCGCGCGATGTGGACGGAGCGTTGATGCACACTCAGGCATCCCGGCTGATTGATCTGCAGGAAAAATCACTGGGCGGCTACATGCTGAAACGGTTCCGCGACTTCCCACCGGCGATCCCGGATCTTGATCTGCAACGGTCCCGGTTTCGGTCCAGTCCGGGTGCTGACCGCATGACAGGGCAGGTCGTCTATCACGGCGAAGTCTGGATGGGCGACACCGGCCCCTATCGTGGCACGGGGTTGTCCACGGTGCTGGCACGTTATGGAATCCACGAGGCGATGTGCCGGTGGAACCCGGATCATATTTTCGGCTTTATGGCGCGGACCGTTGCGTTCAAGGGGTTCGCAGAACGGATGGGGTATATGCACAACGAACCCGGCGCCCTGCGGTGGTACCGCAAGGGCTCAGACCGACCGATGGAAGGGTTCCTGAGCTACCTCACCAACGAGGACACGCGGTACCTGCTGGAGATGCCGATTATCGATGTGGTCAACACCTCGCAGCCAGACCGCCAAGCGGCCTGACCCTGTGCGCGGCGGTTGGATTAACTGATCGCCGCTGCCCTTACCTCGTCGTCGATGAACGGCAGATACTGGCCGAAGTTGTCCGAGAACATCTTGACCAACTTAGCGGCTTGGCGATCATAGGCATCCGCGTCGTCCCATGTGCGGCGCGGATCCAGCAAGATCGTGGGCACCCCTGTGACATCTACCGGCACGTCAAACCCAAAGTTGGGGTCTTTGCGAAAGAGGACGTCCGCGAGTGACCCGTCCAAAGCAGCCGTCAGCAACCCGCGTGTCGCCTTGATCGGCATTCTGCTGCCGGTGCCATAGGCGCCCCCCGTCCAGCCGGTGTTGACCAACCAACAGGTCGCGCCATGGGTGGCGATTTTGTCACGCAGCAGGTTGCCATAGACCTCGGGACGACGCGGCATGAAGGGCGCGCCAAAGCAGGTCGAAAACGTGGGCTCGGGTTCGGTCACGCCCCGTTCGGTGCCCGCCACTTTAGAGGTAAAGCCCGATAGGAAATGATACATTGCCTGCGCCGGGGTCAGGCGCGAAATGGGCGGCAAAACGCCAAAGGCATCGCAGGTCAACATGATGATGTTCTTGGGGTGCCCGCCCCGCGCGGCAGCTGACGCATTCGAGATATAGTGCAGCGGATAGGCACAGCGCATATTTGCCGTCAGACTGTCATCTTCAAAATCGAGATCTTTGGTGTCTTGGTCGTAGACCATGTTTTCGATCACGGTGCCGAATTTTTCCGTTGTCGCGTAGATCTCGGGTTCGGCGTCTGGGCTCAGGCTGATTGTTTTGGCGTAGCAGCCACCTTCGAAGTTGAACGTGCCGGTGTCGGACCAGCCGTGTTCGTCATCGCCGATCAGGGTGCGGGTTGGTTCCGCAGAAAGCGTCGTTTTGCCGGTGCCAGACAGCCCGAAGAACACGGCCGTGTCGACAGGGTTGCCTGTCGCGTGGTTGGCCGAGCAGTGCATGGGCATGACGCCCTTTTCCGGCAGCAGGTAGTTGAGCAACGTAAATACGGATTTTTTGTTTTCACCGGCGTATTCGGTGCCGCCGATCAGGATGAGCTTTTTGGTGAAATTCATCGCGATGACGGTTTCAGACCGGCAGTTGTGTTTGGCCGGGTCCGCTTGAAAGCTGGGGCAGTTGATGACAGTGAAATCGGCCAGAAAGTGATCGAGGTCTTCGCGATCGGGGCGGCGCAGCATGTGGCGAATGAACAGCCCGTGCCAGGCCAGTTCGGCGATCATGCGGACGTTGATGGCGTGTTTTGGGTCGGCGCCACCTGTTAGATCTTGTACAAAATAATCGCGCCCTTCCATGTGTTTAAGCATGTCAGCGTGCAGCGCATCAAACCCCTCTGGGGACATGGCGGCGTTGTTTTCCCACCAAATGGTGTCGGCCACGTCGGCGGTTTTGACGACATGTTTGTCTTTTGGGGACCGCCCGGTGAATTTCCCCGTGGTCACCAGAAAGGCGCCGCCCTTGCCCAGATTGCCTTCGCCGCGGGCCAGAGCATGTTCGATCAAATCGGGTTCGATCAGGTTATAATAGATGGTTCCCGCCCCTTTGATCCCTTGATCTTCGAGCGTGAAGTCGGGGTTTACCCGTCCATGTGTCATCTGTCGTTCTCCTGTTTTCGAACCTGAAATTCGGCGCCATTGGGTCTTAACATGGGGTTTTTATTGTTGAACAGACGGCGTCGGAGACGTTAGCGCCACCATTTGCAACTTTGTTTGATCTGGCGGTTTTGCCGCGGTTCAGAGGGGGCGACTGTGGCGATGATCGTCCAATATTATGCCGAAATTCAGTCATTCGTAATGAAATTGTGGCGGTATTCCTAAGTGCGCTGCACTGATTCGCAGTCACCACTGGTCTAGACCGCAGACTTTACGCGCCGGGTATAACGAACAAAGAAACGAGCGGGACAAGGAACGAGCTGATGTCTAAAATCGCTTTGGTGGATGATGACAGGAACATTTTAACATCGGTTTCAATGACCCTTGAGGCAGAGGGTTTTGAGGTTGAAACCTACAATGACGGGCAGGCCGCATTGGATGCCTTCAACAAGAAACTGCCTGACATGGCGGTGTTGGATATCAAGATGCCGCGCATGGATGGTATGGATCTGTTGCAACGGTTGCGTCAGAAAACGGCGATGCCGGTGATTTTCCTTACGTCCAAAGACGACGAGATTGACGAGGTCCTTGGCCTTCGGATGGGCGCGGATGATTACGTCAAAAAGCCCTTTTCGCAACGTTTGCTAGTAGAGCGGATCCGTGCGCTTTTGCGGCGTCAGGATGCGGTATCTGGGGATGTTGCCGCGGATAGCGAAGAGACTAAAGTCATGGAGCGCGGTGAATTGCGCATGGATCCATTGCGCCACGCGGTCAGCTGGAAGGGCCGGGACGTGTCTTTGACGGTAACCGAATTTCTGTTGCTTCAGGCGTTGGCGCAAAGGCCCGGTTTCGTGAAGTCGCGCGATCAATTGATGGATGTAGCCTATGATGATCAAGTCTACGTTGATGATCGCACCATCGACAGCCACATCAAGCGTCTGAGAAAGAAGATGCGCACGGCAGACGAAGAATTCTCAGCAATTGAGACCCTTTATGGTATCGGATACCGATACAACGAAGACTGATTGAGCAGATGGCCTTGGCCGAGAGGACCTTCGTGCGTGACATGACCCCTCCTCCCCACGAGGACAGCACAGGTGTGCAAAATGACGGGAGCGTGGCGTCAGATAGCTTCGGGGAGGCCGAAGCGTCTGGTGTGAGAGAAAAGCGTGGGCGCATGTCTTTACGCACCTCGCCGCTGACCCGCAAGATCGTGACGTTCAACCTTGTTGCGTTGTGCGTTCTTGTCATAGGCATACTGAACTTGAATTCATCTCGCGACAGCCTTGCCTTGCAACGTGCGGCCTCGCTGGTGTCTGAGGCCGAATTGATTGCGGATGTGATCGAAGCGCAACTGCCAAAAGAGGCACCTGTTAATCTGGCAACAGGCGACGGGATTAACGTTGCGGATGCGCTGAGCGGGTTAGATCTGCGCAATGGTGTCGATGTTTTCGTGTTCGACCGCACCGAAATGTTGATCACGACCGTGGAAGGTCAGTTGGTGACGCGAAAATCCGCAAATGAACTTGGCGGGAATACATATTTAACCGATGGTCTTGATTGGCTGTGGTCGGCAGTCGTTGCCACGTTCTCCCCCCCCGGCGAGACGGTTCAGACGCCGCTAAGCGAACGGCTCAAGTCGCTGATCGGGCGTAGCCTTGAAGATGGCACCCAAATTCGAAACGAACTGGATCTCGCTGGCGGCAAGCTATTTACCGCTGCGACCCCAATTGTGCAGAATGGGCGCGCGGTTGGCGTTGTCGCTGTGACGACGGCAACCGGCGAAATTGACCACCTTGTCCGCATTGAGCGGGAACGCGTGCTACAGATGTTTGCCATTGCGATTCTGGTGTCTGTGGGGCTGAGCTTAGTGCTTGCCTCAACAATTGCGACACCCTTAGCCGAGCTATCGGCAGCCGCCGAACTTGGCCGCGATAAGAAAGCGCGTGAAATGAACCCGGGGCGTATTCGTATCCCCGATCTCACGGCCCGTCCTGATGAAATCGGGCGTCTGAGCGGTGCTCTGCGCGGCATGATTTCGGCACTCTATAATCGGATTGATGGAAACGAACAGTTCGCCGCAGATGTGGCCCACGAAATCAAGAACCCGCTGGCCTCGTTGCGGTCTGCAGTGGGGACCTTGCGGATGATCAAGCGCGATGATCAGCGTGAAAAACTGCTCGATGTCATTGACCACGATGTCCGGCGGTTGGATCGTTTGGTCAGTGATATTTCCAACGCGTCCCGGCTTGATAGCGAGCTGGTCAAAGAGGATGAGGAACCATTTGATGTCCTGACGACATTGCGCAACCTTGATCAATTTCTTGGTGAAGAGGCGCGGGCCGAAGGTATCGACTTTATTTCTGATCTGCCCGAACAGCCTGTCATTGTGCACGGTCTCGAGGCTCGACTGGCGCAGGTTTTTGTGAATTTAATCACAAACGCTATTTCATTCTGTGAAAGTGGCGATGCGATACGTGTTTGGGCGCGCAAAAAGGAAAACAGGGTTTTGATTGTGGTTGAAGATACAGGGCCCGGAATTCCCGATCAGGCGCTTTTGAAAATCTTCAAACGGTTCTATTCCCAACGTCCTGACGAGCATTTCGGGAATAACTCTGGTTTGGGCCTCGCGATTTCCAAACAAATTATCGAAGCCCATGGCGGTGTGGTGTGGGCTGAAAACATCCGCCCGACAGAAGCCGATATCACATCAGAACCGCTTGGCGCGCGGTTTGTTGTAGGGTTGCCGATCTGACATATGTCCGCACCTGGCCCCATAGAACCTCATGAAATGGTGCATGCCAGTTGCGTATCACTGGATAAGATCGGCGTCTTAATTACTGGCGCGTCGGGGCAGGGAAAGTCGGGGTTGGCGTTGCAGCTTATGGCATTCGGCTGTGACCTTGTTGCGGATGATCAAACACAAGTTCGACGCCGTGGATCGCAAGTATTGGCCAGCGCTCCGCTGCGGATTTCAGGGTTGATAGAGGCGCGCGGTGTCGGATTGCTGCACGCCGCCCATCAGCCCGAGACGCGTTTGCATTTGGTGATCGATATGGGGCAACGTGAAGCTGCGCGACTACCGGCCGAACACACAAGAGATCTGCTCGGCGTTGAATTGCCTTGTCTTCACAAAGTGGACAGCCCCTCTTTCCCTGCTGCCATTTTGCAATATCTCAAATGCGGGAGAGCACAAGTTTAATGTCGGATACGGAACCAACAGCGCGGCGCATTGTGTTTGTGACGGGGCCATCGGGTGCTGGCAGATCCAGTGCGCTGAATGTGCTGGAAGATGCGGGTTTCGAAGCGGTTGATAATTTGCCGCTGCGTTTGCTGTCTGCGTTGTTCGAAGGGGCAGACGGCAATCAGCCGCTGGCGCTGGGGATCGACCCACGCAATCGTGATTTCTCGACAACCGCAATTATTGACCTTTTGGGGCAGCTGACCGGGGTGCCCGGGCTCGCCCCGGAATTGTTATATTTGGACTGCCATACAGATGTGTTGCTGCGGCGGTTTTCCGAGACCCGGCGCCGCCACCCATTGGCGCCTGATGATCGCCCCTCGGATGGCATTATGCGCGAATTGGAAATTTTGGGCCCTTTGCGCGGGCGCGCGGACGTTTTGATCGATACCAGTGACCTAAATGTGCACCAACTGCGTGCGGAGGTTGAACATTGGTTCGCGCCGGGCGGCCAGCGCAGGCTTAGCGTGTCGGTGCAATCGTTTTCCTACAAACGCGGGCTGCCACGCAGCGTTGATATGGTCTATGATTGCCGGTTCCTGACAAACCCGTATTGGGTCCCGGATCTGCGGAAAATGACGGGTATGCAAGACGCCGTTGCCGCGCATGTTGCCAGTGATCCGCGATTTGCCGCCTTTGAGACTCAGGTGCGCGAACTTAGCTTGCTGTTGCTTCCGGCGTATCGCGAGGAGGGAAAGTCGTACCTGTCAATCGCCTTTGGGTGTACTGGAGGGCAGCATAGGTCTGTTGTCATGGCCGAAAGGCATGCTTTGCGGCTTGCGGAAGACGGTTGGCAAGTGTCAATAAGACACCGCGAATTGGACCTGCGTAAAAAGGAAGAGGCGTGAAGCCTGTGATTGGTATTGTAATCGTTGCACATGGCGGCTTGGCGCGGGAATATCTTGCCGCGGTCGAGCATGTCGTGGGTCGGCAACCGGGCATACACGCGATTTCCATCGCGGCTGATCATGACCGGCGCGCCAAGGAGCGCGAGATTTGCGAGGCGGCGGATGATGTCGATACCGGCGGTGGTGTGGTGTTGGTGACGGATTTGTACGGCGGGTCCCCGTCAAACCTGAGCCTGCTGGCCTGTCGCCCCTGTGACCGGCGCATTCTATATGGTGCAAACCTGCCGATGTTGATCAAATTGGCGAAAAGCCGTCACAAACCAGTATCGGATGCGGTGGATCTGGCCTTGGAGGCCGGGAAAAAATACATCGATAGTCAGAACGTAAGCCCAGAGCAGGAAGTTCGACCAACACCATGACCAAATGCACGCTTGAAATCGTTAACGAAAAAGGGCTCCACGCGCGGGCCTCTGCCAAATTGGTAGAGGTTGTCGAGGGGTTTGACGCCACGGCAGACGTGTCAAAGGACGGCCAATCGGCAACGGGCGACAGTATTATGGGACTTTTGATGTTGGCAGCGTCTAAGGGAAGCTTTATTGACATACGGACCTCGGGGCCAGATGCTGAGGCGTTGGCAGAGGCGCTCAAGGCTCTGGTGGCGGACAAATTTGGCGAAGGTCAGTAGAGAAACGAAGCACTCAGAGAGTTGCAGAACGGGAAAACAAGTCTTGGTAGAAAGCTCGCAAGACATCGACGTGTCCCAAGGCACAGCGGAGCCGGTCAATTTCAATCAATATGACCGCAGTAGCTTATCCTATGCCTCGACGTTCGAAGATCCTTGGAAATCTACGGTTATTCGGATCATGGAAGCCCTGACCGGCAAACTGACGATCCTGCGTTTGGTGCGCAAGTTCGAACAGGCCGGCGCGCCGCAGGGGCAGGCGTTTTGGCGCGCGGCGCTTGACGTCATGGGGATCGATCTTTTGACCCCCCAAGACCAGCTGGCGCGCATCCCCAAAACTGGGCCCGTCATTGTGGTGTCTAATCATCCACATGGGATGGTGGACGGTATGATTTTTGCGGATCTGATTGGCCGTGTACGGCCTGATTACCGGATTTTGACGCGCTCTTTGCTCACCGTGATCGACGAGGTGGCGGGGTCGTACATGATCCCGGTGCCGTTTCCACACGACCCGAATGCGCAACGCAAAGGCGTCGAAATGCGCGCCAAGGCGATGCAGTATCTCAAAGATGGTGGCGTGGTTGCGTTGTTTCCATCGGGTGGGGTCGCCGCGTCCGAGACGTTCTTTGGCCCCGCGATCGAGGCTGAATGGAACGTCTTTACCGCCAAATTGATCCGGCGTTCTGGTGCGACAGTCGTGCCGATCAAATTCCCCGGGCAGAATTCGCGCGCCTACCAGATCGCCAACAAATTATCTCCTATGTTGCGGCAGGGCCTGTTGCTGCACGAGATCGTTTATTCGTTGAATAAATCGCAAGCGCCGATTGTGGGCGAACCGCTGGATCAGGATGAACTGCGCAAATGGGATGATGATCCGCGCGGTTTCATGGCGTGGCTGCGGGCGCATACGCTGTCATTGACACCGGATGGGGCGACTGCCGAGATGCCCAAACCTGACGCCGAATGACCCGTTTTCAGGTGGCTGTTGCCGCCTGAAACGCGTTTTTTGCCGCCGAAATCGCATTTATGCAGGCAGGCACACCGGCATAAACTGACACTTGCAGCACAATTTCAACGATCTCGTCCCGTGTGACGCCGGTGTTTAACGCGGCCCCTATGTGGAATTCCAACTGTGCGGGCGCGGTGCCCATCGCGGATAACATCGCGACGGTGAGCATTTCGCGTGTGCGCAGGTCTATGCCGTCTCGCCCGATGATATCCGTGAAGGCATGGCCCAAGATCAACTCTGCCACGCCCGGCGCGAAACCGTCGAGATTGGCCGCTACTTTTGCCGCGGCACCGGGTTCGAGTGTTTCGAGCAAACTCAGCGCATCGGGGAGAGGTGTCGCGCTGCGGCTCATGCGTCGACCCCTTTCATACCTTCGGCGGTATAGCGATCCCCGAACACGGTTAGGTCTGCAAGCTCGCCTTCGATCTTGCGCAGATCGGCATTGGTCAGGGTGACGTCAACTGCGGCGGTATTGTCGCGCAAATATCCGATTTTCTTGGTGCCGGGGATGGGCACGATATCGTCGCCCTGCGCCAACAACCACGCCAAAGCCAGTTGCGCGGGGGTGCATCCGGCGCGGTGTGCAGCGCGGGCCACAAGGTTTGCGATGTTTTGGTTTGACGCCAGGGCATCTGATTGAAAGCGCGGCAGCAGGGGGCGAAAATCCCCGTCTTCGAAGGCAGCCGTATCCGCGAAACGCCCGGTCAGAAAGCCGCGCCCCAATGGTGAATATGGCACAAAGCCAACTCCCAGTTCGCGGCAAGTTGGCAGCACGTCGGCTTCAACACCACGTGTCCACAGGGAATATTCGGTTTGCACCGCCGTCACGGGGTGAACGGCATGGGCGCGGCGCAGGGTTTCGGGGCTGACCTCGCACAGACCGATCCGGTCGATTTTGCCCGCGTCCACCAACCGCGACAGGCCGCCCATCGTGTCTTCGATGTCTTGGTACGGGTTGATCCGGTGTACATAAAACAGATCAACACGGTCAACGCCGAGCCGTTTGAGCGACCCTTCGCAGGCGGTGCGGGCGTAGTCGGCGCTGTTGTTCAGGCTGCGGCTGTATTCACCGGGTTGGCGGACGATGCCAAATTTGGTCGCGACCTTGGGTTTGGCGCTCGATTGCGCCAGAAAACTGCCGATTAAGTCTTCGTTGTGATAGGGGCCGTACATATCTGCGGTGTCGAAAAAGTCGATACCAAGGTCGATGGCTTCGTGCAGTACGCGCATGGATATGTCGTCGTCTCGGGGGCCGTAGAATTCGCTCATACCCATGCAGCCCAGACCGATAGCCGAAACTTTGAAGCCTTGCCCGAGTGTTCGATAGTCCATGCGGATCTCCTTGCCTTGTGCGTTGACGTCAAAACTGGCATTTCCATTTCGAAAGGAAAACCGCAGCAAATGGCAATCAGGTTTCCAAAAATGGAAAGCGTATGAACACCGAAATCATTTGGGATGATATCCGCGCGTTCTTGGCCGTTGCCCGTGCTGGCACGTTGAGCGGTGCGGCCGCGGCGTTGGGTGTGGGGATCGCGACGGTTTCACGGCGTGTAGAACGGTTGGAACGGGCGATTGGCCAGCCGCTTTTTGCGCGGCATCATTCGGGGTACCGGTTGACCGAGGATGGATCGTCCCTGATTGAGCGGGCCGAAGAGATGGAGGCAAATGCCTTGGCGCTCGCGACTGGGTCGCGACATGAAGCAGCGGTGTCGGGCACCGTGCGGCTCGCGACGGCCGAAAACCTGGCGACGGGGTTGATTTTGCCAGCACTTGGGTCATTGAAAGCGCAATATCCACGGCTATCGTTAGAGATCATAACCGATATCGCGACGGCCAATCTGCACCGCCGCGACGCGGATATTGCGCTGCGGATGGTCAAACCTGACCGGGGGAACGTGTCGTTGCAAAGGTTGGGCGCGCTTGGCTACGGCTTGTACGGCGCGCCTGCCTATGTGTCTGCGCGGCGCAGGGTGCCGGATGCGGGCGCGCTGGACACCGATGATATCATTGCGTGGTCAGACAACTACGCGCATCTGCCAGCCGCACAATGGATCGAACGCGCCTTGCAGGGCCGTGCGCCTGTGCTGGTGACCACGTCATTGGCGGGGCAGTTGGTCGCGTGCGAACACGGTTTGGGTTTGGCGGTGGTGCCGCATTTTCTCGCGCGGGGACGCGATCTGGTGTGCTTGGATGCGGATCTTGGGGTCGATCAGCCGATCTGGCTCGTGACGCAATCTGATATGGTGCATTCACGTCGTGTGGGCGTGGTGGCGGACTTTCTGCGTGATCTGGTCAAGACGCACCGGGCTGCCCTTAGTGGGTGACACGTGCGTTTAGGCGTTGCGTCGTCGTGGCCAACCGGTGGGGGCATGCAAAAGATCGTGCCTGCCGGTCTCGCCACTGATCGCGGGCTCGGTTAATAGGGGGTATGAGCACCGTAGATTCCCTCTTTGTGACCCGCCTGTACCGCGCCGATCTCTCCGAGAAGACGCCCCCTATTGACGCCGCTGAACTGGAGGCCTCGTGTTGGTCTATCGCGCAGGATGACGAGGCGGGGCAGGATTGGTGCGACGAAAACGGCTTTCCCGGCTACACCAGTTATGCGTCGTTGACGGATCTGCCCTATCGGTTCCCGATTTTTAAAGATCTGGTCAAGACGCTCGACAAACACGTCAAAGCCTTTGCCAAGGAACTGGCGTTTGATCTGGGCGACCGGCCGTTAAAGCTTGAAGATCTGTGGATCAATATCCTGCCACCCGGCGGTATCCATACGGGACACATCCACCCGCATTCTGCGATCAGTGGCACCACCTACGTGGCCGTGCCCGATGGCGCCAGCGCGATCAAATTCGAAGACCCGCGGTTGGCGATGATGATGTCGGCGCCCCCACGGATGAAAGACGCCCCGCAAGATCTGCGGAGTTTTAACTATATTACACCCAAGGTCGGCGAAGTCCTTTTGTGGGAAAGCTGGCTGCGCCACGAAGTGCCGTTGAATATGGCCGAAGAAGAGCGGATTTCGGTCAGTTTTAACTACAGTTGGGCGTGATTTCGGACACCGCTGCGCCGGGCCGGCTGTGGCCTTGATGGTGTGGTGATGCGCTGCGGGCGTGATCGCGCCGGGGCGTAAAGGTCGGCGGGGTATCGCGGGGCGATATCGACGTTTGCGCAGGCCCCGAAGGGGGTTGCTATGTGCCCGCAACCCTCCTATACGGCCCCTTCATCATGAACTCCACGGGAATCAGGGTGACCAATTGCATTGGACAAAACGATGCGCATTGGGCCTGCCTGTGATGTTGAAAGGAATAAGGCGATGAACGCCAAGGAACTACACGATAAGACCCCTGACCAGCTGCGCGAAGAGCTGGCCAACCTGAAAAAAGAACAGTTTAACCTGCGCTTCCAACAGGCCACTGGCCAGCTGGAAAACGCATCGCAGCTGCGCACAGCGCGTCGCAATGCGGCCCGTGTGAAAACTGTGTTGAACCAAAAAGCGGCTTCGGCCGCAGCGTCTGAGTAAGGAGAGCACCCATGCCAAAGCGTATTCTGTCCGGCGTCGTGACCTCTGACGCGAACGCACAAACAGTAACCGTTTCCGTGGAGCGCCGCTTTACGCACCCGGTTCTGAAGAAAACCATCCGTAAGTCCAAAAAATACCGGGCGCACGATGAGAACAACACATTCAAAACGGGCGACGCTGTTCGCATCGTTGAATGTGCACCAAAGTCGAAGACCAAACGTTGGGAAGTGTTGCAAGCCGCTGAGGCCTGAAGCACCCCTGCTTAATCGAAACCCTAGGGATCAGGCACGCATCGCCCCCTACAGGTCGGGAGAAACCAAATGATCCAGATGCAGACCAACCTGGATGTTGCTGACAACAGCGGCGCGCGCCGTGTTCAGTGCATCAAGGTATTGGGTGGTTCCAAGCGTAAATACGCATCCGTCGGCGACATTATTGTCGTGTCGGTCAAGGAAGCCATCCCCCGCGGTCGTGTGAAGAAAGGTGACGTCCGGAAGGCCGTTGTTGTTCGCACCGCCAAGGAAGTTCGCCGCGACGACGGTACCGCGATCCGCTTTGATCGCAACGCTGCTGTCATCCTCAACAACAACAACGAGCCCGTAGGTACACGTATCTTTGGCCCAGTTGTGCGTGAGCTGCGTGCGAAAAACTTCATGAAAATCATCTCGCTCGCTCCGGAGGTGCTGTAATCATGGCTGCTAAGTTGAAAAAAGGTGACAAGGTCATCGTATTGGCTGGCAAGGACAAAGGCAAAACAGGGACGATCTCGTCCGTGGCGCCCAAGACCGGTAAGGCCATCGTGGACGGCGTGAATATCTCTATTCGCGCCACACGTCAGTCTCAGGAAAGCCAAGGCGGCCGCATCCCCAAAGCGATGCCGATCGACTTGAGCAACCTCGCCTATGTGGACGCCAACGGCAAAGCGACGCGCGTTGGGTTCAAGATGGACGGTGACAAAAAAGTGCGTTTCGCCAAGACAACAGGGGATGTGATCTAATGCTCGATACAGCGAATTATACCCCCCGTTTGAAGGCCGCGTACAAAGACACCGTTCGTGCGGCTATGAAAGAAGAGTTCGGTTACAAGAACGACATGCAGATCCCGCGTCTGGATAAAATCGTTCTGAACATCGGTTGCGGTGCAGCCGCCGTGCGCGACAGCAAAAAAGCCAAATCAGCCGTCGGCGATTTGACGTTGATTGCTGGTCAAAAAGCGCTGACCACAACGGCCAAGAAATCCATCGCGGGTTTCCGCGTACGTGAAGACATGCCAATGGGCGCGAAAGTGACCCTGCGTGGCGACCGTATGTATGAATTCCTCGACCGTTTGATCACCATTGCGATGCCACGCGTCCGCGACTTCCGCGGCGTTTCGGGCAAATCTTTTGATGGCCGTGGCAACTATGCCATGGGTTTGAAAGAGCATCTGGTGTTCCCTGAGATCGACTTCGATAAAATCGATGAGAACTGGGGAATGGACATCGTGATCGCCACAACGGCGGAAACCGACGCTGAAGCAAAGAGCCTGTTGAAAGCCTTCAACATGCCCTTCAACAGCTGATCGGGAGGGAATTGATATGGCTAAAAAATCAATGATTGCGCGCGAGAAAAAGCGCGAGCGTCTGGTGGCGAAATATGCCGCTAAACGTGCCGAGTTGAAGGCGATTGTGAGCGACCAAGAAAAGCCGATGGAAGAGCGTTTTCGTGCGTCTCTGAAACTGGCCAAACTGCCGCGCAACTCTTCGGCTGTGCGTTTGCACAACCGTTGCCAGCTGACCGGCCGTCCACACGCGTACTATCGTAAACTGAAAATTTCGCGGATCGCACTGCGGGACCTTGGCTCGAACGGCCAGATCCCCGGTATGGTCAAGTCGAGCTGGTAAGGAGAGTATAGATGAACGATCCTATCGCAGACATGCTTACTCGTATCCGGAACAGCCAGTTGCGCGGCAAGTCCACCGTTTCTACCCCAGCATCCAAGCTGCGGGCATGGGTGTTGGACGTGCTGGCGGACGAAGGCTATATCCGCGGCTATGAGAAAACGACTGGTATCGACGGCCATCCGGCCATCGAGATCAGCCTCAAGTACTATGAAGGCGAACCTGTTATTCGCGAACTGAAGCGGGTGTCTAAGCCCGGTCGTCGCGTTTACATGGGCGTCAATGACATCCCCGTTGTCCGTCAGGGCCTGGGCGTGTCGATTGTCTCCACCCCCAAGGGTGTGATGTCTGACCAAGCAGCACGCAGCGCCAACGTTGGTGGCGAAGTGCTTTGCACCGTCTTCTAAGGAGGGGCTGATGTCTCGTATTGGTAAAAAACCGGTCGATCTGCCCAGCGGCGTTTCCGCCTCCGTGAGCGGTCAGACCATCGAAGTAAAAGGCCCAAAGGGCACGCGGACTTTCAAGGCCACAGATGACGTGACCCTGAAAGTCGAAGACAATGTTGTCACCATCGAGCCACGCGGCAAATCCAAGCGCGCGCGGCAGCAGTGGGGCATGTCCCGCACGATGGTTGCGAACCTTGTCACCGGCGTGACCGAGGGCTTCAAAAAAGAGCTGGAAATCCAAGGTGTGGGTTACCGGGCCAACATTCAGGGCAAAACCCTGAAGTTGAACCTGGGCCTGTCTCACGACGTGGATTACGTAGCGCCCGAGGGTGTGACCGTAACAGCTCCGAAACAGACCGAGATTGTGGTAGAAGGCATTGACGAACAGCTTGTTGGTCAAGTCGCTGCGAACATCCGTCAGTGGCGTAAGCCCGAGCCCTACAAGGGCAAAGGTATCCGCTACAAAGGCGAGTTCATCTTCCGCAAAGAAGGCAAGAAGAAGTAAGGACCGCAAAAATGGCAAACAGCAAAAGAGATCTGTTCCTCAAGCGCCGTCTTCGCGTTCGGAACAAACTGCGCAAGGTAAACGTGGGGCGTGCGCGCCTTTCTGTGCACCGCTCCAACAAAAACATCAGCGTTCAGCTGATCGACGATGTCGCAGGCACAACGCTAGCGTCCGCATCGACGTTGGAAAAAGCGCTGGGTATGGTTGGCAAGAACAACATCGAAGCGGCCACAAAAGTGGGTGCGGCGATCGCGGAACGCGCCAAGAAAGCCGGTGTTTCCGAGGCGTATTTCGACCGTGGCGGCTTCCTGTTTCATGGGAAAGTCAAAGCCGTGGCCGAAGCGGCCCGCGAAGGCGGTTTGAAAATCTAATTGTGGTGGGCCTTCGGGCCCTCCCGATGATCCGGGGGCAATGTGCCCACCAGGATTGAGACAAACGGGCGCTTGCCCAGATAACAAAGGATGTTCTCAATGGCAGAACGTGAAAACCGTCGCGGCCGTGGCCGTGATCGTGACGAAACACCGGAATTTGCTGACCGTCTGGTCGCGATCAACCGCGTGTCCAAGACCGTTAAAGGTGGTAAGCGCTTTGGCTTCGCGGCCCTCGTGGTTGTTGGTGACCAAAAAGGCCGCGTTGGCTTTGGCAAAGGTAAAGCGAAAGAGGTCCCCGAGGCCATTCGCAAAGCCACCGAGCAAGCAAAACGTCAGATGATCCGTGTACAATTGCGCGAAGGTCGGACGTTGCACCACGACATGGAAGGCCGTCACGGTGCCGGTAAAGTGGTTATGCGCGCAGCCCCAGAGGGGACTGGTATCATCGCCGGTGGTCCAATGCGTGCTGTGTTCGAAATGTTGGGTGTGAAGGACGTTGTGTCCAAATCCATCGGTTCGCAGAACCCTTACAACATGATCCGCGCGACCATGGACGGGCTTCGTAAAGAGTCTAGCCCACGGTCTGTCGCACAACGTCGCGGTAAAAAAGTGGCGGACATTCTGCCCAAGCGCGAAGAAGCTGCACCCGCGGCTGAGGAGGCATAAGCATGGCCAAGACACTTGTGATCAAGCAGGTCGGTTCGCCGATCCGCCGCCCCGCCAAGCAACGCGCGACGCTGATTGGTTTGGGCCTCAATAAAATGAACAAAACCCGTGAACTGGAAGACACACCTTCCGTCCGCGGCATGATCAACTCGATCAGCCACATGGTCGAGATCGTCGAAGAAAAGGGCTAAAGTCTTACCCTAGGAAAACGAATAGATCTTGCGTTTGACTAGGGTGCGAATGACGCTCTTTTTAAGAATTCCGAAACCGCTCCACAGATGACTGTGGGGCGGTTTTTTGCGCCTTGAAGAAGGGCTCGACAACGGCAATGGAAACCTGAACGTACTGCGTCTTAGAGGGTTCAGCATGCGGTGAAACGGTAGAGTTTCTTAATCAATTATCTGTGTGGGATGTTTGCGCCGTGCTAATTATTTGAAGCGCGACACAGGATTTAGGATCGGATGCATGGGCTTTTTAAATTGGAAATAATATGACTTTGCTAAGAATAGCGCTTGTTTTTGTTGTTACGACGGGCGCCCCGCCAGTCGCTGCAAGCCCCATTTTCGGTTCTGGTACTGGGCGCGTGATTGCACACGGTGGCAAGAAGCCGTGTCACTTCCATTGACCCCAGATGTTAACTCGGGGGCACTGGGTACTTGATCCCGTGCCTGCGTCCGTCTATACGCCCACGATCATCCCAAGGGTGATATCGAATCGAAACGCCGCGTTTACCCGCTCCCGTCGCTGGGGGGTACATCCGGCAAAAGGAGAAGCGACAATGAAACTGAATGAACTGTCTGACAACGCAGGCGCCACCAAAAAACGCAAGCGCGTTGGCCGTGGTCCGGGTTCCGGCACCGGTAAAATGGGTGGCCGTGGTATCAAAGGTCAAAAATCCCGCTCGGGTGTGGCGATCAATGGATACGAAGGCGGCCAAATGCCCTTGTACCAACGTCTGCCAAAGCGTGGCTTTAACAAGCCGAACCGCAAAGAATTTGCCGTTGTGAACCTGGGCCTGATCCAGAAATTCATCGATGCTGGTAAAATCGACGCGAAAACTGCGATCACCGAAGACGTTTTGATCGAAAGCGGTTTGGTACGTCGCAAGCGCGACGGTATCCGTGTGCTCGCAAAGGGCGATGTCACGTCGAAATTGGACCTGTCTGTGACAGGTGCGTCCAAATCTGCGGTTGATGCAGTCGCAAAAGCAGGTGGGTCTTTGACCGTCACTGCGGCGGTCGCGGAAACGTCAGAAGCTTAAGACCTGACTTCAGGCTTGTGGGCGGCGTCCGCGCCGCTTACACAGTCACTTGAGTTTTCCCAGACGCCGCCCGCCGGAAAACGGCACGGGCGGCGTATTTGTATAAAAAGAGAGCCCCGTCCATGGTATCTGCCGTCGAAAATATGGCCGCCAACACCAGCTGGTCTGCGCTGGGTAAGGCGACGGACCTTCGTAACCGTATTCTTTTCACGCTTGGTCTGTTGATCGTCTACCGTCTGGGGACGTTTATCCCTGTGCCCGGTATTGACGGCGTCGCATTGCGCCAATTCATGGATCAGGCGGGGCAGGGGATCGGCGGCATGGTCAGCATGTTCACCGGTGGCGCGCTTGGGCGGATGGGTATTTTTGCCCTCGGCATCATGCCGTATATTTCCGCGTCGATCATCGTGCAGTTGTTGACCTCGATGGTGCCCAAATTTGAGCAGCTCAAGAAAGAGGGCGAACAAGGGCGCAAGAAGATCAACCAATACACACGGTACGGCACTGTGTTGTTGGCGACGTTGCAGGCCTATGGCTTGGCCGTCAGCCTAGAAGCAGGCGATATCGTCACGGATCCGGGCATGTTCTTCCGGGCGGCCTGCGTGATCACGCTGGTGGGCGGTACGATGTTCCTGATGTGGTTGGGTGAACAGATCACCGCACGCGGCATCGGCAACGGTATTTCGCTGATCATCTTTGTGGGCATCATCGCCGAACTGCCGGCCGCACTGGCGCAATTCCTCGCATCTGGTCGGTCGGGCGCGCTTAGCCCCGCTGTGATCATTGGCGTGATCTTGATGGTGATCGCGACCATTATGTTTGTGGTGTTCATGGAACGCGCGTTGCGTAAGATCCATATTCAGTATCCGCGCCGACAGGTTGGGATGAAGGTCTATGACGGCGGCTCCAGCCACTTGCCCGTCAAGGTCAACCCAGCCGGCGTTATCCCCGCGATCTTTGCATCGTCGCTGCTGTTGCTGCCTGTGACCATCAGCACGTTCTCGGGAAATTCGACCAATCCGATCATGTCGTGGTTGCTGGCAAACTTCGGTCCGGGACAGCCGCTTTACCTGTTGTTCTTTGTCGCGATGATCGTGTTTTTCGCATATTTCTACACGTTCAATGTCTCGTTCAAACCCGATGATGTTGCGGATAACCTGAAAAACCAAAACGGCTTTGTTCCCGGTATCCGGCCCGGTAAAAAGACCGCCGAATATCTGGAATACGTTGTGAACCGCATTCTGGTGTTGGGTGCTGCGTATTTGGCCGCTGTTTGTCTGTTGCCCGAGATCCTGCGCGGGCAGTTCGCTATCCCGTTTTACTTTGGTGGGACATCGGTATTGATCGTGGTTTCTGTGACCATGGATACCATCCAACAGGTGCAAAGCCATTTGTTGGCCCACCAATACGAAGGTCTGCTTGAAAAGTCGCAACTGCGCGGTAAAACTGGCGGAAAACCACGCAAAAAACGGAGCCCCGTCCGCCGATGAATATTATTTTGCTGGGGCCTCCCGGGGCTGGCAAAGGGACGCAAGCGCGTCACCTTGTTGAGACACGCGGCATGATGCAGCTAAGCACAGGCGACATGCTGCGCGATGCCAAAGACAGCGGCACGGAGATGGGCAAGGTTGTTGCCGATGTCATGGCGCGCGGCGCTTTGGTCACCGATGACATCGTTATTGGGCTCATTCGTGAAAAGCTTGCGGCGGAACAACCTTCTGGTTTTATCTTTGACGGTTTTCCACGGACGCTTGCGCAGGCGGATGCGTTGGGTGAGCTGCTGCAATACGAAGGTCAGACGTTGGATCACGTCATCGAAATGCGCGTCGATGACAGCGCGTTGGTCGCCCGTATTGTGGCCCGGTCAACCTGCGCCGGTTGTGGTGAAGTTTACAACGACAACACCAAACCGATCCCGTTGGATGGCAGATGCGCGAACTGCGGCCACACAGAATTCAAACGCCGTGCGGATGACAATGAGGAAAGCCTCAAGACGCGTCTGATGGAATACTACAAACAGACGTCACCGCTGATTGGCTACTATTACGCCAAAGAGAAACTGTCGCGGGTGAATGGTCTGGCCGCGATTGATGATGTGCAAAACCAGATTGCGGCGGTTTTGGACGCCTGAATTCACCGCCATGGGTTGTGGGTTTGCGGCGCGCGTCGTATCAAATGCGCACAGATGGTGGCGTGGTGAAGGCGGCTTTGGGAGATGGCTTGACGTTGTTCCCAAAAGCCCATAACACGCGCTATCTCTGACGAGAATCAAGATGCAAGGCGGGATATTCCTGCTGCGCACGATCACCTGATCAGCTGACGCCCGGTGCTGTCGATGCTCCGGGCTTATGTTGTGAAAAAAGGGTCTGGAACTACGGACCCGCAACGAAAAGGAATATGACACGTGGCACGTATCGCCGGCGTAAACATCCCGACTGCAAAGCGGGTCCCAATCGCCCTCACTTATATCACTGGTATCGGCAACACTTCTGCAAAAGCGATTTGCGAAGCTGTTGGTATCGCCGCGACCCGCCGGGTCAATGAATTGTCTGACGCCGAAGTTTTGGCCGTCCGCGAGCACATCGACGCGAATTACACCGTCGAAGGTGACCTGCGTCGTGACACGCAGATGAACATCAAGCGTCTGATGGACTTGGGCTGCTACCGTGGCCTGCGTCACCGTCGCAACTTGCCGGTCCGCGGTCAGCGTACCCACACCAACGCACGCACTCGCAAAGGCCCCGCAAAGGCCATTGCTGGTAAGAAGAAATAAGGGAGGGTCTGACCAATGGCACGTGATAGAGTACGCGTTAAGAAAAAGGCCAGCAAGAACATCGCCGCAGGTGTGGCGCATGTGAACAGCTCCTTTAACAACACAAAAATCCTGATTTCTGATGTGCAAGGCAATGCGATCTCATGGTCGTCTGCGGGCACCATGGGCTTTAAGGGCTCGCGGAAATCCACACCTTACGCGGCACAGATGGCTGCGGAAGATGCGGGCCGTAAGGCACAAGAGCACGGCGTAAAAACGCTCGAAGTTGAAGTGCAGGGCCCAGGGTCTGGCCGTGAAAGCGCATTGCGCGCGTTGGCGGCTGCCGGGTTCAACATCACGTCGATCCGTGACGTGACGCCAATGGCGCACAACGGCTGCCGCCCACCAAAGCGTCGCCGCGTTTAATTTGATTTTACGACTGGGGTTGCGGGTTTTCTCGCGGCCCCAACACGCTTTTTTGAAACCTCGAGAGTCTTCGCCTTTTGGGACATGGGGCTTGGACAAGAATGGAGGGACGCATGATCCATAAGAATTGGGCTGAATTGATCAAGCCACAACAGCTGGACGTTAAACCGGGCAACGATCCGGCACGTCAGGCGACAGTCACAGCCGAACCGCTGGAGCGCGGCTTTGGTTTGACGATGGGCAACGCGCTGCGCCGCGTTTTGATGTCGTCGTTGCAGGGGGCTGCGATCACATCCGTACAGATCGACAACGTTCTGCACGAATTTTCTTCTGTTGCTGGTGTGCGCGAAGACGTCACCGACATCATCTTGAACCTCAAAGGTGTGAGCATCCGCATGGAGGTCGAAGGGCCCAAGCGTGTGTCGATTTCTGCCAAGGGTCCAGGTGTGGTGACGGCTGGTGATATCGCCGAAAGTGCAGGCATTGAGGTATTGAATCGCGATCATGTGATTTGCCACTTGGATGACGGCGCCGACCTCTACATGGAACTGACCGTGAACCAGGGTAAAGGTTATGTTTCGGCTGAAAAGAACAAGCCGGAAGACGCGCCCATTGGTCTGATTCCAATTGATGCGATCTATTCGCCGGTCAAAAAGGTCAGCTATGACGTGCAACCGACCCGTGAAGGTCAAGTCTTGGATTACGACAAGCTGACCATGAAAGTGGACACAGACGGGTCGATCACACCGGATGACGCGGTCGCTTTTGCAGCGCGCATTTTGCAAGACCAGCTGGGCATCTTTGTGAACTTTGACGAGCCTGAATCCGCATCCCGTGCGGACGAAGACGACGGTCTTGAGTTCAACCCACTGCTGCTCAAGAAAGTGGACGAGCTGGAACTGTCTGTCCGGTCGGCGAACTGCCTGAAGAACGACAATATCGTATATATTGGCGATCTCATCCAGAAAACCGAAGCCGAAATGCTGCGCACGCCGAACTTTGGCCGCAAGTCTTTGAACGAGATCAAAGAAGTGCTGTCGGGTATGGGCTTGCACCTTGGCATGGACGTCGAGGACTGGCCGCCAGACAACATCGAAGATCTGGCCAAGAAATTCGAAGATTCCTTTTAAAGGGATCTTCTCGAATGCCCGCACATAACGGGGACATATTGGGCCATCAGGCCCCAAGGAGAACCGGGTGACACGCATCACCCGGTCAGACAAAGCAAAATCGCCCGTAGAGGGCACATTAGGAGAAATACTATGCGTCACGCACGTGGATACCGCCGTCTAAACCGCACACATGAGCACCGTAAGGCGCTTTGGGCGAACATGGCGGGCTCGCTCATTGAGCACGAGCAAATCAAAACAACCTTGCCAAAAGCAAAAGAACTGCGCCCGATCATTGAAAAAATGATCACATTGGCGAAACGTGGCGATCTGCACGCCCGTCGTCAGGCCGCATCGAAATTGAAGCAAGACCAATACGTTGCCAAATTGTTTGACGTGCTTGGCCCACGCTATAAGGACCGCCAAGGTGGTTATGTGCGCGTGCTAAAAGCAGGCTTTCGGTATGGTGACATGGCGCCTATGGCGATCATCGAATTTGTTGATCGTGACCGCGATGCCAAAGGTGCAGCTGACAAAGCACGTCTGGCAGCCGAGGACGCAGCCGAAGAATAAGACCCGTCCATTGGATGTGGTGAAAGGGCCCTCGCGGATGCGGGGGCCTTTTGCATTTCGGGGGAGATATGCGGGCACTGGCCGTTTTCGCAAGGCATGTGTCACCCCTTGCAAACACCGCCCGATAAATCACGTGCGAGATCTCATTTTGCTTTGCGCTTGTCTCGAAGCTTTTCGAAATACTCCACGCGTTTTTTCATTTCCCGTTCGTAGCCACGTTCTGGCGGGGCATACAAAACCGGGCGTTCCATATCATCGGGGAAGTAGTGCTGCCCAGAAAACCCATCTTCGGCATCGTGATCATAGGCATAGCCATCCCCATAGCCTTGGTCTTTCATCAACGAGGTTGGTGCGTTTAGGATGTGTTTGGGGGGCGGTTCAGACCCCGTTTGTTTGGCCAATTTCATCGCTTGCTTGAACGCAACATAGGCCGCGTTGGATTTGGGGGCCAAGGCAAGGTACACGACAGCCTGCCCCAGCGCCAATTCCCCTTCGGGCGACCCGAGGCGTTCATAGGTGGCCCACGCATCCAAACACAGACGGTTGGCTTGCGGATCTGCGAGACCAATATCTTCGACGGCCATGCGTGTGATGCGGCGCGCCAAAAACCGTGGGTCTTCGCCCGCGGTCAACATCCGGGCCAACCAATACATGGCCGCATCCGGGTCTGACCCGCGAACCGATTTGTGCAACGCCGAAATCAAATTGTAATGTCCGTCGCCTGATTTGTCATATTGGGCGGCACGGCGCTGCAACCGATCGGCGAGCTCTTTGGGCTTTAGCGGGGTGTCGGTCGTGATCGTAGAGACCTGTTCGATCAGGTTCAACAAGGCGCGACCATCGCCATCTGCCATATCCAGCAGCGTGGTGCGGGCGTCGGGGGCCAGCGGCAGGTCCACCCCTAACATATGTTCTGCGCGCGTCATCAATTCGGCCAATGCCGGGCTGTCGAGACGACGCAAAACCAACACCTGCGACCGCGACAACAAAGCTGAATTCAACTCGAATGACGGATTTTCCGTCGTGGCGCCGACCAAAACGATGGTGCCGTCTTCCATGTGTGGCAGAAAGCCGTCTTGCTGGGCTTTGTTGAACCGGTGGATTTCGTCGACAAACAGCAGGGTGCCTTGCCCAATACGCGCCCGCGTTTTTGCGGCCTCAAAGACCTTGCGCAGTTCGGCCACGCCTGAAAAAATCGCGCTGATTTGCACAAAGGCTCGGTCTGACGCATCGGCAAGCAACCGGGCGATCGTCGTTTTTCCGACACCGGGCGGCCCCCAAAATATCAGCGACGACAGCGCATTAGCCGCCAACATGGCCCCCAGTGGCGCGTCCGGCGACAACAGGTGGTCTTGGCCAATGACGTCGGCCAGCTGGGCCGGGCGCAGGCGGTCCGCCAAAGGACGGTCGCGGGGTTGCGGCGTTGCGGGTTGGGGTTGGTCAGGCGGGGCGCCGAAAAGATCAGTCATGTGCAGATATGTAGCCTAGACTTTGATGTATGGAAATTCCGATCATGACAAATGATGGCGAAGCTGTGTTTTGGACGACCCCAGTAGATAGGCGGATACGGGCGCGAAACTTGACAATCACGGGTATGTGCGGGACAGACCGCCCATGATGCATTCTGTGATCTTTGTCGCGCTCGGTGGGGCGCTTGGTGCGTCCCTGCGATATCTGTGGGGCGTTGGCGTGTTTCGTTTGGTTGGGCCATCGGAATTTCCCCTGGCAATCATGATGGCGAATATTTTGGGGTCGATCTTGATGGGGGTCTTTGTGGTGTTGGCTGCACACAAGGGTCTGACCCACATGAGCCCCTTTTTGATGACAGGTATGCTGGGCGGGTTCACGACGTTCTCGACCTTTTCACTGGAGACTGTGACCTTGATTGAACGCGGCGATATCGGGGCGGCGACGCTCTATGTGCTGGCCTCTGTTGGGCTGTCGATTGGCGGGCTGATGCTGGGGCTCTGGTTGGCGCGCGGGGTATGGGTATGAGCCGGGTTCAGACACTGACCGTTGGGGCCGATGATGCAGATCAACGGTTGGACCGTTGGTTTCGGCGGATGTTTCCGCATGTGCCGCAGGGGCGCGTCGAAAAGATGTGTCGCAAAGGCGAGATCCGCGTGAATGGCGGGCGCGTCAAGGCGGCCACACGTCTTGAGGCGGGGCAGGA
The DNA here is from genome assembly GCF_039970775.1 of Roseobacter sp. Classification (GTDB taxonomy): domain Bacteria; phylum Pseudomonadota; class Alphaproteobacteria; order Rhodobacterales; family Rhodobacteraceae; genus Roseobacter. The sequence continues at coordinate 45,664 of NZ_JBDVLG010000002.1, forward strand.
GGTGCGCGTGCCGCCGTTGCCCGACACCGCAGCGCCGATGCCAGACCGGAAGACCCTGTCAGATGCGGACACCAAGCTTATCCAATCTTGCGTGATTTACCGCGATGATCATGTGATTGCGCTCAACAAACCGCCGGGGTTGCCGACGCAAGGCGGCTCAAAACAGACGCGTCACGTCGATGGTATGGCCGAGGCATTGACCTTTGGGTTTGATGAAAAACCGCGCCTTGTGCACCGGTTGGACAAGGATACATCGGGTGTGTTGCTGTTGGCGCGCACGCGGCTGGCGGCCAAAGCGTTGACGGCGTCGATGCGCCACAAAGAAACGCGCAAGATCTATTGGGCTTTGGTGGCAGGTGTGCCAACGCCGTACTTGGGCGAGATTCGGTTTGGGTTGGTCAAGGCAGCGGGCCGTGGTGCGGGCGGCGAAGGCGAAAAGATGATCGCGGTTCATCCGCGCGAAATTGACAGCACGCCGGGGGCCAAACGGGCGCATTCGCTTTATGCGACGCTCTACCGGGTGGGCGCGCGCGCCTCTTGGGTCGCGATGGAACCAATCACCGGACGCACGCATCAGCTACGTGCGCATATGGCCGAAATCGGGCATCCGATCATTGGCGATGGCAAATACGGTGGGTCTGGCCAGGAAAACCTTGGCGACGGATGGGGCGCACAGCTGGGCGGGATCATTTCCAAAAAGCTGCACTTGCATGCGCGGATGATGCGGTTTCAACAGCCCGAAACTGGCAAGATCATCACGGTCACGGCGCCGTTGCCCGACCATATGGCGGGTAGTTGGGATACCTTCGGTTGGACAGAAGATCTGGCTGCGGAAGACCCGTTCGAGGCCTTGTGATGCCCAACGACTTGCGGTTGGTGATTTTCGATGTGGACGGCACGTTGGTGGACAGTCAGGCTGATATATTAGCGGCGATGGCGGGCGCGTTTGCAGCCGTTGATTTGCCGTCCCCCGACCGGGCCCGCGTTTTGGGGATTGTTGGGTTGTCGCTGGATGTTGCGATGGCCCGACTAGCCCCCGGTGCGGATCACGGCCGCATGGTTGAGGCCTACAAAGACGCCTATGTGGCGTTGCGTGCCAAATCGGGCGCGGCGCAATCTTCGCCGTTATACCCCGGTGCGCGCGCGGCACTAGACAGGGTGCATCAGCAACCCAATGTGTTGCTTGGGGTGGCGACGGGGAAATCCAAGCGCGGTTTGGACAAGCTGATCGAGGCCCACGATCTGCAGGGCATATTCGTGACCCAGCAGGTCGCGGATTTTCACCCCTCCAAACCGCACCCCTCGATGATCCTTGAGGCGATGGCCGAAACTGGCGTGACGCCTGCGCAAACGGTGATGATCGGGGACACCAGCTTTGACATGGATATGGCGGCGTCTGCGGGCGTGACGGGGTTTGGGGTCAGCTGGGGGTACCACCCGGTGACCGCCTTGGGGGCCGCGCAAACTATCTTGCATAACTTTGACGATTTGGACGGTGCGTTGGACGCACAGTGGGGGATCCCGGCATGAGCGAATGGAAAACAAAGCGGTTTTGGACGACCGTGGCCATTGAGGACACGGCCGACGGTTTCGCGATCACGTTGGATGGCCGGGCCGTCAAGACACCAGCCAAACGCGCGTTGACCGTGCCCACTCGGCCCTTGGCAGACGCTGTGGCTGCCGAATGGGATGCGCAAGACGATGCGATCGACCCGCAGGCGATGCCCTTTACCCGCACCGCAAATGCGGCGCTGGATAAAGTGACCGTTCAGCACGCCGAAGTTGCCGAGATGTTGGCCGCATATGGCGACAGTGATTTGCTGTGTTATCGCGCGGAACAGCCGGTGGAATTGGTCGCGCGGCAGGCCCAACACTGGGACCCGATCTTGGACTGGGCCGAGATGCAATTGGATGCGCGGCTGGCAGCCCGGTCGGGGGTGATGCATGTGCCACAAGACGCGGCTGCCTTGGCGCGGCTATCGGCGCGTGTGCAGGCGTTGCCCGTTTTCCAACTGACGGCGTTTCACGATCTTGTGAGCCTGTCTGGATCGCTGATTCTAGGCTTTGCCGCCGCGCAAGATTTATACGATATCGCGCGGATTTGGGACATTTCCCGTCTGGATGAAATATGGCAAAGTGAGCAATGGGGGCGCGATGACGACGCAGAAGCCGCTGTTGCTGTGAAATTCGGAGACTTTAAACACGCTAAGGTTGTTTTCGATCTCTCAAATGTGGGCCTATAGCATCCGCATTGGGCATTCCTTTACGTCGCCTTTGACCTGACCCCATTTTCAGCTTCGTGCACTTGACCTTTTTGACTGATTGAGACCAATATGTTTGCCACTTGTAGGGGCTAACTCTGCATGTAGCCTCCGGCTTAACGATTGCCGGTTGAACCGCGTGAATTGCGTGGAAAATCAGGAAGAGGTAAAAATGAAAAAAACAGTAATTCTCGGCGCATTGACCGTTGCGGGCCTATCGGCCACCGCGGCTGCTGCCGGCACATTGGACGATGTGAAAACACGTGGCAAACTGAACTGTGGCGTAAGCACCGGCTTGGTTGGCTTTGCGGCACCAGATGCGAATGGCGAATGGAAAGGCTTTGACGTTGCGGTTTGCCGCGCTGTTGCAGCTGCCGTTTTGGGCGACCCAACCGCGGTTGAGTTTATCCCGACAACCACCAAAACACGGTTCACGGCGCTTGCGTCCGGCGAACTGGACATGTTGGCGCGTAACACCACCTGGACGTTTAGCCGCGACGTTGACCTGAAGTTCACCTTTGTTGGTGTGAACTACTATGACGGTCAGGGCTTTATGGTTCCTAAATCGCTTGGCGTGTCTTCTGCAAAAGAACTGGACGGCGCGACTGTCTGTATCCAGACCGGCACAACAACAGAGCTGAACCTGGCGGATTTCTTCCGTGCCAACAACATCAGCTATGAGCCCGTGCCAATCGAAACCAACGCAGAAGGCCAGCAGCAGTACCTTGCCGGCGCATGCGACACCTACACAACAGATGCATCGGGTCTGGCGTCTACACGTGCCACATTCGAAACACCAGGTGATCACGTTCTGCTGCCTGAAATCATCTCAAAAGAGCCACTCGGCCCGCTTGTGCGCCACGGCGATGATGAATGGGCTGACGTTGTCCGTTGGACAATGAACGCGCTGATGACAGCCGAAGAGCTGGACGTGACCTCTGCGAACGTCACCGAAATGGCCGCCAATACGGGTAACCCCGAAGTTGCGCGCTTGTTGGGTACCGAAGGCACCTTGGGCGAGATGCTGGGCCTTGACGCAGATTGGGCCATGCGCGCAATCGCGGCAGGCGGCAACTACGGTGAAGTCTTTGCCAAGAACATCGGCGAAGAAACGCCGATTGGTCTGGCCCGCGGGTTGAACGGCCAGTGGACTGACGGCGGGCTGATCTACTCTCCGCCCTTCCGCTAAAATACACACCGCCAAGGGCGCAGGGACATTCCTGCGCCCTTAGTTTTTGACGACCCAATAAAACCAAATCCCGACCACCGAGGTGTGCAAAACACCCGTTAACTCAAGGTCGGAACCACGGGGAAAATCTCAATGACGACACTGACCGACCCACCACGGGCGTCGTTCCATCTGTCTATGTTGATCAACGATACACGCTATCGATCGATGACATTTCAGGTGATCGCCTTCATCGTTTTGGCGCTCTCATTTGGCTATCTGTATAGCAACGTGGCCGCGAACCTTCAGGCGCAAGGCCTAAGGATCGACTTTTCGTTCCTGCAGTCGACCGCAGGCTACGACATTAACCAACGTCTGATCGAATACGGCAGCCAGGATTCGAATGCGCGTGCTGCTGTGGTCGGTATTCTCAATACGTTGCTGGTGGCGGTTCTGGCTTGCTTGATGGCGACGGTCTTTGGGGTTTTGGCCGGTGTCTTGAGATTGTCCAACAATTGGTTGGTGTCCAAGGTCATGGCGTTTTACGTCGAGATTTTCCGCAATATTCCAGTGCTGATCTGGATCTTGATTATCTTCGGCATCATGACGGTGTCGATGCCGGGCGCGCGGCCCTATCTGGGCGAAGATCCAGAAATCGACATGCTGTTTGGGATGTTCGCCTTTACCAACCGTGGCGTTTACGCGCCCGCGCCGATCTGGGGCCCCGGATCGAAGGTGGTGGTTGCGGTGTTCTTTTTGTCGATTGCGGCGGTGTTTGTCTACCGGAGCTATGCGACGAAACTGCTCTATAGAACGGGTAAATTGTTGCCCATGGGGTGGCCGTCTTTGGCGATCTTGTTTGTGCCTGCGATCCTTACGTTTTTCGTGATGGGGCAACCCATCGGGTTGGATATGCCGGATCCGCTGGCCAACCGGTTCAACCTGCGTGGAGGGATCCAAATCGGCGCCCCGTTGATCGCGATCTGGTTCGCGCTGTCGATCTACACCGGTGCTTTTATCGCTGAAAACGTGCGTGCGGGTATTCAGGCGGTGTCACGTGGGCAATCCGAAGCGGCCTCGGCGCTGGGGTTGCGGTCTGGCAAAGTCATGAGCCTTGTGGTGCTGCCACAGGCGTTGCGGGTGATCATTCCGCCGCTGATTTCGCAATATCTCAACATCACCAAAAACTCATCGCTGGCGATTTTGGTGGGCTACGCTGATGTCACGGCGACATTGGGCGGGATCACTTTGAACCAGACAGGTCGGGCCATCGAATGCGTCGTTTTGATGATGCTATTCTATCTGACAATCTCGTTGCTGATTTCTGCGGTGATGAATGTCTACAATAACTCCGTCAAGCTGAAGGAGCGCTGAGAACCATGTCAGATATACATGCAAATTCCGTCGCTTTCGTGCGGACCCAAGAGGTCCCTACAGCCCCACCGCCCAACGACGCGGCAGGGGTGACCAAGTGGATCAAAGATCAGCTCTTTTCCACGCCGCTCAACGGCCTGCTGACGTTGGTCGCGCTGTATCTTATCTATACTGTCCTATCGGCGGTCCTGCCATGGATCGCAGGCGGCATCTGGGATGCGCCAAGCTTTGCAGCCTGCCGCGAGATCCTGGGCGGGGAATCTGCGGCTTGTTTTGCCGTACTGTCCGAACGCTGGAACCAGTTGATTTTCGGGTTCCAATACCCCGAGGACCAATACTGGCGTCCGACACTGGCGCTTGTGCTGATGTTCGTCGCGATCGCCCCGGTTTTGTTTTTCGACCTGCCGCGCAAGCTGCTGGCGTTCACGGCGCTTTATCCGTTCATTGCCTATTATCTGCTGTGGGGCGGTACGATTTTCGTTCCGATCCTCGCGCTGGTTGGGGTGGCAGGCGGCTATGTCGTCTACCAACGTCTGGTCAAAGGCAGCTTTGCGGCGGGCTTTTTCGGGGGCATTGTGGCGGCCTTTGTCATCTGGACGATCGGCGGTTGGCTGATCCCAGACACGGCATCTGACACTGCGATGCTGACAGCCGTGCCCAGCCGCTACATGGGGGGCTTTATGCTCAACATGATGTTGGGGGTGACCTGCGTGTCACTGTCGGTGCCGTTGGGGATCGTGTTGGCGTTGGGGCGTCAGTCTAGCATGCCGTTGATCAAATGGGTTTGCGTGGTCTTCATCGAATTCATCCGGGGCGTGCCGCTGATTACACTGTTGTTTGTTGCAAACGTTATGCTGGCGTATTTCTTCCCGCCCGGTTCTGGCGTGGATCTGTTCTTGCGGGTTGTGATCATGATCACGATGTTCTCGGCGGCCTATATTGCCGAAGTCATCCGCGGTGGTCTCGCAGCCTTGCCCAAGGGGCAGTACGAAGCCGCCGATAGCCTTGGCCTGGATTACCCCCAAGCGATGCGTCTGATCATCCTGCCGCAAGCGTTGAAAATCTCCATTCCGGGGATCGTAAACGTGGCCGTGGGGCTGTTCAAAGACACCACATTGGTCTCGGTGATCTCGATGTTTGATCTTGTGGGCATGGTCCGCGGGCCGATCTTGGCCTCGACCGAATGGAACGGTGTTTACTGGGAACTCTTTGGCTTTGCGGCCCTGCTGTTCTTCATCGTTTGCTACGGCATCTCGCAATATTCGCAATGGTTGGAACGTCGCCTCGCGACAGATCACCGTTAACATTTCCCTAGGGCGCACAGCGCTCGGGCATATATAGGAGGCCAGTCCAATGGCTGAACAAGCAACACAAATGAAGGTCTCGGACGAGATCGCGATCACGATCAACAAGATGAACAAGTGGTACGGGACGTTCCACGTTCTGCGCGACATTGATCTGACCGTAAACCGAGGCGAACGTATCGTGATCTGTGGCCCGTCGGGGTCAGGGAAATCGACGTTGATCCGGTGCATCAACGCATTGGAAGAGCACCAGCAGGGCTCTATCGAAGTGGATGGTACGATGTTGTCGTCGGACCTGAAAAACATCGACAAGATCCGGTCTGAGGTGGGCATGTGCTTTCAGCACTTCAACCTGTTCCCGCACCTGACAATTTTGGAAAACTGCACTTTGGCGCCGATCTGGGTACGTAAAACACCCAAGAAAGAGGCCGAAGAAACGGCGATGCATTTCCTTGAAAAGGTCAAGATCCCGGATCAGGCGAACAAATACCCCGGACAGTTGTCGGGGGGCCAACAGCAACGTGTCGCCATCGCGCGCAGCCTGTGCATGAAGCCACGGATCATGTTGTTCGATGAACCCACGTCGGCCTTGGACCCGGAGATGATCAAGGAAGTTCTCGATACGATGATCGAGCTGGCCGAAGAAGGCATGACGATGCTGTGTGTGACCCACGAAATGGGCTTTGCCCGTCAGGTCGCCAACCGTGTGATCTTTATGGATGCGGGCCAAATCGTTGAGCAGAACGAGCCAGAGGCGTTCTTTAACAACCCACAAAGCCCACGGACCCAATTGTTCCTGAGCCAGATTTTGGGGCACTAACCGCGCGCGCAGCCGGGGGAAACTTGGCTCGGCATGTGGTAGGATACAAATATTCGGCTGGCCATTGCGCCAGCCGAAGTTTTTTTACCGGTCGTACACTGCTATGCTCTGACGGTGTTGTCTGACTTTGCCACCGCGAATGCGGCACCTATGGCGACAGTTATCAAGATAGCCGCGAGAAAGATGTACAGCCCTGCGTCACCCAATATGGACATCGTTATGGCGGCCGCTGTTGGACCAACGGTTGTCCCGAGACAGAAGGCGATAAGGAGCGCGCCACCTGCGCGCACAAAATCGCCGGGGTCGAGCCTGTCATTCACGTATGCAACGCCAATCGAATAGACCGGGTGGCTGAACCCGCCTAAAACGAAGCTGAACACGACCAAGCCGAGAAAGCCCGGGCCTGCGACGGCGATCCAAATTGCGGCCGTTGCCGACACAGCAGATGCCAAAAACAGCATTGGCAATCGGCCTATGCGATCCGCAGCTGCGCCCATGATCGGGTGTGCGAAGGTTGGGCCGATAAGCATGGCGGCGATGAAGATCGCGATCTCGGTCGTGGATAGGCCTGCTCTTTCACCATAGACGCCTGACATCCCATAGAACGCTGCATTCACGGTTCCTGAGACGAAGCACGCCAACACACCAAGGGGTGCGCCTGCGATGAGCCGCATGAATGGCAACGTGCCGGGTGGGTTTTGGTGCGGTTCGTCCAAGGGGCACAAAACAAGCGGAACGACGGCGATAACGAACAACAGCCCGGCCAAAATGTAAGGTTGTCCACCAAGGCCGAACCCAAGAATAAATGGGCTGATAGCGATGCCAAGCATGCGGGTCGCCTCATAGACAGACATGCTACGGGCGCGGGTTTTATTGGTTGAGGCGTAGTTGATCCAGCTTTCAACAACGACGTAGTAACCGCCGAGGCAAAAGCCTGTTACGAACCGCAAGCCGATCCATGCAGCTGGAAGATCAGTAAGCGCCAATGCGATTGTGCTGATCCCAGCCGTGGCCGCAAGGAGCGAGAATGTGCGAATGTGTCGAATGCGGGCGAGGATGCGTTCGGTTAGGATTGATCCCGCGAATGTGCCTGCAAAGAATACAGACGTGATCAGGCCGATCACAAGATCGCTTGCACCGTCTTCTTGAAGGCGCAGTCCGATGATCGGAAATAGCCCACCTGTTGCGAGGCCAAAGGCGAGGACGCCGAATAGTATAAAGCTGAAAACACGGATGATTTCGGGCAGTTTCGCCTGTTCTGGGACAGACGTTGATGTTGATGTCATGGACATTGAATTTGCCTCCAATGGCAGGGGAGAAGCATCTTGCCAGTGCAAGGTGCTTCCGTTGATATTATGCGAACGCGAGGTCTGAGTTGCGACGCGTCAGGACTTCGCGGCGGCTTAAAACTTCGGAGGTATCGAGGTAGCACCCTTGTAGATGGCGCGCGCCCGTTTCGGGTTGAAAGGCCGTCCGGCCATGCAACATGCGCCGGTTGTCAAAAACCAACGCTTCCCCCGGTCGCAATTTGCGCTCGATCAAAAAGCGGGGGGATTCGATCAGCGTTACAAATCGCCGAATTGCAGCCCGTAGTGCGGGCATCGCATCAAAGGGGGTATCGAGCGGGGCGATCGTACTGTTGGACCAGTTGATATACACGGGGTGCCCGGTCTCGTCGCATTCAATGATCGGATGGCGCGTGATGTAGTCGCTATCGGCGTCCTGAAAGCGATACGGCACCGTTGTGTTTGTTAAAATCCTGAATGTTTCGGGCTCTTCTCGGGCCAATAAATCGGCGACTGCAAGGCCATCTGCAAGCAGCGACTCACCTCCTTCGGCTTCGTTTTGAAGGCAGTGTAGTATTTGTAAACCGGGCGGCATTTGATAGTGCGGCAGGTCAGTATGCAGCGGTAAGAACCCCGATGTGTAGGCGTTCGAAATTGGTTCTGCCTTAGATTTGACGTCGAAACTGAAGCCGAAATTGCTTGACCGAACGGTGCCAATACGTTGGCCGAGCTTGACAGCTGCGCCATCCTCATGTGGCACGCCAACGACAATGGACCAGCCTGACAACAGGTAACTATCGAGCCAGTTTCGAAGAGCGTCTTGCGATGAAAGCAAATCGTGCCAAACAGCAATGGCGGGGCTGGGACGATCTGGGCGTGTTTGGTTGGGTGTTTGCGTTGATTTAGAACCACAATAGCTGTGCGCTCGCAGCCAACCCGCATCAAATAAGCTTGTGTGGTTGCTGTTGTGTTCGGACCAAGTCACCGACAAAGCGCCATTCGAGTGAACGCAGACGGATTTGGGGCGAATAAACGCTGGGATTGAGAGCGGCTTTACAATGCGTTCCCGCGAAATAGGGTGCCGCGAAGCCGGGCTGGGGTCATTTTCTCGTAGCCAGCCGTGGTGAAACTGATCTGTTGTCCCGTCACTCCATTTTACGACAACGACATCATCAGTTGTTTGCGCAGATGTAATGCTGACACAACAATTGTACATGCGCAGATCAGCCATATCGGCGTTTGGATTTTTCGGTTTTGTACAACGGCAGCCACCACCGCATTGGGTGACCTTTTGAGTGGTGTGACGATCAATAAGGGACTGAATTGCAATGTTCATGATTGGTCTCCATCCGTGTTTAAGGAACAGATCAAATCTCTCAGATTAGTTTTGTTTTGATAATTCCTTGAAATGGCGCAAAACCTGTGCCGATATGGAACAGATGAGACATGATTTGGATATGGCATTGCTTTTGGCTGTGGTGGATGAGGGTGGGTTTTCCGCTGCCGCACGCGCCATTGGTCAAACACATTCTGCTGTGAGTAAGCGTGTGAGCCAGCTTGAAGAACGGCTCGGGGCACAACTGCTTATCCGCACCACGCGCAGCATGCGCCTTACGCAGGCGGGGGAACGCTATGTGGCCGAAGCTCGTGAGATCATGGCGCGTATTACAGTGCTTGAAAGCGAAATCTCGGATGGCAGCGCAAAACTACAAGGTAAGATAAGGCTGACGACATCAAACGCATTTGGGCAGATGCACGTCGTTCCTGCAATTGTCGATTTCATGAAGCAGCACCCCGAAATCGAAGTAGATCTGACACTAACCGATGCCGTCGTGGATATTGTTCGGGGTAATTTCGATCTAGCTGTGCGCAATGCAGCCCTTCCGGACTCTAGCCTTGTCGCGGTGAAATTGTTGACCAACCGGCGCATCGTATGTGCCTCGCCAGAATATGTGCGACGCAGGGGCACGCCGGCTGTACCTGAAGATTTGATTAATCACGCATGCTTGCGTCTGAATGTCTCTAGTGCATTTAATGAATGGGGATTGAAGTCCCAAGGTGCTACCCGCTTTCAGCTTGGCCGAGGCTTTGCATGTAACTCAATTGAGGCCCTACATGCGGCATGTCTCGCGAGCCTAGGAATCGCTTGGTTGCCAATGTTTTTAGTGGGCGCTGATTTAGAAGCGGGAAAGTTATCACCTCTATTAGATGAATATCGAGACGTTTCAACGGATAGTATGATCTCAGTTATTCGCCCAGCCGGTGACATCGTTCCTGCACGCATACGAACCTTGACCGACTTTTTTGTTGATCGATTTCGTGCATCCATTTTGTAGAGTCATTGTGTTTAAAGTATGTTGGAGGAGCAGGGCGAAGGATCTTTGTATGGCGAGTGGGAGATATTTGTTAAATCTTGCAAGGGAGCGTTTTCGAGACTGTTTTGGTGCGGCTGCAATGGCATCTTAAACTGACTAGTTCTGAGTAATGTAGGGATTTTTTTCCCTAACTTTGAGGCAAGGAGGCCGTTCTGGGGAAGCTAAATTCCAGTGAAGACTTCAAACGTGATGCGGCGCATCAGATCACGGTACGTTGATATCCAGTTCGTGAGGTTTCAGACCGTTTAGGGGTTAGTACTTACTCGCTTTGCAAATGGATGAAGTTTTACGCGAAGGCCGCGTCACAAGCATCATCTGTGGACCATGAGGCTGAGAACCGGAGGCTCAAGCGTGAGCTGGCGCAGATGACTGAGGAGCGCGATGTCTTAAAA
>NZ_JBDVLG010000003.1:0-32448 GCF_039970775.1 Roseobacter sp.
TAAGCCGTTTGGGACTTGGTCGCGGAAACCATCAGGGCCAGCGGCTACGAGTGCCGCGCAAACAGGCCGGACACACGTCTGCTTCTGACCAGTGCAAAATTACTTCAAATATGTCTTGCTATGCAGGAGCTGTCCGCACAGCCGCCGATTTATCGTTCGGGGATCAGCCCGCGCGGGCTGAACCGCAGCACTAACAACAGCACCATACCCATCGTAAACAGCCGCATATGGGCGGCGCTTTCGATGAGGTGTGCCTTGAGCGGTGATCCGTCAGCCATGCCCGCCGTTACCAGTTCCATCAGCCACAGACCCATCGGTTCGACCTGCACCCACAGGAACCAGATCAGAAACCCGCCCAGCACCGCACCGAAATTATTGCCAGACCCGCCGACGATCACCATCACCCACACCAAAAACGTGAACCGCAGCGGCTGGTAGGTGCCGGGTGTCAGTTGGCCGTCAAGGGTGGTCATCATCGCGCCCGCAATCCCGCAGATCGCAGAACCCAGCACAAAGATCTGCAAGTGCCGTGCGGTGACGTGTTTGCCCATGGCTTCGGCGGCGACCTCATTGTCGCGGATGGCGCGCATCATCCGGCCCCAAGGACTATGGAGCGCGCGCTGCGACATCCACAACAGCACCAGCAGCACGACCAAAAACAGCGCCGCATAGGCCAATTTGACCGACAACGTCGAGGCCTCGACGGGGCCAAACCCAAACGCCGCTGCCTGTGCGACAAATTCGGGGTTGTTTTGTAGCTCAATCTCAAACGGTGTGGGGCGGGGCAGGCCGATCACGTTTTTTACACCGCGCGACAGCCAGTCTTCGTTTTTTAGCACCGACAGGATAATTTCAGCGACGCCCAACGTTGCAATCGCCAGATAGTCAGACCGCAATCCAAGGGCCGTCTTGCCGATCACCCAGGCCGCTGCCGCCGCAAACAGCCCGCCCACAGGCCAAGCCACTACAACCCAAAGCCCGTGATCAAACCCGAACCCGCCCAAAAAGCCCGTAGATGCGGGGTTGATTGCCTCGACTGCATCAACACCGGGATCAAACAGCGCGCGAAAGATGAAAAATCCCGCCACCAGCAGCGCCAACACCACCAGCTTGCGCAGGGTACCCGCCGCCATACGTGACCGTACGAAAATCACCGTGATGATCACCGCCACTGCAAAGACCAACGCGCCCAGAATGGTCCAGCCGCCGGCCTCCCAGGCGCCGGGGGTCGCGGGCATGCCCATAACCACCGCAGCCAACCCGCCAAGCGCCACAAATCCCATGATGCCCACGTTAAACAGCCCCGCAAAACCCCATTGCAGGTTCACGCCCAACGCCATGATCGCCGAGATCAGCCCCATGTTGAAAATCACCAAGGCGGTGTTCCAGCCCTGCGTGACGCCGACATAGACCATCATCAGGCCAACCAGCCCAAACAGCAGCGTGTTTTTGATCGTGGGCGTCATACGGATTTTCCTTTGAACAGACCTGTGGGCTTGAACAGCAGCACGACCAGCAAGATCAAAAAGCTGACCGCGAATTTGTAATCGGTCGATAGTAGTTGCAGTAGCGTGTCAGGCGCCATGCTTTCGGGGACGATATAGGTCACGACCTTTTTCCATGCGTAGGTGATGGTGACCTCGGAGAACGCGATGACAAAGCCGCCCGCGATCGCCCCCAACGGGCTGCCCAAACCTCCCACGATGGCGCTGGCGAAAATGGGCAGCAGCAGCTGGAAATAGGTGAAGGGTTTGAACGACTTATCCAGCCCATATAGCACCCCCGCAATTGTGGCCAATGCCGCCACGATCAACCACGTGACCCGCACGACCCGTTCGGGGTTGATGCCCGACAGCAGCGCCAGATCTTCGTTGTCGGAATAGGCGCGCATAGATTTGCCCGTGCGCGTGCGGTTGAGGAACCAAAACAGCAGCACCACCACGATTATGGCGGTGACAATGGTGATGCCTTGGGTGGTTTTGAACGCCAGCCCCTCGCGCAGACCAGTCATTTCCTTGAATGTGCGCGCCGAGATAATGAACCTCTCACCGTCGAGAAATCGTTGATCATCAGGGCCAATGATGAACCGCACGATGCCGTTGAGCACGAAGGTCACACCCAAGCTGACGATCACAAAGATCACCGGTTTGGCCTTTTGCGTGCGGTAAAAGCGGTAAACCATCCGGTCGGTCGCCAGCACCAGACCCATGCACCCCAGAATGCCAAAGGGCAGGGCCAGCAGGGCGGTGGGCAGGGGCCCCAGATTTATGCCCCAGCTTTGAAACAGCCACGTGACCAGCACCGTGACCATCGCGCCGAAGGCCATCGTGTCGCCATGGGCAAAGTTTGAGAACCGCAGGATGCCATAGATCAGCGTGACCCCTAACGCCCCCAGCGCCAGTTGGCTGCCATAGGCGACGGCGGGGATGATTACGAAATTCGACAGCGCAATGATTGCGTTGAGCAGGTCCATTATTTGTTTGCCTCGCATGAACCAGACAGGGTCCAGAGGTGTTCGTTGAACGCCCCTTTTACCATTTGTCTCATTTGAAAATCGGTCTGCATATTCCGAGTGTCAAAACTCAAATTGATAAGACCGCGGCCATCCGTGGCCCCCGCTTGATACCAATCAAAATCACTGAAGTATGGTCGAACTTCCTCAAGCGTAAGTTTGAGGTCATCCCCGTCCAGAACGATCTGGCGATATGCGGTTGATGCGTCAAAAGTTCGTTGGCTCGAGCTGCATTTTTCTTGGGGTTCTACCGGAAAGTACTGAGCTAAGGAGCTACAGCCGCGCGCGCTTTGACATTCGCAAAATAAATCACTCTTGCATGAGTAGGATGTTGCGGACGCTGCAGACGCAACGAGGCAAAGCCCAAAAATAGGAATCCGCCAATAATTCATCGTCATCCCCCCAAAAACGATTTGCGCACATCCGGGTCGGCCAGCAGTTCCTTGCCGGTGCCCGTGTATGCGTTGCGGCCCTGCACCAGAACATACCCCTTGTCGGCGATCTCCAGCGCTTGGCGGGCATTTTGTTCGACCATCAGAATAGGGATGCCGGTGCGCGCGACCTCTATGATGCGGTCAAACAATTCATCCATCACGATGGGCGACACGCCCGCCGTGGGTTCATCCAACATCAAGACTTTGGGTTGCGTCATCAGCGCACGGCCCACGGCCACCTGTTGGCGCTGCCCACCCGACAATTCGCCCGCCGGTTGGCGGCGTTTGTCGCGCAGGATCGGGAACAGATCATAGATTTGTTCCATCGTGGGGCGGATATCATCGGTGCGGATAAACGCGCCCATCTCAAGGTTTTCCTCGACCGTCATCGAGGTGAAAATATTCGACGTTTGCGGCACAAAGCCCATGCCTTTGGCGACCCGGTCTTGGGGGGATAGGGCGGTGATGTCTTCGCCGTCCAGCTTCACGTGACCCTCGCGCAGGTTCAGCATGCCAAACACCGCTTTCATGCCGGTGGATTTGCCCGCGCCATTGGGCCCCACGATCACGGCAATTTCGCCGCGATCCACGGCAATGGTGCAATTGTGCAAAATATCGGGGCCTGCGCCGTAGCCGCCTGTCATCTTTTCACCGCTAAGAAACGGCCCCCCGGCAGAAGGGTGCGCGCGCCCACCGGCCGCCACAGGATGCGCCGTGCCCATGCCCGATGCATTGCCAAGCGACAGGTCTTTGTTGCCCCGGTCGGAATAGGGATCGCTGGTCATGCGCCCACCTTGTCTTTGTTTTTCAGGCCGGTGCCCAGATAGGCCTCGATTACCTGTTCGTTGGCTTTGATTTCGTCCAAGGTGCCCTGCGCCAGCACTTTGCCTTCGGCCATACAAATGACCGGGTCGCACAGTCGCCCGATGAAATCCATGTCGTGTTCGATCACCACAAAGGTGTACCCGCGGTCTTGGTTGAGCCGGATGATCGCGTCGCCGATGGTGTTCAGCAACGTGCGGTTCACACCCGCGCCGACCTCGTCCAGAAACACGATCTTGGCGTCCACCATCATGGTGCGCCCCAGTTCCAGCAGCTTTTTCTGCCCACCCGAGATTTGCCCGGCCTTTTGATCCGCCAAATGATCGATGGTCAGAAAATCCAACACCTCGTCTGCTTTGGCACGCAGGGCGCGTTCCTCGTTGGCGATCCGTTTGCGGCCAAACCACGTGTTCCACAGGGTTTCGCCCGATTGCGCCCCCGGTACCATCATCAGGTTTTCGCGGCAGGTCATCGATGAGAATTCATGCGCAATCTGAAACGTGCGCAACAGCCCTTTGTGAAATAACGTGTGGGGCGGCAGGCCGGTGATGTCTTCACCGTCCATGGTGACGCGCCCGGATGTGGGTTCAAGAACACCTGCTATCACATTGAAAAGGGTTGTTTTTCCCGCGCCATTGGGGCCGATCAACCCGGTGATCATGCCCTTTTCGATTTCCAGCGATGCGCCGTCGACCGCATGAAAGCCGCCGAAGTGTTTGTGCAGGTCGTCAACGACGATCATAGTCCTTCCCCATCCGCGCTGTTGGCGCGCGTTTTATCATTGGAACAGCCCAAGGCGCGATGCCTTGGGCTGTCCGTGTTTGATCGCCGGGTTTATTTGAACCCGATAGTGGCGTTTGCGCCGTCTTTGACTTCGATCAGGCGGTAGGTGCCGGCAGATTCGCCAGGGCCGATCAATTCAACCGCAGACGCGCCCACATAGTCCACTTCGCCACCGGCGCGCAGGATATCAAAGGCTTTGCCCAATTCGCCGGGGTAGATTTTCTCGCCGGGTGCGTTGGCCACATCCAAGATCTTGGCGCCGTAATCGGCCGGGTCGGTGCTGTCTGCGGCCTGCATGGCCAACATGAACAGCGCCGCCGCGTCATAGCTTTCGGGCGTGTAGGGCGATGTCGCGTCAAATGCGTCGCCTGCCAGCGCGGTCAGCTTTTCGATACCGTCCCCGCCAGAGCCTGCGATTTGGCCGTAAGATCCATCCAGCGCCGAACCGACATTGGTGGGCAAGCTGTCGCCGATCATCCCGCCGGGCAGGCCGAATGTTTCAAACGCACCGGAATCGAGCGCCGCATTGATGATGCCCAAACCACCCTGATCAAGATACCCGGCAACCACCAGAATATCGCCGCCCGCCGACGCCAATGCGCCCATTTCGGCAGAATAATCGGCCTTGCCGTCTTCATGGGCGGCGACGATGGTCACTTTGCCACCGATGTCTTTGAAATTGCTTTCAATTGCGTCAGCCAAACCCTTGCCATAGTCGTTGTTGGTGTAGGTCAGTGCGATGGACGTAACGCCGCGGTCTTGCAACACTTCGGCCATCACCTGACCTTCGCGGGCGTCAGACGGGGCGGTGCGGAAGAACAACCCGTTATCTTCGACAGTAGACAACCCAGGCGACGTGGCAGAGGGTGAAATCATCACCATACCGTTCGGGATTGCGACGTTTTGCAAGATCGCACCGGTCACGCCAGAACAATCACCGCCGATGATGCCGTGCACGCCATCTGAGATCAGACGTTCACCGTTTGAGGTGCTGAGGCCGTTGTCGATACAGCCGGTGTCGGCGCGCATTGGGGTTACGGTGGCCGCATCCAGCAGCTTGCCGCTGTCGGTGGCTTCTTTCATGGCCAGTTCGGCACCAGAGGCCATCGGGCCTGTCAGCGATTCAATCGGACCGGTGTAGCCCAGTAAAACCCCGAGTTTGACTTCTTTGGCATGACCGCCCGCCAATGCGGTGGTCGCCGTCAGTGCCGCAGCCGTGGAGGCCAAGAGCATCTTTTTCATTGTATTCTCCCTTGTTGGAACGTGACGTTCAAAGGTTAGCCTATGCGGGGGGTGTTCAAAAGAAAAGACCTTTCCCAAAGGGGGGAGATACGGGGCGGATGCCCTTGATATGCGCAGTTTTTCAGCAGGCTGGTGGATTTTCATTCGACGCAGGGACACCCAGCGGCCAAGGCCAATACTTACTGAAAAAACGCGGTTTTTCCCGTCAATGCAGGGGCGCGATTTACCAAAGGACCGTACCGCTATTGCCGCCACGGCGGTCGCACGGGGGCGGGGGTACGGGCGCGCCGCGCGATGATCAGATCGGCGTGCGTGCGGCGTGACTGCCCCGTTCGCGGTAGGGGGTCGTTTCGTAATGCGACCGGTAGCATTTGGAAAAATGCGACGGTGATGCAAACCCGCAAGCCAAGGCCACGTTGATCACGCTCATGTCGGTTTGCATCAGCAGGTTGCGCGCCTTTTGCAGCCGTAATTCCATATAGTACCGCTTGGGCGACCGGTTCAGGTACCGCCGGAACAGGCGCTCTAGCTGCCGCGTGCTCATGCCGACGTTTTTGGCCAAAATAGACGGGCTGATCGGTTCCTCGATGTTGGTTTCCATCAGCTGGATGACCTTGCTCAGCTTGGGGTGGCGCACGCCGATGCGGGTCGGCACCGACAGCCGTTGGGTGTCTTGGTCGGTGCGAATAGACGCATAGATCAGCTGATCTGCCACCATATTCGCCAGCTCTTCGCCCTGATGATCGGCAATCAGCTTGAGCATCAGATCAATCGATGACGTGCCCCCCGCAGTCGTGATGCGGTTGCCATCGACGACGAACACCGATTTGGTCAGCTCCACCTCTTGGAACTCTTCTGCGAAACTGTCTTGGTTTTCCCAGTGGATCGTGGCGCGTTTCCCGGTCAGCAACCCGGCCTTGGCCAAGGTAAACGCCGCCGTGCACAGCCCACCTATCAACACACCCTTGCGGGCCTCGCGGCGCAGCCACGACAATACGCGTTTGTTGGTGGCCGCCTGTACGTTGATCCCGCCGCAAATCATCAACGTGTCGTCGCGGTTGAGCTCTTCGAGATCGCCGTCCAGCCGAAACCCGCTGCCCGAGGAGGATTGCGTGGTATCGCCTCCTTCGCCCAAGATGCGCCATTCATATAGCGGTTTGCCCGCCATCCGGTTGGCAATGCGCAGGCTTTCGACGGCAGCCGAAAAGCACAGCAACGTAAAATCGTCAAGCAGCACAAAGACAAAACGCCTTGGCTTGTCGGTTGGCGGGGCCTTCCGCATGGCTGGGTGCATCTGGGACATTGCCGTCTCTTGATTTTGTTTCCCCAAGATAACGGGGTGCAAATCACCCTGCATCTTTTGCCCAGATGGTCACGGGCTGTTTGCCACGTCAAGAGGACGAATTTGTGATATGGTCACTGTGGCTAGGGTTTTGTATAGAGAATGCCGAGATACGAGCAGCCCGCCGTCCGGTGGGCCCAACCCGGAGTTGAAACGATGACCGAATGGACAAAATCAAGCTGGCGCGCCAAACCACGGATCCAGATGCCGGAGTATCCGGATCAGGCCGCACTTGAGGCCGTAGAGGCTCAGCTGGCACGATTTCCATTGTTGGTATTTGCGGGCGAAGCGCGCCGTCTGAGAACCCACTTGGCCGCAGCCGGTCGGGGCGACGCGTTCTTGTTGCAGGGCGGGGATTGCGCCGAGAGCTTTGATCAATTCAGCTCGGATGCGATCCGCGATACGTTCAAGGTGATGTTGCAGATGGCCACTGTGTTGACATACGGTGCCAAGGTGCCGGTGATCAAAGTGGGCCGCATGGCCGGTCAATTCGCCAAGCCACGCTCGGCGCCGACAGAGACCGTCGATGGTGTGGAACTGCCCAGCTACCGCGGTGACATCATCAACGACCTTGATTTCACACCGGAATCCCGCATTCCGAACCCTGATAAAATGTTGCGTGCCTACACGCAGGCGGCGGCCACACTCAACCTGATCCGCGCGTTTTCAACGGGCGGGTATGCGGACATCAACCAGGTGCACGCCTGGACGTTGGGCTTTACCGAACACGAAAAGGTCGAACGTTACCGCGACATCGCCAACCGCATTTCTGATACGCTTGATTTCATGTCGGCGGCGGGGGTCACACCGGATACCGCACACACGCTGCAATCGGTTGAATTCTATACCAGCCACGAATCCTTGCTGTTGGAATACGAAGAAGCCCTGACCCGCGTGGACAGCACCACCGGCAAATGGTTGGCGGGATCGGGCCATATGATCTGGATCGGTGACCGCACGCGCCAACCCGACGGCGCGCATGTGGAATTCGCCAGCGGTGTGCAAAACCCCATTGGCCTCAAGGCTGGCCCGTCGATGACGTCGGACGACCTGAAGGTGTTGATGGCCAAGCTGAACCCAGAAAACGAAGAGGGCCGTTTGACCCTGATCGCACGGTTTGGTGCGGGGTCGGTGGGCGAACATTTGCCCCGTTTGATCAAAACCGTGCGCGAAGAGGGGGCCAACGTCACGTGGGTGTGCGACGCGATGCACGGCAACACGATCAAATCATCGACCGGCTACAAAACGCGGCCGTTTGATTCTGTGCTGCGCGAGGTGCGTGAATTCTTTGGCGTGCATGCGGCCGAAGGTACAGTACCCGGTGGCGTGCATTTCGAGATGACCGGGCAAGACGTGACCGAATGCACCGGTGGTGTACGCGCCGTCAGCGACGAAGACCTGTCAGATCGCTACCACACAGCCTGCGACCCGCGCCTGAACGCCAGCCAATCGCTGGAACTGGCGTTTTTGGTGGCGGATGAACTGTCCAACCGCCGCGACGCGCACCGCGCCAAAGCCGCAGGTTGATCGTTTAACATTGCAAAAGCCGCCCTTGATGTTTCAGGGGCGGTTTTTTTGTGCGCGTCGGTCTGTGTTTGCACGGGTTTGTGTCGCGTTAAATCAAAGCGTGCAGCTGTGACGCGAAGTTATAGGTATGGTTTTGCATGTAGGTGAGCGCCTTGATCAACCATTATGCGGCCGTTGTTTCAGGGAACGAGTACGGCTGTACCCCTAGGTCCGGTCAGCGATGTCGCATCTACGAAACAGACTGCGCTGGACACAGCCATATGCGCAATCTGCTCGACGTGCGGCGTAGGTCTGACCCAGTGATGTGCAAACAAACAAAAACCGCCCGCACGTTCTGTGCAAGCGGTTGTCGTGATCAAAGGAGGTCGTACGTAAAAAGTCAGTCGTCGGATTTAACCAGCCGCAGATACGGCGCATGGCTGCGCGGCGTCTCGGATTTGAACGGCGCGGGCGTCTCGCGAAAGGCGTGCTCGGGCGTTTTGACCGGGGTCTTGATGGGCGTTTTCACCACTGGTTTGGATGATTTGATCGTGGGGGCAAGCCCGGCATCCGCGACAATCGGACGGACAGAGGCACGCGTTACGTCAAACCGGCGCGGGCTGCGACCCATGTCGCCAACAGAGACCAAGGCCCCCAAAACACGGCTGACATCGCCAAGGTCGCTTTTCAGCGGCATCAAGATCATCCGCGCTTCGAGCGCTGGTAGGTTCACGCCTTGGCTGGAATGGAGTTCCAAAGAGCACGTCGCGGGCTTTTCGAACACCTCTTCGAGGATATCGCTGACCTGACGGCGCGACCCTGGCGTGATGAACGACGTCAGCGGCATCCCGCGCACTTCCATGCCCATCAGGTCGCTCAGGTGGCTGCCGGCGATCCGCAACCGCGCGATACCGGGTGCGATTCGTTCAACAATGAAGGAATATTCGAGGGTTTGTTCAATGCCGCGTGGGTCAATTTCTGAACGGTTTGGCATCAAACGATTGCCGCGCAGGGTTTCCCAATAGGTTTCAAGCTGCGCTAAAGGCGTAAAAGCTTTATGTGAGAGATGCTGCGTCATACGAAATACATTGTGCGTGTTTTGCCCACCGTTGTCCATCGTCCAACCTCTTTTCCAAATAATTCGGTGCTTGCGCACGTTAAACTCTGCCGACCAGTACCAACGCTTTGAGACTAGCACGGTCCTGAACTGGTTACTGGAACCTTAATAACAATAATTTTCCACAAATGGTCGGATATGTTTACATTTGGTTAACTACCGCAAGAACATCGGCCCTTTTGGCAGGTCCTCGCCCAGGGGTTGCCCTAGAATGGCAATTCGCCATATGGCTGGCACAACAATTGGGCGAAAGGGCCAACTGCGATGATCCGCTCTATGACAGGATTTGCCTCGGCGACGGGCGGGCAGCCGCCGCATGCGTGGGCGTGGGAACTGCGGTCGGTGAACGGCAAGGGGTTGGATCTGCGCATCCGCGTGCCTGACTGGATCGGCGGATTGGAAGCAGACCTGCGCAAACTGCTGAGCGCGCAGGTCAATCGGGGCAACGTGACACTGTCGTTGCGGGTGACGCGCGAAGACCAGACCGGCGCACAACAGGTGAACGCCGCGCAACTGGCCACGGTTCTTGAGGCCATGGCGGTGATTGAGACCCATGCAAAAGATACGGGCGTGACGTTGGCGTCATCGACTGCCGCCGATATCATCGTGCTGCGCGGGGTGCTGGAGCAGCGCAATGACGCCGATGATGCAGCCCCCTTGGCGGCGGCGCTCTTGGCCGAAGCGGCGGGCGTGCTGGCCGATTTCAACGCCATGCGTGAAGCCGAAGGGGCTGCATTGTGCCGGGTTCTGGACGCGCAGTTGGATGAGATCGCAGCGCTGACCACGCAGGCGGCACATTTTGCGGATGCACGCAGCGTGGCAATGGCGCAGGCATTACAGCGCAATCTGGCCAAGGTGTTAGACAGCGTCGATGGCGCTGACCCCGACCGTGTTGCGCAAGAACTGGCGTTGATTGCGGTCAAAACCGACGTCACCGAAGAAATCGACCGTCTGGCCGCCCATGTGCAGGCCGCGCGCGATTTGATAGCGCAGGGCGGTTCGGTGGGGCGCAAGCTTGATTTCTTGATGCAGGAATTCAACCGCGAGGCCAACACGCTATGTGCCAAGGCGCAAAGCACCGAATTGACCCAATGCGGTTTGGCGCTCAAGGCGGTGATCGACCAGATGCGCGAACAGGTTCAGAATGTGGAGTAAACAATGACAGCAACGCGGCGTGGCCTTTTGATTATCCTCAGCTCACCTTCAGGGGCGGGCAAATCGACGCTGGCGGGGCGGTTGCGCGCGTGGGATCAGGACATCGAATTTTCCGTGTCGGCGACCACCCGCACCGCACGGCCCGGCGAGGTCGACGGCCGTGAATACCATTTTGTAGACGAGGCCAGTTTCAAGGCGCAGGTCAGCCAACAAGACATGCTGGAACACGCGCATGTTTTTGGCAATTTCTACGGCTCGCCGCGTGCGCCGGTGCAGGCGGCGATCGATCAGGGGCGCGATGTGTTGTTTGATATCGACTGGCAGGGCGCGCAACAGATCACCAATTCGGCGTTGGGGCCGCATACCCTGTCGATTTTTCTGTTGCCGCCGTCGATCCGCGAATTGCGCAACCGGTTGGAAAGCCGCGGCCAAGATGATGCCGAAACCATCGCGCGGCGAATGGAAAAAAGCTGGGACGAGGTCAGCCATTGGGGCGCCTATGATTTTGTGATCGTGAACGATGATCTGGATGAAACCGAACGCCAGCTGAAAACCATCATCGCCGCCACACGCCTGCGTCGCAGCCAACAGCCGCAGCTGACCGACCATGTGCGCGCGCTACAATCCGAATTCGAGGACCTGCCATGACGCTCTATGCGTTGGGCGATCACCGTCCGCAGATCCACGAGGATACGTGGGTCGCGCCAGATGCCAATCTGGTGGGGCAGGTGGTGCTGGAACAGGGCGCGTCGGTGTGGTTCGGTACGACCATCCGTGCCGATCACGAAGAGATCCGCGTGGGCCGGGGCAGCAACGTGCAGGAAAACTGCGTGTTTCATATTGATGCGGGCTATCCGCTGACCATCGGCGAAAACTGCACGATTGGGCACAAAGTCATGCTGCACGGCTGCACCATTGGCGACAATACCCTGATCGGGATGGGCGCCACCGTGCTGAACGGCGCCAAAATCGGGCGGGATTGTCTGATTGGGGCAGGCGCGTTAATCACCGAAAATAAGGTGATCCCCGATGGCAGTTTGGTGATGGGGGTGCCCGGCAAAGTCGTGCGCAGCCTTGATGCGGGCGCAATCGCCGGCCTGACACGCAGCGCGCACCACTACCAAAACAACATGCGCCGTTTTAAAGACGAACTACAAAAACTAGAAAGCTAATATGAAAAACGAAAAAGGATCTTTGATCCGCCCTGACGCGCTGCCCAGCAGCGCAAGCCGCCCCGTTGTGACCCCGCTAAGCCCGTCGGTGGTTTATGCGTCTGACACGCCCGACATGCTGGATCAGCAGTACGAAGGCGGTTTGCACGGCTATACCTACGCCCGCGAGGGCCACCCAAACGCCGATGTCGTTGCCAAGCGGCTAGATCGGATGGAAGGCGCGCCGCATATGGGCGTTGTCACCGCATCTGGCATGGCGGCGGTGTCTGCGGTGTTGTTGGGCCTGACCACAAGCGGCGAACACGTGATTGGCGGCAACCAGCTATACGGCCGGTCCCTGCGCATGATGAACGAAGACCTGCCGCGGTTGGGCATCGCCACGTCGATGGTTGACCCAGGTGATATTGCCGCCATGCGCGCCGCGATCCGCCCCGAAACGCGGATGATCGTGATCGAGGTTGTATCGAACCCCACGTTGATGGTGGCCGATATAAAAGGGCTGGCGGCCTTGTGCAAAGAGACGGGCGTGTTGCTGGTGGTGGACAACACATTCACCACGCCGCGCGCGATCCGGCCGTTTGATCTGGGCGCGGACATCGTGATCCATTCGGTGACAAAACTGCTGGCGGGGCATTCGGATGTGATGCTGGGCTATGTGGCGGCGCGCGATGTGGCGTTGAACGACCGACTGCGGGTGTTTAGCGTGACGGCAGGGTTGAACCCCAGCCCGTTTGATTGCTGGTTGGCGGAACGCGGCATGTTGTCGTTTGATCTGCGGTTTGACCGGGCTCAGGCCACCGCTGTGCAATTGGCCGACCACCTTGCGGGCTTGCCGGGTGTCACGCGGGTGATCTATCCGGGCCGCGCCGACCACCCCGACCACGCGCGCGCAAGCGACCTTCTGGGCGGGCAGTTCTGCAATATGCTGAGCTTTGTGATCGATGGGGACAGGGCTGCGGCCAATGCGTTTACCCGCGCGGCAGATGGCCTTAGCTTTGCGCCAACGCTGGGTGATGTGGGCACAACGATCTCGCATCCGGCGTCGTCGTCGCACCGGGCGCTGACCGCCGAAAACCGCGAGGCCTTGGGGATGACCGAAGGGTTCTTCCGGGTGTCGGTTGGGCTGGAAGACCCGGATGCGTTATGTGCGGTGTTCAGCGATGCGGTCGCCGCGGCGATACAGGCCTAAGTGGCGCAACCCTAAGAAAGCCCCCGCCATGAGCAAAGCCCTGTCTGACACTCTGGCTGCGGTGCCTCTTCCGGCACTGATGATTGACGGAACCGAACGGATTGTCGCGGCCAACGCGGCAGTCCGTGTTTTGATCGGTCAGGGGATCGAAGGGCGCAACTACGTCACGATGCTGCGCCAACCAGCGGTGATCGACGCGGTCGAGGCGGTGTTGCGCGACAGCCGCCCCCGCGAGGCGCAATATCTGGCCAACGACGGCGTGCAAGACACGACCTTTCAGGTCACGGTGCGGGTGGTGGCCGACCACAAGGCGATCATGCTGTGCTTTTTGGACGTGACGCATGTGGAACAAGCCGGCCAGATGCGCCGCGATTTTGTCGCCAATGTCAGCCATGAATTGCGCACCCCCCTGACGGCCTTGATGGGGTTTATCGAAACATTGCGGGGGCCCGCGCGTGATGACGCCGCCGCGCGCGACCGGTTTTTGGACATCATGGAAGGCGAGGCGGGACGCATGAACCGCCTTGTGGGCGATCTGCTGTCGCTCAGCCGGGTGGAGGGCGACGAGCGCGTGCGCCCGCGCGACACAGTGAACCTGACAGACATCCTGTCATCGGTGTTGCGGACCTTGACGCCCTTGGCCGATGAGGCGGGCGTGACGTTTGATCAGGCGTTTGGCGCGCCATCGGTTGATATGGTGGGTGATGCGGACCAGCTGATGCAGGTCTTTACCAACCTCATTGAAAACGCGATCAAATATGGGGCCTCGGGGGGGCGTGTCACGGTGCAGATCGACCGCGCGCGCCGCGACCCGGCCCTGCGTGTGCCCGGTGTGCGGGTGCATGTCATCGACTACGGCGCCGGCATTGATAGCATCCACCTGCCGCGCCTGACCGAACGGTTTTACCGCGCCGACAGCCACCGCAACCGCGCCCTTGGTGGCACCGGTCTGGGGCTGGCGATTGTGAAACACATCATCAACCGCCACCGCGGCCGGTTGCGGATCGACAGCACGTTGGGGCAGGGCACACAGTTCACGGTGATCTTGCCGGTCCAGGCGCCCACCCAAACTGACGCTGGGTAACCCTAAAGGTTGGGTGTTTGTCTGGAATAAAAACATTTATTATCAGTATTTTGGCATATTTTTATGGTTAATTCCACGGCTGTCATGAAACTGTTACGTCCCTGTCACAAAAGCATTGTCAGACGGACCTATCACCGGCCCCAAGATCACCGCGTTGGTGATTGAATTGGAACAACAGATAATGACAGGAGACATCATGTCGTTTGCAAAGCTTACAACATCCGCGCTGGCCCTTGCCGCCGTGTCTGCCACCGCCGCTGCGGCGCGCGATCAGGTGCAGGTTGCGGGGTCGTCCACTGTGCTGCCATATGCGTCTATCGTGGCCGAAGCCTTTGGCGAGAACTTTGATTTCCCGACGCCTGTGGTCGAATCCGGTGGGTCGTCGGCTGGTTTGAAACGGTTCTGCGAAGGTGTGGGCGAAAACACCATCGATATCGCAAACGCATCGCGGGCCATCAAAGACAGCGAACTGGCCGTGTGCGCCGAAAACGGTGTGAGCGAGATCATCGAGGTGCGTATCGGATACGACGGTATCGTCTTTGCGTCTGACATTGGCGGCACGTCTTTTGCGTTTACGCCCACCGATTGGTACACTGCGCTGTCGGCCGAATTGGTCGTGAATGGCGAGATCATTGCCAACCCCTATACCACCTGGGATCAGGTCAACCCGGAATTCCCCGCGCAACCCATTCAGGCGTTTGTGCCCGGCACCAAACACGGCACGCGCGAAGTGTTCGAAGACAAGGTGATCCTTGCTGGCTGCGAAGCCACGGGCGATTTCGACGCCTTTATGGCCGCGAACGGTGATGACAAAAAAGCCGCCGAAAAGGCTTGTATCGGGCTGCGCACCGATGGCCGGTCTGTCGATATCGACGGTGACTACACCGAAACACTGGCCCGCATCGAAAGCAACCGCGACGGGATCGGCGTGTTTGGTCTGGCGTTTTACGAAAACAACACCGACAAACTGCAAGTCGCCAATATGTCCGGTGTGACGCCGTCAACCGAAACGATCTCAACCGGTGAATACCCGGTGTCGCGTCCGTTGTTCTTTTACATCAAAAAGGCGCATATCGGCGTGATCCCCGGCCTGAAGGACTTTGCGGAGTTCTTTGTAGCAGATGAGATCGCAGGCCCCGATGGCCCGTTGTCTGAATACGGTCTGGTGGCGGATCCGGCGTTGGAAGACACGCAATCGGCCGTCGCGGACGAAACGGTTCTGGGATCACAATCCTAAGCCGATCAATATGATAGCATCAGGGGCGGCGCAGGCCGCCTTTGATACGTGACAGGCGCAAGCCGAAAGTAGGATAGGCCAAATGGGTTTAGGTTTGACCGGATATGTTGTGGGGGCGGTGCTGCTGTTGACGGTGGCGGTGTTTGTCGCGACCCGCAGCCGCGCCAAGGCCAGCGTGGGCGGGGATGTGCGTTTGCTGCATTCGCTGCCCAATT
Organism: Roseobacter sp.; assembly: GCF_039970775.1. Classification (GTDB taxonomy): domain Bacteria; phylum Pseudomonadota; class Alphaproteobacteria; order Rhodobacterales; family Rhodobacteraceae; genus Roseobacter. The sequence goes on from NZ_JBDVLG010000003.1 coordinate 15,811, forward strand.
ACTACGGCTATAACGCTGCGATGTTCACGGCGGTGCCTGCGTTGGGCGTTCTGGCGATATGGCTGTTGGCGCAGCCCATGATGATCGAAAGCGCCGTGTTCAAGATGATCCCCGATCAGCTGGTGGGCGAAGGATCGTCGCGCGGGTTGGTGATGAGCGACGTGCGCCGCGTGGCCGAAGGGCTGGATATCGCGGTGGCACAAGGCGCGCTAAGCGCAGATCAGGCCGACACCATCCGCACAGATCAAAGCGACGTGCGCGCCATTTTGGCCGATGTCGGCGTGGCGCTGGGGTCGGATGTGCAACCGCAAGTGTTGGGTGCCGCGCAAAGCTATCGCGCGCGGTCAACCACGGGGTCATTCTGGATGGTGATCGTGGTGGGCGCGTTGGCCTTGGTGGGCGCGTCGGGGGCCTATGCGGTCACCAACGGCACATTCCGGGCGCGGAACGTCGTAGAACGCGGCGCGCTGGGTCTGTTGATGCTGGCGGCGTCCTTGGCGATTTTGACAACCGTGGGCATCGTGTTGTCCATGCTGTTTGAAAGCATCAATTTCTTTCGCCTGCACCCTTGGACAGATTTCTTTTTGGGCGGCAGTTGGGCGCCGAATTTCCGCGGCGACAGTGATCTGTCGATCCTGCCGTTGTTGTGGGGCACGCTTTATATTTCCATTATCGCGCTGATGGTCGCGGTGCCTGTTGGGCTGTTTGCCGCGATTTACCTCAGTGAATATGCAGGCGCCAAAACCCGCGCGGTGGCCAAACCGTTGCTCGAGATCCTCGCGGGGATCCCCACCATTGTTTACGGTCTTTTTGCGCTGCTGACGGTGGGCCCTGCGTTGGTCAGTGTCTTTGGGCGCGGCGACGAAGGCCTGCTGGGTGTCGACTGGATGAGCGGCGCGACCGCCGTGCTGACGGCGGGTTTGGTGATGGGGATCATGCTGATCCCGTTTGTGTCTTCGCTGAGCGACGATATCATCAACGCGGTGCCACAGTCTTTGCGCGACGGGTCGTTTGGCCTGGGGGCGACGCACTCTGAAACCATCCGTCAGGTAGTGATCCCGGCGGCGTTGCCGGGCATTGTGGGGGCGGTGTTGTTGGCTGCCAGCCGTGCCATTGGCGAAACCATGATTGTGGTGCTGGGCGCAGGCGCGATTGCCAAATTTTCCGCCAACCCGTTAGAGGCCATGACGACCATCACCACCCGGATCGTCAGCCAACTGACCGGTGATACCGATTTTGCCAGCCCTGAGACGTTGGTGGCTTTTGCCTTGGGTCTCACGCTCTTTGTGCTGACCTTGGGGCTTAATATTGTCGCGCTATACATTGTGCGCAAATACCGGGAGCAATACGAATGACGGACGCAATGTCATCGCCCACCCCTGCCGAACAGCCGGTGCCCGGCAAGGGGTCGTTGCTGACCCAAGACGGGCGCACACGCAAACGCAACGCCGCCGAGGCGCGGTTCAAGGGCTACGGGATCGGTGCGATTTGTATCGGTATGCTGATGCTGACGATCTTGGTGTTCAACATCGTGTCGCGCGGGGCGGGGGCGTTTCAACAGACGTTTGTCACCGTAGACGTCACCCTGTTGGAAGCCAAACTGGACAAAAAGGGCAACCGTGACCCTGCGGATCTGCGCAAAGTATCGACCTTTGGGTATGCGCCCCTCCTGCGCACCGCGTTTGAGGACAAAGTGACCGCGGAGGGTCTTGCGACCGAACTCAGCGCCAAAAAGATGGCGGGCATTTTGTCAGCCGGGGCACCTGCGCAGTTGCGGGACTTTGTGCTGGCTGATCCCACGCAAATCGGGTCAACGGTCACGTTTGAATTTCTGGCCTCTAGCCGGGTGGACGGGTACCTGAAAGGCCGCGTCAGCCGCGACAGCATCGCCAATGACAAAAAGATCAGCCCCGAACAGCTTGATTTTGTGGACCAATTGATTGCCGCGGGGGCGATCCAGAAGCGGTTCAACCTTGCGTTTATCACCGGCGCCGACAGCTCGGACGCGCGGCCCGAAGCGGCGGGTATGGGGGTGTCGATGGTGGGGTCGTTGTTCATGATGCTGGTGGTGTTGGCGCTGGCGCTGCCCATTGGTGTCGCAGCCAGCATCTACCTCGAGGAATTCGCACCCAAAAACTGGGTCACCGACATTATCGAGGTGAACATATCTAACTTGGCGGCCGTGCCATCTATCGTGTTCGGTATCTTGGGGCTGGCGGTGTTTATCAACTATATGCACCTGCCGACATCCGCGCCCTTGGTGGGCGGGCTGGTGCTGACGTTGATGACGCTGCCCACGATCATCATCTCGACGCGCGCGTCGCTCAAGGCGGTGCCCCCATCGATCCGCGATGCGGCATTGGGGGTGGGCGCATCCAAAATGCAATCGGTGTTCCACCACGTGCTCCCCTTGGCGGCACCGGGTATTTTGACGGGCACGATCATTGGATTGGCGCAGGCGTTGGGCGAAACGGCGCCGCTGTTGTTGATCGGGATGGTGGGGTTCATCGCCTCAAACCCGCCTGATAGCATCGCCAGCGGGTTGCTGGATCCGAACTCGGCCATGCCGGCGCAAATTTACGAATGGGCCAAACGCGCCGACCCTGCGTTTTACGAACGTGCGTGGGGGGGTATTATCATCCTGCTGGTGTTTTTGATTACCATGAACACCATCGCCGTTATTTTGCGTCGCCGCTTTGAGCGGCGCTGGTAAATGAGCTCGCGTTGAGCGGCGCTGGTAAATGGGAAGGACGGCACAATGAACGATATGAGTATACTGGAGAAAAACGTGGACACCAACGCCATCAAGATCGCCGCGCGCGGGGTGCAAGTGTATTACGGCGACACCCACGCCATCAAAGACGTGGATGTTGATATTCAGGACAAAACCGTGACTGCATTTATCGGCCCGTCGGGGTGTGGTAAATCGACGTTCCTGCGGTGTTTGAACCGGATGAATGACACTATCGATGTGTGCCGTGTCTCTGGCGATATCCGGATCGACGGCGAAGACATCTATGACAAGCGCGTCGACCCTGTGCAGCTGCGCGCCAAGGTGGGGATGGTGTTTCAAAAGCCCAACCCCTTTCCCAAATCGATCTACGACAATGTGGCCTACGGGCCGCGCATCCACGGGCTGGCCAAGAACAAATCCGAACTGGACGACATCGTCGAACGTGCGTTGCGGCGCGGGGCCATCTGGAACGAGGTCAAGGACCGGCTGCATGCGCCCGGCACTGGCCTGTCGGGTGGTCAACAGCAACGGTTGTGCATCGCGCGCGCCGTGGCGACCGAACCCGAAGTGTTGTTGATGGACGAGCCTTGTTCGGCGCTGGACCCGATTGCCACCGCGCAGGTCGAAGAATTGATCGATGAATTGCGGCAAAACTATTCCGTGGTGATCGTGACCCATTCGATGCAACAAGCCGCCCGGGTCAGTCAGAAAACCGCGTTTTTCCATCTGGGAAATTTGGTGGAATACGGCGAAACCGCTACGATTTTTACCAACCCCGTCGACCCGCGCACCGAAAGCTATATCACTGGCCGAATTGGATAATATCATGCAAGAGCAACATATTGCGTCAGCATTTGACCGCGACCTAGAGACCATTCAGGCAAAGATCATGAAGATGGGTGGGTTGGTTGAGGCCGCGATCCGCGACGGCGCCACATCGCTTGATACGCGCGACGAAGATCTGGCCGAACGCGTGCGCGCCAATGACCGCATGATTGATACCCTCGAAGAAACGATCAACGAAGAGGCCGCGCGTGTGATTGCCCTGCGCGCACCCACCGCCCGCGATTTGCGGCTGATCCTGAGCGTGATCAAGATCAGCGCCAATCTGGAACGCATCGGGGATTATGCGAAAAACATGGCCAAACGCACCGGTGTTCTGTCGCAGATGGCGCCTGTGGATGATGGCACCGCCGCGCTGCGCCGGATGTCGCGTGAAGTGGAGCGGATGCTGAAAGACGCGCTGGATGCCTATATTCAGCGTGACGCGGAATGGGCGTTAGAGGTGATCAACCGCGACAAAGACATCGACCAGATGTACAATGCGCTGTTCCGGGAATTTCTGACCTTTATGATGGAAGATCCGCGCAATATCACCGCCTGTATGCACCTGCATTTCATAGCCAAGAACATCGAGCGCATGGGGGACCATGTGACGTCTATCGCCGAACAGGTGGTGTATCTGGTGACGGGCGAACACCCCGAAGAGGCGCGCCCCAAGGCCGATAAAACATCCGTGATTTCAGAAGGATAACGCAGATGTCTGCTGATCAACCCCGCGTTTTGGTGGTGGAGGACGAGCCCGCGCAACGCGAGGTTCTGGCCTACAACCTAGAGGCCGAAGGCTTTGCTGTCAGCCGGGCTGAAAACGGTGAAGAGGCTTTGATGTTGGTCGAAGAAACCGCGCCGGATGTGATTGTGTTGGATTGGATGATGCCCAATCTGTCGGGCATCGAAGTGTGCCGCCGGCTCAAGATCAAAACAGAAACGCGCGGCATTCCGATTATCATGTTGTCGGCGCGTTCCGAAGAGGTCGACCGGGTGCGGGGGCTGGAAACCGGCGCCGATGATTACGTGATCAAACCCTATTCGGTGATCGAATTGATGGCGCGGGTGCGCAGCCAGTTGCGGCGCGTGCGCCCTGCGGCCTCGGGTGAGCGGTTGGAATACCAAGATATCGTGCTGGATGCGACCAGTCACCGGGTCAACCGGGGCGTCAGTGAATTGAAACTGGGGCCCACCGAATTTCGCCTGCTGTCCACGTTCATGGAAAAACCGGGGCGGGTATTTTCGCGAGAACAGCTGCTGGACCGTGTCTGGGGCCGTGATATCTACGTTGATACCCGCACGGTAGATGTGCATATCGGGCGCCTGCGCAAGGCGTTGACCCAGCACGGTGGTCCCGACCCGTTGCGCACGGTGCGCGGGGCCGGATACGCGTTGGGTTAACCGCCCACGGGCCGCAGATGCAGGATCTCGCGCGCCTGTGCGCAGGTGGCGACGGGGCGTTCGTATTTCTCGCACAGTGCCGCCGCGCGCGCGATTAGCGCCGCATTTGACGGCGCGAGGGTGTCGCGGTCCAGCCGCACGTTATCTTCGAGACCGGCGCGTGTATGGCCGCCTGCCGCAATCGCCCATTCGTTGACCTCGATCTGTGCGGGGCCGATCCCGGCGGCACACCAGGCCGCACCCGGCGCGCGGGATTTCACGGTTTCGACATAGAAATCAAACACCTCACGATCGGCGGGCATGGCGTTTTTGACCCCCATCACGAATTGCACATATAGCCGCCCCTGCAGTAGCCCGGCGTTGTGCATGCGGATGGCGTGCAGGATATGCGACAGATCAAAGGCCTCGATTTCGGGGGTGACGGCATAGGTTTGCATTTCGCGGGCCAACCACGCGACAAGGTCGGGCGGGTTCTCATAGACGCGGGTGGGGAAGTTGTTGGACCCCACCGACAGTGATGCCATGTCAGGCCGCAGGGGCAGCATCCCGCCGCGTTCGGCCCCCGCACCAGACCGCCCACCGGTCGAGAACTGGATGATCATGCCGGGGCAGTGGCGTTCGACGCCTTCCTTCAGCCGCGCGAATTTCTCGGGATCAGACGAGGGTGTCTGGTCGGCGTTGCGCACGTGGGCATGGCAGATCGATGCGCCCGCCTCATACGCGGCATGGGTGCTTTCGATCTGCTCGGTTACCGAAATGGGCACCGCAGGGTTGGCTGCTTTGGTGGGGACGCTGCCGGTGATGGCGACGCATAAAATGCACGGGTCAGACATCGAAAAACACCGTTTCCTGAGGGCCTTGGAGATGGATATCAAAACGGTATTGGCCCGGTTTCACATCTGTTGCAACCAATGTTTGGCGGTGCGTTGGGTCCTGAATATGTGCCAACACCGGGTCTATGGCATGGGCCGCCGTGTCTTGGGGGAAATACATCCGCGTATGCAGCCCGATATTCAGGCCCCGCGCCACGATCCACAGGGTGATATGGGGCGCCATATCTGGCCCAGTGTCTTGCACAATCGCGCCCGGTTTGATCGTCTGGATCTGCCACAGGCCGGTGTCTGCGTCTGCGGCGTGCCGCCCCCAACCCGTGAACCCTGCGGCCGTAGTGGCATAGCGGCCTGCGGCATCGGCCTGCCAGGTCTCTATCATCGCGTCCTTGACCGGCGCACCGGTGCCATCAAAGATCGTGCCGTGCACGGTGATCCGCGTGCCTTGGGTGTCATCGGCGATAGGGCGCGTGCCCAGATCGTAGGGGTAGACCCCCGAAATCCCTGATTGGTTGGGCAGGCATCCGATATGCACATAGGGGCCCGCCGTTTGTGATGCGGTTTCATGTCGTGACATTACGTGCCCTCGGGTCTGTTTTCGAAATAGTGCGCATGGCGTCCGCGCAAGGTGATATCAAAGCGGTAGGCGCGCGCGTCCATCGGCACAGTGGCCTGCATATCCAGCGGCGCGATCAGTCGTTCAATCGCGGCCCTGTCGGGGATCGCCGTCACAATCGGGCAGCGCCAGATCAACGGATCTCCTTCGAAGTACATTTGGGTGATCAACCGTTGTGCAAAGCTATGGCCAAACACAGAAAAATGGATATGCGCCGGCCGCCAAGCGTTCGCGCCATTGGGCCACGGGTAGGGCGCTGGCATCACCGTGCGAAACACATAGCGGCCGTCGTGATCGGTGATCGTGCGCCCGCAGCCGCCGAAATTGGGGTCAAGCGGGGCAAGGTAGCCTTCGCTTTTGTGACGGTACCGCCCGCCTGCGTTGGCCTGCCACACCTCGACCAGCGTGTGGGGCACGGCGCGCCCGGTTTCATCACGCACCTGACCGTGCACGATGATACGCGGCCCGATCGCAGTTTGGCCGGGGGCTGCGTGGTTGACCATCAGGTCATTGTCCAGCGGGCCCAAAATATCGTGACCAAAGACCGGGCCCGTCTCTTCGCTTGGGGTGCTGGGCATCGTGACCTTGCCCCGTGTCGGAGACCGGGTGCGGCTGGTTTTATAGGCCGGGGCCAATGCGGGGGGCTGGCGTGTCCAGTCGCGGGCCATGATGCGGCCCGTGTCGTTGGTCACGCAGGGGGCTCCATGTCTTTGAAGGTGTCTTTGGCCAGTTTCAGCGCGCGATTGGCACGCGGCACACCCGCATAGATCGCAACATGCTGGAACGCCTCGATCACGTCGCGTTGGCTGGCACCGGTGTGCAAGGTGGCGCGAATATGCATGGGGATTTCGTCAAAATTCCCGGTTGCGGCCAACAGCGCCAGCGTGATCATTGACCTTTCGCGCAGGCTGATCCCATCCGAGGCCCAGACCGTCCCCCATGCCCCTTCGGTGATCAGTTGCTGAAAATCCGCGTCAAGGTCGGTTTTGGCGGCTTCGGCGCGGTCAACATGCGCGTCCCCCAGAACCTGACGGCGGATCTGCATGCCGGTGTCGTAGCGGTGTGTCATGGGAGCCCTCTGTCTTGCGCCACCAACAGCTTAGGGGATGGTCCGGGCCAAAGCAAAGCGTCATATCTGACGTTTGCACAAAACCCATGGTCTTGGCGCCCGCGCGGGCTACATGCGGTGTCAACAAAGCAGAGAGCGCCATGGCCAAAACACATACTATCGCGATCATCGGTGCAGGCCTTGCGGGGATGCGGTTGGCGCAGCTGTTGCAGGGCGTGGCCACGGTAAGCGTATTTGAAAAGTCGCGTGGGGTCGGTGGGCGCATGTCGACCCGCCGCGCCGATCCGTTTTCGTTTGATCACGGGGCGCAGTATTTTTCGGCCCAGACCGTTGAATTTAAAGAGTTTCTTGCGCCCTTGATCGCAAAGGGTGTTGTGCAACCTTGGCCCGCACGGCTGATGTCGTTGCCCTATGCCAGCCCGGTGCCGCCTGCATGGTCCAGCCCGCGCTATGTGGCTGTGCCGGGGATGACCGCGCTGGCCAAGGCGCTGGATGCGGATGTGGGCGTCACCCGTGGCAGCCACATTGACGGCTTGCAGGGGCGCGCGGGCCATTGGACGTTGTCTGACCGAGAGGGCGGCGTTTTCGGGCCGTTCGACTGGGTGATCAGCACTGCCCCGGCGATCCAAACTGCCGCCCTGCTGCCGCGCAATATGGCCGGGCGTGCCGCGCTGGATCAGGCGCGTATGCGTGGATGTTATAGCGTGATGATCGGGGTGGATGACCCGGTCATCACAGGATGGGACGCGGCGTGGGTCGGGCAGGGGCCGTTGGCGTGGATTGCGGTCAATTCGTCCAAGCCGGGGCGGGCGTCGGCGTCACAATCGATCGTGGCGCAAACCTCAAATGTTTGGGCTGCTGCCAATCTTGAGCGGGACCAGCAGGCGGTGCAGGCGGAATTGCTGGCCGCGTTTGCACATGTGACGGGGCATGACGTGTCGCAAGCCGCCTACACCAGCCTGCATCGGTGGCGCTATGCCAACGTGGATGTGCCCAGTGGCGCGCCATTCTTTATGGACCCGCAGGCCGGGTTGGCCGCTGCGGGGGATTGGTGCGGCACGGGCAAGGTCGAGGCCGCGTTTATCAGTGCCTCAACCTTGGCGGCGGCGCTTGTAAACGAGATTGTGAACGCACGCCCTGTTGCCTGACCTGCGCAGCTGGCGGTTTTTGGCCTTGCACCGCCCGGAAATCGCGCCATGTCTTGGGCGGGCAACAAAAGCGGGCAGATGATGGTTCTTAAGGTCACTGAATTGGTCAAACGATACGACCCGCAAGGGCAGGCGGTGTTGTCGGATGTGTCGTTTGAGATGGCGCAGGGCGACACATTGGCGCTTGAGGGCGCGTCGGGCAGTGGCAAAAGCACCCTGCTGCATCTGGTCGCCGGGCTGGACAGTGTGACCTCGGGGCAGATCACCGTTGATGGCACCGAAATTACGGGCCTGTCGGATGCAGGTCTGGCGGCGGTGCGCCGCACTGTGGTGGGGTTGATCTTTCAGCAGTTCAACCTGATCCCCAGCTTGACCGTGGCTGACAATATCGCGTTTCAGGCGCGCCTTGCGGGGCGGCATGACCCTGCGTGGGCCGCGCATCTGGCGGAAAGCATAGGCCTGCAAAATCACCTGAACGCCTACCCTGAAACCCTATCAGGGGGGCAACAACAACGTGTTGCCATTGCGCGGGCGCTGGCGGTCAAACCGCGCGTGTTGCTGGCTGATGAGCCCACCGGTAATTTGGACGAAACGACCGCAGATGCGGTGTTGCAACTGATGTTAGATAGCGCGGCCGAAACCGGCACGGCATTGTTGATGGTGACGCATTCGCCGCGCCATGCCGCCCGGATGCAGCGACGGTTGACGCTGTCGCATGGACAGGTGCGCGCCCATACGGATGCACGCGGATGATCCGTTTGGGGCTGGTCGCGCTGCTGTCGCATTGGCGGCGCAACCCGTGGCAGTTGGCAACGTTGATCGCGGGGTTGGCCTTGGCCACGGCGCTGTGGTCGGGGGTGCAGGGCATCAATTCCGAGGCGCGCGCCAGCTATGACCGCGCGGCAGATGTCGTATCGGGGGCTGGCGTGGCGCAGATCCGCCGCGCGGATGGGCAGATGTTGGATACAGCCGCCTATGTGGCGCTGCGCCGTCTCGGCTGGCAGGTTAGCCCGGTGCTCGAAGGGACGCTGACGCTGGGCGCAACCGACCTGCAGGTGGTGGGGGTGGATCCCATGACCCTGCCCGCCAGCGGGGGCGGCCCGGCGCAATGGTTCACCGGGCAGGACGGCCCCGTTGCGCGCGATGCGATGTTTGTGAACGCCGATGATGCCGCATTGTTCGGCGCGGTGCAGGCGACGGTGATGCCTCACCCCGACCAACCGCGCGGCCGGGCTGTGACCGATATCGCGGTGGCGCAACGGCTGCTTGGCACCCCTGATGCGATCAGCCGTTTGGTGGTGGGGCCTGTGCAGGCGATGGGCGTGCCGCCGTTGCCCCCGCAATATGTGATAACGCAGACGGCGCCGGGCAACGATGTGGCGCGCCTGACCGATAGCTTTCACCTGAACCTCACGGCCTTCGGATTGCTGTCTTTTGCGGTGGGGATTTTTATCGTCTACGGCGCGGTGGGGCTGGCGTTCGAACAACGCCGCCCGGTGTTTCGCACCCTGCGCGCGCTGGGGGTGCCATTGCGGCATCTGATGCTGTTGCTGACGGTCGAACTGGGTGTCTTCGCGGTGCTGGCCGGGTCTATTGGGGTGGTTCTGGGCTATGTCATCGCGGCGGCGCTGCTGCCTGATGTGGCCGCGACGCTGCGAGGGTTATATGGCGCGGATATCACCGGCCAATTGCAGGTGCGCCCGGCGTGGTGGCTGTCGGGGTTGGGGATGGCGTTGGCGGGCACGGCCGTTGCGGGGGGGGCTGCGTTGGTGAAGCTGGCGCGCCTGCCGCTGCTGTCGTTCAACCACCCGCGCGCCATGAGCATGCACGCCAGCCGCGCCGCACGTGGGCTTGCCGGTGTGGCGGTGGTGCTGTTTGTGATTGGGGCCGGGGTCGCGGTGCTGGGACAGGGGATATTTGCGGGATTTGCGCTGCTGGCGTGCCTGTTGATCGGGGCTGCGTTTTGCCTGCCGGTGGCGTTGTCGGCGGCGCTGCGGCTGGCGGGGCACCTGCACAAAGGGCCGTTGGCCGAATGGTTTTGGGCCGATAGCCGCCAGCAACTGCCGGGGCTATCGATGGCCCTGATGGCCCTGTTGTTGGCGATGGCGGCCAACATCGGGGTGTCGACCATGGTGTCGAGCTTTCGCCTGACGTTCACCGGGTATCTTGATCAACGGTTGGCGTCGGAATTGTACCTGACCGCCACCACCCCCACGCAGGCGGCGCAAATCACCGCGTATCTGGATGGCCAAGACGTGACGCTGCTGCCCATTGTGTCGCAAGATCTGCGCATTGGCGGGCTGCCTGCCGAAATCTACGGTATCATTGATCATGCCACCTACCGCGACACGTGGCCGTTGTTGGACGCGGTGCCAGACGTGTGGGACGCCGTCGCCCGCGGGGATGGCGCGTTGATCAACGAACAACTGGCACGCCGCAATGGGCTGCAACCGGGCGATACACTGCCAACGGGTGACAGGGTCTTGGGCGTCTACAGCGACTATGGCAATTCGTCCGGGCAGGTTGTGATCTCTGAGGCGCTGTTTCAGGCGCGCTATCCCGGTGTGCCTGTGGTGCGATACGGGGTGCGGACAGACGACCCCGATGGGCTGTCTGCCGATTTGCGCAGCCGCTTTGGGTTGGACGGTGACCGGCTGATCAATCAATCCGACCTCAAGGCGTTTTCGCTGGCGGTGTTTGAGCGCACGTTTTCGGTGACGTCAGCGTTGAATGTGCTGACGCTGTCGGTGGCGGGGCTGGCCTTGTTGATCGGGTTGCTGACGCTGGCCAGCCTGCGGTTGCCGCAATTGGCGCCGGTGTGGGCGTTGGGGCTGACGCGGCGCCATCTGGCCATGTTGGAATTGCTGCGCGCGTTGTGTCTGGCGGCTGTCACCGGGGCGCTGGCCGTGCCGTTGGGGTTGGCGCTGGCATGGGTTTTGTTGGCGGTTGTGAACGTCGAGGCCTTTGGTTGGCGGTTGCCGATGTATCTGTTTCCGCTTGATTACTTGCGGCTTGGGGGGCTGACGCTGCTGGCGGCGGTGTTGGCGGCGGCTTGGCCCGCGATGCGGCTGGCACGCACGCCCCCCGACCAACTTTTGAGGGTATTTCGCAATGAACGTTAAACCTATGATCGCGGGTCTGTTGTGCATCCTGATGTGGGCCGTCACCGCACAGGCCCAAAGTTTTGCGGGGTTGGGCGGCGATGCCGATGGGTTTGCCCTGCCGGAGCGGGGGTATCAGTTTTCCTTTCCCGCAGATCATGGCGCGCACCCTGCCTACCGGATCGAATGGTGGTACCTGACGGCCAATCTCAGGGCGGCAGATGGCACCGAATACGGCCTGCAATGGACCCTCTTTCGCAGCGCATTAGAACCGCACGAACGCCCCGGTTGGGACAGTCCACAACTGTGGTTGGCCCATGCCGCCGTGACCACCCCGCAGGCCCATTACGTGGCCGAACGGCGCGCCCGGGGCGGCATCGGGCAGGCGGGTGTTGTGGCCGATCCGTTTGAGGCGTGGATCGATGATTGGCAGATGTCGGGCGCCGATATGCACCAGATGCAGCTGACCGCGCGGGGCGCTGAATTCGCCTATGACATGCAGCTAGAGGCCCAAGGTCCGTTGGTGTTTCACGGCGACGCAGGCTATTCGCAGAAATCCGCATCGGGCCGGGCAAGCTATTACTACGCGCAGCCGTTCTTTGACATTTCGGGCGTGCTGACCCTGCCCGAGGGGCCGGTGCAGGTGACCGGGCAGGCGTGGCTTGACCGCGAATGGGCCTCGCAGCCGTTGGGCGCATCACAGGTCAGTTGGGATTGGTTTTCGATGGTGTTTGACAGTGGCGACCGCTTGATGGGGTTCACTCTGCGTGACAGCGAAGGCCCAGATTTCACCGCCGCCAGCTGGATAGAACCCGATGGCACCACCACTGCGTTTCCTGATGGGGCGTTCTACGCACAACCGGTCCAAACCAGCGCCGTCGCGGGCCGTGATATCCCGACCAGATGGCGCGCGGTGCTGCCCGAAAAAGGCGTGGACGTCAGCGTACAGGCGATCAATCCGCGGGCGTGGATGGGCACATCTATCCCCTATTGGGAAGGGCCGGTGCGGTTGTCGGGCAGCCACACGGGGCGCGGGTATCTCGAAATGACCGGCTACTAGGCGCCGCCCGTCTGGCGTGTCCTTTGCCAATAGTGCTAGCGTGTCGGAAATGCAGGGGGATCCGCGCAAGACGCGGCCCGAAGACTGCGGCAATTGAAAGGGCGACCCGTTGGATTTTGCACCCACCGAAGAACAATCTGCGATCTTTGATATGGCCTATGCGTTTGGCCAAGACCAGATCGCGCCCTTTGCCCAATCGTGGGAAGAACAGGGCACGATCCCCAAAGGCCTGTGGCCCAAAGTCGCTGAATTGGGGCTCGGGGGGATCTACGTTTCCGAAGATCACGGCGGCTCTGGTCTAAGCAGGTTGGACGCCACGATGGTCTTTGAAGCCCTGTCGATGGCTTGCCCGTCGGTGGCGTCGTTTTTGTCGATTCACAACATGTGTGGCGGTATGATCGACAAGTTCGGATCTGCCGAGGCAAAGGCCAAATGGTTGCCCCGGATGTGCCGGATGGAGACGATGTTTTCCTATTGTTTGACAGAACCGGGGTCAGGGTCTGATGCGGCCGCGTTGCGGACCCGTGCGGTGCCCGGCGATGACGGGTATGTGCTGACGGGCACCAAGGCGTTCATTTCGGGTGGCGGCTATTCTGATGCGTATTTGGCGATGGTGCGCACCGGCGATGATGGCCCCAAGGGGATTTCCGCGATTGTGGTTGAGGCCGGCACCGAGGGGCTATCGTTTGGCGGACAAGAGAAAAAGATGGGCTGGCGGGCGCAGCCCACAGCGCAGGTGCAATTTGACGCCTGCGCCGTGCCCGCAGGCCATCTGATCGGCGAGGAAGGTCGTGGGTTTTCCTATGCGATGGCGGGGTTGGATGGCGGGCGGCTAAATATCGCGGCCTCGGCGCTGGGGGGCGCGCAGGCGGCGTTGAACGCGGGGTTGTCTTATGCGGGCGACCGCAAAGCGTTTGGCAAATCGATCGATCAATTTCAGGCGTTGCAGTTCAAATTGGCGGACATGGAGATCAAGTTACAGGCGGCGCGGGTGTTTCTGCGTCAGGCCGCGTGGAAATTGGATAGTGCAGCCCCGGATGCCACGAAATATTGCGCGATGGCCAAGGTCTTTGTGACAGATGTGGCGTTTGATGTGGCCAATGAAGCGCTGCAAATTCACGGTGGCTATGGCTATCTGGCCGATTACGGTATCGAAAAGATCGTGCGGGACCTGCGGGTGCACCAGATTTTAGAAGGCACCAATGAAATCATGCGGGTCATCGTGTCACGGCACTTGATCTCGGAACATGCGGGGTAATTGTTGGGGTTTGTGGGTCTAAAGATCGGCAATATTCTCTGTTTATTAAGTGTCGCTTCATAACTCTTTGCCATATCTGACAGTGCGGTTTCGGTAGACTGCCGCGTTGGACACTTGGCTTGGGATTAGAATGTGACGCAACCTTCCATGAATACTGCGGTCGATTCCCATGGGGCTGCAAAACGTGTCCTGATTGTCGACGATTCGCGCGTTATGCGCGCGTGGTTGCGCACGGTTTTGACAGCAGACCCCCGGTTGGAGGTCATAGGCGAGGCGGCAGATGCCGTAGAGGCCCGCGATTTTATCAAGGCGCAGCCCGCTGATGTGTTGACGCTTGATATCGAGATGCCAGGTATGAGCGGCCTTGATTTTCTGACCCGATTGATGCGCGCGCGCCCGATGCCTGTTGTGATGATGTCCAGTTTGACAGCCGCAGGCAGCGAAGCAGCGATCCAAGCGTTGTCGCGGGGAGCGATCGATTGCATGGTCAAACCTGCAAGAGCTTACGGCGAAGAATTGACCAACGATATCTGCGAACGGGTGTACCAAGCGGCCTGCACCAGGCCTGCACAACTGCAGGCGCGGCTGAATTCTAAAGATCCGAAGGCTGTCGTCGCTGCAGCTGCTGCGCTCGGGGCGTCATCGCCCGGGCCCGATACTGCGTCGAAGCATGCGTATCGTCGCGGTTCTCTGATCCTGATTGGGGCCTCTACAGGGGGGGTTGCCGCGCTCGAAACTGTGCTGCCTGCGCTTGATCCGCATGGGCCTCCGGTTGTGATTGTCCAGCATATGCCTGGCAATTTCTTGACCAGCTTTTCCGAACGTCTCAATCGTCATTTGACCCAAAACGTATACCTTGCCAATGAAGATCGCCCCCTTGCCAATGGGGACATTGTATTGGCGCCGGGCAACGACCGCCACACAGAAGTATTGAGCCGCGGGGGGGATTGGTATTGCCGGTTTGTGCCCAATGATCCGCCAGCGCTGCATTGCCCAGCGGTCGATGTTCTCTTTGATTCAACGATCCGCGATGCTAAACGCATATCAGCCGCAATTCTCACCGGTTTGGGCCGCGACGGGGCCGATGGTCTGTTGAAACTGTCGAAGGCAGGGGCCACGACGTTTGGGCAAAACGAAGACACATGTGTCGTGTATGGTATGCCTAAAGCGGCCAAGGCCATCGGCGCTGTGCAACATGAAGTATCTCTGGATGACATAGGCCCGGCAATTCGGGACAGTCAGATAGCCAATCGAGCAACCCAACCGAGGGGAGGCATGTAATTTCGATGAGCGATTCTCGTATTCATATTACTCAGGGGGAGCAAGCCTTTGGCAGTGACCCCGAGCTGGTCATATCGACCCTTCTGGGGTCTTGCGTGTCGTGTTGCATGTGGGATCCAATCGCAGGCGTTGGCGGTATGAACCACATGTTGTTGACCAGTTCGACTGCGGACAATGGCGCGTCTCAGCTGCCAGGGATCAACTCGATGGAACTGCTGATTAACGGCATTCTCAAAGAGGGTGGAGATCGGAAGCGTTTGCGCGCCAAGGCGTTTGGCGGGGCCCAGATGGTCGCGGGGCTGAGCGAGATCGGCCGAAAGAACAGTGAGTTCATCCTGTCATTTCTGGAAAATGAAGGGATTACCTGCGAAGGGCATTCCCTCGGCGGTCAAACTGCGCGGCAACTGATGTTCTGGCCGTCTTCTGGGCGGGTGATGCAGAAGATCCGCACAGATGCACCGCAAGAGACCGTATCTCAGGTACAAGCGCCCAAAGACACTGGCAACGATCTGGAATTGTTCTGACGTTGGCGCAAGCGCGCAACCCTGCGGGTCAGTTCGACATCGTCGCGACGTAAGCGTCTGGCCTGCCTGCACTGACACGCCATAGAGTGTGTTGATAAGTGTCCACCATTGATAGTGGACATCTTGAGGACGGATATGGCGGGCAAGAAGGGTCAGAAGAAGCGGTTCTGGTCGGATGAGGAGAAGGTGTCGATCTGCGCACAAACATGCGCGTCGGGGGTATCGGTAGCGCAGGTTGCACGTTGTTACGCCATGAACGCCAATCTGATCCACAAGTGGTTGCGTGATCGTAAGTTTGCGCCTGATCTGGAGGTGGTCGAAGAACAGGCCACCCCGGCACCGTGCTTTCTTCCGGTTGAGATCGTTGACCGGCCTGTAACCGAAGAACCTACCCCCCCTCTTGCGGCAAATGCCGCATCCGGCCAAAGCGCGATTGAGATCGATATCGCAGGCGGTCATCAGCTAAGGATTGTCGGCAGCTATGATCCAGAAGCACTGGCCCGGCTGATCCGAGGTCTTTCTGTATGATCCCGGTTCCGACGAACACGCGGGTCTGGCTGGCGGCGGGTGTGACTGACATGCGGCGGGGATTTACGACGCTTGCGGCACAGGCCGAACAAACGCTGAAGCAGGATCCGTTCACCGGACATCTGTTCGTCTTCCGTGGACGTCGCGGTGACCTGATCAAGATCATCTGGTGGGATGGTCAAGGCGCGTGCCTGTTCAGCAAGCGACTTGAGAAGGGCCGGTTTGTGTGGCCCTCAGCAAAAGAAGGCAAGATCGCTCTG
>NZ_JBDVLG010000004.1:0-28435 GCF_039970775.1 Roseobacter sp.
CGGCAAGGGTTATTGTTACGACAACGCTGCCGTTGAGACGTTCTTCAAAACGATCAAGGCCGAACTGATCTGGCGACGGTCATGGGAAACACGCCGGCAAGCTGAGATGGCCATCTTCGAATACATCAACGGCTTCTACAACCCACGTCGAAGGCATTCAGCACTGGGCTGGAAAAGCCCTGTCGCCTTCGAACGAAAAGCGGCTTAAACGAGCACCGGGGGCGGCACAAAAGCGCGACAGGTGCATATATAGTTGTGTGTGATTGTGAGACACTTGTGCTTGTCCATTGAGGCTCGGTTGGAACTTCGACAATCAAGCTCGGGAATGTGGTTTGTACTCCCCCCACAATTCGGTAAGCCAGTTTGATCACGACAAAGTTGAGATTGGGTACGGCTGATTGGACGATGCGCGTGATATAGGTCTACGCCTGTCAAATTGTCGGCAGTTGTTTTGTCTCGTATCAGACACACGCGTCCCAAAGACACGCTGCAGAGGACAACGGCGATTGGAACAGGCCCATCCCATTACGCGGATCCGATGTAAAACCGACAATAACGCGATATCAGGTCCGGAGGCCGGATTGCTGCCACCACGTGATGCACAAAAACAGGCATATCGAATGGCATGTGCCTCAAGACAACACTCATACCGTCCTGATCGCGCATCAAAAAAGGCGATGCATCTGTTATTCAAACCGCTGATGTCAGGTTTTCAACGCGTCAGAAATCACCTCTGCCAACTTGGCAGGCGGGCATGGCTTTTGCAAAAGTGGCGCCCGCATATCCCGCATTTTGACGGCGGTGAACCCAGTGTGTCCCGACGTGTATAACACGGGTATTTCTGGGCGCAGGGCGCGGATCCGTTTGGCCAATTCAAACCCGTCAATGTGACCGGGCATCACGACATCGGTTAACAGTAGGTCAATGTCCGCACGCACTTGCGCGATCTGTAGGGCCATTTCGCCCGATTGTGCCCGAAGCACCGAGTAACCCTGATCTTCCAGCACGTTGGTGGTCATTTCGAGCAGGTCGCGTTCGTCTTTGGCGAGCAAAATGCTTTGCCCTTCCCCAGGAATCGGCAACGCCTCCTGCATAGGAGCTTCGCGCAGGTTGGTTTCTGCCCCGCAGGGCAACGTCAGCTGGATCGTGGTACCTACATTTTCTTCTGAATAAAGCCGCAAGTCACCTTCGGCTTGGCGGATGGCGGCCTGCAGACGTTCGGCCGTGTACTCAACCGCATCGGCTCACTCATCCAACAGTGCGGCGACCAGATCATCGGCGTCCTTGGCGAAAACCGTCGTTCCGATTTCTTGGGCAAAATCAACGATAAACCCAGAAACGTCGCCGTTCGCATCTTGTTGTGAAAAGGGTAGGATTGGCGGTGCGCCAATCGTTCCACGCGACACGCGATCAAAGTCTTAACTGGGGCCGGGGCCGTTGGGCTGGGCCGCGTGCGGCGATTGCGTGCCTTGGGGCAATAAGGTGGGTATGCACACCCAAAACGCGCCCGGTGAGGGGCGCGTTTTGGGTGTAGCGTTTAGCGCACCACATGCACGCTACAGGTGGAATGGCGCACCACCCTTGCTGCATTGGGCCCCAGCAGAAAATCTTTGAGGTCCGGCTTTTGCGCGCCAATCACGATCAGCCCGCTGTCGGCTTCGCGCGCGACATGCAGGATTTCTTCGTAAACAGTGCCCGTGGCCACCACATGGCGGATTTTGGCATCAACATCAGCACCAATACTAGAGGTGATCTCGTCGCTCAGAAGCCTGCGGGCTTCGGTCACGGCCTTTTCGTGGTGGCCCTTTTCGAAAAAGCCCCCCACGAGGCTTTCACCGAAATCAGGCACCACGGTCATGACATCCAGCGTAGCTCCATCCATATCCGCCAGCTTTTTGGCGATACGCAGAACATCGGCATCGCGGCCGGGGTGGCTGACGTCAATGGCGCATAAAACAGGGCGGCTCATGCTGTTGCTCCTTGTTGGTTTTCTTCTCTGCCCATGCGGCCACGTTGCAGCATCACGATCAATGCCAAGAACAACAGTGCCGGCAGGAAGATCAGCTCTTTGGGCAGTTGATCTGCAGGCGCTTTGACCTCTTTGATGGTCACAAATTCGTCGCCGTAAAAGTCATAAGACTGGAACGTTTCGGAATAGGGTGTGCCAAACAGCGGCTCTTCCAACACGATCTGATCACCTTCCACCAGCGTCAATAGCCCCAGCGCATCTATCCGGGTGCCGGGCTCTTGGTCGCCGATTGGCACCAGCAGTGTGGTTTCTGTGAGCTCGCCGGTGTCAAAATCGGGCCCGCTGACGATCACGCGGAATTCACGGCCCGTAGGTGCGGCCTCCACGGTTTCGGCAAAGGCGGCGGGTGCGATGTCTTCAAAAGGAGGCTGCAACCGGTCCATAAAGAAATCCGGGCGGAACAGCATGAAGGCGATGAACACCAAGGCGACGCTTTCGTAGATGCGGCTTTTGGTCAGAAAGTGGCCCATCGTGCCTGCGGTAAAGATCAAAATCGCGATGGTGGCCGTGATGAACACCAATATCCCCTGCGTCCATGTGACATCGATCAACAACAGATCGGTGTTGAAGATGAACACAAACGGCAAGGCAACGGTGCGCAGCGAATAGAAAAACGCCACGAACCCAGTGCGGATCGCATCGCCCCCAGACACGGCCGCAGCGGCGAAACTGGCCAGCCCCACAGGGGGCGTCACGTCAGCCATGATCCCGAAGTAGAAGACAAACAGATGCACCGCGATCAGGGGCACAATCAGCCCCGATTGGGCGCCCAATTCCACCACAACGCCCGCCATTAACGACGACACCACGATGTAGTTGGCCGTGGTGGGCAGCCCCATGCCAAGGATCAGGCTGAGCAGCCCCACCATAATCAGCATCAAGATCAGATTACCGCCCGACAGGAATTCCACCAGATCGGCCATCACCTGACCCACACCGGTCAGCGTCACGGTGCCCACGATCACACCCGCCGTGGCCGTGGCCAGGCCGATCCCGATCATGTTGCGCGCGCCATCAATGAGGCCTTGCAACAGGTCAACTACGCCGTCCTTGAAGGCGTTTGCCGCGTTGTTTTCACCGCGAAAGATCGATTTTAGCGGCTTTTGCGTCAGCAAGATCACGAACAACAGCGAGGTCGCCCAAAACGCCGACAGGCCGGGTGATTTTTGTTCGATCATCAAAAAGTACACCAACACGATGATCGGTAGCAAAAAGTAGAGACCGGATTTGTAGATGTCACCGACAACGGGCAGTTCAACTTCTGCGGCGTTTGGGTCGTCTGGTTGTAGGTCAGGGACCTGTGCAGCCAGCGCCAAAAGCGCCACATACGTCAGGAAGACCAACACCGACAGCACCAAACCAGAGTTTGGCAGCAAGGTTGTGACCCATCCAACCGGGTATTGCACGCCGTAGCACAGCAGCGCAAAGCCTACGAAAAACGCAGCCATACCGCCGATGGTTTTGCCCATCGACACGACGCGGTTGCCCAGCGTCGGCATGTTGTTTTTCACCGCCTCAAGGTGCACGATATAAACCAGCGCGATGTAGGAGATCGTCGCGGGCAGGAAGGCGTGGGTGATGACTTCGACGTAGGAAATGCCCACATATTCCACCATCAAGAAGGCCGCAGCCCCCATGACCGGCGGCATGATCTGGCCGTTCACCGAACTGGCGACTTCGACGGCGCCGGCCTTTTCGGATGAAAAGCCCACGCGCTTCATCAGTGGGATGGTGAATGTACCGGTGGTGACCACGTTGGCGATGGACGACCCCGAGATCAAGCCCGTCGCGGCAGAGCCGACAACGGCAGCTTTGGCTGGCCCACCCTTAAGGTGACCCAAGGCGCCAAACGCCATTTTGATGAAATAGTTCCCAGCGCCCGCTTTATCGAGCAGCGCACCAAACAGAACGAACAGGAACACAAACCGCGTGGACACGCCAAGCGCGATGCCAAAGACCCCCTCAGAGGTGATCCACATGTGGCTCATCGCTTTTTGCAAGCTGGCGCCTTTCCAGCGGATCACTTCGGGTACAACCGAAGAGGACCCAAAGAACACATAGAGCAAGAACACCGTGGCGATGATGGCCATCGCAGGGCCTAACGCCCGGCGCGCGCCTTCAAACAGGATCACAAGACCCAGCAGGGCGAACCATTTGTCCACGTCATCGGCCAGACCGCCGGAGTTGACGATTTTGTCATAAAAAACATAGCCATACATCGCGATGGCAGCCCCGCCGACGGCCAGCATCCAATCATGCATGGGGATGTAGGTGCGCGGGCTCGATTTGAGCATCGGGTAGGCCATGAAGGCCAGAAAGATCGCAAAGGCCAGGTGGATCTGGCGCGAGTTGTTGATGACGGAGCCGGGCAGCAGCTGATTGGACAGCGGCGAGGCCAGCATGACCTGAAACAGCGACCAGATGATCGCCACAATGGCCAGAAATGTGCCCACCGATCCGGCGGGGTTTCGCGCCCCGGCATCGGACGAGGATACAAGATCCTGAAGTTCTTCTTCGGTCAGCGCACGGCCACCGCTTGCGTTGTCTGTCATTGTGCTGTCTCCCTGACGTGCCACGGTTTTTCGGTGTGGCTTATGTCGTGTGGTTGCCCCGTCGTTGGGGTGTCAGAGGGCGGCGCACCGCCCCCTGTGTCGAAATCCGTCTGGATTATTCAATCCAGCCTTTTTCTTTGTAATATTTGGCTGCACCGGGGTGCAGTGGTGCTGACAAACCGGCTGTTGCCATTTCTTCGGCTTTCAGGTTTGCAAACGCCGGGTGCAGTTTTTTGAAGTCGTCGAAGTTGTCGAAGACGCCGGCAACAACCGCGTAAACCGCATCCTCAGACACGCTGGCCGAGGTCACGAAGGTCGCACCCACACCGAATGTAGACACATCCGCATCAGAGCCACGATACATGCCGCCGGGGATCGTTGCGGACCGGTAATAGGAATTGTCGTCGATCAGCGACGTGATCGCATCGCCCGACACTTCGACCAAAACGGAATCGCACGCCGTGGTGGCCTCTTGGATCGACCCGGAGGGGTGGCCCACGGTGTAGATCATTGCGTCAATCTGGTTGTCGCAAAGAGCGGCGGATTGCTCGGCGGCTTTCAATTCTGACGCGAGCGCCAGATCAGAGGTCTCCCAACCCATTTTTTCCATCACGACTTCCATGGTGCCGCGTTGTCCGGACCCTGGATTGCCGATGTTGACGCGTTTGCCTTTCAGGTCGGCAAGCGTCGAAATACCAGCGTCCGCACGGGCCACAACGGTGAATGGTTCTGGGTGCACTGAGAACACCGCGCGCAGGCCTTCAAATGCGCCTTGCTCTTCAAACCGCGAGGTGCCGTTGTAGGCGTGGTACTGCCAGTCGGACTGCGCCACACCGAATTCCAGCTCGCCGGCGCGGATGGTGTTGATGTTGTAAACAGATCCACCCGTGGATTCGACGGAACAGCGGATGCCGTGCTCTTTGCGGCCCTTGTTGACCAAACGGCAGATCGCGCCACCTGTGGGGTAGTACACGCCTGTGACGCCGCCCGTCCCGATGGTGATGAATTCTTCGGCCATGGCGATGGGGGCCGTTAGGGCCACCAGTGCCGCGCTGGCCACTGTCATTTTCAATCCGTTAAACATTATTGTCTCCCTTATGTGGATTATAGGTCGTTTATCAGCCGTCCTGCACTTGTTGTAAACGCTGGTCGGTCTAATCCGTTTGCGAAATGCGCTGTTGGTGGGGGTTGGGTGCGGTTTGAGGCCATCGCCCCGTCGTGGGTGTCGTGGCGCGGCCTCATTACGTGGGGCGCAGATAGACGATGTGTGCGTGACGACGGGCCCGGCAGTGCGCCATATTCCACGTATACCGAACTGTTTCGCGGATCAGACACACACCCCCCACACCTTGCAACGAATCCTATGTAAAGGTTGATGTGTTTCGATATATTGTCAATCAACCGGGCCTGCGGGTCACCCCGATGCGATTAAAACAAAGGCAAAACCGATGTCACATGTGTTTGCACGCCATTCGAAATCTGCACCGCGCAAAGCTGTGCGCGGTGCAGGGGTGTATATGTACGACACCGATGGGCGCGCGTATTTTGATGGCTCCGGCGGGGCGGCCGTGTCGTGTTTGGGGCATGGTGACGCTGATGTAATCGCGGCGGTGCAGGCGCAGGTCGCGCAGTTGTCTTATGCCCACACCAGCTTTTTCACGTCTGACCCCGCCGAAGAACTGGCCGATCGCCTGGTTGCCGATGCGCCCGGAGATCTGGATAAGGTCTATTTTGTGTCCGGCGGGTCCGAGGCCGTCGAGGCCGCATTGAAGTTGGCGCGCCAGTATTTTGTCGAAATCGACCAACCCCAGCGGCACCGGTTTATCGCCCGGCGGCAAAGTTACCATGGTAACACGTTGGGGGCGTTGGCGACGGGCGGTAACCAGTGGCGCAAGCAGGCCTTTGCCCCGATCATGACCGAAACCTCGCTGATTGCGCCGTGCTATGCGTACCGCGGGCAGCGCGACGACGAGACGCCTTTTGACTACGGCCAGCGTGTTGCCAACGAACTAGAGACCGAATTGCTGCGTCTGGGTCCTGATACAGTGATCGCCTTTGTGGCAGAACCTGTGGTGGGGGCCACCTTGGGCGCCGTGCCGCCGGTTGAGGGGTATTTCAAACGCATCCGTGAGATTTGCGACCAATATGGTGTTTTGCTGATCCTTGATGAGGTCATGTGCGGCATGGGGCGCACGGGCACCCTGTTTGCCCATGAACAAGAAGGCATCACCGCCGATATTGTGACCATCGCCAAGGGGTTAGGGGCAGGCTACCAACCCATCGGCGCGATGATGTGCACCGCGGCTATCCATCAGGCCATTGCCGATGGCACAGGGTTTTTCCAACATGGGCACACCTACATTGGCCACCCGACGGCCTGTGCTGCGGGCAATGCGGTGGTCAAAAAGCTAACGGCTGGGTTGGTTGAACGCTCGGCGACGATGGGCGCGCGGCTACAGGATGCGTTGGTCGCAGAATTTGGCCAGCACCCGCATATTGGTGATATCCGGGGGCGTGGGTTGTTTCGTGGTCTTGAGGTCGTGGCAGATCGGAGTGGGAAAACCCCGTTTGATCCGGCCTTGGGGGTCAACAAGCAGATCAAACAAACCGCGATGGACAACGGGCTGGCATGTTATCCGATGGGCGGCACGGTCGATGGCCAGATGGGGGATCATGTGTTATTGGCGCCGCCGTTTATTCTCGAAGATCACCACATCGACGAGATCGTGACCAAGTTGAAACAGACCTTTGACGCGGTGCTGTAGCCCGCCCCTCTGCGCGTTAAAGCAGCTCGCGCAGCAACATCACCGACCCAGACACAAAACACACCCCAATCAACAACCTGCGAAACAGCGCGTCATCCAGCCGTTTGAACACATAGATACCGACCTGCGCGCATATAATCGCCGTCGGCAATGCGACGCAGATATAGATCAACGTCTGGCGATGATAGACGCCGTTCCATGCCAGCATCGCCGCCGTTAGGGCCAAAACGGTCACATTGAACGGCTGCAACACCGCGCGCGTTTCATAGCGGGGCCAGGCGCGCATAGAGCACCACATGGTGGGCAACGCCCCCGAAAGCGACGCAGCGCCCCCGAAAATCCCCGAGAAAAACCCAACCGTGCAGTCGATCACAGGGGTGGGGCGGTCAATCTTGGGCAAGGTCCGGCGCAGGCTAAAGAACCCGCCGTACAAGATCAGGAAAAACGCGATCAGCAGTTTGAGCACCGAGACGTCGATTTGTTTCAAAGACGCCACCCCAATTGGGATGCCCGCCAGCGCAGGCAGCAAAAACCGTGCAAGTCTGCGCGGGTTTTTCGCGATCGAATTGCGCACGATCCACAGCCCTTGCACGCCGCTGACCACCGAAATAACGACTGTGATCGCCACAGCCTGAGCAGGCGGCATGATGGTCAGAAAGAACCCCAGCGCAAATAGCGATGTCCCAAACCCGGCCAGCCCGTTGATAAAACCACCCGCCATGGCGCCTATGACGATATACGTAATCTCGGTACTGGTCATGTTGGGGCGTGGCCTGTGTTGGGGGCAATGGCTGCGCCAAATCTGCTCAAGGGGGGCTTGATCCCCTTCGATTCCATCGCTTTGGTCACGCGGATACCCTTTTTATGTCGTCAGCTTGTGGTCATGCGGGTCAAAGCCGCACGGCGCGTTGAACCGGATAACGCGGTGGTGTGCAAGCGGTTCCAAGAGATCTTTGTGCCGGGCGCCGTGAAGCGCCAGAAATTGCGGCAGTTCGTGTACGATAAGACGGGGCATTGCCACGCGGCGGGCGGTGGTGTGGTTAACCATATTTGCCACCCGTTTGGCAGGGTGCGCCGCCGGTTGGGTGACGTAACAGTATGACGTCTCTATGTGCCAAACTCGCGGTTTTTGGCGCAAGAATGCAACAATTGCGGTGTTTTGAGGGGTAAACGGTAACAATTCGGTAATTGTGATTTGGTATTTCAACGCAACGTTGTGAAGCCCGTGGTTGTGTTATGTCGGTATACCTGAATAGGAGACAGTGCCCATGCCCGTGATCTGCCGCGACATCGCCCCCCGCAATACGACAGGGGTTATGGTCGCATGACCCAAGCCGTGTTGATTTTTCTGGTGCTGCGGGTTTGGGGATATGTTGGGGCGGCCGTTGCGCTTGTGTTCCTGACGGTTGGGATCGACCGCGTCGATGAAGACGCGCGTGGGGCCTATATGTTCCGGCCGCTGCTGATCCCGGCGGTGCTGGTGATCTGGCCGTTGGTGCTGTGGCGGTGGTATGTGTACGAAACTGGACGCGATCAATGGCCTCGGCGGTACGACCCACCGCGCCGCGCGCATTTTGCCGTAGGGTGGATACTGCCTATCGGGATTTGCGCGATCATTGCGGCGGGGCTCAGCCAACGCCAAATATGGCCCGCTGATGTTGCGCCGGTGCACATGTCCAGCCCCGCACAGGTGGCCGAATGAGCGTTAAATACACCCCCGTTCAATGGAACTGGAACAAGTATATTTATGACGCGGTGATGTTGGCCGGTGCCGGGGCATTTCTTTATATATTTCTGTATATTACCCCAGATGTTTTAAGCCATGAACGTCCTATAAACGGCCAGATACACAATGCCCGCGCCTTCGGGGCCTGTGCGTTTGTGATGCTGACGGTGATCTTATGCATCGGGCCGCTCGCACGTCTGGATGCGCGGTTTTTGCCACTGTTGTACAATAGGCGGCACTTCGGTGTGATGACGGTGTTTGTCGCGATCACCCATGCGGGGTACGTCGTCGATTGGTATTTCGCCTTTTCGCAGTTCAATAAATACGAAGCAGTGTTGTTTTCCAATACCAGTTTCGGCCAGTTGGCAGGTTTCCCGTTTGAGGTATTCGGGCTTTTTGCCTTGGCGACGTTGATCGTGCTGGCGGCAACCAGCCATGATTTCTGGATGAAATTTCTCAGCCCGCCAGTGTGGAAACGGATCCATTTCTTGATCTATCCCGCCTACCTTTCGGTTGTGGCGCATGTGGCTTTGGGGGTTTTGCAGGACCAACAAAACCACGCGGTCACGGGGATCTTCGTAGGTGGTGCTGTGACGGTGGGCGGGTTGCATTTGCTGGCCGCGTTGCACGAACGTAAAACCGCGCGCGCGCCCAAAGATAAAGTCGGCGGGTGGGTCCGGGTCTGTGATCTCTCCGAGATGCGCGACGGGTTTGCCAAGGTCAAACTTTTGTCCTGCGGTGAACGCGTGGCGGTATACCTAAACGGCGGGCATCTCAGCGCCATTTCCAACGCCTGTGCGCATCAAAACGGCCCGCTTGGTGAGGGCAAGATTA
Source organism: Roseobacter sp. (assembly GCF_039970775.1). Lineage (GTDB taxonomy): Bacteria > Pseudomonadota > Alphaproteobacteria > Rhodobacterales > Rhodobacteraceae > Roseobacter. Next base: position 9,907 of record NZ_JBDVLG010000004.1, read on the forward strand.
TCGATTGTTTGGTGACCTGCCCGTGGCATGGGTTTCAATATGACGTCACCACTGGGCGGTCGCCTGCGCCATTCACAGAAATGGTGCCGACCTATCATCTGCGGCTTGATGGAACGACCGTTTTGGTGCACGCGCGGTCCAACCCGCCCGGCACCTACGTGGAACCTGTGCCTGTACCCGAGGGGGCTGCGTGATGTCGGATCCTGAAAAGCCATTTTTTGTTGGGTATTTGCCCGTACCACAGGCGTTGCGTGGCGTATTATTGGTGATCTGTGTGCTGTTTGTATCAGGGCTGGCCGGGTTCGGGCTTGCTTTGGGCACGGGGCAGGACGATCCGGGCGAGGGGGCGTTTCGGTTTGACTACGGTCGCCAGACGGTGACGGGTGTGGTCGAATTGACGCCCTATCCGCTGTTGCGGGTGACGCAAGGGAATGATCGCATCCCGAAAGGGCATACGTTGATGTTGGCGGGCGGCGGCAAGACCAACGTCGAAAGCCGTGCGATCCCGCTTGAAGGGCAATTGGCACAGGCGTCTGGGGTTTTGCTCGAACGCGGCGCGCTTGATATGATCCAGCTGCGCGGCGGCGAAAACGGTCTGAGCGCGGTCGAAGGGGCAGTGCCCGACATGGAAACGATCCCCATGGGGCGGTGGCGTTTGGCGGGCGAGATTTGCGATGGGAAATGTCTGTCTGGCGCGATGCGGCCGGGGCGGGGGTTGGCACATAAAGCCTGCGCGAACTTATGTTTACTGGGCAAAGTGCCGCCGGTTTTTGTCTCTAGCCAACCGGTGGACGGCGCCGAATTTTTATTGGTCACGGGGCCCAATGGTACCCCTCTGCCGCAACGGGCCTATGACTATGTCGCCCAGTTCATATCGGTCGAGGGCGATGTGGAACGACGCGGAGACCTGCTTATTTTGCGGATGGATCCCGACACATTGCAGGTGTTGCCATGATACGTCGCGCATTGATGTTGGTGGTCGTCGGGGCGCTTGCGGCCGCATTGTTTTACACGTCGCAGTTTTGGTATCTATCACTTTGGCCCCGCGACGGGCTTTTGGGCATAAAGGCACTGCGCCCCCAAGGTGATCTGGTCAGCCTATGGGTGCGCGGCACTCAAGCGACACCTTTTGCGCTTTTGATCTGGGCTTTGGGGTGTTTTGTGGTGCTTAGCCTGGCGCAAAAAATCTACGACCGCCTCTGCCTGATGTTGGACCGCACCGAGACGTGAGGCGGTTGGCGGGCGCGACAATTCTAGACGGCATGTCCAAATAGCCCGTCGCGCAGTTGCTCAAACCGCTGTCTCCACACGCGCGGCATCGCCCGCCATCACCCCAACCGCAACGGCAGACATCTGAGACCGGATTGCGCAGGGTCAGCCCATGTCTTAGGACTGTTTCATCAACCCGATATCCTGCGGCAGATGGACTGACCTTTTATATGAACGATATCTACGAAGGTCTGGTGTCCGCGTTCTGGCTGGTGGTTACGTTGGACGCGGATTTGATAGAAATCTCTTTGCGATCCTTGCATGTTAGCCTAACCGCGCTGGTCATTGCGTCGGTGATCGCGCTGCCTTTTGGGACATTTCTGGCGATCCGCCGGTTTCGGTATCGACGGCTGACGATTTCGCTGCTGAACGCGCTGATGGGGTTGCCGCCGGTTGTCGTGGGATTGATCGTGTACATCATGCTGTCGCGGTCAGGGCCTTTTGGCGTGCTGGGGCTACTTTTCACACCGACGGCGATGATCATCGCACAGGTGATCATCATCACCCCGTTGATTGCGTCGATCACCCACCAAGCCATGCGCGAACTCTGGGCAGAATACCACGACCTGCTGATTTCGCTCAGCACAACCCCGTGGCAGCGGATAAAAACGTTGATCTGGGATGGGCGGCGCAATCTGCTCACGGCGTCGCTGGCGGGATTCGGTCGTGCCATTGGCGAGGTGGGCGCGATCATGATTGTGGGGGGCAATATCGACAATGCGACCCGAGTTCTGACAACGGCGATTGCACTTGAAACGGGGCGGGGCGATTTTGCGTTGGCGCTGGCCCTTGGGTTTGTGCTGATCGCGCTGGCCGTTGGCGTCAATATCGGCATTCATTGGCTGTCGCGCACCGAACGGGAGGGCCGCTGGTGAGCACGATCCTGCCTTTGACCCTAGAGGGGGCGATGGTCCGGCGGCGCGGCAAGCGGCTATTGGGCCCGGTCGATCTGGCGCTGGATACACAGGGGCTGACGATCATTGTGGGCCCCAATGGCAGCGGCAAAACCACATTGTTGCGCGTGATGCACGGGGTTGAACGGCTCAGCGCGGGCCGGGTTGCGTGGTCAGTGCCGCAAGCGGACGCGCGCCACCGTCAGGCCTATGTGTTTCAGACCCCGATCGTATTACGCCGGTCGGTGGCCGACAACTTGCGGTACCCGCTGCAATTGGTGGGTGTGCCGCGCGCCAAGGCCGATGCGGATGTGGCCGAATGGGGCACGCGCATCGGGTTGGCGGCGCGTATGGGATTGCCTGCCGCGCGGTTATCGGGGGGCGAAAAACAAAAGCTCGCGCTGGCGCGGGCCCTCATCCGCGCGCCGGATGTGTTGTTTTTGGATGAACCCTGTGCCAATCTGGATGGGCCATCGACCCGCGATATCGAAACGCTTTTGGCCGATGCATTGGCGGCGGGCACGCGGATCATCATGACAACGCATGATCTGGGGCAGGCCAGGCGGCTTGCACACGATGCGATTTTCATGCTGGGTGGGCGGGTGCGCGAACACGCCCCTGCACAGGCGTTTTTCAACGCCCCGGCCACACCCGAACTACAAGCGTTTTTCAGAGGAGATATCATCACATGATCGCCCGAATGTGCGCGACCTTGGTTGCAATTGCCTTGGCCAGCGCGGCTGTCGCCGATGAAATCCGGCTGGCTGTGACCACTTCATTTGAAAACTCCGGCCTGGCGGATGTGTTGGTGCCGCAGATCAAGGCGGATCTGGACCTTGATGTACAGCTGTTGGTTGTTGGTACGGGTCAGGCGCTGCGGCTGGGTCAGGCGGGGGATGTGGATGCCATTTTGGTGCACTCGCGCACGGCCGAAGAAGAATTTATCGCCGCCGGATACGGCACGCACCGGCGCGAAATCATGTACAATGATTTCGTCGTGATCGGGCCGGCGGATGACCCCGCCGGTGTCGCGCAGGCGACGTCTGCGGCGCAGGTCCTTGCGCAGATCAACGTGGAGAAACCCGCGTTTGTCAGCCGCGGTGATGACAGTGGCACCCATAAAAAAGAGCGTGCCTTGTGGCAGGCGGCCGGTCTGAATGCAGATGATTTCGGGTCGTGGTACCGCGAAGTGGGTGCGGGCATGGGCGCCAGTCTCAACACCGCCGCGGGCCTTGGCGCGTATATTCTTGCGGACAGGGCGAGTTGGCTGAATTTTGGCAATAAGGCCGATTTGGCGCTGCTGTTTGCGGGGGACCCGGCGCTGTTTAATCAATACGCGTTCTTGCCGGTAAACTCGGCGCGCCACACGCACGTGCGCCAAGACCTTGCGCAGCGGCTCGAAGACTGGCTGACCAGCGCGCGCGCGGCCACATTGATCAACGACTACACGATTGATGGTAAAACGCTGTTCATCTTCAACGCGACCGATTGAGGGTATCGTCGGGCGCGGGGCAAATCAAAACTATGCCCTAGGCCTTGCGGTATGCGCCGGGGCTTTGGCCGGTGACACGTTTGAATTCCGTGTAGAAATTTGAACGGGTCAAGAAACCTGCCGCTTCGCCCACGGCGCCCACGGGGTCAGAGGTGCCGCGCAGCAATTTTTGGGCTTCGGCCACGCGAAAATCGTTGATAAATTGCGACACATTCCTGCCCGCGGTCTTGTTGATCGCTTCTGACAAGGCGCGGTCGGTGACGGCCAAGCGACGGGCCAGCCGTGTCAACGACAGCTGGGGGTCGACAAACAGCCGACTTTCGACGAGAAAATCACGGGCACGTTGTGTAATTTCCGCATCCTGCGCGGTGTCGTCGGACATGGTTGGCCGGCCGCCCCCCCGTACGACAAGCACCATCGTGCAGACCAACATCGCGATCAACGTGAGGCTCGCGAAGGATAACAAACGCCCAACATTGGCACCGGCGTTGCGCGCGAAATCCACCGCGATCAACGTATCCATCACGCAGGTGATCGCCAATAGTCCAACCCCCACAAGGATCAACCGGCGCATCACCCCCAGATGTGCGACCGCCAGATGCGACAAGCGATCTGGGCCGCCGCGCCAGATGCGCAGCAATAAAACCACATAAACCGCGTAGCTTAGCCCAATCATCAGATCCAGGGCGATGCGCACGGGCGGCACTGCGCCAACCACCAATGTAGAAATCGCCGCCGCCCCGAGGTGCACGGCCAGCGCGGTGGGCAAGTTGTGTGCGCGATCAGACACGGCGACGTATCCCAAATACAGCAGCGGCCCGATCCAGAACGGCAGCAACCGCTGAACAGGCAGCACGCTGTCGATCTGGTAGGCAAAGCGCAACGCGACCAAGATCGTTTCAACCATGATCAGCCCTGCAAGCGTGGTAAACAGTGCCTTGGCGGGGCGGGGCAGCCACGCGCGCGTCACCACAATGGCACCGCATATTGCGGCGACTGCGCTGAGAAACAGGGGCAGGGGCACTGAGATCATGTCCGGGGCTGTCCTCGATTGCGTAGGGCTGTCCTGAATGCCGTTTCAGGACAGCCAAGGTATTGCCTGAAAACGGATCTCTGCTCAAGTCAGGATCATCGCAACACCACATTTGAGGAGGTCGCCATGACCCATATGTTTCGCCAAATTACCCTTGCTGTGGGTCTTTCGCTGGGTTTTTCCATCCCGGCAGATGCCGCAGATTTTGCACCCGCTGTTGCAGAATTCGATGCCGCCCACCCGGATGACACCCGGACGTTGGCCGGGCACGTCTGGTATCCAACCGTGACCGATGACGCCGAAAGGTTGCTGCGTGGCAGTGCCGTGTGGCGCGACATCACCGGCCATATAAATGCACGCATCGCGCCGGGGGTGTTTCCCGTTGTGTTGATATCGCACGGGATGTACGGCAATTCGCTCAATCAGGCGTGGCTGGCCAAACGGTTGGCCGCCGAAGGGGTCATTAGCATCCTGCCCAACCACCCCGGCACCACCAGTTTTGACCGCGACCCAGATCAGGCCCTCCAACTGTGGTTGCGCGCCACCGATCTGAGCGTCAGCCTCAATCAGGCGCTGACGGATCCCCGGTTTGCCGATCATATTGACCCAACGCGGGTGGCGGCGGCGGGGCATTCGCTGGGTGGGTATACCGTGATGGCAGCCGCCGGGGCGCGTCACGATGTGGCGCATTTCAACGCCAGTTGCGCAGATACCCCCGACCGGCCCGATTGTGCAGCCCTTGCCATGTGGAAGGTGGGCCATGATGCCGCCGATCTTGATGCGCTGCAAAGCAACCGGTCGGACCGTCGCATAGGTGCCGTTATCGCGTTGGACCTTGGTGCGACCCAAGCCTTTGACCCGGTCAGTTTAGACCAGATTGCGCTGCCGGTATTGGTGTTGGGGGCGGGGCGGCAGGATATGTTGGATCAATCCATCGAATCCCGTGCCCTAGCCGCTGGGTTGCCTGCGCAGTCCGTGACCCATGTGGAGCTGGAAGATGCCGGGCATTTTGACTTCATGGGGCTGTGCGTGCCGGCGGGCTTTGACATTCTCAAGCGCGAAGAGCCTGGTGACGAGATCGTATGTGTCAAAGGGCAAGACGCGCGGCAGGTCCAACATGACCGCATTTTCGGGCTGGTCATGGATCACCTGCGTTCCGCAGGGATCATGTCAAAGACGTAACGTGCCGCGCGGGTCCATGGTGGCCCGCGCCGTGTCCGCCGAGGCGATCATTCGTCTGCGACATATTGTGGTGTTTCTGGGGCTTGTCAGATGGAAACCACGAGATATAGTCGGCCTATCGGTGGGACAGGCCCACCGGACCGGACGCGGAACGGCAAGGAATGCGTAACTATGGACGGCGACTTTAGAACAGATTTCACCCGTAACCCGGCCAGTCTCAGACACCGACCTGCCTTGGTGCTGAACGCGGACTACCGACCGCTGAGCTATTATCCGCTGTCATTGTGGCCTTGGCAGGATGCGGTCAAGGCGGCCTGGTTGGACAGGGTGGATATTGTCGCCGAATACGATGATATCGTGCGCAGCCCCAGTACGCAGATCAAGATCCCATCTGTTGTCGTCCTCAAAGACTATGTCAAACCTCAAAAGCGCGTGGCCTTCACGCGCTTTAATTTATTTCTGAGGGATGAATTTCAGTGTCAGTACTGCGGCGCAAAGGGCGACCTGACGTTTGACCACGTGGTGCCGCGCGCCAGTGGTGGTGTGACCAGTTGGGAAAACGTCGTTGCGGCATGCTCGCCCTGCAATCTGAAAAAGGGATCAAAACCGCTGCACCGCACTGACCTCAACCTGCGCAAACCGCCCCGCCAGCCGAGGGCCGAAGAGTTGCGGAATATGGGTCGCAAATTCCCCCCCAACCACCTGCACGATAGCTGGATGGACTTTCTGTACTGGGATGCTGAACTGGAGGCCTGATTGCGTTTTGGCTTCGGCTGGGGCCGCGGTCAAAGTACCCAGTCGTGGTTTATAGGCTTGGGCTGTGCACATCTGTTGGCCGGCAGCCGAGAGCAATGCTATGCGCGCGTCCTCTTTGTCGCCGTATGATTGTGGTTAATTATTGATTAACTGCACGATGAAATGGATGAAGGGTTGTTAACCACTTCACTCAAGATGCCGGAGTATAACGGTTTTTTAATAATTCCAGGTGTCAAGGGTTTGCGGCGCTTGATACAAGCGCAACCTGTCCATGCCCACGGGGTCGAGACGTGCCAACCGCCGTAGACAGACGCAGGTCGTGTTGAACTGCCAAGTGATACAGAGCGTCTGTGCGGGGGGGGGCAAAGATGCCGGGCCGGGTCAGAGCGCCAGATCAATCCAGACCGGTACGTGATCAGACGGTTTTTCGCCCCCACGAACGCCCTTGTCGATCACACAATCGCGCAGCAGGTCCGCCGTTTGTGGGCACAGCAAGAAATGGTCAATTCGGATGCCAAGATTGCGGTTCCAAGCACCGGCTTGGTAGTCCCAAAAGCTGTAATGGCCTGGGCCTTGGGTGCGTGCGCGGAAGGCATCCGTCAGTCCCAAATTGATCAACTCGCGAAATGCGGTGCGACTTTCCATCCGGAAAAGAGCATCCTCGCGCCAAGTGTCCGGGGTGGCAGCATCTTCTGGTTGGGGGATGATATTGTAGTCTCCGGCCATGAAAAATGGGGTTTCTGACGCCAGTAGGGCCTCTGCGCGCGCTTGCAGCCGTTTCATCCAAGCCAGTTTGTACTCATATTTCGGACCCGGTACAGGGTTGCCATTGGGCAGGTACAAGCCGCAAACGCGCACGGCTTGGTCATCGCCCATAACGGTGGCTTCGATGTATCGCGCCTGCTCGTCGTCTGCGTCACCAGGCAGTCCGCGGGTCACGTCTTCAAGGGGGAACTTTGACAGAATTCCGACCCCGTTGAAGCTCTTTTGCCCGTGGGTTTCGACGTTATACCCGCGCTCTTCGAACAGTTCTGTCGGGAAGGCTTCGTCCACGGATTTGATCTCTTGTAGAAGCACCACATCTGGTTGGGCCTCATCCAACCACTGTGGCAAAGCAGCACTTCTGGCTTTGATACCGTTGATGTTGAATGTCGCAATTTTCATGAGAACGCCCCTATTCCGAGATGGGCAATCTATCGCGCACCGGCACGATCAGGGCAACGATTCTCGGGCTCTTTAGGGCATTCCGTCAAAGATATTGCCGAGGTGATTCTTGTTAATGGTTAACCAAAAATGACCAAAATTAGTTAATATCCACAGAGTTATCCACTGTGGATAAAAAAAAATTAACCAAATTATCCACTCGAACTATCAAGTTTCTGTCTGTCGGTACGGAAGGAAGCTCGTGTGGATAACCAAATGTTAACACATTCTTAACGTGAAAAATGGTTGGAAACTCTCGTTAAACGAGCAAGCGTTAAGGGGCGAGAAAAACTTCATTCGAAAGGGATATACAATGAAGACCAACCTGATGACTGCCGCGCCTGCCTACACCGAAGCCTTTGATTGTGAAACGGACCTGCACAGCGGGGAGGGGACAGCCCTTTTCACGACCAGCATGGGCCCTGCCTGCTCTGATATGATGTCGGGCGACGCGACGGGCTTGTTCACAACTTCGATGGGCCCCAACGCGGATACGCTGTCTGGCGTCGAAACCGGACAATTCACGACCAGCATGGCCGGTGGCCACGACGCATTGTCGGGCGACGCGACCGGTCTTTTCACGACTTCTATGTAACTCTGCCCTTGGCTTGAAGCGGCGCAGCAAACGATTGCCCGGTTCAATCCACACGCCATGCGCGGCAGGCCTATCGGACAAAGGAAGAACCCCCATGTCTAACGTCGTCTCTTTAGGTTTGCCGCGCAGACTATCCTTGGCCGAACGCCAGGGATTATTTATCCACAACTTTGCCACCAACCGGCGCGCGCATGATGATGTGTTCTGGCTCAAAGAAAATGCAGAGCTGTTGAATGTTCTGGCAAGCACCGGGGCCGCGTTGCCTGACGCGGCGTTGGCACCCTATCGCCGGGTGTATGACGGGCTGAATAAGAGGATGCGGTTTTTTCCGCAATACTATCGGTTTTTGCTCTCTATATGTCTGGACTTGGAAGACCTTGGGATCGGACATGGCAAGGGCACTGCGTTGTGTGACTGGACGGCCAAAATGGGGTTGGCCGACGCCGAACTGTCGGATTTGCAGCGGGCTGAAGCGCATAGACTGCTGAGCAGACGGGGGGCTGTGCGGGAAGATCCGGCGCTGACCCAAAGGTTGCATCACTTTATAAACCGCTCGGAGACCTTTGCGTTGCCTAACAAAAAAGCGGCTTATGAACTGACCCATATCGTGTTTTATCTGTCTGATTATGGTGTTTGTGATCCGCAACTGGATGAAAACGCCCGTGTGAGCCTCGAATTCGCCGGCTTGCTGGCATATCTTGATCAGGACATCGACCTTTTGGCCGAAATTTGCGTAGCCTTGCGGTTTGCGGGCCAACATCCCAGCGAGATCTGGGAGGATTGGATCGCCAGTCAAATGCAAGGGTTTTCGCTGGAAAACAGCGCCGCGAAAGGCCCGGATGCCTATCACGAATATCTGGTTAGCAGCTGGTGGGCGCAGATTTCGGATAACATGACATTCCCCGGTGTGCCCTCGCCAAACGGATTGCACATTTCGCGCCGTGGCACGCGCAAGGGCCCGTTAAGGGCGATGTCGGAATATATGTTTCACCTTGGCGACGCGCGCAGCAGTGATTGGAACTTGATGCGCGATGCGATGTCAGATGTGGTGGGCGCCGACGACGAAGATATCCTCATGGGCGCAGAGCAATCCTCTGACAGGTTTGGTGCCTTTTTTGAAGGATTCTCGCGGGTCGATAGTTAGTTAAATCAGATACTTACTTGGACATCTTAATGTCACATGGAAAACGATGTGCCGCACCCGCAAGAGCTTGACGCGTTGGGGTTTTCGATCACGAACCGCGCGCCGATCAGCTCTTGCGTGAAATCAATCGTGGCGCCGCCCAAAAAGGGCAATGATACCGCATCAACCACGACTTTTTGGCCCGCGCCTTCCAGGATCAGATCGTCCGTGCGCGGCTCGTCCAGGGCGATTTCGTATTGAAACCCCGAACATCCGCCCCCTTCCACGGCCACACGCAGGGCTTTGCCGTCTGTGGCAGCCCCGATTTCGGCCAGTCGGTCAAACGCACGAGACGTCACTTTTGGGGGAAGTTGCATGGTCGGGCTCCGTCAGGCGGTTTCATTAGGCGATCACCTGCAATATAGAGACTGACAGGACAGGCGACAAGGACCACCCATGACGGCGATTTATGCCTCTGATCCTGCGCACGCTCGGGGACGGCGTTTGCAGGAAGAGGAAAGCACCTTTCGGTCATGCTTTCAGCGCGACCGGGACAGGATCATCCACGCCAGCGCGTTTCGCAGGCTCAAACACAAAACGCAGGTGTTTATTGAACACGAGGGCGATTATTATCGCACGCGCCTGACCCATTCGATTGAGGTGGCGCAGGTGGCGCGCACCATATCGGGCGCACTGGGGTTGAACGCCGAACTGACAGAGGCCGTCGCACTGGCGCATGATCTGGGGCACACGCCGTTTGGCCACACCGGCGAAGACGCGCTGTCGGCGTTGATGGCACCGCATGGTGGGTTTGACCACAACGCGCAAGCGATCCGCATCGTGACCCATCTGGAGCGGCACTATGCCGATTTTGACGGGCTGAACCTGACGTGGGAAACCTTGGAGGGGCTGGCCAAACATAACGGCCCCGTCACCGGCAAAACGCCATGGGCGCTCGAGGCGTATAACACCCAGCATGATCTGGAATTGCAGACCTTCGCCAGTGCCGAGGCGCAGGTGGCGGCCATTGCCGATGATGTGGCCTACAACCACCACGACTTGCACGACGGGCTGCGGGCGGAACTATTTTCCACCGATGAATTGGCCGAATTGCCGATCCTGAAGGGCTGTTTTGCGCGGGTCGATGACCTCTATCCGGGGCTCAACTATTACCGCCGTCGCCACGAGGCGTTGCGGCGGTTCTTTGGCGTGCTGGTCGAAGATGTTATCGGCTTTGCGAAAACCCGGCTGCATGATTTGCAACCCGCATCGGTGCATGACGTGCGCAACGCGGGCCAGACGATCATTCGGTTTTCCGATGAGGTTTTCAACGATCTCAAAGTGATACGCCAGTTTTTGTTTGACCGTATGTACCGCGCGCCCAGCGTTGTGGAAATGCGCGCGCGCGTGACGTGTGTGGTCGAAGATCTGTTTCCCTATTTCATGACACACCCCGATCAATTGCCCAAACAATGGCGCAAAGACGTGCAGGATGCGTCCGGCGAAACGGCGCTGGCGCGGATCGTCTCAGACTATATCTCGGGCATGACCGACCGGTTTGCGCTACAAGAACATGAACGCCTCTGCGGCGGCACGCACCCCACGCCCGGTTGACCCGGTGCGCGGGCGTGATACACCGCGCGCACTTCTTCTAGGAACGCTGATATGAACCTGTTTGCCGATATTCGTTCGTTTGTGATTGATTGCCTGGATGGCATGGTTGCTGCGGGTCACCTGCCGGGTGGTCTGTCGCTGGGCAACGTGACCGTTGAGCCCCCGCGCGATGCCACGCACGGCGATATGGCCACCAACGCGGCGATGGTGCTGGCCAAACCCGCCGGGCAAAAGCCGCGTGATATTGCCGACCGCCTGGCGGAATTGCTGCGCGCCGATGCGCGGATCACCAGCGTTGATGTGGCCGGGCCGGGGTTTTTGAACCTGCGATTGGCGCCCAACGTCTGGCAGGGCGTGGTTGGGGCCGTTTTGTCGACGGGCACTGATTTTGGTCGCGGCACGCTGGGGCAGGGCAAAAAGGTCAACGTTGAATATGTCTCGGCCAACCCGACGGGGCCGTTGCATGTAGGGCACACACGCGGGGCGGTGTTTGGGGATGCGCTGGCGTCATTGCTGGATTTTGCAGGCTTTGACGTGACGCGGGAATACTACATCAATGACGGCGGGGGGCAGGTCGATGTGCTCGCACGGTCGGTGTATCTGCGGTACCTTGAGGCGCACGGGCAAGATGTAGCCTTTCCCGATGGCACCTATCCGGGGGATTACCTGATCGCGGTGGGCGAGGCGCTCAAGGCCAAGGTCGGTGATGATTATCTCGACAAGGGTGAACAATACTGGCTGCAAGACGTGCGCGAATTTTCCACCGACGCGATGATGGATCTGATCCGCGCAGACCTTAAGGCGCTCGGCGTCGAGATGGATGTGTTCTATTCCGAAAAATCGCTGTACGGCACGGGCCGGATTGAGGCCGCGATTGATAGTCTGCGGGCCAAGGGCTTAATTTACGAAGGTGTGCTAGAGCCGCCCAAGGGCAAAAAGCCCGACGATTGGGAACCGCGCGAACAGACCTTGTTCAAATCCACCGAACACGGCGATGATGTGGACCGGCCGGTCAAGAAATCAGATGGCGCGTGGACCTATTTTGCGCCCGATATCGCCTATCACCACGACAAAGTCAGCCGTGGGTTTGACGCGCTGATCGACGTGCTGGGGGCGGATCATGGTGGCTATGTCAAACGGATGAAGGCGGCTGTGTCGGCGATGTCTGACGGGCAAGTGCCGCTGGATATCAAGCTGTGCCAATTGGTGAAGCTGTTCAAAAATGGCGAACCGTTCAAGATGTCCAAACGGGCAGGGACGTTTGTGACCCTGCGCGATGTGGTTGATCAGGTCGGCCCGGACGTGACGCGGTTTGTGATGTTGACCCGTAAGAACGACGCGATGTTGGATTTCGATTTCGACAAGGTGATGGAACAATCGCGCGAAAACCCTGTATTTTACGTGCAATACGCCCATGCGCGGGTGGCGTCGGTGATGCGCAAAGCGACCGAAGCGGGCATTGCGGTTGATGACGCCGCCGTGCAGGCCGCCGATCTGACGCTGCTGGACCATGACGCCGAATTGGGGTTGGCCGCCAAGCTGGCCGAATGGCCGCGTTTGGTCGAAACCGCTGCGCGCAGCAATGAGCCGCACCGGGTCGCGTTTTATCTTTACGAACTGGCGGGCACCTTCCATGCGTTGTGGAACAAGGGCAACGATGTGCCGTCTTTGCGGTTTGTGCAGGATGACCCAAAAGTCACAGCGGCGAAAATCGCGCTCGCACGGGCCACCAGCGTTGTAATTGCGGCGGGTCTTGGTATTCTTGGTGTCACACCGGCGCAGGAAATGCGGTAACAAATCGCACCCTTCGTCAGAGCAGGCACATCGAATACCGACCGGCGGGGCATTGTATCGCGCTGGCAGCGAGGCGAAAATGGCGGAAATCGAATTCTCCCATGGCATGGGGGCTTACGGACGTGAGCGGGCCCCTGAACACGCTCCGGCAGGTCATGGATTGGTCATGATGACAAATGTCGCGGGCGCGCTTGTGTCCTTGGCGTTGATCGCAGGGATCGGCGTTTGGGGATATAAACTGATGGTGCGCGATGTGTCGGGCATTCCGGTGGTGCGGGCGGCGGCGGGCGAGATGCGCGTACGGCCCCAAGATCCGGGCGGCCAACTGGCGCGCCACCAAGGACTGTCAGTGAATGCGGTGGCCTCCGAAGGTGCTGCAACAGGCCCGGTTGATCAGGTCGTCTTGGCCCCGCGCGGCGTGGATCTGGCCGACGAAGACCAACCCATTGCGACCTTGGCCGCAGCACCCGTTGTGTACCCCGAACCTTTGGCGCCAGCGCGCGATATCGTGGCGGGTGCCAAGCGTATCCCGGCCCGTGTGGACACATCCGTTGCGGACAACCTGCAAAGCGGTGCGATTGACGCTGTTGTCGCAGAGCTGACAGCAGGTGTAACCCCATTGGATGCCGCCGTAGAGGTGGTGACCGACCTGCCCCCCGAGACACCGCAGGCGCAGATCGTCAAACGCCCGCGTTTGCGGCCCGCACACTCGGCAACCCTACAAACCGCGTCTTTTGTGGCGGACACCCCCGAGATCGCGGCGGCCGCGATCCCATCTGGCACCCGTCTGGCGCAATTGGGTGCCTTTGACAGCGCCGATGTCGCGCGCGGTGAATGGACACGCCTGCAGGGGCGGTTTGGCGAATACATGCAAGATAAATCGCGCGTTGTGCAGCGCGCCCAATCGGGGGGGCGCACGTTTTACCGCCTGCGCGCCATGGGGTTTGTTGACCTCGCGGACGCCCGGCGGTTTTGTTCTGCGTTCAAGGCCGAAGGGGTCGATTGCATCCCTGTTGCCTCAAAATGAACCGGTTCGGCGCGACCATTCTTGATGCTGACGGGCTGGTGCTAACCCCAGAGGAATGCGCGTTTTTCCGCGATGCCAACCCGTTTGGGTTTATCGTCTTTGCGCGCAATATCGACACGCCTGATCAGCTGCGCAAACTGTGCGACCAAATGCGTGATGCCGTGGGGCGCGATGCCCCTATCACCATCGATCAGGAAGGCGGCCGGGTGCAGCGAATGCGCGCGCCGTACTGGGCTGAATGGTTGCCGCCGCTGGATTTCGTGGCGGCCGCCGGGGCGCAGGCCGAACAGGCGATGTACCTGCGTTACCGTCTGATCGCCGCTGAACTGCGGGCGGTTGGGGTCGATAGCAATTGCGCCCCTATGGTGGATCTCGCAGGGGACCAAACCCATGATTTTCTGCGTAACCGGTGCTATGGGACGGAGCCCGCGCAGGTGGCCGCGTTAGGGCGCGCGGTGTCGGATGGGTTGCTGGCGGGTGGCGTGTTGCCGGTGCTGAAACACATCCCCGGCCATGGGCGCGCGACGCTTGATAGCCACTTTGATTTGCCCCATGTGCAGGCCGATCTGGGCGCGCTAAAGGCCCATGATTTCGCACCCTTTGCGGCGCTGGCCGATGTGCCCATGGGGATGACGGCGCATCTGGTGTATGATGCGCTGGATGACCGGCCCGCGACGTTATCACCCACAGTTATGAACGTGATCCGCAACGACATCGGGTTTGATAATCTGATCATGACCGATGACATCAGCATGAAGGCGCTGGATGGATCGCTTGAGGATATCGCCACCGGTGCGCTAGCTGCGGGCTGCGATGTGATCTTGCATTGCAACGCGCCACTGGCTGACCGCAGGCGCGTGGCGGAGGCCGCAGGTGAGATGTCTGACACCGCTCAGCGCCGTGCCGAACACGCGCTTGCGTGCCGTAAAACCCCCGATGATATTGACATTGACGCCACGCGCACGCAGCTTGAGACGCTGTTGAACCAAGCGTAAATACGGTGTGAACGATGGCTGAGGCTCCCTTTGAGGACGATGCGATATCGGTCGCGGACCGGCTGGCGGCCGAGGCGCTGATCATCGATGTGGATGGGTTTGAGGGCCCGTTAGATTTGCTGCTGACGTTAAGTCGCACGCAAAAGGTCGACCTGCGCAAGATCTCGGTACTGGCGCTGGCCAAGCAGTATTTGTCCTTTGTGGAACGCGCCAAGGCGCTGCGTCTGGAATTGGCCGCGGACTATTTGGTGATGGCCGCATGGCTGGCCTTTCTGAAATCGCGGTTGCTGTTGCCGCCAGACCCCACAGAAGACGGGCCCACCGGCGAAGAACTGGCCGCACATCTGGCGTTTCAACTGGAACGTTTGCAAGCGATGCGCGATGCCGCCGCACGGCTGATGGGGCGCGACCGTTTGGGGCGTGATTTCTTTGCGCGCGGCCAGACCCACGAAGTCATGCGCACCCGCAAAGTGCAATATACGGCGACGCTATTGGACCTGATGCAAGGCTATGCACGCATCCGCACCCGCGACGATTTTCGCCCCTTTGTGATGGACCGCGATGCGGTGTTCACCATGGAACAGGCGCTGGAAAAGATGCGTGGTTTGATCGGATACGCAGGGGATTGGACGGATATTTCCAGCTATCTGCCCGAAGGATGGGAGATTGACCCGGTGCGGCGCAGATCGGCCACCGCAGCGACTTTTGCGGCCTCCTTGGAACTGGTCAAAGAGGGGCATCTGGACATCCGGCAAGCCGAGACATTTGGCCCCATACACTTGCGCAAAAAGGACCGTCCAACGTGAGCCGGAACACCGAAGAGAGCTTGTTTGAGGCCCCGCCCATGGGCGATCAGGAACGCATGGTCGAGGCGATCTTATTTGCCACCGCAGAACCCATTACCGTGCGGGAACTGGCGGGGCGCATGCCCCACGGCGCCGACCCCGCCGAGGCGTTGGCCCATCTGCGCAAACGGTATGAGGGGCGTGGCGTGAACCTGTGCCGGGTCGGCGACGCATGGGCGATGCGCACGGCATCCGACCTTGGGTTTTTGATGCAGCGCGAAACCATCGAGACCCGCAAACTGTCACGTGCCGCGATCGAAACCTTGGCGATTATTGCCTATCACCAGCCCGTCACCCGCGCCGAAATCGAAGAGATCCGCGGTGTATCGGTGAGTCGGGGCACGGTTGATCAGCTGCTGGAAATGGAATGGGTCCGGTTTGGCCGCCGCAAGATGACGCCCGGGCGTCCCGTTACGTTTGTGGTGACGGACGGGTTCCTTGATCATTTTGGTCTTGAAAACGCACGTGATTTGCCGGGATTAAAGGAATTACGCGCCGCCGGCCTGTTGGAAAACCGCCCCCCACCGGGCAGCGGATTGCCCGGACTACAAGACGACCCCGAAGACGAGAGCAACCAAGGCCAGAGCGAATTGTTCGAAGATTAACCGCCTTGGGTCCCGAAAACTGCCATAATCAGTGCTATATAAATGTAACGACCGCGCAGCGAGGCAAAGCGATGGACCGAATTTTGAATATGATCTTACGTCAGGTGATGCGGCGTGTGGTGAACAAGGGCATTGATGCGGGCATGAAAAAGATGGCGTTTCGGGGCGATAAAGGGCAGGGCGCGCCCGTGCCCGAACAAGACGCGCGCCAAGTCAAACAGGCGGCCAAAACGTTGCGCCGGACCACGCGGTTGTAACCGCGCTAGGCCTTGAAATGTTTGGACAGTTTCAGGCCCTGACCTTGATAGTTCGACGCGATGCCCGCGCCGTATAATTGGGTGGGCACTTGGGCCATTTTCTCGTAAATCAGGCGACCCACGACCTGCCCATGTTCGAGCACAAACGGCGCCTCGTGGCAGCGCACTTCGAGCACCCCGCGTGACCCTGTGCCGCCGGATGCGCTGTGGCCAAAACCGGGGTCGAAAAACCCTGCGTAATGCACGCGAAACTCCCCAACCATCGCCAAAAACGGCGCCATTTCAGCGGCATAGGCCGGCGGGATGCTCACCGCCTCGCGGCTGACCAAAATATAGAACGCACCAGGATCAAGGATGATCTGGCCGGTGTCGCTGTGCACTTCTTCCCAATAGTCGCGGGGGTCGTAATGCCCGATCAAATCCAGATCAATCACGCCTGTGTGGGGTTTCGCCCGGTAGCCCACCAACGTGGAGCCAGGCAGCCGCAGGTCCACCGAAAAGCCCAAGCCGTCGTTGATCACCGCTGGGCCGTCTACCAACGGAGTGCTGGCGTGCAGAGCGGTCAGGGCGGCGTCATCCAACACGGCCTGTCCATCGCCAAACCGGATCTGGTTCAGGCGCATACCGGGGCGTACTAGCACCGAAAACGACCGCGGGCAGATTTCTGCGTATAGCGGCCCGCAATAGCCCGGCGCGATACGGTCGAATTCGGTGCCGCCATCGGTGATCGTGCGCGTCAGTAGGTCCAGCCGCCCGGTGGAACTTTTGGCATTGGCGGTGGCCTGAATACCCTCGGGCAGCGCCAGTGATTCCATCAAGGGCACCACGTAAACGCAGCCCTTTTCCAGCACCGCGCCCCCGGTCAGATCGACCCGGTGCATTTCGAATGCGTTCAACCGGTCAGAGACACGCGCACCCTGTCCGGCCAAAAACGACGCGCGCACACGGTAGGCGGTGGTGCCCAAACGCAGATCAAGGCTGGCGGGCTGAATTTGCGCGGGGCTTATCTCGCGGGTGGCAGCGATCTGGTTGTCCGAAATCATCCGGTCGATCATTTGGTTTGGCAGCACGCCGCTCATGTTTTTGCTCCCTGAAACGCAAAGGCCCGCGCAACTGTTGCACGGGCGTTTGACATATGTCGGATAGTGGTCGGGCTAGCAGGACTCGAACCTGCGACCTTCCGTCCCCCAGACGGACGCGCTACCAGGCTGCGCCATAGCCCGACATGTGCGGCTTCATACCGGATCTGAGAGCCGAGGCAAGTGCGAATTAACATCTATCACTCTTTGTGGGTGTCTTTATTTGAACTGGCCATGTTTGCGCGCAAACGCACCAGCTGTGCCAGCAACGGTTTGATGGCGTCGCGTTGCTCTGGGTCCAGCGTTTTTGTGGCCATAAGCGCCGATAGGGCGGCAGGTGCGGCAGGCATATCGGCTTCTTGCGGCAGGGGGCCCACGTCGATGGTGCGGGGTTTTGGGTCAATCGGCGTCTCGGGGAATTCAAGGTTCTCAAGGGGGGCCGGTTCGGGGGGCGCTTCGGTGTCGGTGTCGGCGTCGGGTGGCGCGTCTGCGGGCGCGGCATCCACTGCGGGCGTGTCTGCAGCGTCGAGGGGGCTGCGGACAAAGCTGGGCATCGCGTCTTCTGCGGTGGTTTCGGGCTCTGGTGTCCCGTCGTTTTCGCTTGCGTCGGCGGTTGGAATCGGCTGGATTTCCTCAGCCTCAGCCTCAGCCTCAGCCTCAGCCTCAGCCTCAGCCTCAGCCTCAGCCTCAGCCTCAGCCTCAGCCTCAGCCTCAGCCTCAGCCTCAGCCTCAGCCTCAGCCTCAGCCTCAGCCTCAGCCTCAGCCTC
>NZ_JBDVLG010000005.1:0-95986 GCF_039970775.1 Roseobacter sp.
TGGATTGGGGTCAGCCGTTGCGGGCCGGTCATGGGGTCGCTGGTGCCCGGCAGTGGCGTACGCGTGGTAGCGACGGCTATCAAGCCCCCGATACTGGGGTGTTGAAACAGATCCCGTGGGGACAGCGGCATACCAATATCGCGGGCCTCGGCGACCACCTGAATGGCCAGAATGGAATCGCCCCCGATGCGAAAGAAATTATCGTCACGGGTGATGCCGCCGCGCCCCAGAACGCGCTGCCATATGGCGGCCAGATCGGCTTCGAGCCCCGGTGCGATATGGTGCACGGGCGTCGTGGCGGTTTGGGTGGGCGCGGGCAGGGCGCTGCGGTCAAGTTTCCCGTTGGGCAACCGTGGCAACGCGTCGCTGATCACAAAAAGCGTCGGCACGCAGTGGGCAGGGATGACCTGTCCCAAGGCCGCCACAATGTCGTGTTGGGCGACCGTGCCTTCGACCCAGGCGGTCAGGCGCAGGGGGGTATCGCCGGTGTGCCAGCCATCAACAGCTGCTGCGGTGACGCCGTCAATGTCGGTCAGGGCGGTTTCGACCTCGCCGGGTTCGATCCGGAAACCGCGAATTTTGACCTGCCGGTCACCGCGTCCCATGTAGTCTAGCGTGCCGTCTGGCGCACGCCTGACCCTATCGCCCGTCCGGTACATAATGGGCGCTGTGCCATCCGTGTCGAACGGGTTGGGCAAAAACTGTGCTGCGGTATCGTCGGGGCGGTTCCAATAGCCTTGGCTGACGCCCGCACCCGCCAGAAAAAGCTCACCCGGCAGGGCCGGGGGCAGTGGGTTCAATCCATCGTCCAACACATACGCGCGGGTGGCAAAAACGGGCGCGCCAATGGTGCAGGTTTCGCCAGATTTCGGCAGCAAAGCGGCGGTTGAATAGGTCGTGTCTTCGGACGGGCCGTAGAGGTTCCATAGTTGTGTGACGGTCCCTGTCGCGTAGATGCGTTTGGCCAACGCAGGGGGCAGGGGTTCGCCAGCCAGACAAACCGTTTGCGTGGCGGCGGGCAGGGGCCCCAGCTTGATAAATTCGGCCATCGGGCTGGGGACGGTGTTGATCAGGGTGACGTCGTCGCGGAAGGGCGCATCGTGCAACGCAAACAGATCATCGACCAACATCACCGTGCCGCCCGACGCCAATGTGGCAAAGATCTCGAACACCGACAGATCAAAACACACCGACGTCGCCGCCAACACACCGCGCATCTGTTGTGGGGTGAAGGTCTGCGTGCTCCAATGGATCAACGCGTGCGCATTCCCATGTGACAGCACGACCCCCTTGGGGGTACCGGTAGAGCCGGACGTGTAGATCAGGTAGGCGATATCATCGGGGCCGATTGTGACAGGGCTGGGCGTTTGGGACTGCCCGCCATGGGTGTCTTTGACGTCTGGCGTGCCATCGAAAAAGCCCACCAACGGCATCAGCCCATCGCCCGTTGCATCATGCGTTAGGGTCAGGGCAAGCCCCGCGTCTGTGCGGATATAGGCGATGCGATCGGCCGGGTAGGCCGGGTCCAGCGGGACATAGGCCGCACCGGTTTTCAAGACAGCAACCATCGCCGTGATCATATCGGGGTGTCGCCCAAGGGCGATACCGACGCGGTCACCCTTGCCGATCCCGGTGGATTGCAGATGTGCCGCCAATGTGTCGCTGCGTCGGTCCAACGCGCCATAGGTCATGTCGCCGGTGTGGTGGCGCACGGCGGGCTGATCGCGGTGGGTATGCGTGCGGGCGCTGATCTTGGCGTGCAGGCCAACGGGCGCGTCATAGGTGGCCGATCCGGTATCATTCCAGCGCGCTATATCGGCGGATTGATCGGGGTGCAGCATGCTAAGGCGCGATACCGGGCAATCTGGCGCCGCGAGGGCCGCATGAACCAGCGCCTCAAAGCTCAGCGCGAAGTGGCGCGCCGTGTCTGGCCGAAACAGGCCCGTGTTATATTCAAACCGCAGCGCGAAATCATCGCCTTGGTCCAAAACTGCGAGGGTCAGATCTACCTTTGACGTGGTCGCGGCCAGCGTCAGCGGCTGCCATGCGATGGCATCATGGCCTTGAGCGGTGTCGGGGCGGGATTTCCACGTGAACATCGCTTGGAAAATAGGCGCGTGGCTCCAGCTGCGCTCTGGGGAAAGCGCCTCTACCACATGTTCAAAGGGCATGTCTTGATGTTGAAACCCGGCAAGGCAACGTTGGCGCACATCGCGTATAATCTGGGTGGTGGTGTGGCGCGGATCCACGTCCAGACGCAGGGCTAGCGTGTTGACAAACATACCCGCCAGCGCGTCCAGATCGGGGTGCGGGCGTTGGCTGACGGGGGTGCCCAGCACGATGTCACTGCTGTTGGAATATCGGCTGAGGAACACGGCATAAAGACCCATCAAGGTCATATGCGCGGTGCTGCCCTGCGCCGCTGCCAGATCTCGGAGCGCCTGCGCAGGGGCGCCCGATACGGCGAAATCGACGCTG
The DNA here is from genome assembly GCF_039970775.1 of Roseobacter sp. Classification (GTDB taxonomy): domain Bacteria; phylum Pseudomonadota; class Alphaproteobacteria; order Rhodobacterales; family Rhodobacteraceae; genus Roseobacter. Next base: position 2,479 of record NZ_JBDVLG010000005.1, read on the forward strand.
CCGCCGGTGGTGGTTTGATGGGCTTTGCGCGGAAAATCGAGAGGCAGGTCCAGCAACGGCGGCGCGCCGGTCAGGTGATCCACCCAGAACTGTTTGCTGCCCGAAAAATCCTGCGTCTTTTGCCATGCGGCATAGTCGGCATAGCTGATGGGCAATGGCGTGGGGCGGTGATTTGCGTCACGTTCAATGGCTTGATAAATATTCATTAATTCGCGCAACAGCAATTCGACCGATACGGCATCGGCATTGATGTGATGCAACACCAGCAACACGGCGTGGTCTTGTGGCGCGAGCCGGTAAAGATGCAACCGGATCAACGGCCCGGTGCCCAGATCAAAGGGGCGCGCGGCCTGCACGCGCAATATGTTCTGAAGTGCGGTGGCGTCTGTGTCGGTGACGGGCACGTGGGTCGGGCCTTTGGGGTGCACCCGTACGGTCGCGCGGCCATTGACCTGCGGATAGGTGCAACGCAGCACCTCGTGGCGGTCGGTCAACAAACCATAGGCGTGCCCAAGACGTTGGGCATCGATATCGCCGTTAACCCGAACGGCTGCGGGCAGGTTATAGGCGGCGCTGTCGGGGTCAAGTGTGCACAGGGTCCATTGGCGGTCTTGGGCATAAGACAACGGGCGCGGTGTGGTGTCTGCCAAATTCGGGATCGGGTCAGGGGGCGTGCCGGTCAGAAGGGCGTGGTGGTCGAGTGCCATTGCAAAATCCTTCAGGCGGGGGGCTTCGAACAACAACCGCAACGGCAACGCGCGCGACCCTTCAAACGGCAACCGCGCGATCATGCGCATGGCCAACAACGAATGCCCGCCTGCCGCGAAAAAGTCGGTGTCTGGGGTCACCGCTGCATCGCCCAGTACCTCGGCCCAAAGCTGCGCAAGCAACGTTTGCGTGCCGGTTTGTGGGCGCGCGTTGGGGGTGGTCGTAGATGGTTGGGTACGTGGCAATCGTTTGCGGTCGACCTTGCCATTGGCGTTCAGGGGGAATTGGTCCAGCGTGATGTAGTGGGCCGGGGCCATATAGCTGGGCAGCCCGTCCGCCACGCGCACACGCAGGCGGGTGTCGATATCATCGCCAAGCGCGGCGCCCCGGATATAGGCGACCAGCTGAGCGGTATCGCCTGTGCCTTCGACAACCACGACAGCCTGTTCCACGGCTGGTTCGCTGGCCACCAAGGTTTCGATTTCGGCCAGTTCAATCCGGAAACCGCGCAGTTTCACCTGAAAATCCATACGCCCAAGGTAGGCAAGGGTCCCGTCGGGATGCCTGCGCACCATGTCTCCGGTGCGGTACAGGCGTGTGGCGGGATCAGCAGGATCGTCGATGAAGTGCTGCGCCGTTAAATCGGGGCGGTCCAGATAGCCGGGGCTAAGGCCCGCGCCCCCGATCATCAATGCGCCCGACACGCCGGGCGGGCAACGCTGGCCCGCGGCATCCAGCACGTGCAGGGTGGTGTTGGCAATCGGCGCGCCCAAAGGGATGCGCCCGGCGGAGATATCTGCGCGGGTCACCTGCGCGCAGGTCGACCAAATGGTGGTTTCGGTGGGGCCGTACATGTTCCACAGCTGTCCGTGCCCGTCCAAGAGGTGGTTTGCCAACGCCAGATCAAGCGCCTCGCCCCCGCAGAGCATTTTGAAACCCAACGGGGCCTGCCACCCGTCTTCCAACAACAGGCGCCATGTCGCGGGGGTGGCCTGTAGGACCGTGGCCGCGTGATGCGCAATCAGCCGCGACAGCGCGCGCCCGTCCAACACGTCATGCCCGCAGGCCAGCACCACTGTGCCCCCCGCCAGCAGTGGGCCAAAAAGTTCCAGCGCCGCGATGTCAAAGGCAGAGGTCGTGACCGCAACCAAGGTGTCATTGTCGGATAGGCCGGGCGTTTGCGCCATGGACGTCAGCAGGTTAACCAAACTGTCGTGGCGAATGGGCACCCCCTTTGGGCGGCCCGTCGTGCCGGACGTAAAGATCGTATAGGCCAACGTGTCTTGGGCAACGGCGCGGGGGGGGATCGGCGCGCAGGCGTCAATGTCAGGGCGCGCGGCGGCGATGTCGCAGGTGGGGCAATCGGTTTCAAACGGGGCCGCACCGTTTACCAACATCAGTGCGGGTGCGGCGTCTTTCAAGATCATGCGTTGGCGCGGGGCCGGGTGGGTTGGGTCCAGTGGAATATAGACAGCACCCAGCCGTAGGACCGCAAGCATAGCCACGACCATATCGCCCCCCCGAGGCAGGCAGATCGCAACGCGCTGTTGGGCCGCGACACGGGGTGCCAGATACGCGGCAAGCCGCCCGGCGGCGTGATCCAGCGCGGTAAAACTGAGCACGGTATCACCCGATATCAGGGCGGTTTTTTCGCCCTGCCGCTGTGCCATCTCTGACAGCAGATGCGCTAATCCGCCTGTCGGAATAGGGGCGGCTGTGTCGTTGATACGGGCGGTCTGGGCCCGGTCGGCTTCATTTTCAAGCGGGATCGACCGCAGGGGCTGTGTGGGTGCCGCCATCACGGCCTCTAGGATGTGGGCATAGTCTTGGGCCATCCGCGCCGCCGTATCTGGCGAAAACAGGCCCGTCGCGTATTCCAACACGCCGCTGATTTGATCGCCATGAAACAGATCAAGCGCCAGATCAAACCGCGCCACATGCCCCCCCAGCGGATAGGGCGTTAGGGTCAGGCCGGGCAGGCTGTGCGCCAGATCTTGCTTTTCGTGCAGGTTGAACATGGACTGAAACAACGGGCTGTGCGCCATGCTGCGCTGGGTGACGCACGCGTCGACGACCTGTTCAAATGGCACGTCTTGGTGGCGCATCCCGGCCAGAAACCCGTCGCGCAGGCGGGCGAGAAATTGCACAAAATCGTCTCCGTGATTTGCCGTGGTGCGGATGGCCAATGTGTTGACGAAATACCCCACAAGCCCCTGCCAATGGGCGCTGTCGCGGTTGGACACCGTGGTGCCGATGCAAATATCGTCGTTGCCGCTATAGCGGTTGTGCAAGATGTGAAAGGCGGCAAGGCACACCATAAAAGGTGTTGCGCGGTGGTCGCGGGCAAATGCTTCGATGCGGCGGGTGACGTCTGGCGCGATGTCAAAGTGAAGGCGCGCGCCTGCAAAATCTTGCTTGGCCGGGCGCGGGGTGTCTGTTGGCAGGTCGGTGCGCGCTGGTAGCCCGTCTAACGTGGTGCGCCAGAACGCCAATTGTGTGTCCATTTGGGCCACGCGGCCCCGTTGGGCCAGCGCGTAATCGCCGTATTGATGGGTCAAAGCAGGCAGGGGAAGGCCACAATACAGCGCTGCACAGTCTTCGATTATGACTTGCAGAGACCGATAATCAGCGATGATATGATGGGCCGCCAGCGTTAATATATGCTGCGCAGGGCCGGTCTGCACCAGCAAACACCGCACCAACGGCCCGTTTTCCAGATCAAACGATTGCTGCGCAAAAACGCGCAGCGTGGGATCAACCCCGGCGGCGTCATCGCGGTGATCACGGTGGTCGAGAGGCAGGGGCGCCGCCGGGTCGATGATCTGCACGGGCGTGCCGTCGCGGTCGGCAAACCGGGTGCGCAGACTGTCATGGCGGGCGTAAATTTGATCAAGGGCCGTGGTCAGGCGGGTTTGGTCGAGATCCCCTTCTATGCGCAACGCGACGCAAATCGTATAGACCGAACGGCCCGGATCCATCTGGTCGATGAACCACAGACGTTGTTGCGCCAGGCTCAGCGGCGCGTGCCGGGGGCCTTTGGGGGGGGTGGCCAGTTTGGCCGCCAAAAGCGCGCGTTTTTGCGCGGCATCCATCTTGGAAATATCGGTCACGGGGGGCGTCTCTTTCATGAGGACATCTGAGACAAAAGCGTCTCAACTTCGGCATCTGTCAGGCCGGTGGTGGCGTCTGCTGGGGCGGGTGCATCGGTGGTTTCGGTCAGGCGTGCGTCAATCAGAGCGGCCTGCGCGCGCGGGGTCAGCGCGTCGAACATTTCACCAAGCGAGAGCGTAATGCCAAACGCATCTTGCAACCGCACCAGCAACCGCATCGCCATGAGTGAATGCCCGCCTGCGGCGAAAAAATCATCCTGCGCGCCAATCTCGGGGTTGTCTAAAACCTCGCACCACAAGGCTATGACATGGGTTTCGGTTGGGGTTGCGGCGGGGTCTTTGGCGGTGCGCGTCCCCCCCGGAACCATCAAAGCACTGCGGTCGATTTTGCCATTGGGCATGCGCGGCAGATCAGCCATGACCGACCACAGTTGCGGCACCATATGGGCGGGCAATTGGGTCTGGAGCCACCCGCGCAGGGTCTCTTGCGTGACGCTTTGCCCGGCGCGCACCCCGATAAACGCGGCGATCTGGCGGTCAGGGTCGGCGGCGTCGCTTGTCGCCACCACAATGGCTTCGGCGACGGTGTCATGGCGTTCGAGCGTATTTTCGATTTCGCCAATTTCGATCCGCTGGCCTCTGATTTTTATCTGCGTGTCGAGACGGCCCAAAATGTCGATCCGCCCGTCCGCGCGCCACCGCCCCCGGTCACCCGAACGGTACATCATCGCGCCGGGATGCCATGGATCAGGGACAAATTTTTCAGCCGTCAATGCGGGCCGGTTCAGGTATCCGCGCGCGACGCCTACGCCCGCGACGCACAGCTCGCCTGCCACGCCGTGGGGCAGCAGCGCGCCGTGGCGGTCCATGATGTGAATACGCGATCCGGGCAGCGGACGCCCGATCGGCATGGGGCGCTCGGGCTCGTGCTGTACGGGATTGCCTGCGTCATAAATGGCGTCTTCGGTGGGGCCGTATAGATTGTTGATTTTTGTAATATGTGGAAGGGTTTGCAAGTGATCCAACAACGCGGGAGGAAAGAATTCGCCCGCCAGATTGATGGCCCGCAGGGTGGGTGGCAGGTCGTGATGTTTGACCAAGGCGCGCAGCAAACTGGGAACCGTGTTGACCAACGTCACACTGGCCTCTGCGGGCAAATGCGGTAGGTCTAGAAGGGTTTGAACCAACACCAAATGCCCGCCGTGCGACAGGGTGGCAAAGATCTCAAACAGCGACAGATCGAATGACACAGACGTGGCCGCCAAGACACCGCCAAGATCAGCGGCGTCGAAATGCTGCCCCGCCCATGCAACCCGCGATAGGATGTTGCGATGTTCCAGCATGACGCCCTTTGGGGTGCCGGTTGTCCCCGACGTATAGATCACGACCGCCAAATCGCTGGCCGCACCGCGCATTGGGCCACGTGGGGCGGGCGACGCATGTGTGACATCAAGCGCGTGGTCAAATTTGGCGGTGGTTTTGCCGTCGGTCACCACAAGCGTCAGGTCGGCGTCTTGGGCGATGAGGTCAATGCGGGCTTGCGGGTAGGCAGGGTCCAACGGGACATACGCATACCCGGCCTTTAGGATCCCGAAAACAGCCGCGATCAGATTGGGTGTGCGGTGCATGCACAAACCCACGCGCGCATTCGGCGGCAGGCCTGTGTTTGACACCGCAGCGGCCACCGCATTGGCGCGGGCATCAAGGTCGGCGTAGCTAAGCGTGGTGGTGCCATGGGTCAGGGCGGGGGCGTCTGGTGTCTTGTCCACCTGTGTCTCAAACGCGCGGTGCAGAGTGGGGGCGTGGTCGGGCACCGCGGGCCCTTCGGCCAACGTGAACAGCGCCGCGTGCTCGTCTTGTGACAGCATTTCTAGCTGGGCGGGGGGGGCGGTGTCATCGGCCAGCGCCGCTGCCAAAACCGTGGTGAAATGCCGTGCCATGCGTGCAATGACGTCCGGATCATACAGATCTGCGCGATACTCCACACGACAGCGCAGATGCGTGCCGTCGTCCTCTAGGTTAAAGCGCAGTTCGTATTTGGCGGCCCCTTCGGCGTAGGGAAACCGGCTGAGGCGCAGCCCGTGCACCTGTGACGGCAGACGGTCGGCCTGTTGCAGGTCGAATTTGGCGCGAAACACTGGTAAAATCTCGTCCGGTTGGCGTGTGGGGTTTAGCGCTTCTATGACGTGCTCAAGCGGCACGTCTTGATGTGCGAGGGCTGCGTGAAAACAGGCCGCCGTGCGTTGCAAAACCTGCGTGAAATTCGCGGCCCCTTTGAGGTCGGTGCGCAGAACCACCGTGTTGACCAGCGGCCCGACCAACCCTTGCGTTTCCGCCCGGTCGCGGTTGGCCACATCGCTGCCCAGCACGATGTCGTCGCTGTCGCAATAGCGCGACAACAGCAGGTTGAACCCCGCCAAGAGCAGCACAAACAGGCTGACTCCATGTTGTTTCGCCGCCGCGCGGGCGGTTGCCGTCAGGTCGGCTGGCAGTTCAAAGGCATGCACCCCGCCGCCTTTGCCAAGATCCGCCACACGTCGCGGCGTGCGCGGCAGATCCAGCACCGGCGCGCCATCCAGTTGGGTGCACCAATAGGCAAGCTGGTCGTCTAGGGCCGTGGCGCGGGTTTTGTGCTGCCAATCTGCAAAATCAGCCATCTGGATTGGGAGGGGGGGCAAGGGGTCAGCACGACCTTGGCTTAACGCAGCATAAATCACGGCCAATTCGCGTGCCATGCACCCCAAAGACCAACGGTCCGCTGCGATATGGTGCAGCCCGATCGCCACGACATGGTCGTCAGGGCCCAACCGGATCAACCCCGCGCGCACGGGAGGCGCATCCAGCCTGTGGGGCTGTGCGACGATGTCGTCCAAGATATCTTGGGCGGCGGCATCGGGGGCATTGTCGGTGCTGACGTCCATCATCGCCATCTGGGGGGTGGCGTCTATGATTTGCTGGGGCTCACCGGCGGTGTTGATGTCAAACCGCGTCCGCAACGTGTCATGCCGGGCGCAAAGCTGTGCAAACGCGGATTGCATGACACCCACATCCAACGCCCCTTGCAGGCGCAGCACCGTCGCCATGTTGTAGGCGGTGGTTTCGGGGGCCACGGTCTGCATGAACCACAACCGATGTTGCGCGAATGACAGCGGTGCGGGCCCGTCTGACATACGCTGTGGTATGCGGCCTACGCCCTGCTTTTTCTGCGCCATACGTTGCAGTAAAAGCTTGCGTTGCGCGGGGCTAAGCGTGCCCAGTTTGTCGCCAAGGCTGACCATCACAGAGCCTCTTCGGTGAGCAGCGCATCCAGCGCGCTTTGGGATAGGTCCCCCACCTCATCGAGCAGATCTGCCAGATCATCGTCGGCGGCCATCTTGTGTTCAATCAGGCGCGCGATCCCGGCGGCGGTGGGGTTGTCGCGCAAGAGTTCCCCCATTTCCAGCGCAACGGGAAAGGTATCACGTAGGTGTGCAATGGCGCGGATCGCCAGCAAGGAATGGCCGCCCAATTCGAAAAACCCATCGTCGACGCCGATAGCGTCAAGCCCCAGCAGGCCCCCCAATATTTGGGCAACCTGTGTTTCGGTCGCTGTGCGGGGGGCGACAAATGGGGTCTCAAGGTCGGGGCGGGTTCTGGCGTGCGATGTTGTGTCAGACGCCGCCGTTTGGGGTGTGGTGTTCAACCATGTGGCGCGGCGGGTATCGACATCGCTGCGCGAGACGGTGCAGGCCCCAGTGAGGCCCGCGCCCAAAATACGCCCGGTAAGGGCCCAGATGTCACCCGCGCTAAGGGCGTGGTCATTTGTGGTGCCGTCCCCGGCCAGCATATCCCAGCCTATCGCGATCCAATTGGTGCGGGTGGTGCGGTCATATAGGGCGGCGGCGACGTCCGTATGATGATGCCCGCCTGCGTAATCGGCCAACCCCATGCCGCCGATGGCCGACGCCAGTGAGGATTGCAAACAGACAAACCCCACCGGGTGATCTGCGGTGATCTGCGCCAGTGCTGCGACCGGCGCGATGCAACTGGCCTGAACGCGGGCGGCCTGATCGGCCCCAGACAGCGCCAGCGGGGCCATTGATGCCTGATCGCTGAACGGTGTGCTCAGGAATATGCCATCCAGCCGTCCCCAATGGGTTTTCACCTGATCAAGAGCAGCGGCAAGCGCTGTGGGGTCGCCACAATCGGCGGTCAATTTCAGCACCCGGTCACTGGCCTCGATGGGCAGGGGTGCGGCATCGGGCGTTTCAATCAACGCCAGCCGCGCATGGGGCGGAATATGCGCGGCCCAGACCTGCCCGATCCCCTGCGCTACATGCCCGATCACTGCGTAGACGCCATTTTTGCGCAAAGGGTCCGGGGTGTCGGGTAAGTTTTGAACGCTATGATGCAATGTCCAGAACCGGTTGGCGCGGCGCGCCATCATCGCCGCATCTGACTGAACCAACGCATCGCGCAGCACGGGCGCCAGCCCGGCTGGCGTCAAAGGCTCGGCGGGGTCGAGATCAATCACACGGCAGCCCAAGGCGGGGCATTCTTGTCCGGCGACCTGCACCACACCGTGCAGCCGGGCAAGATCGGGGCGCAGATCTTCTGTGCCGGTGACATCCGCGGCACCCGTAGTCACGAGCGTCACGCGCAGGTCTTGGCCATGGGCGACCAGCGCCTGCATGATGGATTTTACCGTCTGCGTGTCGTCGACCGGCCACAAGATCACCATATCGCTGATCGGCGTACCCCGTGTGGCAAGCGCCGACAGGATGGTTTGCAAATCGCGGCTCTGGTGGGGCGGCAAGGTGAAATGGCGGTAGCCGGGCTCTGACATGGTGTCACCTTGGGTGACGCGGTAGGCGTCATCGCCGCCCCGTTCCAACGTTTGCGCAAGGGCACGGCCAACCCGCCCGTCGTCCAACACCAGCCACCGCCGCCCGGTTTTTGCGGTTGTCCGGGGCAGGGCCGTGCGATGCCAGTTGGGCAGGTAAATCTGCGGCTCTTGCGGGGATACGTCCGGCGCGGCCGCCGGGGGGGTGGCATCGGCGGTGACCCAATACCTGTCGCGTTGAAACGGATACCCGGGCAAGGCAATGCGCTGGCCGTCGTGAGGGGCCAAATGCGCGGAAGCGACGGGCACACCCAACGCCCATGCCTGCCCCAATGCCGCACCCATCGCGGCACCGGGCGCATCTGCGGGCAATCCGGGCAGGGTCGGGGCGGTGCTTTGATGGGCCACCAGATTGGATAGCGTCGCGCCCGGTCCGATTTCGATAAAAACGGGGTTTTCAATGGTTTGCGCGGTTTCAACGCAATCACCAAACGCCACAGGGTCGCGCAACTGGCGCGCCCAATAGGCCGGATCTACCGCATCGTTGTCGGTTAGCCATGTGCCGGTCACGTTCGACAAGACGGGAATGCCCGGCGCAGACAGTGTTTTGCCCGCCACGATCTGGGCGAATTCTGCGGCGGCAGGACCCATCGCGTGGGAATGAAACCCATGCGACGTCCTAAGCTGCGTGACGCCGAGCCCCGCATTTTGCAGAACCTCCACCGCGTGGGTGATGGCGGCGACCGGCCCGGTCAGCGTGGTCAGGCGGGGCCCATTGCGCGCGGCGATTTCAACATCGGCTATATCGGGCAGGGGGTGGTCTGGATGCACCACGGCCACCATCGCGCCGGGCGCTGCGGCTTGCATCAACCGCCCCCGTGCCGCGACCAGATCAAGCCCGTCTTCGAAGGTGAACACCCCCGCGATGCAGGCGGCTGTTAGCTCTCCCAAGGAGTGCCCCAAAAGCGCAGATGGCGTCACCCCGCGTGCGATCCAAAACTGTGCCAGCGCGTATTCTGCGGCAAAAAGTGCAGGTTGCGCGATGTCTGTGCGGGTCAGGTCACCGTCGCGTAGATCACGGCCCAGATGTGTCGCGGCACGGTCCAATAGCGCGGCACAATCCGGGGCGGTGTCGTAGACCTGCGCGATCATGCCGGCGTGTTGGCTGCCCTGTCCGGGGCATAGAAACACCGGGGCAACGGCGTTGGGTGGGACAGGCGCGCCCGGTTGCGCCAATCTGCGCAGGGTTGCGGCGGCCTGATCAACGGTTTGAGCACTCACGCACTGGCGCCAGCGGAAATCTTTGCGGCCCTGAGCGAGGGTCAGCGCCACGTCCCCAAGCGCGGGTTTGGTGGCCATCAGATGGTCGGCCAGTTGCGCTGCAGACGCGGCCAATGCGGTGGGCGTGCGAGCCGAAAGGGTCAACACCTGTGGCGCATGCACGTCTGGCGACTGGGGCCTGTGCGGTGGTTCTTCTAGTACCACATGCGCGTTGGTTCCGCCTATCCCGAACGAACTGACACCTGCGCGCAAGGGGCCCTGTGCGGTCCAATCGCGCAGGGCGGTGTTGACGGCAAAGGGGCTGCTGGCGAAATCGATCTGGGGGTTGGGCGTTCCAAAATGCAACGATGGCACCAACATGCGGTGGCGCAACATCAGCACGGTTTTGATCAACCCGGCCATGCCCGCCGCCGTGTCCAGATGGCCGATGTTGGTTTTGGCCGACCCCAATGCGCAAAACCCGCGCGCATCGGTGCCCCGCCGGAACGCCCGCGTCAGGGCCGCGACCTCGACAGGGTCACCCAATGCGGTGCCTGTGCCATGCGCTTCGACGTAACTGATGGTGTCGGGCGTGACATCGGATGCCAGCAATGCAGCATCGATGACCTGCGCCTGCGCCATCACATCGGGGGCGGTGAAACTGGCCTTGCCCGCGCCATCGTTATTGATCGCAGAGCCCCGGATGACCGCATCAATACGGTCTTTGTCGGCCAGCGCGTCCTCTAACCGTTTGAGCACCACAACCCCGACGCCATTGCCGGTTACCGTGCCATCGGCGTCCTCTGAAAACGCGCGGCACTGCCCGGTGGGCGACAAAATGCTACCGTGCAACGCGCGGTATCCATCTTGGCGCGACAAGGCGACGCCACCGGCCAACGCCATATCGCAATCGCCTGCGATCAACGATTGTGCCGCCATGTGCACCGCCACCAATGATGACGAACACGCGGTTTGCACCGTCACGGCAGGCCCGCGCAGGTTCAGTTTGAAGGCCGTGCGCGTTGCCAGAAAATCTTTGTCGTTCGCGGTGAAAATTTCATAGGGGGTGACCGTGTCGCGCAGGCCTGCGTTGCCGTAGAGGTTAAGCAAATATCCGTTCATCCCAGCGGCGGCAAAGACCGCAACATTGGCGGTATCGGTGCCTGCGCCGTAGCCTGCGTTTTCCATTGCATGCCACGCACATTCCAGGAAGATCCGCTGCTGTGGGTCCAGAATTTCGGCCTCGCCGGGGGCGTATCCGAAAAATTCTGCATCGAATGTATCTGCCCCGTCGATATCAGCACCGCGCGCCACAAAGTTCGGCGCGTTCAGGGTGTCGTCGGGGACGCCGCGCGCGCGCAACACATCGGGGTCAAGCGCGGTGATCGTCTCGCGGCCCGCCTTGAGGTTGGCCCAAAACGTGTCGATGTCGGGCGCACCCGGAAAACGCCCGGCCAAACCGATGACGGCGATTTCCAATCCGGTGGGGTCAGCTGCGGGATGGGGCATGGCTTGCGGGTTCCTTTTGGGTGGTGCGGGTGCGCCGGTTTTGCAAACGAGCACGGCCGCTGAGGCGGGTTGCGATTTGGGTTTGGCGCGCTGCATCGGGCGTGTCTGGCGCGGTCTGTGTCAAAAGATGGGCGGCCTGTGCGGATAGGGTCGCGTGGTGGAACAGATCGGGGATTTCGACGGTCAGACCAAGGTCTACGCGGATCCGGTCTTGCAGGGTCAAAACATTCAACGAATGCCCCCCAAGGTCGAAAAAATGCGCGCCGTCGTCCGGGGGGTTTGCCAAACCCAGAATGTCCTGCCAAATCGCGCCAAGCGTGTTGGTGTCTGACGTGACCGTGGGGCGTTGCGGTGCAAGGGGGGGGCGTTTTGGGGCCGGTTTGCTGGCGACTGGGATCGCCCCAAGCGTCACCTGTGGGTCGCGCGCGAGGGCATCTAACCCGTCGCGCAGGTCTGTCAGAAGGCGCGCGGCGGTGTGTTCGTCAACACGCGCGCCATCATACACCAGCCGCAACGTCAGGGTTTCGGCATGGATCACAAAAAGTGCCAATTGCGCGCTGGTTTGTTCTTGCACGTCGATGGATGTGATTGAAAAACCCTGAGGTTTCCCCAAAAGGCTCGGGTCGCTGGGGTAGTTTTCAAAGATCACAACCGCGTCGAACACGGGCGCGTCCCGGCGCAAACCCGCGGCCGTTTGCACCTGCCCCAATGACAGATGTTCGTAAGAGGCCTGCGCCTGCACCCGTGATTGCAAATGGTGTAACCATTGGGCGGCGGGCAGGTCGTCATCGACCCGGATGCGCATGGGCAAAGTGTTCACATACATGCCCACCGCTTGGGTCGCACCGACCTGTGCGGCGGGTCTGCCGGCGCGGGCCAACCCGTAGACCACGTCTTTTTCGACCGTGACGCGGGATTGTATCAGCGCCCACAGCCCCTGAACGGCGCTGGCCAGTGTGACACCATGAGGGCGCAGCCCGTCGATCACGGCGGTGACCGTCGGCGCGTCGATGTGTTGCGTGTGTTGGTGGCGTGGTTGCGTCGGGGGCGATGCGGGGGCGGGCAGGTGCCATTGCCCGGCAGGATTGCCCGCCAGTTCTGTGCGCCAAAACGCGGTGGCGGCGGGTACATCGCGCGTTTGGATCCACACGATGTGACGCTTAAACGCGATTGCTGGGGGCACCGTCTGCCCCGCGTAAAGCGTGATCCAATCGCGCAACAGTAGCGGGATAGACCAGCCGTCCAGAATGGCATGATGGAACGTCACAACCAACACATGCCGGTCGTTGTTCAGGGTAAACCGGCACACACGCAACAAGGGCGCGCGCGACAGATCAAACCCAGCGGCACGGTCATCGCGCATCCACGCGTCACAATGCGCGCCCTGCGTCGCCGTGGGCATATGCGAAATATCCACGTGTGCGAGGTGCAGTTTGGCCCGGTGCCCGACCACCTGAAGCGGCTGTTTTTGCCCCTTCCACACAAAGGCGGTGCGCAGGCTGTCGTGACGCGCAATCAGCGCCTCCCAGGCTTGGGTTTCGCGGTCGGGGTCGACGTGCCCGGAGATCTCTATGCGGATCTGAATGACATAGGCACCGGGGGTGGTGGCGCTGAGGCTTTGAAATAATATTCCGACCTGTCCGGGGGAAACGGGATAGGCGTCCTGTATTTTCTGGTTCATGGATGCGCACCCTTTTCGCGGTCTTCGGGCGCGATCAACCGCCGCCGGGCGTCACCGAACCGGCGCAGGCTTTGGACGGCATCGCGGTCGTCATATCGCAACGAATGCGCGCTTTCGCCGACAAACCGGCTGCACACATTCACATGCCCATCAGCCATGGTTTTATAGGCGGCCACAAACCGGTCATGGGCGGGGCGCAATTCGGCAGGCAGCCCGGCGAACTTTGGCCGCAACCCGCGCCAGATATTGACCAAAATACCGTGTTCCCATGACATTAGCCCACTGAACCCTTCGGACGCCACATGGGGGGGCATCATGGTTTCGCGGATTTGGGTCTCGTAGCTTTCGCGGGTGAAACTGCCGGCCAGCGCCATCGCGGCCCCAGAGGCGGTCATGATCTGCGCGGCGGCGTCCAGTTCGACGCGCGCGCCGTTGATGTTGTGCCGGTCCAACATCAGACCCAGACGTTTCATGCACAAGATCAACCCTTGGGTATCGAGGAAAAACGCCCAATGGAACTCTTGCCAAATATCAATCGGTTTGGGGGGCATCATGGTGATTTACCCACATCTAATTGACATATTCGCGCCAAGAGGTCCGCATAGGCGGCAAAGCCGTCGGTTTGTTGTGCCACCCTGTCTGGGGGCAGGTCGGGGGCCTGTGCCGCAAGGTCCAAAATGGCGGCGGCGGTGTGCAACAGGCCGCGCAACAGCAGCTGTGCAGGTGCGTTGCTGGCGACCCGTGCGACGTTGAAACAGCGGTCAAAATCGACCACTTCGTGCGGTTTCGCGGGGATCTTGGTGTCGTCTACGTGGGCGGTTTGGGTCTGCACGGGGGGCAGCGCGCGGTGTAGGGCGGTCACCGCGTGGGCGCGGTCGTGCGGGTCGGTGATATGCAAGGCGGCGTGGAATGCGTCCAAGCTGCGCGTCATTTGCGCGCGGCCTTCGGGTGAAAGGGTCAATTCGGCGGGCAGGTCGCCGGGCAGCGGCAACAGCAGCAGATTGGCATCAGGCACAGACGCGGCAGGTTGGCATTCTGACTTTAAGACGTCGGTTTCAAGGGTCATGATCCCTCCCAGGCAAAGGCCGAAATGTTCAGGTCCGTCCAGACCGTTTCGATGTGGCGCACACAGTCCGCATGCCCGCCGGTGTACCCTGATGGATGCCAACCCCATGGCAACGCACGATCTTGGGGCCAGATCGCATAGCGCCCGTCTTCGTTTGTGGTGACGATAAATGTTGGGTGGGTGGGCGTCATGGGTGGCCTCCGGCGCGGGTGATGCAACCGGCCTCCTCCAGATGGACCGCCGCATCGACAAGGGTTGTCTGGATAAATTCATGGTCGTCCGGGCCGTGTGCCGTTGACAAAAATCCGCCCCGATCACCGGGGCGCATGTGCAGCCCGCGTGTCAGGGCCACAAGCGACAGCAGCGTGCCCGCATCCGGCGAAAGGCGGCTTTGGCTGCCATCAATCGCGAAAAACGACCCGAACGACGTGAATTGAATGGGCACACCTGCGGTCGCCAGCGCGGTGTTTGTTGCGCGCACAAGCTGTGTGGTTTGCGCATTCAACTGGGTCTGCAATGCGGGGCCGCGGGCATCCAATTCACGGGCCATCGCGAGGGCGGCTGTCAATGACAGCGGGTGGCGGCAATGGGTCCCTGCGAAAAACGTTGTGGGAACCTGCGGGCGCGATGCGTCGCCAAACTGCCACGCGCCGCCGTCGATGTGATCCATGAACCGCGCGTCCCCGGCGATCAGCGATAGGGGCAACCCGCCGCCTGCGATTTTGCCGTAGGTTGCCAGATCTGCGCGTACGTCGAAAAATTCCTGCGCACCGCCTTGGGCGACCCGAAACCCCGATATCATTTCGTCAAAGATCAACGCGGTGCCGGTCTTTTGTGTCACCGCGCGCAGGCCATGCAGAAACGCGCGCGGTTGCACCTGAGGCGTCCGGCTTTGCACGGGCTCAACCAACACGGCGGCCAGTTTATGCCCCTGACGCCGCAAGATATCCAACGCGCGTGGGTTGTTGTATTCTAGGACCATCACATCGGCGCCAAGGCGGGCCGCGACCCCCGCAAAGCTGGGGACAGCGCGGGTGATCATCAGCCGTTCCAGCAGTGGTTTCAACGCCTTGAGAGGCCCCGAATGGGCGCGCTGCAACGCGCCACGCCGGATATATTCGAGCCGTTTGGCCTTGAACAGCGTTTGGTCGGCGTGTCCGTGATAGGCGTTGGTGAAAATGGCGATTTTGCGCCGCCCCGTTGCCGCGCGGGCGATGCGGATGGCCGTCATCACGGCCTCGGTGCCGGTGTTGGAAAAGGTGACCCGGTCATGGCCTGTCAGCTTGGCAAACAGCGCGGCGGTTTCGCCTGCGATCTCGGATTGGGGACCAATTTGCACGCCGCGCACCATGCGGTCTTCGAGAGCTGCGCGGATCGGATCAGGGTTGTGGCCCAAGATGTTACACCCCAACCCCATAAGGATATCGACGTATGCGTTGCCATCGATATCCCACAGGCGCGCGCCCGAAGACCGGTCTGAAACGATGGGGTAAAACGCCTCTTTTAAGGCGGGTGAAAACGGCATCGCCAGCGGTGTTTTATCGGCCAACACCAGGCGGCTGGTTTCGGCGTAAGCCTTGGAGCCGGGGGTGTGTGCGGTAAAATCGGCGACGGTGCGCGCGGTGATATCTTCGGCGGTGCTAAGCGGGGGCAGGGCGTTCATGCGGCGTCCTTTGCAACAGATCCGGGTTTTTGGGCGATGAAACACGCGGCGCTGTCGGCGCCGATCTGGGTGCCCCCTGCGAGGGTTTCTGCGCGTGCGTGCAGCCCCGCGCCTTTGAGCAGTTCCAAGACGGTTTCGATGGGATGCGCGTGCACGGGGTAGGTCACGCTGGTATGGTCCCAGCCGGGGTGGTGGCGCGTCATCCGGTGCAGGCGGGCTAGTTTGGCGGCCGTCATGAAACGACGCCGCATGAGCGCAGACACCACCGCCGCCCAAAGGGCCACGGGCCGCGCCGTTGACCGGCGAAACATATCGACAGTGAAACTGCCCGTTGCGGCGGCTGCGTCATAGCGCGGTGTGATCATCCACGCGTAATCGGGGCGGATGTCACCGGCTGCGGGGGTGCCCGTCCAATGACGGGCCATCTGGGCGGGGTGGTTGATATCAAACACGAATGTCCCGCCGTCCTTTAGGGCCGCAGCCACGGCGCGAAACACCTGCGCCAGATCATCGCGGGTGGCGATATGGTTCAATGATGCGCTGGCGCAGATCACTGCTGAAACTGGATCAGGCAGGGTAAAATCACGCGCATCGCCTTCGATCAATTCGGTGCCGGGCACGTTTTTGCGCGCATAGGCCAGCATGTCGCGGGACATATCCAAACCCGTCACCGCCAACCCCCGCGCGTGCATATGCGCCATCATTTGGCCGGTGCCGCAGCACAGATCCAGCACCCGTGCGCCGGGCGGCAGATCCCCCAGAACGACGCGGTCAAAGAACCCCATTTTGCGGCGGCTGTAGTCGGGCCCAAGGGTGCGGTCATAAAGCCACGCCCAGCTGTCATAGTCATATTCGGCGTCTGTCATGCGGGCATGGTCCTTATGGGCGCATCGGTCAAAACGGCGGCCAATGCGGTGCGCAGGGTGTCTGGGGTTAGGTCTGGTTCGGGCAAATCCGTGAGCGCGGTACGGGTGGCGGGGCAGGCATAGGGCCACACCGCTCCAGTAAACCCTTGCGGACCACCAAGCGCGGCAAGCGGGTACAACGGGTGGTCCGGTTGGGTGCGGGCGATCTGGGCCAGTTGGGTTTGCCAGTCGTGCGCAGGCACGCGGGTCAGGGCGACCCCGGCCTTTGCGAGCGCATCAAAGAGCACGTCTGAAGACGCCCCCACCGCGTGCTGCATGTGAAAGACCCGCCCGGAATGGTCGGGGGTGGCGGCCAGGTGGCAGACCGCGCGCGCCAGATAATCGACGGGCAGCAGGTTGATCCGGGCGTCCCCCGCAGGCGCGCGCCCCGAGGCCACGTATCCCTGCACCTGCCGCACAAGGATATCTGCGCGGTTGTAGGCCCCGGTGCGCATGCTGGGCCCGATGGACCCCAACCGATATGTGGTCACGGGCAGCCCGCGCGCGGCGGCTTGCGACACCAGCTGCTCTGCGACCCACTTGGATTGGTTGTACCCGCCATCTGGCGCGGGCCGCGTGGCGGCACCCGCGGTTTCGTCCAACGGCGCGTCGCCGGGCGTGAGCGCGCTAAGCGTTGAGACATAGTGCAGCGGCACGCCCAAATCACAGCACATACGCATGATTTCAACGGTGCCGGTGACATTGGTTTGGCGCAGGTTGGTGTAGGGGGTCAGATGGTGAACCTGCGCGCCACAATGGACGACAGCGCCGATTGTGCCCGCCAGATGCGCGCGGGTGTTCGCGTCAAGGCCAAGCCCTGCGGCCGCGAGATCGCCAGATATGGCCGTGATCTGGTGGTCAAATGCTGGCATCCAAAGGTCATATTGGCGCAATGCCTGTTCGACTTTGGCCGCTGAATCGCCGCGTGTCAGGCAGATCACGTGTTGGGTTGGGTTGGTCAGAAGTTCCGCCAAAATATGCGCGCCGACGAACCCAGTTGCCCCTGTCATCAAGATGCAATCGGGGAGGTGTGCGGGCACTGCAATGAGGTTTGGGGGGCGCAATGTTTCGTCGAGATCCAGATCATTTTGCCATGGGCTGACGGGGGTCGTGCTGTAGGTGCCGTCGATCCGGGCCGCAAGCGCCTGAATGCTGGCCCCTTCAAACAACGCAAGCGCGCGCAGTTTGTGGTGAAACCGGTCTTCGATGGCGGCAACCAGCCGGGTGGCGATCAGGGATGTCCCGCCGAGGTCAAAGAAATCGGCCTGCGTGTCGGGCGCGCCCACGCCCAACAGATCAGTGAAAATCGCGGCGAGCGCGGTTTCGGTTTCGGTTTCTGGGGCGCGGTGGTGTGGTGCGTGGCTGGTGGGGTGCGGCAACGCGGTCACGTCAAGCTTGCCATTGATCGTCAACGGCAAAGCATCCATCCACACAATCGCATCGGGGATCATATGGCGGGGCAATTCGGTCTTTAGCGCCTCACGCAGGGCGGTTTGATCGCGCCGCGCACCGTCAGCGACAAGATAGGCGACCAACCGCTGCACACCCTTGATGTCGCGCGCAATAACCACCGCATCGGACACGCCGGGCACCGCCTCGCAGCATCGTGCGATTTCGCCGGGCTCAACCCGAAACCCCCGGACCTTGATCTGGTCGTCGATGCGCCCCAAAACCCGGATCCGCCCATCGTGCAGTCGCACGGCCAGATCGCCACTGCGGTACACCCGCGCGGGGGCAGGGCGGAACGGGTCAGGGATAAACACCTGCGCGGTTTTATCGGGCAACCCACGATACCCGCGCGCCAGACCGATCCCGCCGATGCACAATTCACCGGGGCACCCGATGGGTAGCAATTGCGCATTGCGGTCAAGCACATGGAGCTGTTTGTTCGCGGGGGCCTGCAACGCCGGGGTCGTCGGATGGCCGTTGCCGCACAGCACCATAGACGCGTTCACCGTGCATTCTGTGGGGCCATATGCGTTGATGAAAATACGCCCCTCGGACCATGTGGTGATCAACGCCCTTGACGGCGCTTCGCCGCCCACCAACACCATCCGCAGGTCTGGCAAGTCGTCTGAGGGCACATGCGCCAGCGCCGAGGGCGTGATGGTCAGGTGGGTGGCACGATGGTCGCGCAGTAAGTGCGCCATGCGCGGTCCCGGCAGTACGTCTTCGACGCTGGCAGTCAGCAGGGTCGCGCCACCACCGAGGCTCATGATCAGGTCGGGGATCGAGGCGTCAAAGGAAAAGCTGAAAAACCCAAACACCCGCGCGCTGGGGGTCACGTCACAGCGACGCAGCTTGTCCAAGGTCAGATTGGCCAGCCCGGCGTGGGTGATCTCGACCCCCTTGGGCCGTCCGGTCGAACCGGACGTGTAGATCACATAGGCGAGATCATCGGGATTGGTCAGCGCGGTTGGATTGGTGCGGGGCCCTTGCGGCCAATGGGTGTCTAAATCCCACCGCTTGGGGCCGTCGATCTGCGGAAAATCGCGACTTGTCAGCAAGATAGACGCGCCAGAATCTTGCAACATGACGTCTAGCCGAGCGTGTGGATAGGCCGGATCAAGGGGCAGGTACGCAGCACCTGATTTCAGCACGCCCAACCATGCGGCGACCTGATCGGGGCCGCGATCAAGGGCGATCGCGACAATTGTTTCGGGCCCGGCACCGGCATCGCGCAAGGCATGGGCCAGTTGATTGGCGCGGGCATTCAGCGCGTCATATGTCAGCGTCGCGTCGGCGCCATGCGAGACGTGATGCACCGCGATGGCGCCGGGTTGGTTCGCCGCGTGGGCCTCAAAGATTTGGGCAAACCGCAACGCCGGGTCCAACGGGGTTTGGGTATCGTTCCACGTTTCAAGCAGTTGTTTTCGTTCAGATACAGGCAGATATTCCAGATGTCCAACAGGGGTGCCAGGGGTGCGGACGATGGCCCCCAAAAGGCCGCGAAAATGCCCGGCAAGCCGGTCAATCGTTGCGGCATCAAACAGGGCGGTGGCGTATTCAAAGTGGCCGGTAAAGGCGCGCCCTTCGGTCAGGTTCAGGCTGAGATCATGCCGGGCGGTGCGGGTGGTAAAGGCGCGCCGCGACAGTTTGAGACCTGGCAAATCCATGGTCTCGCGCGGGGCGCGATCCAGTTGGAATTTGAGCTGAAACAACGGGCTGGCACCGGGGTCACGATCAATTTGAAACCGGTCGACCAAATGTTCAAACGGCACGTCCTGATGGGTTTGCGCGTCCAGCAGATCACGGTGGATGCTTTTCACGATGGTGTCGAACCCCTGCTGCGGGTCCACGGTGCACCGGATTGGCAGGGGGTTCACGAACAGCCCCACCAGCCCGTCAAGATCCGGCATGGACCGGTTGGCCGAGGGCGTGCCGATGATCAGGTCTTGTTGCAGGCAATATCGGTGCACCAAAACGGCGAAAGCGGCAAATAAAACAGTGAAAACCGTGGTGCCTTGGGCAATCCCCAATGCCCTGAGGTCGTTGCTTAAACCTTCATCAATTTCAAAGGGATGGATGGTCCCCGCAAGGGATTGTATCGTGGGGCGCGCATGGTCGGTGGGCAGGCGTGTCACGGGCAAATCACGGCCCAGTTTGCTTTGCCAAAACGTCAGTTGTGCGGCGCGTTCCGGGCTGGTTTCTTGCTCCAGATGCCAGACCGCATAGTCGCCATATTGGATCGACAAGTCGGGAAGATCAGCCGCAAAACCGGCAACAGCCTCGCCATAAAGCGCGGCAAAGTCGCGCATCAAGACGTCAATAGAAGACCCATCCGCGGCGATGTGATGCAGGGTGAACAGCAAAATATGCAGGTCTGGTGCGCGGTGCAAAACATGCACACGCAGGGGCGGGGCAGTGGCCAAATCGAACGGGCGCTTGAAGTCTGCCTCGATCAAGGCGTCAAGGCTGGCGTCGTCCCATGTGCGCACGTCTTGGGTGGTGATCGGGGCCGGGGTATCGGTGGTGATCGTCGTTGTGGCATCGTGGAATATTTGTTGACGCAAGACGGTATGGCGACGGGTCAGTCCCAACAACGAATCACGCAGCGCGTCTCGGTCCAGCGTGCCGCGCGCCTCCAGCGCAAAGGGGATATGGTGCGCGGTATCGGGGTCGAGATGTTCCAACACCCACAGACGTTTTTGCGCGGGGCTGAGGGGCGGGTCAGGCTGGTTTAGCGCCGGAATAGAAACCGTGGGCGCCCCGGTACTTTGCTGTAAAAAAGCGATAATCTGCGGTTTAAGCGCGCGAATGCGATGCGCCAACGCGCCCTGCAAAACCTCGGTGGCACCAGAACACCGCAGTGTGTCGCCATCGGCAGACACATGAACACCGTGCTGGAACAACTGCGCCAAAAGCCTCTGGGCGTCGGACACGGTTGTCTGATGCACATCGATTTGCAGGGGCCGCACGACGGGCGCGATAGGGTCGGTTTTTGGGTCGATCATGGCTCTTACATTCTGGAAATGGAAAGAGCGCAGATTGGTGGTAAGGTGACTGCCTACATGCACGCATATTACTTGACTAAAACAGTAGGGCGTAATAATACAACCCCGAATTTAGCGGCATCCAGCATTCGCCAGTCTCGCCAGCATTATCTTTTAGGCCGTCTCGCCCATTTGGGTTGAGACCAAAGGATGCGTCTTGGGAATGGCAGAGCCACAGAAAATCTCAAAAGGTGCGGCCCCTAGCCCGGCGGCCCCGTTTCGCGGCCTTGCGGCCATGCTTGTGGCGCGTGCCGGCGTCGATGGCGGCGCGACAGCCTATCAATTTATGTCGCCAACGTCGCCGGCCTGCGCGTGGACCTGGCAAGAGGTCTTCGCCCGCGCAGTGGGTGTGCGCGCCGAAATTTTGGCGATGGGTTTGCGACCCAAAGACCGTGTTTTGTTGATGTTTCCCGCAGGGTTGGACTTTGTCGCGGCGATGTTGGGGTGCTTTTGCGCAGAGGTTGTCGCGGTGCCGGTGTCTGCGCCGCGACGCAACGACAATGCGCGCTGGTTGGGCATTTACCGTGACGCGGGCGCGCGGGCGATCTTGGTCGCACCGTGCATCCAAAGCCAGGTGCGCCGCGTCGCGCAATCCGAAAACCTAGGGCCGTGCGAGGCCTTGGTGTCTGCGGACCCTACGCAATCTGTATTACCATCGTCAGGCGGTTTTGTGCCGCCGCGCATAGCACCCGACGACATTGCGTTTTTACAATACACGTCCGGATCCACCGGCGCGCCCAAGGGGGTTGTTGTGACCCACGCGATGGTGTCGGCCAATCTGGGGCAGATCGTCGAGGGGTTTGGCTATCGCCCGGATGATCATTTGCTCAGCTGGTTGCCGATGTACCACGATATGGGCCTGATCTCGAGCGTGCTGCTGCCGATTTACACGCGGATGCAGACGACACTGGTGGCTCCGGCGGCGTTTTTACGCGACCCGATGTGGTTTTTGGGGCTGGTCGGTCAGATCGGCGCGACGGTCTTGGGCGGGCCCAATTTTGCGTTTGATCAAATGGCACGGCGTGCCACGCCGGAAACGCTTGATTTATCATCGGTGCGGGTTGTTTTTTCAGGCGCCGAAGCCATCCGCCCAGACACAACACAGCGGTTTCTTGATGCGTTTGTGCCGTGCGGGTTGAAGGCATCCGCCTTCGTGGGGTGCTACGGCATGGCCGAAAGCACGGTGGGCGTTTGTGTGTCGCCCCCGGACGCGCCGCAGATCGACCTGCAAGAGGCCGCGTTTAACGCAGGTCTATTTGTGCCCGGCCCAGGGCGCAGGGTGGTGTCCAGCGGGGTGCCGTTGCGTGGGACGCAGGTGGCGATTGTGGATCCGCAAACCGGTGCGCGGATGCCAACCTCTCATGTCGGAGAGATCTGGGTAAAAGGCGCGCAGGTGTCGCCGGGATATTGGAACCGGCCCGACGCCAACGTGGATGTGTTTGACCAGTCCCTTGAGGGTCACGCCGGGTGGCTGCGCAGCGGCGATCTGGGCGCGTTGCATGACGGGCATTTGTTTGTCACCGGGCGGATCAAAGAGATGATCGTCATCCGGGGCGCGAACCATTTCCCCCACGACATTGAGGCCACGGTGGCCGCCGCCCACCCGCAGGTGCAACCTGGACGTGTGGCGGCCTACATGCACCATGACGCGGCGGGCGAAGGTGTTGGGCTGGCGTGTGAAGTAACCCGCGCGGCCTATCGCGCACCAGATATCAACGCGATGGTGCAGGCGATCAACGCCGCGCTGTCCGAGACCCACGGGCTGGCCCCCCGCCGCATTCGGTTTTTGCGCCCCACAAGCCTACCGATCACCCCAAGCGGTAAAATCCAACGCACCATATGCGCGCAGGATCTGCCCGGCGTTGTGGCCGATAGAGGGCCGCAACCCGTGCACATCGCAGCACCGTCAGAACCGCGCGGGCATGTGGCGCGCGCGTTGGCATCCGCCCCCCGCCCCGTGCGCCGGTCGCGGTTGTTGACCCATATATGTGACCAACTGGCCAACGCAACGGGGGCACAAACCAAGGTTGATCCGCAGGTTGGGTTCTTTGAACTGGGCGTTGATTCCGCAGGCAGTCTTACGTTGGTGGCGGCCCTTGAACATGCGTTGGATGTGCCTTTGGATGCCACGGTGATCTATGCGCACCCGACGCCTGCGTCGTTGTGTGACCACGTTATGGCGCTTTTGTCTGGGCCCATGCCTGCGCCTGAAAATCTGCCCACAGATGATGTTGCCGCGTTGCGGGCATTGTTGGGCACCCCCGTAAATTCCTAACGAAAGGCTTCTAGCGCCGTGGATACTTCTGACATCACCATGCCTGAAATGCTGTCATTGCTTGGGCAAGCGCGCAAAAAGATCGAGGATCTGCAATCGACGTCTGACCACAAAATTGCAGTTGTGGGTATGGCGGGGCGGCTGCCCGGTGCCGATGATCTTGAGGCGTTCTGGGAGCTGTTGGCCACGCGGCGTAGCGGCCTGCGCGCGGTCACCCCCACAGACATG
The DNA here is from genome assembly GCF_039970775.1 of Roseobacter sp. Taxonomy (GTDB): domain Bacteria; phylum Pseudomonadota; class Alphaproteobacteria; order Rhodobacterales; family Rhodobacteraceae; genus Roseobacter. The sequence continues at coordinate 26,199 of NZ_JBDVLG010000005.1, forward strand.
GAAACCGCAGGCCGGGCACCGTCTGACATGGACGCACCCGGGTATGTGCCGGTTTGGGGTGGGCCTGATGGCTGCGACAGCTTTGATGCGGCGTTTTTCGGATATGCCCCGCGCCAAGCAGAGCTGATGGACCCGCAACAGCGCCTGTTCCTCGAAACCGCGTGGCATGCGCTGGACGACGCGGGCTATGGGGCGCCCCGGCCGGACACATGCGTGGGTGTGTACGCCGGTGCGTCCTTATCGAGCCATATTTTGCGCGCAGCCGGACGGGCCGACCCGTTTGATGCGGGGTTGGCAAATATCGGTGGGATGGTGGCGGCGCGCGCGTCGTTTCATCTGGATCTGAAGGGGCCCAGCATCGGGGTGCAAACCACGTGCTCGACGGCGCTGGTGGCGATTGATCAGGCGATGGATGGGTTGCGGCGCGGGGCCTGTGATGTGGCGCTGGCGGGGGCTGTGGCGGTTCATCAGGCGCGCGCTGAAGGGTATCAATACCACGCAGATGGCATCGTGTCGCCCGATGGGGCCTGCCGGCCGTTCGACGCCGCCGCACAGGGCACGGTTTTTGCCAATGGTGTCGGGGTTGTGGCGTTGAAACGTCTGGGCGACGCGCAACGGGATGGCGATACCATTTATGGCGTGTTGCTGGGGGCGGGCGTCAACAATGACGGCGCCGATAAGGTCGGGCTGACGGCGCCCAGTGTGTCGGGGCAATCTGCGGCAATCACAAAAGCATTGCAATCGTCAGGGGTGACGGCCCGCGATATCGATTATATCGAAGCGCATGGCACGGGCACCGCACTGGGCGACCCAATCGAGCTGACGGCGCTGAATGCGGCCTATGGTCCGGGGTTGGCGCAGGCGGGGCGCAGATGCGCCTTGGGGGCCGTAAAGGGCAACACCGGCCATCTGGATGCGGCGGCCGGTATGGCCGGTTTGTTCAAGATCCTGCTGGCGTTCCGGCATGGTCATCTGCCCGGCACCGCGCATTTCGAAACGGCTAACCCAAGGTGTGATTTCGGCGCTTTTGATATGATCGCAGAGGGGCGCGATTGGCCACATGACCCTGAGCGCCCGCGCTGCGCGGGGCTAAGCGCGTTTGGCATCGGTGGAACCAACGCGCATCTGATCATCGAAGAACCGCCCCGTATCGCCGCGCGCGTGGCCCCCGCCGCAATGCAGGTCTTGCCCCTGTCGGCCCATACGCCAGAGGCCCTTGATGCCCTGCGCGCCCGGTTGGCCGACATGATAGAAACAGGCGCGCCAGATCTTCAGGATGTCGCGATGACCCTGCAAGACGGGCGCAAACCGCTCAAACATCGTCATGTGATCGTCGCGCACACCGCGCAAGAGGCCATATCGCAATTGCGCAGCCCCTCGATTGTGCACGCCACGTCAATGGGCCCCCCGCCCGAGACCGTTTTCGTGTTTTCTGGCCAAGGCAGTCAACGTCCGGGCATGGCGCGGGACCTGTATGCGGGTTTACCGATGTTTCGTGACGCGTTGGACGGCTGTTTGGCGCATCTGCTGGATGCAGATCTGGTGCGCCGGGTGCTGTTGGACCCTGATGCGCCGGATGCCGCACAAATTCACCAAACGGCGGTTGGCCAACCGGCTTTGTTTGCGATGGAATACGCGCTGGCGCAGCATTGGATGGGTCTGGGCGTCGTACCACAGGCGATGATCGGTCATTCACTGGGCGAACTGACAGCTGCAGCCGTGGCGGGGGTGTTTGATCTGCGCGACGCCTGCGCGGTAGTGGCGGCGCGCGGCGCGTTGATGCAGGCGTGCGCGCCGGGGGCCATGTTGGCGGTCATGATGTCGGAACAAGAGGCCCGCAACAGCCTGCCCGACGGGGTCGAAATCGCCGCGGTGAATGGTCCGCGCAGCGTTGTCCTGTCGGGCCCGCACGCGGCTTTGGCCGAACTGGCGCAGTGGTTTGAACGCAGCGGCTTAGGATGTCAGGTGCTGCCAACCTCGCACGCGTTTCACAGTGCGACGATGACCCCGGCACAGGCCCCGTTTCGCGATGTTCTGCGCGGGGTGCACCTGAACGCGCCGATCCTTCCCATGATGTCGAATGTGACGGGGGATTGGTTGGGCGCGCAGGATGCCACCGACCCGTCGTACTGGGCGCGGCATCTGCGCGAACAGGTGCGTTTTGGCGAAGGGATCGGCCAGTTGGGCGAACTCACAGCGCCGATGTTGCTAGAAATCGGGCCAGGTGGCGGGTTGATCCGTCTGGCCCGCCAAACCCTGCGCGACAAAGGGCGCGGGGTGGCTTCGATGCCGGGGGGCGGCGTTGAAAACGGGCGGGCTGAAATTTTGACCGCAACGGGCGATCTTTGGGCCGCGGGCGTCCCGCTGGATTGGTCCGCGCTGCGCCATGGCGATGCCCGCCGGATTTCATTGCCGCCCTATCCGTTTGAACGCAGCCCGTTTTGGTTGTCGCCAACGGAGGCCACACCAGACCAAGCCGCGCCGTCTGACACACCCGAAGATTGGGTCTACCAACCGGTCTGGTCGCGCGTCCCGGTCCTTGCGGCAGGCACCGGACCTGACCTTGTTTTTGGGGCGGACCATCTGCAGGGCCCCTTCGGGCAAGACGCGATATTGGTGTCGCAAAACACAACGGGTGACTTTCAAGAAACGCCGCAAGGCTACGCCCTTGATCCGGCAAACCCGGCCCACTACGCGCAGCTTTTCGCGGCAGTGCAGGCGCGTGGCGTTGCGGTGCGCGATATTGCGGTTGCGTGGGGTCTTGGGGCGCAATCGTCGGGGCTGTTTGACGGCACGCTTGCGCTGGCCCGTGCGCTGGCATCCACCGACCTGCGGCCCAAAATTACGCTGTTGGGTACAGGCATGGAGGACGTCACGGGCAGTGAGGCCCTGTCGCCGGATGCCGCGATGGTGTTGGGCCTGCTGCCAGTGCTGTGTCAAGAACTGCCCGGCGTCAAAACCCGTGCGATTGATCTTGACGTTCACGATTTAGGCGACCTTGTCGCTGCCTTGTCGCTGCCTTGGTCAACGGGCCAGCGCTTTGCCCGGCGCGGCGGGCGTCTGTGGGCGTTGGGGCACAGGCAAACGCCGCTGCCCCCCGCGACCAACATGCGCGCGGCTGGGCCCATCCTGATCACCGGGGATTTGACCGAAGGCTTGGCGCTGGCCTTTGCGCGCGGCCTGCGTACGGCTTGGCAGGCCCCGCTGATTTTGGTCGGGCGCGGGCTGCCCAACCCCCAAGACTGGGAGGATTGGTACGCGGCAAACAGCGCCGACACCCCGACCGGCCAGATGATCGCCGCGTTGCGTGACATGGGCGAAGTCGGGCGCGATATACTGGTGATGCCCGCAGATATCAGCGACGCGGATGCCCTTGGTGCCGCCATCGCCAAGGCCGAGGCGCAACTGGGCGCGATATCGGGGGTGATCCACACGTCCGCGATGGGCGACGCGTTTCACCTGCCGCTGGCCGAGGCCGACGGCAAGGCCATTGCCCATATGATTGCCCATAAAAAGGCCAGCCTCACGGCCCTGCGCGCGGTCATCAGCACACGGACGCCTGCGTTTTGTCTGGTGCAATCGTCGCTGTCAGTCTTGGCCGGTGGTCACGGGTTTGCGGGCTATGTGGCGGCGAACGCATGGGTTGATGCCGCATGCGCTGATGCAAACCGCGCAGGCGGCACCGTTTGGCGGGGCGTGGCGTGGGATATGGCGGAAACGGGTTCCATGGGGCAGTCGGTGCACAGCATGTCCAAGTTGCGGGTCCTGAGCGGGGCAGAGGTGTGGCAGATCAGCGACGCGATTTTGGCGCAACCGGGTCTGGCGCAAGCGGTGGTTTGCCCGAGTGACCTTACCACACGGTTGCGTATGGCAATGACCCCGCAAACGGCCCCGACGCCAGCGCACCACACGCGCACCACCGCCTATATTGCACCGCGCGATAGCTACGAAAGCGCCGTGGCCGCCGCAATGTCAGACCTTCTGGGGGTGGCGGACGTTGGTGCCGAAGATAACTTCTTTGAGCTTGGCGGCCATTCGTTGCTGGCCATCCAAATCATCAACAAACTGCGGCGCCAATACCAGATCGAACTGCCCGTACGCACGCTGCTTTACGAAGCGCCAACAGCCGCGGGCATCGCCTCTGTCATCCGCACCAGTCTTGAGATCGCGCAAACCGAAACGGACACGCTCGAGACATTGCTTGATGCGCTGGATCGCACCCCAACACAAGAAACCGTGGGCTGAAGCCCCGCCTAATATATCGGATAAGCACATGAAATTCAGCCTCTTTTACTTTGATGGTGACGGTTCGCGTCGCAGCACAAACGCCTATGACCTGTTGATCGAAAGCGCCAAATTTGCCGACCAAAACGGGTTGCACGCGGTGTGGTTGCCCGAACGGCATTTCCACGCGTTTGGTGGCCTATACCCGTCGCCGTCCGTGATCGCATCGGCCTTGGCGATGGTGACCAAAAACGTGCAACTGCGGTCGGGGTCGCAGGTTTTGCCGTTGCAACACCCGGTGCGCGTGGCCGAGGAATGGTCGGTGGTTGATAACCTGTCGGGGGGGCGTGTGGGGATCGGCATCGCGTCGGGCTGGACGATGCAGGAATTTGTCTTGTCGCGCGAACCCTACGGTTATCGTCGCAGCCTGTTGTGGCAAAGTTACGAACAGGTGACACGTCTGTTTGCGGGCGAGGCTGTCGAATTCGAAGACATGGACGGCACGATCGTTGAGGCAAAAACCCTACCGCGACCGTTGCAGCCGCGCATCCCGTTTTGGGTCGCCAGTCAGTCGACGGAAACGTTTATCGAGGCGGGGCGGCGGGGCATCAATGTGCTGTGTTCGCTGCTGGGCGAAACGATCGAAGATCTGGCGCCCAAGATCAAAGCCTACCGCACCGCGCTGGACCAAAACGGCCATGACCCGGATGGCGGCAAGGTGACGTTGATGGTGCATACACTGCTGGACGGCGACCCAGAAATGGCCCGTACGAACGTGACCGAACCGTTCAAAGACTACCTGCGCACGCATTACCATCTGCTGGATGGGCTGGCCAAGGGCATGAAACTTGACGTGAAACTCGAAGACTTCAGCGATGCGGATCTTGAAAGCCTGCTGGACTTTGGGGTCGAAGGGTTCATGCAAGGCCGTGCCTTGATCGGCAGCCCGCAAACCTGTCAGTCGATGGTCGATGCGATTGCCGCTGCCGGTGTGGATGAGATCGCTTGTCTCATCGATTTTGTCCAAGACCCGGCGTTGGTTATGGGCGGCTTGCCCCAAATCGCCGAACTGGCCGCGACCAATGCGGTGGCCGCACCCGAACCGACGTTTGCCTGACCTGATGGAAGACCGCATTGCTGCATTGAAGGTGCGTGTCGCCGGGTTGTCGCCGGACCAACAGGCGGTGTTTCGCACCCAAATCGAGGCGGCGGGTATCGCGTGGGACCGCGTCGCGCCTGCGGCTGTGGCCGTGCCTGACCGTCTGCCATTGTCACCGGCGCAGATGCAGTTTTGGTTGATGCAAGCGGTGCACCCCGACAGCGCCGCGTTTTCCATTGCGTTTTGTTGGGATGTTGCAGGGGCGCTTGATATTGGCGCCCTCCGCGGCGCCCTGCAAGCGGTGATGGACCGGCACGCCCCCCTGTGCAGTGCCTTCCCCGACCAAGACGGTGTGCCGTGGCAAGCCATTGATGACACGATGGTTTTGCCGTTTTCGGTTTTGCCTGCAGATGACGATACAGATGCAGCCGAACGGGCGTTTGCTGCGCGTCCCTTTGACCTTGCGACGGGGCCAGTGTGGCGCGTGGCGCTGCATCCGGGTGGGCCGCAACGGTGCCGTATCTATTTTGCGTTCCATCATATCATCGCAGATGGATGGTCGCGCGGGGTGTTCTTGGCTGACCTCACGCATTGCTATCAAAAACTGCGGGACGGTCAGGCGCCAGACCTGCCGCCGTTGAACACAACATTTGCAGATCACGTGTTGGGGCAAGATGCATGGTGCAAAGGCGACGCGGCCGCCGACCAAACCGCGTTTTGGCACCGCGAGCTTGCAGATCTTGCGCCCCAAGATCTGGGGGGGCACACCACGCAGATGCACCGGCGCGCGGACACCACCGTGCATGAGATGTCGCATGCGGCTACCGCCGATATCAAACGGTTGGCGCAGGCCTTGGGGGTCACCCCGTTTATGGTGCTGTTGGCGGCGTTTCAGGTGTTGCTGCACCGTCAAACCGGCGGCGTGGATATCGCCGTTGGCACGCCCACGGCGGGGCGGTTGCGCGCGGGGTCGGATGCGGTGATCGGGCTCTTTATGAACACCTTGGTGTTGCGCAACCAGCTGTCGCCCCACATGCGGTTCTGCGACTGGGTCGACGTGGTGCGCGCGGGGCTCGCGCGGGCGTTTGAACACCAAGATCTGCCCTTTGCGCGGGTCGTCGAGACCGTGGGGGCAGACCGGGCTGCGGGGCAAAACCCGCTGTTTCAGTGCTTGTTTCAATTGCAATCAGGCTATGGTGCGCAAAACGGCGATACGGTTGATCTGGGCGATCCGGATGTGCGCATCACGCAGCATGTGGTACCCGTGCCCGAGGCCAAGTTTGACCTCAGTTGGCATATGGTGGCGCGCGATGATCGGTTTGTGATTGTGGCAGAATACCGGACTGCGGTGTTTGAGGCTGCGCGCATTGCGGATATGATCGCACAATTCGAAACCCTGCTGGCGCATGCGGTTGCCCGGCCAGAGGCATTGATTGAAACCCTAGATTTCGTACCCGCCGCCGTGACGCCCACGCTGATAGACCAGGGCCCTGCCTGTGTGGTCCCTGATCTGTGGTCGTTGATCGCGGCACAACAGGCCAATCCCCAACCTGCGATCACGGATTTGGCGTCGCACGAAACGCTTGATTACTGGGCGCTGTTGCAGGCTGCTAACACATTGGCCCGCCAACTGCGCGCCCGCCCTGAACTGCAAGACAAAGCGGCGCGCATGGCGATTTGCCTGCGCCGTGGGCCGGGCCTTGTGGTGGCGATGGTGGCGGCGCTTCAGGCGGGCATAGCCTATGTCCCACTGGACCCGGATCACCCCGAAACCCGGCGCGCCATGATCTTGGACAAGGCCGATGTCGCGTTGGTTTTATGCGACACGCCGTTTGACGCAACATGTCCAATGCTGGATCCGACGACGTTGGACCACACCGCACCACAGGCGGACCTTGGCGTGCCTGACCCTCATGGCTTGGCCTATCTGATCTTTACGTCTGGCAGCACCGGTGCCCCAAAAGGCGTGCCGATCACGCGCTATGCGTTGTCCAATCTGGTCGCATCTGTGCTCAAGACACCGGGCCTGCGCGGCGGCGACCGTCTGTTGGCGGTCACGACCGTAGCGTTTGATATTTCTGTGCTCGAAATTTTCGCCCCGCTGGCCTGTGGCGCAGGGGTTGTCTTGGCGGACCGCACTGTTTCAACGGACCCCGCCGCGCTTATTGCCGCGCTGGACACGCAAAACGTCACCCATATGCAAGCGACCCCAGCGACGTGGCGGTTGTTGGTCAATCATGGCTGGCAAGGCGCGCCGACACTGACGGCACTATGCGGCGGCGAGGCGCTTTCACATGATCTTGCGGCGGCTCTTTTGCCACGGGTTGGGGCCCTTTGGAACATGTACGGGCCGACCGAGACAACAATTTGGTCGGGCGCGTTGCGTCTGACCCCCGACCATCTGGCCCCCGATCATTTGACCCATGCCGATATCCCGTTTGGGGGTGCGCTGGCCAACACCACCCTGCATGTCGTCGATCAATATGGCAAGGTGCTGCCTGCCGATCTGCCCGGTGAATTGGCGATTGGCGGCGCGGGGCTAAGCCCCGGGTATTGGCGCAATACGACCCTGACGGCAGCGCGGTTCCCCACGCTTGGGGGCGCGCGGATGTATCTGACCGGGGACAGGGCCGCGCGCAACCGCGATGGCACGTTCCGGTTTTTGGGGCGGTTGGACGACCAGATCAAACTAAACGGCCACCGTATTGAGCCCGCCGAAATTGAGACCCTTTTGACGCAACTTCCTGGCATATCGCAGGCGCTTGTCACGCCCTTTGACAACCGGCTCGTGGCCTATGTATCGGGTGTGCACCAAGAGGCTCAGATCCTGCGCGCAACGTTGGCCGTGGATCTGCCCGGCTATATGATCCCGGCCAGTTTTGTCTGGCTCGACGTCTTCCCCCTAAACCCAAATGGCAAAATCGACCGGGCGCGGTTGCCCAAACCTGATGCGCCAAAACATGTGTATAGTGCCCCGGAAACGCAGACCGAAACCCAGTTGCAGGCCATTTGGGCGGGTGTTCTGGCGCAGGATAACATCAGCATTGATGCGAATTTCTTTGATCTTGGCGGCACTTCAGTGAGTGCTATGCAGATTGCCTCACGGGCGCGTAGCGAAGGGTTGGACTTGCAGCCCACCATGCTGTTTGAACACCAAACCATCCGCGCGCAGGCCGCAGTGTGCCAGCCTGCTGCGCCAACAGACGCGCCTATGAGTGTGTGGCAAGCCAATGGTGCGGTAGGCGCCTGGTCGTTGCGTCTCCCCCTGCCAGAATGCGGTGCCGATGCGGTGCCCGCGGCGCTTGAGCGGTTGACGCAATTGCATCCGGCGCTTGGGTTGGACCGGGACGGGCAGCGATGGGTGCCGCGCGCGCAAAGCACCCATTGGGCCGTGCGGCAGGTTGGGGATCATGTCGAAATGACCGTAGACGCCGCGCTGTTAGATACCGCATCGGTGGCATTGGTCGTGCGCGATCTTGCGGTGCTTTTGGCAGGCGCGACGCCTCAAGCTACGGAGCCCAGCGAGTATATGCAGTGGTTGCAAACACCTACGCCTGTGGATGCTTGCACCCTGCATCCCTTGCGTCATGATGGGGGTGGGGGCGTGAGGGCGCCCGTGCATCAACAGGTTCAAACCACAGATCTGCGGACAGCCGCGGGTGCGGGCCCAGACGCACCAAAACGGTTGCTCGCGGCGGCGATATTGCGGGTTCTGGCGCAATGGCAACAGGGCGCTAGCGATGTGGTTCTGATCGAGGAACCTGCGATGGCCAGTGCGGGCCAATTTACCCGCGCGGTGCCTTTGACGTTGCCCAAACCGGGCGACCATGATGCGGCAATGGGTGCCGTGCACGCGGCGTTGTCGTCGGCACCGGGGCAGGGCGTTGACCCTTGCGACCTGCCGGAGGGGCTTGCGGTTTTGTCGTGGCGCGACGTGCCGGTGATCGACGGGACATGGCACCAAACACCACCTCTGCCGACCCTGCGCGGTGCCGCCCTGACGGTGCGTGTCACCCAGACGGCGGGCCGCGTTGCAATGTGCTGGGACCACGACCCAAGCGTGTTGCGCGGGGAAACGGTATCGCGGCTGGCCGCCAAGGTCCTGAGTGAAATCACCCGCCCGCCTGTCGCGCGGTCGGGCAGCAAGCTCGATAAACTGCGATCACAGCTATTGACCAAAGGAGACGTCGCATGACCGACATTCTGGATGTTTTCGAAATGACGCCGGTGCAGGCGGGCATGCTGTTTCAAACGCTGTATGACCCGTCTGGGGCCAGCTATGTGCAACAATATTGGGGCCGGTTGCACGGCGCGCTGGACAGCGAGACGTTTCGCGCGGCCTGGCATGATGTGATCGCGCGCCATGATATGTTGCGCGCGCAGTGCCATTGGGACAGCCTTGATCATCCGGCGTTTGCCATCCACGCGCAGGTGCATCCGGACTGGCAGGTGCATGATTGGTCGGCAGAACCGGGCAGGGATTTGACCCAGTGGTTGGCACAGGACCGCGCGATTGGGTTTGACATGAATGCCGTGCCGCTGATGCGGTTCGCGTTGATCCGGCTGGATGCGCAGACGCATATTTTCGTTTGGACGTTCCACCATATTCTGTTGGACGGCTGGTGCAGTGCGCTGGTTGTACGCGATGTATTGGCGGCGATGGCAGGGGCCCCCCAACGCGCCGTGCCGCCCCCGTTTCGCACCTATCTTGAGTGGCGCGAGACCCGCGATGTAGTCGCCGCGCAAACCTACTGGACGCAAGCGTTGACCGGCCTCGAAGGCCCCACCCCCTTGGGGGTTGACCGTGCCGCGACCGGGGCAACAGGCACGCGCGATCACCGCGTACAGCTAAATGCGCCGCTGACCCAAACGCTTGAGGCGCTATGCAAACAGCACCGGTTGACCTTGGCGACTATGCTGCAAGGCGTTTGGGGGCTGGTGCTCTCGCGCTATTCGGGGCAGAGGCGTGTTACATTCGGGACGGTACTGTCGGGCCGCCCGGCGGATTTGCCCGGCGCAGAGACGATGGTCGGGCTGTTTCTGAACACGGTGCCCGTGACGCTGGATGTGGCCGATGACTGTGACATCATCGCGTGGTTTGCGGGTATTCAACGCGATCAGATCGCGCGTGAAACCTACGGTCATGCGGCGCTGTCAGACATTCAGAAATGGGCGGGGTTGGATGGAAACACGCCGCTGTTTGAAAGCTTGCTGATCGTTGAAAACTACCCAGACAACATACAATCCACCATCAAACGAGACGGTAACCTGTTGGAATTGATGGAAACGGGCTTGTTTGAACAAACCAATTTCCCGCTTGTTTTAAAGGTGTTACCGGGCGCGCAGATTGAGATATGCCTGACCGCAGATCGCGCGCGGATCCCCGATGACGCGTTGGATGCTTTGGCGGATCATTTGCAGGCGGTGCTGGCGCAGATTGTTCGCGCTGCGCCCACCCGTCTGGGCGCATTGGATCTGTTGGATGCAACCGCGCAGGCGGATCTGGGTGCGATGGGTCAAGGGCCCGTTGTCACCGTGAACCACACCGTGCTGGACATGCTGTTGCCCCGACAAGGCGACGATCTGGCCGTGTGCACCCCGGATGGCGCTGCGTTGTCATATGGCGCGTTGATGGCCCGCGCCGCCCAGATTGGTGCAACTCTTTGGGCGCAGGGCGTGCGGCACGGGGATATCGTCGCGATCTGCCAAGACCGAACGTCAGATTTGCTGGCGTCTTTGATCGCTGTGTGGCGGTGCGGGGCCGCGTATCTGCCGCTTGACCCGATCTACCCGGCGGACCGTATCGCGTATATTCTCGGCGACGCAGGTGCCGCCTTGGTGCTCACAGATGCCGTGGGGCAGCGCGCGCTTGACCCGCAGCTGCCTATTCCTACCCTCATGGTGGCGTCTTGCACGGGCAAGGGTCCGTTGCCTGACCATGTCGCACCAACCGACATCGCCTATGTGCTTTATACGTCGGGCAGCACAGGGCGGCCCAAAGGGGTCCCTATTTCGCATCGCGCATTGGCGAATTTTCTGGGGTCGATGGTGCGCGCGCCGGGGCTTGGGGCGCAAGACAGGCTGCTTGCGGTCACGACCGTTGCGTTTGATATCGCAGCGCTGGAACTCTTTGGCCCGTTGGTGGCAGGCGGTACCGTCGTGATTGCACCCAGCGGGGCGGCGATTGATGGCAAGGGTCTGGCCCACATGCTGGACACCTACGATATCACCGTCAAACAGGCGACCCCAGCAGGGTGGCGCGTGCTACGTGACAGCGGCTGGGCCGGGCGGCGCGGGCTAAAGATGCTGTCGGGCGGAGAGGCCTTGGACAGTGCGCTGGCCAAGGATTTATTATCGTTGGGGGGCGCATTATGGAACCTATACGGCCCCACCGAAACCACGATTTGGTCGGGCGCGTTGCAGGTCACAGCCGCCCTGCTGGATGGTGCCAAAGTGCCGGTTGGCGGCCCGTTGGACAACACCACATTCATGCTGCGCGATCCATCAGGGCGCGTGGTACCGCGCGGCGTTCCGGGCGAATTATGCATCGGTGGTTTGGGGCTAAGCCCCGGCTATCTGGGCCGCCCTGACCTGACCGCGCGCCAGTTCGTGCACGACGGCGCCGCGCGGTATTATCGCACCGGCGATCAGATGCGCATGACGGCAGTGGGCACATTGGAATTTCTGGGCCGCTTGGACGACCAGATCAAATTACGCGGTTACCGGATCGAGCTGGGCGAGATCGAAAAACACCTCGAGGACTTGCCTGACATCACCCAAGCGGTTGTTGTCGTCCGTGGGCAGGGCAACGCCGCGCAACTGGTGGCCTATCTGCGCGGCGATGGTGCGCAGGTGGCGACCTCAGAGCGGCGCAAATCCTTGGCCGGGGCCCTGCCTGCCTATATGATCCCATCGGTTTTTGTCGCCGTAGATGCCTTTCCCATGACCCCGAATGGCAAAATCGACCGCAAGGCGCTGCCTGCCCCGGACACACCCAACACCGCAGGCCCCGTTGATCTGACGGAACAAGACGCGCTGATCGCGGTTATCTGGGCCGACACCTTGGGGGTTGCCGGGATCACCGCACAGGATGATTTCTTTGCGCTTGGCGGGCATTCATTGTCGGCCTTGCGGGTCATCAGCGAGGTGCGGCGTCTGCTGGACGTTGATTTGTCGTTGCGGGTGCTGTTTGACGCGCCGCAATTCGGCGCATTTTGCACGGTGGTGGCACATTCAGACCGCACGCGCAGCCTGCCAGCTGTGATCGCATCGCCCACGCCTGCGATTTCTGCGGCCCAAACCAGGGTGTGGTTGATGGCGCGCTTGCAGCCCGAACAATCGGCCTATCATCTGTCGCTTAGCCTGCGTCTGTCGGGCCCGCTGAACCGCGACGCATTGGAACGTGCGATTGCTGCGGTGGCGGCCCGACACAGCGTGTTGCGCACGCATTTCCCGGCCCTCGATGGTCTTGCCAGCGTCGAAATACGCCCCGATTATACGCCCCCCCTGCAAGACACCGACCTGAGCACCACGCCCAAGGCCCAACAACACGCGCAGTTGAATGCCGTCCGCCACCAAGAAACCGCGCGACCCTTTGAATTGGAACGCCAACCACCGTGGCGTGTCCGGTTGGTGAAATGCGCCGCCGAAGACCACGTGTTGGTCCTGACGCTGCACCATATCTTGGCTGATGAATGGTCGTTTGGCCTGATGCTGGCCGATCTGGAAAACACCTACCGTGGCGATACACCCGCCCCCGCGCCGCCTGTGCAATATAGTGATTTCGCGCATTGGCAGGACGCACTGGATCTGAGCACCCAGCGCAGCTATTGGGCCGGGCAATTGGCGCAGGCGCCCGCTTTGATCACCCTTCCAACGGACCGCGCGCGCCCCGATATCCGCACAAACGACGCGGGGCAGGTGCAGATTTCGGTCGCTCCCGCCCAATCCAAGGCCCTAGACCGTTTGTTTCGCCAAAACGGGGTGACCCCGTTCATGGGGCTGCTGGCGGCCTATGCGGTGTTCTTGCACCGTCATAGTGGCGATACCGATTTGATCATCGGCACCCCGGTGACAAACCGCCAACTATCTGAATTTCACGATGTGGTCGGGCTTTTTGTGAATACGCTGGCCATGCGGATTCGGCCTGACCCGGCGGCGGCATTTAGCGCGGTTTTGGCCCATGTCCGCGATACGGTTTTAGCCGGGCATGCGCATCAGGATCTTCCGTTTGAAACGGTGATCGATATGGTGAAACCCCCACGCAGCGAGGCCCACGCGCCACTGGTTCAAACGTTCTTTTCCATGGCATCAGCCCCCCGCGCGGGCACCTTGGGCGATAAACTGTCATGGCAGGCGTTACCGTCGGCGACCCAACACGCGCGCTTTGATCTTGCATTGGAGATGTTCCAAACTGAACACGGTTTGAGGGGGCATTTTACATTCGCCCGCGACCTGTTCGATGAGGCCCGTGTCCAAGACTTGGCAGCCCGGTTTGAGACGTTGTTAACCGGCCTGTGCGAGGCAGAAGACACCCCACTGTGTGACGTGCCGCTGTTAAGTCCAACGGACCGTAATGTAGTGCATCCGCCCGTGACACATCCGGTGTCAACAAGCCCAAACGGCGGCGTGATCACCTTTGTCGCGCCCACCCCCGGCGTGCCGGTTTTTGACAGTAGGGTGCAGGATCATCTGGGCCAGATTGCCGCCGGGTTCACCGTATATTCGAGCATTCAAACCGGGTGCAAACAGGGGACGGTTGGCGCCGTTTTGGCGCAATCCATTGGCGATGCAACTGGTCTGCCCTGCACGTGGGATGGGCCAGAAAACGGCATTTTGATTGACCAAACCACGCGCGTGACCCTCGGAGACATCAGCGACCCGCGTGCCAATTTGGTGTCGATTCCGGAATTGCTCTGCGCGTTTGTGCGTCGCGGTGGTGGGTTGATGCCCGCGCCGGGCGTGAGAGCGATTATTTTAGGGCCGAAAGGCGCCCTTTTACCACCGGGGATGCCGGGGCGTTTGGCTGTGGGCGGGGCGGGTCTTGCGCGGGGGTATCTGAATGATCCCGGTGCCACAGCTGTGCGGTTTCAACCCAATACATGGGCCGATCCACATGAATTAGACGCTGCTGAAACGTGCCTTTTTGTGACAGATCACATTGCGCGACTGAACCCAGATGGGACCATTGTTTTATGTGATCCACCGCAGCCTGTGCCGCGTTTAGCCGCATCCGATACACCCGCGCCTGATGCGCGCAAAGAAGGCGCATATGTCGCGCCGATGGGGCACACCGAACGTCAGCTGGCGACCTTGTGGGCGGATGTGTTGGGGGCGGCTCCGGGCCGGGATGATACGTTTTTCGAACGGGGGGGCGATTCCATTCGCGCAGTGCAAATTGCATCGCGTGCGGCGGATGTTGGGCTTGTGTTCGACCCGCGTGACTTGTTTCGCTATCCGTCGATCGCAGCGTTAGCGCCCCATGTGCGGGCTGTTGAAGACCCGTCCCAAGATGCGATGCCCGATGACATGAATATCGATTTAGATGCCCTGTCGGATTTGGTCAGTTTTGACGAAGAGTGACCCCACCAACCGGTCGCTGTTCCAGCTGAGCTATCCGTTGTTCTTGCAGTCGTTGGTGATGTTCACCGTGATGGCCGCCGAGATGATGATCTGGAGCGCGCACGCCCCCCAAACCGCTGCCAGCCTTAGCATTGCGGGGTTGGTATTTCGCGTGGCCATGGAACTCTCAGCCGTGATGGGCATTGGCGCGGTCATCTTGATCACGCAACATTTGGGGCGCGGGGACGGCGCAGCCGCACGTCTGACCGCAGAGGTCGCATGCATGGCGAACCTTGTGTTGGGCGCTGTGCTCAGCGTGGCGATGGTGCTGGTTGGGCCGGTCCTTTTGCGCGCCATGCCGTTGGATCCGGGGCTGGAGGCAGGCGCGCTTGACTACCTTATGATCTCGGCGGGCGGTCTGTTGTTTTTGTGTTTTGGCAATACCGCCGTTGCCTGTTTGCGCGGCTATGGGCGCAGCGAAATTGTGATGGTTTTGGGGGCTTTTGGCGCGGTGTTGTATCTGGCACTGGGGTATATGTTTGTGATCGGACCGGGCCGCTTGCCCGCTTTGGGCGCGCAGGGCGCCGGGGTCGCAAACCTCAGCACACGGGTGCTCTTTGCGGTCGTGTTGGCCTGTGTGGTGACGTCTGTTTTGGGCCTAAAGCTGGTCGCGTCGCGGGTGATGGAACATGGCGCGATGATACGCCAAATGACCCGGTTGGCCTTGCCCAGTGTGTCTGATTTTATCGCCTATAGCTTTTACCAGATCGTGTTGGTTAGCGTTATCGCAACGCAGGGTGAATTGCCGGTTTTGGCGCGCGCCTATGTGATGATCGCGATGTCATTTTTGACCCTCGTGATCATGGCCGTTACCCAAGGCACTGAGGTTCTGATCGGATACCGCTTGGGGGCCAAACGGTTTGGCGATGTGTTCGATATTGGCGTGCAATCGGCGTGGGTCACGGCGGGGTTGGCAATGGGGTGCGCGGGGCTGATCTACCTTGGGTCCGATCTCTTTATCGGTTTGTTTACGGACGACCCAAAAGTCGTGGCCCTGTGCAAGCAACTGCTGTGGCTGACGATCTTTCTGCAACCTTGTTTTGCGGTGAATATGGTGCTGTTTCATGCCCTCCGCGCGATCGAAGATGTACGGTGGCCGGTGCTGGTGAGCCAAACCTTGAGCTGGGGTGTGGGGTTGCCTTTGGCATGGTGGCTTTGCGCGCCGTTGGGGTTTGGGGTGGTCGGTGTTTGGTGGGCGTTTCTTGCTGAAGAATTCATCAAGGCGGTCGCCATGGGGTGGCGGTGGTCACACCAACGCGCGGCCATCGCGCAGCGCACCCGATGACACGCGTTGTCTCACGCAAACCGTGGATCACATGCGCCGGGCTGGCCTGGCGGTGGTGCCATTTTGACGCCTCAACGCAACCTGATCTGCACTACGCATCCTCGGGTGGGGTCGTTCGTGTCGCGCTACCCGCTGACCTGAATGCTGCCGTCCCAAAACGGCGCGGCGAATTTCTGGCGGGGCGTTTATGTGCCACCTTGGCCTTGCGCGATGCGGGCTGCGCAGGCGCCGTCGGGCGGGCCGGGCGTGCACCGGTTTGGCCCCATGGTTGGGCGGGGTCGATTTCTCATGCGGGCGATCTTGCCATGGCTGTCGTCAGCAAGAACCACGCGCGGGTCGGGGTGGATTGCGAAGCGGTGTTTTGCGACGACGTGATGCAGCAGGTCGCTGATGTGGTGCTTCACCCCGCCGAATACGCCGCCCGCCCCAATGACATGGGCTTGCGACACTTTGCGACCCTCGCGTTTTCGGCAAAAGAGGCCGCGTTCAAGGCGCTGTCTGCAGATCTGCCCGACATCCCTGACTTCAAAGAGGCATCTGTGTCAGATGTCGGTGCGCACCATATCACCTTGCGGTTTCGCGATCATGTCATCCCGGTTCAGTGCACGAGCCATCAGGCGCGTGTCGTCACGCTGGTCACGCGCTGAGGCGGGGTGTGCACATAATAAAGCCGCCCAAACCAGTGGGCGGCTTTCATCACGTAAAGATCCGTCTGGATCAGCCCTGCGGGCCGACCGAAGCCAAATAGGCGGCAACATCTGCCCCGCCTTTTCTCAGCTTAAACGCCATGCGCGATTTTGCTTTGGAATCGTCCAGATATGTACGCAGGAAGCTGCGCGGGTCTGCTGCGTATTCCGCCAGGTTTGTTTCATCCCAGACAAGACCCGCCTCGCCTGCGGCGACGATATCGTCGCCATACCGGAAATCAGACGATCCAGCGACACGCCCGATGACCCCATAAAGGTTTGGCCCAGTACGGCCGCCTTTAACAACCTCGGTCCCGTCATCGGCCACGATCATGTGACATGATTTGCATTGGTTGAACGTCTTTTCACCGGCTGCTGCGTCACCCTCCGCAAAGGCGGGGGCTGCAAAGCTGATTGCTATGATGGCTGCAAAGGGTCTTATCATCACTGTCTCCTGAGTTGCTGTAATTACAACGTAGGGTATCGCGCCAAGAGTCAACAGTCGCGTTCGGATGGTCATGCGACTGCGTGAGAAATTGCGCATTGCTTCCAAAGGTCTTTCAACGCCATCACCAGATGTTCGATGTCATCAATGCTATGCAAAGGGGACGGCGTGAACCGCAGCCGTTCTGTGCCCTTGGGCACGGTGGGGTAATTGATTGGCTGCACGTAGATCCCGTATTGTTGCATCAAATAATCCGCGATCATGCGGCATTTGACGGGGTCTTTGATCATCACAGGGATGATATGGCTGGGGTTGTCCAGATGCGGAATTCCTTCCATATCCAAGCGCTTACGCAGATACGCGACCCTCTCGCGGTGCACGATGCGTTCGTGATCTGACTGCTTCAGATGTTGGATAGACACTTGCGCGGCTGCCGCCACCGCAGGGGGCAACGCGGTGGTAAAAATGAACCCCGACGCAAAGGACCGGATGAAATCGCACAGCGCGTCAGAGCCAGTGACATAGCCGCCCAAAACGCCATAGGCCTTGCCCAATGTGCCCTCGATCAAAGTAATGCGATCGGCCAAACCTTCGCGTTCCGAAATCCCGCCGCCGTGCGGGCCATAAAGACCCACCGCATGCACCTCGTCCAGGTAGGTCATCGCGCCGTGCTTTTCGGCCACCTCGACGATCTCTTTCATCGGGCAAATATCGCCGTCCATAGAATAGACGCTCTCAAAGGCGACAATCTTGGGGGCATTCGCCGGTAAGGCCGATAATTTACGATCCAGATCTTCGGGGTCATTGTGGCGCCACAACACCTTGTTGGCGCGCGAATGGCGGATGCCTTCGATCATCGACGCGTGGTTCAATTCGTCGCTAAGGATGACGCAATCAGGGATCCGCGCGCCCAACGTGCTGAGCGCCGCCCAATTGGACACATACCCAGACGTAAACAGCAACGCGCTTTGCTTGCCGTGCAAGTGGGCCAATTCAGCTTCGAGCAATTTGTGATTGTGGTTGGTCCCAGATATGTTGCGCGTGCCGCCCGCCCCTGCGCCGCAATTGTCGATGGCGTCTTTCATGGCGCGTGTGACGGCGGGGTGTTGGCCCATGCCCAAATAATCGTTTGAACACCACACTGTGACGTCGTCGGGGCTGTCGGCGTCGTGGCATTTGGCGCTGGGGAAGGCCCCTGATTTGCGTTCGAGCTCCGCAAAAATGCGGTAGTTTCCGTCGTTTTTTAACTCGTCCAGCTGCGCCTGGAACAGTGCATCAAAGTCCATGATGTCCCCCTTGGTGTTGCGTCGTTTTTTGGGTTGGTTTGGGCGCGGGAAGCATCCAGCGCCAGAGTTTTTCGTCTGGGATCGGCAGGACCATCATCCAATGCTCTAGCAAAGCCAGGGCGGTGATGGCGGTCAGTAAGGTAAATCCCACGATCGCACTGGGTGTATCGGCGGCATAAAGCCGTTCGAGCCAACAGGCGACCGCAAAGGTCAGCGCGGACACCGACATGGGAAACAGCCAGTTCATTGCGCGATGTCGAAAATGGCTGGGCAAATGCGCCAAGGCTTCGGGTAGAAAATCAATGTTGATTTTCGGCACACCCAAGAACAGGTTCAGTTTGGCGGATATGCGGGCAAAGAACAGCACCGCAAAGGTCCAGGTCGCAAATTGCGTCTGGGCATCAGCTTTCCAATCCACCCAAAACATGGTGATCAATGTTCCGACCAACAGCATCTCGTGGTAGGCAAGCGTCCCCCACGCGCGAATGAAACGTTCCCATTCGGCGGTATGGTCGGGCAAGGGCCGTAGGTTGGGCCCGGTGATGATACCGGTCAAAAACGCCAGTTCAATCCAGCCCCAAATCGCCAAGGCTGAAACAAATGCAAGATAGGCGCCAACGGCAGACACGTCCTGCAATGTTGCCCAAAACCCAACCACTCCGACACCCAAAAACGGCAGCCCCAGCAGCACAGCACGCCGCCGCGCGACCACCCCCTTGCGATCAGCCGATTTGACCACCCACAAGATCACCCCGGTGGAAAACCACCAGACAAACAGCGCAAACAAGGCCGGGATCCACGACATCATGCAGCATGCCCCAATGCAGCGTCGCGCACGGCGGCCTGATATCGACGGCGGGTCTGGGATTGCGCGCTATCTAAGGCCCCGCGACCCGGTACAACCGCGCAGTTTATGCCGGCTTTACGTCTCAATACGCGGGCTCCATGCGGGTCGAACTGGGCACCTGATGTTTGCGTGCAGGGATCGTGATCAGTGACACAAACGCCGTCGCTGCCCGTATTTGTGCCCCAATCTTCGCAAAAACCCGCCCTTGATCTGCCGCCGCCGCCAGATCTGCATTGGCCTTTTGCAGTTTCACCAACGTCGGCTGCCAACGGGGGTGTTCGATGTCCAATGTAATGGGAAAGATCTGTTGGGTCAGCTTTGACGTCTTGGTGTAAACTTCATGGGCGTACCAATCAGGATCGACGCCAAGGGCCTTATGAAACGCGGGCCGCTGATGGTCGCGCACACACATCGTGGCATATACGGCGGTCAGAAAGAACTTGATCCAATACACATTCATCCCAGAGGTCAGTTTTGGGTCAGTTTTCATCAGCAGGGCAAAGGCCTCGCCGTGGCTGAACTCGTCATTGCACCATTCTTCGAACCACTTGAAAATCGGATGAAACCGGTGTTCGGGGTGCGCCTGAAGGTGCCGAAAGATCGTAATATACCGCGCATACCCAATCTTTTCAGACAGATACGTGGCATAATAAATGAACTTGGGTCGGAAATAGGTGTATTTCTTCTTTTGCGTCAAAAACCCTAGGTTCACGGCCACACCGGCCTCGCGCAGGGCATCGTTGATGAACCCCGCATGCCGTGCTTCATCACGTGCCATCAATTGAAACAACTGGGTGATGTCTTTGTTCGCGCCGCGCCGCTTCATTTCTTTGTACAAAACACAGCCCGAAAATTCGGCGGTACAAGAACTGATCAGGAAGTCGATGAACTCTTTCTTCAGTTCGGGTTCCATCCCGTCCCAATCCACGTGATCCCAGTCTTCGTTCTTTTTGAAATGGCCTTTGTTGGGGTCGGACACCATCTGATCAATCAGGTGGTCCCAATCTTCGCGCACGGATGACACGTCAATCGCGTCCAGCTCGTCAAAGTCGGTGGTGTAAAACCGCGGCGTCAGCAGGGTGTTTTGCATGGCCACATCGGTGGCGTCTGTGCTGTCGAACTTGGATTGCTCTTCCTGAATGGCCAGGCTTTCCTCGACGGTGGTGGCATCGGCGGTGTGGGGCGCATTCGCGGGGCGACGGGTCTGGACGTTCATAGTGTGACCTCCTCAGAGAAAGAGAATTCGCACAGTTCCATGACCTCTAAATCACCGGTGAGCCGGGTCCAGAGACGCTCCAGCTTGCTGGCGCGGAAAATTGTGGCTTCGCGCTGTTCTGTGACGATCTCGCCAAAGGGGGCTATGATCTCGTCGCCGTGCACTTTGACCTCGTCGCCGGGATAGATGACCGCGCCATTGTCAAAGCGGACATGCGCATGCAGGCTTTCGAACTTGTGGCTGATCTCAACGGTGCAGGGGGCCCGTTCAACGTCTTTTGTCAGTAGTCCCATAGGTGGCTTCCTCCTAAGGTTTGGGTTGGTCCAGCAGCCTGGCGAAGGTGCGGGAATTAGATGCACCAAAGCCCATAAGCTCGGCGGTCCATCCGGTGGCGGGGTCGTATAGTGACAGGCGGTTGCCTGCGCGCAGTTGTAAGATGACGGGGCCGGTCGGCGCTGCGCCTATTTTGTTGCGTTCGCGTGCGATGACGCGTTCGATCCCGGCGACAAAACCGCCTGTTTCAGGCGTGAAATCAGCAATCAGCGCGCCCTGCGCATCCAAAACGCGCGCGGCCCCTGAGGCATCGCCTGTCAGAATAATCGCCCGTTCGGTGAGGAGAGCCGCCACAGGTGGTGTGTTTTGCACAGGCCGGTCCGTCAGGGTTGCAACGCTGACCAATGCCAGCACCACCCCTACCAGCCCAAACATCGCGCGCACCATGATGCGGGGCACCATGTCGTTGGGGGCTGCATGAATACGGGGGTGTGTTTGGGGGGTCATATCGGGTTACTCCGCAGCCACGGCGGGGTGCAGAACCGCGCGCTGAACTTGGGGGATGGCGATCCGCGCCTGCGCGGCATCGGCCAGCAACCGGGCAACCCTGTCGGCCTGCGGGATACACCGCAACGCCGGTTGTGGCTGGCGGATGTGCCAAGGGCGCACATGCGGCCAACACACCAGATAGCTAAGCTTTGTGTCGCCCATTGTTTCCAACGCGATGGTGCCCGTGCCGTTTTTGCGCAAATCTAGCATCGCATTGCC
Organism: Roseobacter sp.; assembly: GCF_039970775.1. Taxonomy (GTDB): domain Bacteria; phylum Pseudomonadota; class Alphaproteobacteria; order Rhodobacterales; family Rhodobacteraceae; genus Roseobacter. Next base: position 47,949 of record NZ_JBDVLG010000005.1, read on the forward strand.
CACCTGCCGGTAGGGCAGGTTCAACGTCACCGTCAGGGCCGCGCCAATGCGCATGACAACCCGCGCATCAGTGACGGTATAGACGGTCGCACGGGCCTGTAGGTAGGCCACTGCCATCAGCAGCCCACACACCACGGCGCCCAAGATGACAAATGGCACCGCTGATCCGATCGCCCGCCCAAGCGGCAACAGATCCGCCATTGATAAAAACCGCCAGATGGTCAGCACCGCGAAATACCCCATCACCCATTTCAGGTTCAAGGCCTCAATGCTGAGACGGGCCCAGTCGGGTCGGCCTTGCCACAGGATGCGTTCGCCCTTGGGGGGCTCTTGGGGCAGCCCTTCGATGGGCTCAATCTCAAAATCATCGTGGGACATGGCGCGTACCTCTATCCGGGTTTTGGTGGGTCAGAGCTTGGGTTCGGCGCGGGTGCCAGCAAACAGTTTGCCGCCCCCGTAGTAGCCACAGATCTTATCTTCCTCGAGCAAGGTCACCTGACGGGGGCTGGCGATGGTAGGCACCGTCGCGAAATGTTTGCCATGCAGGGCATGCACGCTCACCCGGTTTGACCGGATGCGCGCAAAGGTAATCGGCAACAACCGCGTGCCAGCGCCCCATTTGCTATCGAGCTCCAGTTCCAGATAGCGCACCAATTGCTCGGGCTCATCGAGCCACATGTCGACGATCTTACCAATGATCTCGCCGTCACCCGCCATCACGGGCAACCCGCGCGGGTCGCGACCGGCCGCCACAACAAACCCTTCGGCACCTGACATAGGCACGATTTTGGGGTGGCCATGCCCGTCCAGTTCGGGGTGATCCTTGCGCGGCGCCCATGCTGCGGGGCCCACCCCATCCAACATTGGATCGCCCGTAGGTTCCAGCGGGAACCCATTGCCGGACCCTGTGCGTTTCAACGCGATATCTGCGCGTTCAGGGGCCTGACCGCTGGGCACGGTGACCTCACCGCGGCCGTGGGGCAATTTGAACGTTTTGTCTTCGGGCAGAGGCCACATGCTGGGGTTGGACGACGGGTTGCCTTCGTCGTCTTCCAAGGGGTAGCCTTCGCGCATATTTTCACGCTGGATCCAGATCACCAGGGCCGCAAAGAAAAAGTAAAACAACCACAGTACGATACTGGCCAGGTCAACTTCGCCAAAGAATGTTGCAGTCATGTTGTTTCCTTCTGAAACGGGGTCATGTTGGGAAATCGGCAAGACCCATGGGCCGGGTGCCGGTTTCTTTTGGGGTAAGCGGGCCACTGTCACGTACAAGCGGCCCCAAGATCACAAGCGTCATAAAAAGCAGGCCAATTTCGACGTGGTAGACAAAAGAATACCCCGTCGCGGGTGTATTGAGCACCTCGCCCAGCTGGCCGGTTGTTGCGGCATGACCAACCCAGTCGCGCAGCCCACCGCCAACGGCGATAGACAGCCCCGCCGCCGTGGCCTGTGCGGCACCCCATGCGCCCAAGGCAAGGCCGCGCCCTGCGGTGCCTGTTGCGGGCATGGTCATCGCGGCGGTCAGTGTGGCCACCGCGAACAACCCGCCGCCAAAGCCGATCAGGCCAGCGCCTGCAAAAAACAGCGTATTGGTGTGCATGGGCGCCGCAAAGATCACCATCGAAAACGCCCAGATCCCTGCCACGATACCCGCAGCGGCCAGACGGTAGGGGTTGGACCCTTTCGCCAGCCGCCCGCCCGCCAACGCGAACCCCAACAGGGCACCCGCCGCCCAAAGCGCAGTTAAAAGGGTCGTGGCCGACACCGACAACCCGAGGATTTCGCCGCCGTAGGGTTCCAGCAGCACGTCTTGCATATTGAACGCCATCGTGCCGACAAAGACACATAGCAACAGGCGCCCGGCGCGGCCGCCCTGCATGAAATCGGCCCATGCGTCTGAAAAAGACGGACGTGGCGCGCTGCGTTCGGCGCGGGTCATCGGGCGGATGTATTCTTGTTTCCACAGTGCGATCAGGTTGAGCACAACCCCAGCGACAGCCGCCCCCTGCACCACACGGATCAGCTTTAGCGCGGTGAAATCGGTCAGCAACACGCCCATGATGAGCGCAGACACGCCCATGCCGACCAAGAACATCACATAAAGCAACGCAACCACGCGCGGGCGGGTGTCATCTGTCGCGCGGTCAGACGCCAGCGCCAGACCCGCCGTTTGGGTCATATGCATGCCCAAACCCGTCATCACAAAGGCCAATGCGGCCAGCACTTCGCCTGCAAAGGGGACGTCATGCACCACATCGCCGCCCAGAACCAGCAAGGCAAAGGGCATCACCGCAAGGCCACCGAACTGCCACAGCGACCCAAACCAGATATAGGGCACACGTTTCCACCCAATGGCGGATTTATGCGTGTCCGACCGGAACCCCAGCAGCGCCCGGAACGGCGCGATCAGCACCGGCAGTGCGATCATCATGGCAACGATCATCGCCGGCACGCTTAGTTCTACGATCATCACGCGGTTGAGCGTGCCCAGCAGCAGCACAGACGCCATCCCCACCGACACCTGAAACAGCGACAACCGCAACAGTTGCGCCATTGGCAAGTCCGCGCTGGCCGCATCGGCAAAGGGCATCGCCCGCAGCGACAGGGATCGCAGGCGCGTCGTCATCCACGCACCTCCATGGCCTGCGAAATGTAGAACCCGGATGTCACCCGGTCGACGGGCCGGATGAGGCCACGCACGCCTTTGGTGCGCGCGATCTGCGCCAAAGGCCCATGCGCATGGGGAATCATCACGGGGCTACGGTCTGACCGGGGAAAGAGCCTGCCTGCATGCCACATTGCCATCAACAACCGGGTGCGTGGGGCAACGGTAAAGACAATCGCACCGCGCGTGCGTTTTTCTAACCCGGCCAGAGCCACGCCAATATCGGCGGCATCGTAATAAATCAGGCTGTCCATGGCGATCACGTGATCGAACCGCCCCAGGCCCGGGTTTAGCATGTCACCAGAGGAAAATTGCACCCGGTGGCGCAGGTTTTCGGGCAGGCGCCGTTGTGCAATTTCAACCAGTTGTGGCGAGATATCAATGGCCAGTACCTCGGCGCCGCGCGCGGCCAATTCGGCGGTCATTTGGCCTGCGCCGCATCCTGCGTCCAACACCCGTTGGCCCGTCAGATCGGCGGGCAATCTGCTTAACAGCAAGGCGCGCATTTGGTCGCGCCCTGCCCGCACCGTCTGCCGGATTTTTGAGACAGGCGCATCCGACGTCAACCGTTCCCATGTGCGGGTCGCGGTCTTGTCGAAATAGGTTTCGACCCGGTCGCGGGTGGCGTCATAGCCCGGTTGCGCCCGCGAGGGGGCATCATCGCCCGTCGTATGAATGAAAGCAGCGTCGCGCATCAATCAAACCCCAGCAATTCGAAAATATCACGGTCGGGCAGAGGGGCGGGGGCCAAGGGCTCGGTGCCGTTCCATAGGGTTTCGGCCAACCGGATGTATTCCTTGCGCACGTGCACGATTTCTTCGTCGTCGGGCATTTCGAACAGTGTTTTCTTTTTCAGGCGCGACCGGCGGATGGCGTCCAGATCAGGCAGATGCGCGATGCGGTTGAACCCCACCGTTTTGCAATACCGGTCGACCTCGTCGGTTTCGCGTGACCGGTTGGCGACACACCCCGCAAGGCGCACCTTGTAGTTGGCCGATTTGGCCTGCACGGCGGCGATGATCCGGTTCATCGCGTAGATGCTGTCGAAATCATTGGCGGTGACGATCAGCGCGCGATCGGCATGTTGCAAGGGGGCTGCAAACCCACCGCAGACCACATCGCCCAAGACGTCAAAGATCACCACATCGGTGTCTTCCAGCAAATGATGTTGTTTGAGCAATTTGACCGTTTGCCCCACCACGTATCCGCCACACCCGGTGCCCGCAGGCGGCCCACCGGCCTCAACGCATTTCACACCGTTGAACCCCTCAAACACGAAATCTTCGGCGCGCAGTTCTTCAGGGTGGAAATCGACCTCCTTGAGGATATCGATCACCGTGGGCTGCAACATGCCCGTCAGGGTGAATGTGCTGTCGTGTTTGGGGTCACAGCCGATCTGCAACACCCGTTTGCCCAACATCGAAAAGGCCGCCGACAGGTTGGATGATGTCGTCGATTTGCCGATGCCGCCCTTGCCATAGACAGAAAACACCTTGGCGCCTTCGATCTTGGCGGTGCTGTCTTGATGGACCTGCACCGATCCTTCGCCGTCCTGCCCGCGCAGGCTGGGGGGTGTTCTGTCCAGTGGGCTCATAGCAAACGTCCTTCCAGGGGCGCACACCCCGTGATTGTTGCGAAAATATAGCCGTCAGAGGCCCCTGCGCGTGATGCGATGTTCATTGCGCCGCGACCCCTTCGAGCTGATCTTCCAATGCATCGGCGGCCTCTTGCAGGGCGGCCAATGTTTCTGCGTCCGGGGACCAATAGTTGCGGTCGTTGGCTTCCAGCAGACGGTTGGCCATACGACTGGATGCGGTGGGGTTCAGATCTGCCAACCGCTGGCGCATTTCGGCGTCCAACACAAAGGTTTCGGAAATCCGTTGGTACACCCATGGATCGACCTGACCAGTGGTGGCCGACCAGCCCAATGTGTTGGTCACAGTTGCCTCGATCTGGCGCACGCCTTCGGGGCCGTGTTTCAGCAGCCCTTCAAAGAACTTGGGGTTCAGACTGCGGGCGCGGGTCTCTAGGGCAACTTGATCACGCAGGGTGCGGACCTTGCCGGCGCCACGGGTCTGGTCGCCAATATAGACGGCCGCATCTGTGCCCTTGGCGCGTTTCACCGCGCGGGCAATGCCGCCCAACGTGTCAAAATAGTGATCCACCGTGGTCACGCCTAACTCGACGGATTCGAGGTTTTGATAGGCCACGTCGACCTCTGCCAAGGTCGCCTGCAACAGCGCCGAATTTGCCGTTGCTTTGCCATCGGTGCCGTAGGCAAAGCTTTTGCGGGCTTCATAGGCGTCGGCCAATTCGTCTTCGTCCCCAAACGCCGAGCTGTCCACCAACCCGTTTACGTTTGACCCATAGGCCCCTTCGGCGTTGGAAAAGACCCGCAATGCGGCCTCGTCCATGGTGCAGCCGGTTTTGTTTGCGTAGGCCAACGCATGGGCGCGGATATAGTTTTGCGCAGGCGGCTCATCGGCGGTGGCGCATTTCAGTGCCGCTTCGGCCAACATACGCGTTTGCAAGGGCAGCAGATCGCGGAAGATCCCCGATAGGGTCATGATCACGTCAATGCGTGGGCGGCCAAGGGTATCTAGTGGTGTCAGATCTGCGCCGCAAATCCGGCCGAAACTGTCAAACCGGGGCACGCAGCCCATCAACGCCAGCGCCTGCGCAATCGGGCCGCCGTCGGATTTGATGTTGTCGCTGCCCCACAGCACCAAGGCGACGGTACGCGGCAGGCTGTCGTGGGTATCGAGCAGCAGTTGCGCCTGTTTGGCGCCATCCTGACAGGCAAATGCAGTGGGCATCCGAAACGGATCAAACGCGTGAATATTGCGCCCGGTGGGCAAGATTTCGGGGGACCGGATCAGATCGCCGCCCGCAACCGGCGGCGTGAAATGCCCCGCCAGCGCGGCCATCAGCGCATCCAGTTCCGTTTCGCGTTGCAACAGGTGATCCGCGCGCGCGCGGGTGTCGGCATCGATATCGGGCAAAATCCGCAGGTATTCGGCGCGCGCGGCGTCAGACAGCGGTTGGCCCACCACATGCAACCCATCGGGGATCAACGCGTCTTGGGTTTCCAGCAGCTTGATCCACAGGGCATCTGCGGGGGTGCCATCCATATCCACCGCTGCGGCTTGTTGGGCGATCAGGGTTTCCAATTCGGCGCGTTCTGATGCGCCGGGGGATGTGCCGCGCCACCGCGTCAGGCTGTCTTTTAGCTCGGCCAGGCCCTTGTACAGGCCCGCCGTTGCCAAAGGCGGTGTCAGGTGGCTGATTGTAACGGCGTTGCTGCGGCGTTTGGCCAATGTCGCCTCGGACGGGTTGTTGGCCGCGTAAAGATAAACGTTGGGCAGGTCTCCGATCAACCGGTCGGGCCAGTCTGCGCCGCTTGGGCCTGCCTGTTTGCCGGGCATGAATTCCAACGCCCCATGCATTCCGAAATGCAGCAAAACATCGGCCCGTAATGTGTTTTTTAACCATAAATAAAAGGTCGCAAAGGCATGCGTTGGCGCAAAGCCGCGTTCAAACAACAGGCGCATTGGGTCGCCTTCGTAGCCAAAGGCGGGCTGTAACCCAACAAACACCTTGCCAAACTGGCACCCCAACACAAACACGCCGCGCCCGTCTGATTGCACACGGCCCGGCGCGGGGCCCCATTGCGCCTCGATCTCGTTTAGCCAAGGAGTGTTGGCGACGATCGTATCCGCACTGACGTGGGCGGCGACATTGGCCTCTTGGCCGAATTGCTGCGCGCTGCCTTGCAGGACTGCGGCGCGCAAGGCATCAACCGTATCAGGGACATCTACATCGTAGCCTTCAGTTTTCATGCGGTTTAACGTGTTGAACAGGCTTTCAAAAACGCTGAGGTAGGCGGCGGTGCCCGCGGCCCCCGCATTGGGTGGGAACCCAAAAAGCACTATTCCGACGGTGCGGTTGAATGTGTCAGAACGGCGCAGACGGGCCTGCCGTTCGACGCGCGCGACCAATACATCGATACGCTCGGGACAGGGCGCCATGGCTTTGTGTTCGGACGGGGCCGCGCAATGATGGGCGCAACCGGTGCAGCCCTGTGCGCCGTGCCGCCCCGCAAAAACGGTGGGGGTTGTCGCCCCGTCTAATTCCGGCAAAGCGATCAGCATGGTGGTTTCTATCGGCCCAAGCCCCTGCTCCGAGGCGGCCCATTGTTGCAACGTTTGAAATTCCAACGGGTGTGCGGCGATATAGGGCACATCCAGCCCCTGCAACACGTCAACTGCGGCGGCGTTGTCGTTGTAGGCAGGCCCTCCCACCAACGAAAACCCGGTCAGCGACACCAAAGCATCGATCTTGGGACCATTGTCGTCGCGGAAATAGGCGTCGATTGCGGGGCGCCCATCCAAGCCCCCCGAAAACCCGGCGAGCACCCGTATACCGCGCGCTTCAAATGCACGGATCACCGCATCATAGTGGGCCGTATCAGACGACAGCACATAAGACCGCATCATCAACAACCCGACCGTCAGTTCCGCGCCTTTGGGGTGGGGGATCTGCGTGGCATCGGTGGCAATACGCCCCGGCAGATCGGGGTGATAGAGGCCTGCGTCTGGGTATTCGATGGGGGCTGCAGCCTCTGGGGCGGCGGTCCATCCAGTGTCTTTGGCATAGCGGTTGATCAAAAACCGCACCATCGCCTCGACGTTGTCATCCGACCCGCCCAGCCAGTACTGCATCGTCAAAAACCAGGCGCGTAAATCCTGACTTTTGCCCGGTAGGTATTTCAGGATCTTGGGCAGCCGCCGCAACAGCGCCATTTTCTGCGCGCCCGACGAACTGGACGGTTTGGATGACCCGCGAAGCCGCTTCATAAGCTTCATGGTGCCCGATTGCGGCGCCATCATATCAAGCGTGCCCATGCGGGTCAGCTTGACAATAGCGGCATCAGCGATCACCCCGATCATGGCATCGCAGTGGTCGCGCCGCGCGGAAAGCGCAGGCAGGATGCGGCAGATATGTTCTTCGAGAAACAGCAGGTTACAGATGATAATATCGCCCGTTTCCACCGCATCACGCGCCGCTTCAAACGCGCCGGGGGTTTCGCCCCATTCCGCGGCAGCATGCACCGACAACGACAAGCCCGGATAATCGCGCGCCAACGTATCCATTGCCCGCACCGCCGGCCCGGCCGCGTGATTGTCTAACGTCAAGATCACGACGCGGTAACCGGGCAAGCGCCCGTTTATGCCCTGTTCATCGCGCATAATGGGCCTTGGCCTCATAAAGCGTATCGACGTTGATCTCGGCAACGCCGCGTTCAGACGCAAAGGTTTCGGTGTTGCGCCGGGCTTTGCCGCGTACAAAAAACGGGATTTTTTTCAATTCGCGTTCGGCGTCATCCAGCCAGATCACATCTGCACCCGAAGGCGCGGTTTCGACCGGCTGCGCGGGGGCATCCGGTTTGGGCGCGTGGCCGCCATGGTGGGACGGGCCCGCCGCATCGTTGAACTCAAAGTCATCGCGAAACATGTGCAGCAGGTGTTCTTCAAGGCCCATCACCAGCGGATGCACCCAAGTGTCAAAGATCACATTCGCGCCCTCGATGCCCATTTGGGGGGAATACCGCGCGGGGAAATCCTGCACATGCACCGGCGCCGAGATCACAGCGCAGGGGATGCCCAGACGTTTGCCAATGTGGCGTTCCATTTGGGTGCCCAAGATCATTTCGGGCTGTAAGGCTTCGATCACGCGTTCGACTTCGAGGTAGTCATCGGTGATGGTGGCATCGACGCCGTAGTCTTTGGCCAATGCGCGGATCGGGCGGGCCATTTCGCGGTTGTAACACCCCAACCCGACGACCTCGAACCCCATTTCGTCTCGGGCAATGCGGGCGGCGGCGGCCACATGGGTGCCATCGCCAAACACAAAGACACGCTTGCCGGTCAGGTAGGTGCTGTCGACCGATTTTGAATACCACGGCAGGCGTAACCGGCTGTCATCGAGATGCGGCGCAACACCGGTGATCTGCGCCACTTCGGCGACAAAATCGCGCGTGGCGCCCACGCCGATTGGTACGGTTTTGGTGTAGGGTTGGCCCAATTCGCGGTCCAACCACCGCGCCGCTGTTTCGGCTGTTTCGGGGTACATCAGCACGTTGAAATGCCCAGCCCCCATGCGGGCGATATCCGCGGGGGATGCTGTCATCGGGGCCACGACGTTGATGCTGATGCCCATGTCAGACAGCAGCGCCGTGATTTCGGTGATGTCATCGCGGTGGCGAAACCCCAACGCGGTGGGCCCAATCAGATTACAGCTGATCTGGCGGGTGCGGTCCATGGGTTTGGCCAAGGCGCGCACGATCTGAAATAACGTCTCATCGGCGCCAAAGTTTTCTTTGCGTTGGTAGCTGGGCAGTTCCAACGGGATGACCGGGACAGGGATGCCCATGGTTTCGGCCATACCACCCGGATCATCCTGGATCAGCTCTGCGGTGCAAGACGCACCCACAATCAGGGCCTGCGGTTTGAACCGGTCATAGGCATCTTGCAGCGATGTTTTGAAGAGGTTTGCCGTATCAGAGCCCAGATCGCGGGCCTGAAATGTTGTATATGTGACAGGCGGACGATGGTCGCGCCGTTCGATCATGGTGAACAACAGGTCGGCGTAGGTGTCGCCTTGGGGCGCGTGCAGTACGTAGTGCAGCCCGGTCATGCCGGTGGCCACGCGCATCGCGCCGACGTGGGGCGGGCCCTCGTATGTCCAGACGGTCAGCTTCATGACCCGCGTCTGGTGCACGTAGTATGGGGGCACCGGAACGTCATGCGCTGGCCTCAAGACGCAGCAGATCCGCGCGGCGCACAGGGCGCGAGAACAACCCGGCAAGATCACCCGCCTGTTCGTAGAAATGCACGGGCGTAAAGACCAACTCAATCGCCCATTTGGTTGACAGCCCGTCTGCCTCAAGTGGGTTGGCCAGCCCCAAACCGCAAACGGTCAGATCGGGGCGTGCGGCACGGCAGCGATCAAGTTGCAGATCAACGTCTTGGCCTTCGGACAAGGTGGGCCCTTGGGCCAACATATCCAGATCGCGGCCAACGATGCCTTTGTGAATGAACGGCGCGCCGACTTCGATGGCCTGCATGCCACATTCGCGGGTTAGAAACCGGGCCAGCGGGATTTCCAGCTGGCTGTCGGGGAAAAAGAAGATGGATTTGCCGTGCAGCGCCTGTGACGCTTGGGCGATGGCCTTGCGGGCCCGGGCGCGCGGCGCGGCGGTGACGCGGTCAAATGTATCGGCGTCGATGCCAAATTCATTGGCGATGACACGTAGCCATGCGGTTGTGCCTTCTTCGCCAAAAGGGAAGGGGGCGGGCAGATGGCGGGCGCCGCGACGTTCGAGCGCGGCATGTGTATCGCCAAGAAACGGTTGCGTCAGGGCAAATACGGTATTGTCGCCAATCCCAAGATCGGCGTCTGCGCGCGGGGCCGGCAAGACCTTGATGGGGCCGATACCCATGTCGCGCAACAGCGACACGGCCTGTTCCTCGACGACATCGGGCAGCGCCCCGACCAGCAACAATTGGCGGGTGTCGGTGTTTGGCAGCACGGGGACCATGGACGCAAGGCACGCGTCTTCGCCTTGGGTAAAGGTCGTTTCGATCCCCGAGCCAGAGAAATTCAGAACCCGCACAGAAGGCGCGTATTTTTCGGTCATCCGTTCGGCGGCGCGGCTGAGGTCAAGCTTGATAACCTCGGACGGGCAGGACCCGACAAGGAACAATTGTTTGATGTCCGTGCGCCGGGCCAACAGTTGATCGACGACCTTGTCGAGCTCGGTCTGCGCATCGGCCAGGCCTGCTAGGTCGGTCTCTTCGAGAATCGCCGTGCCAAAGCGCGGTTCGGCAAAGATCATCACGCCCGCCGCGGATTGTAGCAGATGCGCGCAGGTCCGGCTGCCGATAACCAAAAAGAACGCATCCTGCATTTTGCGATGTAGCCAGATGATGCCTGTCAGGCCGCAAAAGACCTCGCGTTGGCCGCGTTGTTTGAGAATCGGCTCGTCACGGCATCCGGCGGACAGGGGCACGCGGGGCAATTCGGTCATGCGGAGGCCTCGCGTAATGGGGGGCGTGCGGTTTGGGCCTGCAAGCGGGCGGCCTTGAGTTTGAGAATAAATTGCACTGCGTTGATCAGATACGCCGCATATGCGGTCAGCGCCAAACCCATCAACGATACGGGCGACAGGGCGGCTGAGAACAGCGCCCAAAGATACGCCGTATGCAACGCGATCACGGCAAAGGAAAAGACGTCTTCCCAAAAGAACGCAGGGGCGAAAAGGTATTGACCAAAAACGGTTTTTTCCCAAATCGCGCCGGTGATCATGATCAGGTAAAGCAGCGCGGTTTTCAGCACAATCGAGGCGGTTGCTATGTCGTAGCCCGACCCGGTGACCAAGTACCGCACGACCAAAGCGACTGAGACAAGGAAAACCGCAAATTGAAGGGGGGCCAGAATGCCTTGGATCAGGGTCCAGACGGTCGCATCACGCCGCAGTCGTTCCTCTGCGGTATAAAGCCCTGCTGGCACAGATTTTCTTGCGGCTTGGCTGTGCATTGCCCTAAAGACCTCTCCCAAATCCTTTCATTGAGCGTAGCGGCATTGTTGGAAAAGTGTCAACGTAAACTTACACTGCTATGAAATTTGATTGACATCTTCGGATTGGCGCAGCGCTGAAAAACGGCATATACGACTGATTTAGTTGCGAAAAGCCTGATTTAGGCGCGGGCTGTCACAGGAAAGACCAGCGGTGTGTGTCAATTTTATTTGACAATGCGCCGTGTAAGGCCGAAATTTGATGCACAGCAGTGACACTGCTTTGGGCCATCTCCGGTCTGCGGGTGTCAGTGGCTGTTTAGGTGGTGCCATGTCGCAGGATGATCAATCACAAATGCGCGGCCTTCAGCGCAATCGAACAAATGGTATGGGGGCCTTCGCCACCTCGGTTATTTCTGTGCTGCGCGACCGGCAAGTCGTTGGGCAAGATGGCGCGCGCACGTTTGTGTTGGATCACTTATTGCGGGCGATTTTGACGCGCGCGGCGTTTGACCCGGTGCTTTTGCTCGACGAGCTGTGTGGTTACCGGCTGGGGCTCGACGCGGTCATCGATCTTTATATTCCGCGAGCGTCTTGCGCGCTTGGCGACAAATGGGTGGCGGACGAGATCGGGTTCGCGGATGTGACCATTGGTGCGTTGCGGTTGCAGGCGCTGTTGGGCGAGGCCTCGGGCCAGTTGCATGTTGACCTGACCCCCGATGACGCCCGGCTGCGGGTGCTGGTTGTTTTACCGCAAGGAGAGCAGCACTTTTTGGGCGCCAGCGTCGTGTCGGCGCAACTGCGACGGCTGGGGTGTGAGGTCACGGTGTCTTTTGATGAAACCTTTGGCGCTTTGCAGGCGCGGGTGTTGGCAGAAAGCCCCAATCTTGTCATGATTTCATGCGCACGCCTCGAAACCCTTGAAACTGCCGCCGAGACGGTGCAAGTCATCCGTAGTTTGTTGATCCAGCAGCCAGTAATCGCGCTTGGGGGCGCTGTTCTGGCCGAGATCGATGATCCGAAGGAACAAACAGGCGTGGACATAGTGACAAGTACTGCAACGGATGCGGTGAACTTTTGCGCTCATCGCGGAAAAGCGTCGATTTCGATATGACAACCAGCGGCAATACCTTTTGGAGCAGCGGTGCTGTTCCACTTATTGAACCCGAATTTCTGAGCAGCATCATCGGTGCGGCATCGGATATCGCGCTCGTCATTTCGTCCGAAGGCATCATTTTGTCGGTGGTGTTGAACAAGCACAGCGATTCCTTTGGTAATCTCAAGCATTGGGAAGGCCGCCCGGTTGTTGACTTCCTGACCCGCGAGACCGCTCCCAAGTTTGAGGCCGCGCATGCAGGGTTCCTGCAGGGCGAGGTTCCGCACAGGCCGTTGGAATTGAACCACAGCGACAATGCGGTGTGGCAGTACCCCGTGCGCTACACATTTCACCGGTTTGGCCAAGAGGGCGCCGCACTTTTGTTAGGGCGTGATCTCCGCCCTATCGCGGAAACACAGCAACAACTGGTGCAGGCCCAGATCGCCCTAGAACAAGGCTACGAAGCGCGTCGGGAATTCGACGTTCGGTTCCGGGTGCTGTTGGCAAACACAGATGATGCGATCGTCTTTGTGTCGGTGCAATCTGGCCGCGTGGATGATGCCAATGAGGCGGCGGCGTCTTTGTTGGGGATCAAGCTGGATGCCCTGAAAGGCAGCGCCTTTGCGCAACAATTCTCTGAACGCTCGACGGTGGAACTTACCGAAAGCCTGATGAACGCGACCATGGCCGAAGACGGTGGGCGCGTGACCTTGCGCACGCAGAAAACCGCGCGCTCGGTGGTGATCAAACCCGTGGTCTTTCGGGCCGGTGGTCAGCGCGTTCTGATCTGCCGCATCACGGCCGATGGCGAAGCCGCCAAACCCGTCGATGACGCCGCCGATCGCGCGCTTGCCCTGTTCCGTGCCGGCAGTGACGCCATGGTTTTTCTGGACGGCCGGGGTGCTGTCACCTCTGTCAACGACAGCTTTCTGGATATCATCGGCGCGGCGCATTTATCGGATGTAATCGGGCGCAGCTTTGGCGATTTTCTGGGCCGGGGTCAGATAGATCTGGCGGTATTGACCGATCAGCCGCAACGGTCCGGGCCTATGCGGACCTACGCAACCAAGCTGGTCAATGATCTGGGCGCGCGGCTGTCGGTAGAGATTTCGGCGGCCAACCTCGAAGACAAGGGCGTGCCCGCCGTGGGGTGCGTCATCCGCGACGTGAGCCACGTCGAGGTCAACCGTCCTCATAGTGCGTCGGGCGCACCGGTTGCGGCGGAGCCCGCCCGCAATGTCATGGATCTTGTTGGGTCTGCTTCGCTCAAGGATATCGTGGCTGAAACCACGGATGTTGTTGAAAAGATGTGCATAGAAACAGCGGTGAACCTGACGAGCAATAACCGGGTAGCTGCCGCCGAGATGTTGGGCCTGTCGCGGCAAAGCCTTTACGTAAAGCTGCGCAAATACGGATTGCTGAGCAAAAACGGCTAACCTGCGCTGTCCTCTTGCGCCGACTCAATGTGTCATCCATAGTTGACACATGATTGTCACGCAAAACATACACTCACGCCGTTTTCCGGACCCCGCAGCCGCGCTGCGCCTCATCAAGCCGATCACCTGGTTTCCGCCGATGTGGGCGTATCTATGTGGCGTGATCTCCTCAGGGGTGGCGCCATCGGGGCAGTGGTGGGTGGTGATATTGGGCGTTATCCTGGCCGGGCCCATCGTCTGCGGCATGAGCCAAGCTGCAAATGACTGGTGTGACCGCCACGTCGACGCCATCAATGAACCTGACCGCCCGATCCCGTCGGGCCGTATTCCGGGACGGTGGGGTTTGTGGATCGCGCTGGCAATGTCGGTGGTGTCCTTGATCGTGGGGTGGCAATTCGGTCCGTGGGGTTTTGGCGCGACCATCATCGGGGTGCTGGCCGCGTGGGCCTATTCCGCCGAACCGGTCCGGTTGAAACGGTCCGGCATTTGGGGCCCCGGATTGGTTGGGTTTAGCTATGAAACCTTGCCGTGGTTCACCGGTGCCGCGATCCTCAGCGCGGGCGCGCCTACGTTCTATGTTATTACCGTGGCGGTGTTATATGGGGTCGGCGCGCATGGGATCATGACGTTGAACGACTTCAAAGCGCTGGAGGGCGACCGCCATACGGGGGTGAATTCGCTGCCTGTTGTGCTGGGGCCCGACCGCGCGGCCAAGGTGGCATGTACGGTGATGGCCGTCCCGCAAATGGCGGTGATTGCGGCGCTGATCTTGTGGGGCAAACCGTTGCACGCGGCCGGGGTCGCCGCAGTGCTGATCGTGCAGTTTTGGGCGATGACTGTGATGTTCAAAGACCCCAAAGCCAAAGCACCATGGTATAATGGCACGGGTGTATTGTTATACGTCAGCGGCATGATGATCACGGCCTTTGCGGTGCGGGGGCTGTCATGACGTTGGGTTGGCTGGCCATTGTACGGTTGGGGTTGGTGCAAATGTGTCTGGGCGCGATTGTCGTGCTGACGACCTCGACGCTAAACCGGTTGATGGTGGTGGAGCTGGCCTTGCCTGCGGTGTTGCCGGGGCTGTTGGTGGCGCTTCACTATGGCATTCAAATCACGCGACCCAACTGGGGGTTTCTGTCTGATACGGGCGGCCACCGCACCCGGTGGATCATTCTGGGCATGGGCGCGTTGGCGTTGGGTGCGATGGGGGCGGCCTACGGGGTTGTGGTTCTTGAAACGCGGTTCACCACGGGGTTGGTGATTTCGGTCGTGGCTTATGCGCTGATCGGGTTGGGGGTTGGGGCGTCGGGCACGTCGTTGCTGGCGCTGCTGGCCACGGCGACGGCACCGGCGCGCCGGGCCGCCGCGGCCACGATCACTTGGCTGATGATGATCGCAGGCATCGCGATCACCGCAGGCGTTGTTGGCGCGCTGCTTGACCCCTACGCGCCAGAGCTGTTGTTGCGGATCGTCGCAGCCGTAACTGGCGGCGCGTTTGTGCTGACGTGCCTTGCGGTTTTGGGCATCGAAGCCCGCGTTGATGCGGCACCCCAAGCGGCCCCCATGCCGTTCCGCGCCGGACTGGCCGAGATCTGGGCCGAACGCAAAGCCCGCAATTTCACGTTCTTTGTCTTTCTGTCGATGACCGCCTATTTCATGCAAGAACTCATCTTAGAACCTTACGCCGGTCTCGTGTTCGGGTTCACGCCGGGGCAATCCACGTCTTTATCGGGGGCGCAAAACGGTGGGGTGTTCATGGGCATGGTCCTTGTGGGCGTGATGTGCACCGGGTTCAAACGCGGCAGTCTGCGCGCATGGGTCGTCTTTGGGTGCTTGGGCTCTGCGGTGATGTTGGGCGGGCTTTGTGCGTTGGGGCAAACGGGCGGCGCGGCGCTTTTGGTGCCTGCGGTTCTGGGTTTGGGCTTTTTCAACGGTGTGTTTGCGGTCGCGGCGATCGGGTCAATGATGGCGCTGGCCGGGCAGGGACGCACGGACCGCGAAGGCACGCGCATGGGGTTGTGGGGTGCTGCACAGGCGATGGCTGCAGGGTTTGGCGGCCTGACCGGCGCCGCACTGGTTGACATTATGCGCCTGGGTGTCGGCCAGGATGCGGCCGCCTTCGGCACGGTGTTTCTCATCGAGGCGGGGCTCTTTGTGGCGTCTGCTCTCATGGCAGTGCGGGTCATGGACCGGCCACCGCTGCCACATAGATCTTTGGTTCCGGGAGAATAACCTATGTATGATGTCTTTATCGTAGGGGGCGGCCCGTCGGGGGCCACGGCTGCACTGGATCTGATGAATTCGGGCCACACCGTTGCGATGCTTGACCGGGACGGGCGGATCAAACCCTGTGGCGGCGCGATCCCCCCGCGTTTGATGCAGGATTTTGACATCAGTGATGCGCAATTGCTGGCCAAGGTGAACACCGCGCGGATGATCTCGCCCACCGGTCGGCACGTTGATATCCCTATCGAAAACGGGTTTGTCGGCATGGTGGATCGCAAAGATTTTGACCCGTTCTTGCGCGCGCGTGCGGTGGCCGCCGGGGCCGTTGGCCTGACAGGTACGTTTGTGCGGATCGAACGCAACGGGGGCACAACGACGGTGGTCTACCGTGACAAAACCACCGGCGAAGAACGCCGGGTGGAAACAAAACTGGTAATAGGCGCTGACGGCGCGCGGTCCAAGGTGGGCCGCGCCGAGGTGCCGGGCGGGGACAAGATCCCGTATGTTCTGGCCTACCACGAGATCATCAAGGCGCCGCCCAAATCGGCGGTATACAACCCGGTGCGGTGCGATGTGATCTACGACGGTGAGATTTCGCCCGATTTTTATGGTTGGATCTTCCCCCACGGTGACAGCGCAAGCGTCGGAATGGGCACGGAAAATTCATCGGTAGATCTCAAACGCGCGACCGCGGCCTTGCGCGCAAGCGCTGGCCTGACCGACTGCGAAACCCTGCGCCGTGAAGGCGCGCCCATCCCGTTAAAACCGCTTGATCGGTGGGACAATGGGCGCGACGTGGTGTTGGCGGGGGATGCCGCAGGGGTCGTTGCGCCATCGTCGGGCGAAGGCATTTATTATGCGATGGTCGGCGGGCGTGTCGCCGCAACGGCCTGTGCTGCTACGTTGGCATCGGGGCGCGCCAAAGACCTGCGTTTGGCCCGTAGCCTGTTTATGAAAGAACACAAAATGGTGTTCCGGGTGCTGGGGTCGATGCAAAACGCCTATTACCGCAGCGACGAACGGCGTGAACGGTTTGTATCACTGTGTCATGACATCGACGTGCAACGTCTGACATTCGAGGCCTATATGAACAAGAAACTGGTGCGCGCCCGGCCCATGGCGCATCTGAAAATCGGCATCAAGAACCTTGCGCATCTCAGCGGACTTGTGGCACCGACGCGTGTATGACGATCATGATCCCGGCCTGGGTAGACGGCACATTAACACCGGTTGAAAAGCTAGAAGCGCATGTCAAAGGGCTGCGTCACAAGGCGGTATCGGTGTTTGTGCTGCGCGGTGACGAGGTGCTGATGCAGCAGCGCGCCATGGGCAAATACCACACGCCGGGTTTGTGGGCGAACACCTGTTGCACGCACCCCGAATGGGATGAAGACCCGTTGACTTGCGCCATTCGCCGGCTCAACGAAGAGATCGGCGTGACCGGTTTGACGCCCACACACCGGCACCACCTTGAATACCGCGCCGATGTGGGCGGTGGTCTGACTGAACATGAGGTCGTTGATGTTTTTGTAGCCCACGCGCCGGATGATCTGACGGTTAACGCCGATCCCGACGAGGTGATGGCTGTGTCATGGGTTGCGTTTGATGACTTGCGCGCGCAGGTCGACAGCACGCCTGACAAATTCACACCGTGGTTGCAGATCTATCTGCGCGATCATGGCGAGGTGATTTTTCAAGGTCTCGGGGCCACGGCGCGGTAGGTCGTCCCTTTTATTGGGCAGATTTCTGACATGACCAACACCTTGGTCTCATAGACATTCGCGCGCGAGGGGCTGAAATTAGGTATGTTAGGCGAACTATACCTTTAGGGAGGAACTCAGATGGCATGGTCAAAACCGGTTATTCGTGAAATCGAATGTGGCATGGAAATCAACATGTACGGCCCCGACGGCGAACGCGACAGCGACGGCGGCGATTTGTTCTAAAACGATTTGGCGCGGAGCGTTTGCATGACATTCCGCGCTCATATTCTAGGTGCAGCGGCGGGCGGTGGTCTGCCGCAGTGGAATTGTGGGTGCCAAAACTGCAATCTGGCGCGGGCGGGGGATATTCCGGCTCAGTCGCAGTCGTCTGTTGCGTTTTCGGCCACCGGCACCGACTGGGCGATCATCAACGCATCGCCCGATATTCGCGACCAAATGGCGCGAGCGCGGGCTTTGCACCCGACGGATTTGCGCAAATCGCCCGTGCGGTCGGTCTTGCTGACCAATGGTGACATCGACCATGTTGCGGGTCTTTTGACCCTGCGCGAACAGCAGGCGTTTACACTGTTTGCCACCGCTGAAATCCATCAGATTATCGCGGATAACCCTATTTTCAATGCGCTAAACCCCGCGTTTGTAACCCGAACGTCGGTTGTGCTGGACGAACCCTTTGACCTTGTTGCCGGGGTGTCGGCGCGCCTGATTGCGGTGCCGGGCAAGGTGCCGCTGTACCTTGAAGGCGCAACGGTGCAAACGGATCTGGTGGGCGAACAAACCGTGGGCGTGCAGCTTGAGGCGGCAGGCAAACGGGTCTTCTACGTTCCCGGCTGTGCGGCCCTGCGACCTGCTCTAAAGGCGCGCGTTGAGGGGGCCGATATGGTGCTGTTTGATGGCACCTTGTGGCAAGACGATGAAATGGTGCGCGCAGGGTTAAGCCAAAAGACCGGCCAACGCATGGGGCATATGTCGATGTCCGGCGCCGATGGGTCGATTGCCGCGTTTGGCGGGGTGCAGATCGCGCAGAAGGTCTTTGTGCATATGAACAACACCAACCCTGTATTACGTCCGGGATCTGCCGAAAAGGCGATTGCAGAGCAGGCGGGTTGGACCATTGCCCAAGACGGCATGGAGCTAGAGATATGACAGCCACCGCCGCAGAATTCGAACGTCGGTTGCGCCAAATCGGGGCAGAGCGGTATCACGACAAACATCCGTTTCACGACCTGTTGCATTCGGGCGGGTGCACACCAGATCAAGTCCGCGCGTGGGTGATTAACCGCTATTATTATCAGGCGCAGATCCCAATCAAAGATGCCGCCTTCATGAGCCGCGTCCAAGATCCGGCCCTGCGCCGGGCGTGGCGTTCGCGTATCGAAGATCATGACGGCACCACCGAAAACGAAGGCGGGATCGCACGGTGGTTGCGGTTGGCCGATGCGGTCGGGCTAGACCGCCACTACGTCGCCAGCACGCAGGGTGTGTTGCCCGCGACCAAATTCGCGGTGGATGCGTATGTGCGGTTTGTGCGCGATAAAACCTTGCTCGAAGCGGTTGCGGCGTCATTGACCGAACTATTTGCGCCAAAAATCCACGCGGCCCGTATCGAAGGTCTGCTGGCCAACTATGATTTTGCCGATGACAGCAGCCTGTCCTATTTTCGCAATCGGTTGACCGAAGCGCCCAAGGATGTGGCTTTTGGGTTGGCTTGGGTCTTGGACCACGCAGACACCGCCGAAAAACAAGATGCCGCGGCGGCAGCGTTGATATTCAAGACAGATGTGTTGTGGGCGCAACTGGATGCGTTGCACGCAGCCTATGTCGCACCGGGCCGGATCTCGCCGGGGGGCTGGCAACCGGATACCTATTTGACCACCGGGCGTGTGCCGTCATGATTGCGCAAGACGCCATCCCTGTCCTGCCTCGTGGGGTGCGGTTGCACGAGGACAAGGTGCGCGGCGGGTGGGTGTTGCTGGCCCCTGAACGCACCATTGATCTGGATCCCATCGGTTTGGCTATCCTGACGGAAATCGACGGGGCGTGCCCTTTTGGCGTGCTGGTGGGGGCGCTTGCGGACAAATACGACGCCCCAATAGAGCAGATCAGGGGCGATGTTGATACGTTCCTGACCGGGTTGGCGAACCGTCGTTTTCTGGATCTGATGTAATGGCACACCCCCCGCCCCCCATCGCGATGCTCGCAGAGCTGACCTACCGTTGCCCGCTGTCGTGCCCCTATTGTTCCAACCCGGTGGAGATGGCCAAAAAGGACAGCGAACTAAATACCCAAACATGGGCGGATGTGTTTGATCAGGCAGCCAAATTAGGGGTGTTGCAGTTGCATCTGTCGGGCGGCGAACCTGCATCCCGCCGCGATCTGGTGGAGCTCGTGCGGGCGGCGCGAAAGGCGGGGCTTTATACCAACCTGATCACGTCGGCCATTGGGCTGACTGAACGGCGTTTGGCCGAACTGGACGCCGCCGGGCTTGACCATATTCAGCTGTCGTTGCAGGGCACAGACGCCGAAATGGCAGACCGCATTGGCGGGTATAAGGGCGGTTTTCAACGCAAAATGCAGGCCGCGCACTGGATCGTCGAGGCGGGCTTTCCCCTGACGTTGAACGCGGTGTTGCACCGTCAAAACCTGCACCAACTGCCGCAAGCAATTGAAATGGCCGTGGCGATGAAAGCACGCCGGATGGAAGTCGCCGTGGTGCAGTTTCACGGCTGGGCCTTGCTCAACCGCGCCGGGTTGATGCCCACCCGCGCCCAGGCCCAAGAGGCCAACGAGATCGTTGCGCAGGCCCGTGAACGTCTGAAGGGCGTGATGGTCATCGACTATGTGCCTGCAGAT
The DNA here is from genome assembly GCF_039970775.1 of Roseobacter sp. GTDB lineage: Bacteria > Pseudomonadota > Alphaproteobacteria > Rhodobacterales > Rhodobacteraceae > Roseobacter. The sequence continues at coordinate 68,526 of NZ_JBDVLG010000005.1, forward strand.
TATCACAGTGATTACCCCAAACGATGTATGGGAGGTTGGGGTACGACGGGACTGAATATCACGCCCGATGGTACGGTGTTGCCGTGCCATGCGGCACAGACCATCCCGTCGTTGGTGTTCGACACTGTGGCGGACAAATCGTTGTCGGATATTTGGTATCACGGGGCCGCGTTTCAGGCCTATCGCGGGGAAGACTGGATGCAGGAACCCTGCAGGTCATGCGATCGTCGGACGTTGGATTTTGGCGGGTGCAGATGTCAGGCGATGGCGGTGGCGGGGGATGCGTCTGCGACCGACCCGGTGTGCATCAAATCGCCGTTTCATCAAAAGATGATCGAATTAGCAGACGGCTATGCGCAGGGTGACGCGGCGGATCTTACCTACCGCAAAAGCCCCTAAACGTCGCGGGTTTCGGCGTTGAAAAGGTCACCCAAAAGCGCCCGAAGGCGGTTTTTGTCAAGGGGTTTTGACACCAGATCCAACCCTAGTTCTTTGCAGGTGTCACGCAGGGATTTTGTCCGTTCGGCCGAAATAATCGCAGTGGGAACCCCCCCGTAACGCGCTGTAATATCTTGGTAAAGCGCCGTACCTGTGTGCCCCGCCCCCAAATGATAGTCTATCAACAACGCATCGGGCACCAGTTCGATGTCTTGCAAAATATCAAGCGCCTCTTGCGCGTTGTTGGCATGGATGACCGTGGTCCCGAACCCTTCGATCATGGCGATCGTGGCCTCGGCCAACTGCGGGTTGTCTTCGACCAACATCAACAGGCGATCGGGCAGGCCTTTTGGTTGCGTGGTATGGGTGCCGCCTTGGGCGAATTTTTGCGGCGATACGTCGTGGTGGATCGGCACGCTCAGGGAAAAACAGCTGCCCAGCCCCGGTTCGGACCACAGGCTAAACGGGTGATCGAGACCTTTGCAGGCTTGCTCGACGATCGACAGCCCCAGCCCCAAACCGGTATCGGCGGTGGTGGGGGACAGGCGTTCAAATTCGCGGAATATGGTTTGTTGATCGCTATGGGCAATGCCGCATCCGGTGTCCCAGACCTCAATCCGGGCCGACAGCCCGACCCGGCGCACCCCCACCAAAACCCGGCCCTGATCGGTATAACGGATCGCGTTGGTCAGCAGGTTTTGAACGATGCGCCGCAGGTACCCTGGATCGCTTTGGACCATCAACGCGGTGTCAACAACCCGTAGCTCGATACCCTTTTGTTGGGTCAAAGGCATCAGCTCGTTGCGCAGGGGCACAAAGATCTGCGACAAATGCAACGGCTGCACGTCAAACACCGCCTTGCCCGCATCAAGTTTGGAAATATCCAACAGGGACCCGATGAAATGCTCGACACTGCTCAGCGCCATTTCTGCCTTGTCGGTGATGCTTTTGGCGCTGTCGCGGCTGGTCTGATCTGCCAGTGAGGACAGGAACAATTTCGCAGCAGACAGCGGTTGCAACAAATCATGGCTGGCGGCGGCCACAAACCGGGATTTGGACGCATTCGCACGTTCCGCTTCGGCCAGCGCCAGACCCAGTTCACGGGTGCGGTCGTCAACGCGTTGCTCCAAGAGTTCGTTCATTTCAAATAACCTGCGGGCGGAGGCACGTTCTGCCGTTACATCCGAGAAACTGATCACAAACCCTTTGTCGGGCATTTCCTGCGCAAAGACAGAAAAAACCTCCCTGTCGCCGCGCAGCACCTCAAACGTAATGGGGGCGCGTTTGGTGAGGCTGTTGGCCCAATCGCGCAGTCGGGTGGCATCCATGCGTGCGTCAAACGTTAGCTCCTTGCGGAGCCATTGCAGCAGGGTGTCAAAGCTCATGCCAGCTGCGGACGCTTGCGGTGCCGATGTAAAAAGCCCGTCCATCCGGGTGTTCCAGCCCACCAACGTCTGCGCGCTGTCAAAGATGCACACGCCTTGGTTCAGGTGGTCCAGCGTGGCTTGTAAAATTTCGGCCTGTTTGTCGCGCATTTTAGCGCGTTCTTGCCGTTCGCGTCGGATGATCGTCGTGACTTCTGTTTGCAAAATCACGGTGCCGCCCTGCGAGGTGCGGTGTTCGCTGACCTGCAACCACCGGTCCCATTTCAGGCGCACGTTAAAGACCACGTGATCATCGCCGTGGTGGCTCAACCGGTGCGCGATCCAGTCGGCGGGCGTCTGACCTTGGGGCAGCGCAAGATAGCGGCTGCCCGAGATCAGCGCGACATAGGCCTCAAAGCTGAGCCCAGTGACCAGCCGGTCTGTGACATCCGACAAATCGCGGCAAAACCGACTGTTGGACAGGACCAACCCATCGTCGGCATCAAACAGCGCAAACCCTTCGTTGATGGTCTCAATCGCTTCGGTCAGGTTTGATTGCGCGGTCGCGGTTTCTTTGTTCGCGATCTCTAACCGGGTGTTGGATTCCTGCAAAAGATCCAGCGCGCGTTCCAGATCATCGGTGCGCTCGCGGACCTCAGATTCCAACAATGCCGCACGTTCGAATTGTTGGTAGGCAAACCCCGATTGTTCGCTCTTTTGTTCGACCCGGCGCATCATCGAGCGGGCGATCAACAACAGCTTTTCGTTTTGCCGTTCAATCGTGTCACTGGGATTGATCAGGGACATTAGCGTTTTCTATCAGGGGCATAGATCGCGACGCCGCTCATTGTGTGGTTCACATGCAAGGGGCCGATTTGTTCGCCGTAGGTCGAAAACCCGGTAACGTTATGGCGCGCAAGGATATCCGATAAATCGCGGGTCATCTGGGTTTGTTCGGCCTCGATCCGGCGCAGGATACAGTCACACCCAATGATATGCGCCGGCGCGCCATTGTCCGATAGCTCCGCCATCTTGCGGGTCAGGTGATCCACCATGTTTTGGGGCGTGGCCGTCGTCAGCACCATGCCTTCGTCGATGGCGGAAAAGAAAACAAGGTCACCGTCATCATTGACCTGTCGAATGGCGCGCACATGGTGGGTCCCGCCGATGCGCACCACCACCGGGTGCGACGCAAAAGTAAACCGATCCAGCTGGTTTGGGTCTTTGCCCATGATCCGCGCGTATTCCGGGGCTGCGGGTTCTGCATTGATGGATTTGACGATGCGCCGGGCAGGGTCTGCATCTGTCACAACCATCTGTTTTTCGGTGGGGACAAGATGGTCGAGGCTGAACACATGGGTGCGATATGCGCTGCAAAACAACGTCAACACGGCGGCGTTTCTTGCGACTTTGCCGTTTAGGGATACCAGTGTTTTCTGGAACCCCATGCCGTCCCCCGCCGACCCGCCAAAAAGCGGCATATCACGCAGCGCCGGAGATATCGCAGCCGTCAGCGCGTCTTCGGCCAGTGACAGCCCATCGACGACCAGCAGGGCAAATCCATTGGGCATGTCCCTGTTTTGCTTTTGCAATTTCACCCGCTCTAGCACGAGACGGTCCACAAGCGGCTGCGGGGTAAGCTGGTCGATATCTTCGATCATCAACGATGTCGTGGCAAACCCCACCGCCGGAAAACCCACCGCGATGATCTGGTTTTCGTCATACCCGCACGCGCCGATTTCGCCCGCGGTGCTGCACGCCACAACATCCGTATCCGGGTAGGCGTGCTGCGCTTGGGCGACCACGGCGTCGAAATCTGCCGCAGGCGAAATGAACAGCGTCAGAAGGCTGAGGTCTTGGTCGCCAAAGTCACGTTTGATCTGCGCAACCGGGCAGGGATCGGTGGCCGGAACCTGTGCTGTCAGCACAATTGGGCGCACCACTGGGTCCGCCACAGTCTCCGTTGGACTTGGTTCGACATCTGTCAACATGTTCGCAACTCCCCCTCCCAAAGGATATTGCGGTTACGTATCGCTTGGCGAAACGCTCGAAAAGCGGGTGTTCTGCGCGACCAAAACGGCCTGTGTGCGGCTCTGAACACCAAGCTTGCGCATGATAGCCGTGACATGCGCCTTCACGGTAGTCTCTGCGATCGTCAAATCAAAAGCAATTTGTTTGTTCAACTTCCCCTCGCAAATCAGCTCTAGGATGCGTGCTTGTTGGTTGGTCAGGGAAGACAACCGAGACACGGTGTCGTCGTGGCCGCTCTGCGCTCTGCCCTCAACATACCCGCTTGGCTTGTAAATTTCGTTCCGTTCGATGTGCTCGAGCGCGTCCTTGAAAACGCTACGCGGGCTATGTTTGGGCACGAACCCGGCCGCACCCGCCACAATTGCGGCGCTGATAATGGAGTTGTCCGTCATCGAAGACACAATCACGACGGGCGTTTTTGCGACCTGCCGTTTGAGCCGGATCAACCCGTCTAGCCCATCAACATCCGGCAAGTTCAGATCAAGGATCACCAAACCGGGCGCGTTGTTCTCGTGCAAAAGAGCCAGCGCGCTTTCCAGCGAATTGGCGGTTTTGACCGTGCGGTAGTCAACGATCGACTTAAGCGTCAGCTCTAGCGCATCACAAAAGAGCGGGTGATCATCAACAACCAGCGCCCAGCTTTGCGGCGGCATGGGCGCGTGGGGCGCGGTTTTATTTGCTGGATTTGATATCATAAAGACATGCTACGCCGACTTTGGCCTTTGGGTCACTTGTCAAAAGGTCTTGGGTACAGAAAAACGCGCGACACCTCAAAGAGTGCCGCGCGTTGGGGTCATCCAACAGATGGGTCCGGTTTAGTTCGCGGCCAGTTGTTTGGGCAGCTTGAAGGTCCAAAGCAGACCCCCCTGATTGAGGTAGTTCACCTTTTTGGCGACCTCACCGCCCCAAAGCGGCACAGCCCCGCCCCAGCCAGAGATTACCGTGACGTATTGTTCGCCGTCTTGGTCCCACGTGACGGGCTGGCCAATAACGCCTGACCCGGTCTGGAACGACCACAGTTGTTCGCCGGTTTCATCGTCAAATGCGATAAATTCGCCTTCGGGCGTGCCGGTAAAGACAAGCCCCCCCGCCGTGGTCATGACACCGCCCCAAAGTGGCGCGTTGTTCTTGAATTCCCACTTCACAGTGCCGGTATCGGGGTCAATCGCCTTTAGGCTGCCGATGTGGTCGTCATAGTTTGGTTTGATGGTGAACCCCGACCCCAGATAGGCGGCGCCTTTTTTGTACGAGATCGGCTCGTTCCAGATGTCCATGCCCCATTCGTTGGAGGGCACGTAAAACAACCCGGTCTTGGGGCTGTGGGCCATCGGCATCCAGTTCTTGCCACCCAAGAACGACGGCGACGTAAAGACAATCTCGCCTTTCTTGCCATCTGCGGCGTTGGTCGGGTCACCGGGGCGGTTGCCTTCAGAAAAGATGGGTCGGCCGGTCTCGTCGATGCCTTCGGCCCAGTTGATGTCTTTGACAAAGGGCACCGCCGAAACAAATGCGCCATCTTCGCGGTTCAGGACATAAAAGAACCCGTTGCGGTCAGCTGTGGCGAACCGCTTGTTGCCGGTGCGGTCGGCGTAGGCGACGACCTCGTTCACGCCGTCATAATCCCATCCTTCGCGTGGGGTGGTCTGGTAGTGCCACTTGATTTCACCGGTGGCCGGATCAATGCCAATGCGCGACGCGGCATAAAGGTTGTCGCCGGTGTTGCCCTCTTTTGGCGTGCCTGCATCCCGCAGGTGGCTGTTCCAGGGGGCGGGGTTGCCAGTGCCAAACACCAATGTGTCGGTGTCGGCGTCATAGGACCCGCCCAACCATGTGGCCCCGCCGCCGGTTTTCCACATATCGCCCGGCCATGTGGCGTTCAGCGTGCCGGTCATGGTGCTGTCTTCACCGTTCAACGTGCCCATGTGGCCCTCGATAACCGGGCGGGTCCAGACCATATCGCCGGTTTCGGCACTGCGCGCCTGCACTTCGCCAACGATCCCAAATTCGCCGCCCGAATTGCCCGTGATAATCAACCCGTCCACGATCAACGGCGCGGCGGTATAGCTATAGCCTGCTTTGTAATCGGCGATCTTTTTGTTCCAGACCACGTCGCCGGTCTTTTGGTTCAACGCGACGATGCGCGCGTCGAGCGTACCGAAATAGATGTTATCGCCGTAGATCGCAGCACCGCGGTTCACCACGTCACAACACGGCAAGATCCCTTCGGGCAGGCGGGCGTCATACTGCCACAGCTCTTTGCCCGTCATCACGTCGATAGCGTACATGCGGCTGTAAGACCCGGTGATATACATCACCCCGTCATGCACAATCGGTTGGGTTTCCTGACCGCGTTGTTTTTCACCGCCAAGGCTGAAGGCCCAAGCCGGTTGCAGGTTTTTGACGTTGTCTTTGTTCAGGATCTCCAGCGGCGAATGGCGTTGAAGATGGCGCCCCATTCCGTTGGTCAGCACGTCTGCCGTTGATGCGGCGTCATTGGCAAGCATGTCTTCTGTAACGCCACCCGCCTGCGCGCCGGTGAACGCGGTGCTTGCCATGAGGCCCGCTGATACCGCTATGATAAACCTATTCATGGTGTTTTCTCCTCCCAGAGCCCTGTCGGTGGGCATGTCTCAAACGGCCACCACACGCAGATTTTGTGCGGTGGGCCCCACGGGTAGTATTCTGCCAAGCGGGGATTCACGGTATTGAACAATGGTCGTAAGAGGCGTGGCACATCTGAATGTGCCCGGTGTTTGCGCCACAGCGTCTAACGGGTTTGCCCTCCACGCAGGCGCGCGCGCGCGGGAGTGTACCCCCACACGGCCACCAGCGTGAACACCCCTGCCGCCAGCGCTGTCCAGACCAACGCGGGCCCATTGAACGTCAGATACAGCGCAAAACGGATTAGTTCGACCGCATGGGTAAACGGGTTGAGCGCGCAAATCTTATACAACAGCACAGAGCTTTCGGCCATTTTCCACAGGGGATAGAGAGCCGAGGACATGAAAAACATCGGGAAGATCACAAAGTTCATCACCCCTGCGAAATTCTCGAGCTGGCGGATGAAACTGGACAACACCAACCCCAACGCACCCAACATCAACCCTGCCACAACAAGCGCAGGCAGCACCATCAGATAGCCCATCAACGGCACCACAATGCCAAAGCACGCGGCGATCGCCAAAAACGCATACACCTGCAAAACAGAGATCATAGTCGACGCCACGAGCTTGCAAAACAGCAACCACCACCGTGGCAGGGGGCTGGTCAGCAGCACCTTCATCGAGCCCATCTCGCGGTCGTAGACAAGGCTCAGCGAAGACTGCATGCCATTGAACAACACGATCATGCCGCACAGGCCGGGCACGATGTAGGTCTCGTAGGTGATATAGGTTTGATAGGGCGGGATAATGCTAAGGCCAAGGGCGGCCCGAAACCCCGCAGCAAACACCAAAAGCCAAACAAGCGGGCGAACCAAGGCTGCGATAAACCGTTCGCGTTGGTGAATGAAGCGCAAGGCTTCGCGGGTCACGATGGCGCTAAGCGACGTCAGATAGGCGTTCATACGGGCCGGACCGATGGGGATGTCAGGGCAAGGAATGTGTCTTTTAGGGGCTGGCCCGCGCGTATGTCGTGGGCGGTGCCGGCCGCCAGTACTTTGGCGTCGTGCAAGATCACCAAGTCGTCGTTGTCTTGCACTTCGTCCGTCAGATGGGTGGCCCAAACGACGGTTGTGCCCGCGTCGGCCAAACGGTGCACATGATCGGTAATATCGGCACGCGCGGCGGCATCCAGACCCACGGTGGGTTCATCCAACAACAACACCTCGGGCGCGTGAAGCAAGGCCCGGGCGATCTCGGCGCGGCGTTTGTGCCCGCCATTCAGGGCGCGCGCTTTTTCGCCTGCGCGGTCGGCCATACCAAGGCGATCTAGCGCGGCCTCAATACGCCGCGCGGCATCGCGGCCCGAAATGCCGTGAAGCGCCGCAAAATACGCGAGGTTTTGATAGACGCTGAGGTCAAGATCGAGCGTGCTTTGTTGGAACACGATGCCGAGTTTGGCCAATGCCGCGCGCGGATGGGTCGCCAGATCATGGCCCGCGATGTGAATGCGGCCTTTAGGTGTGGTCAACAGCCGTGTCAGCACCGCAACTAACGTCGATTTCCCCGCGCCGTTGGGGCCCAGCACCGCACAAAACCGGCCTGCGTTTACGTCAAAACTAACCCCGTCCAGCGCTGTTTTGGCGCCATAAGAAAACCCCAAGTCTGAAACGCTCAGACCCATCATTCAATAGTGATTTCAATGCGTTGCGTTTCACCTGTAGAGCCGGGTATTTTCATATGATAGCGGCCCGGTTTGATCGCCAGAAACCCGATCTCCATTTCGCCGGCTTCGTCAAATTCAACGCTGTCCAGACCAAGAGGTCTGATCTCCAACCCCTCCACCACGATCTCATCCACCCAGATTGCGCGGAAAAATTCGGGGCCGACCAACGCCAGCTCTTGCGAGCCATCGCCAATGATTTCAAATTCGTAGTACGTACCTGATTTTAGGGTCCAAGGGCCCTGCGTAATCGGCTCTCCTGCGGACAGCGTGATGGGGGGCAGATCTTGCTTGTTTTTGCCCGATAGCACCCCCGCCGCACCAAACCCATCGGCGTTGGCCGCCCCCCCAAAGACCAAGGAGGCGACCAACGCACAGGGCATCAGATATTTCGAAACAACAGCCGTCATGTAAAACCTCATTTGGTAGGTTAGGGTCGAAAGGCTGCCCCCCACGGGAACCGTCCGACTTTGATGGATTTGAGCGCCTTTCGCGTGGCCACATCGATGACCGTCACGTCCCCCGACACGCCGTTGGTCGTAAAGAGCTGCGATTTGTCGGCGTTGAACGCCATATGCCAGACCCGCCGACCGACCAGAATATAGGTCTCTACGTCGTAGGTCGTCGCGTTTACCACCGCGATATGGTTGGACGGGCCCAACGCCACAAAGGCGTGGGTGTCATCGGCGGAAAATTCAAACCCCACCGGTTGCACGCGGTCCGGGTGCACGCCTTGCACGTCAAATTCGATCTTGGCCAGTTCCGATTGGGTCGCGGTGTCAAACACCGTCAATGTGCCGCCGATCTCAGAACTGACCCACATTTGGCTGCCATCCTTGGCAAATTCGGCGTGGCGTGGGCGGCTGTCGACAAGGGTATTGGCAAAAAGCGCCTGCGTGGAGGTGTCGATCCAATGCGCCATATTGGTGGTCTCAGAGGTGGTGATCGCGATTTTACCATCGGGGGAAACGGCCATGCCTTCGGGTTCAACACCCACGTCTATTTGCGCCACGACTTTGCGGGTTTGGGTGTTGACCACGGTGGTGATCGCATCGTCTTCGTTGGCGATATAAAGATGCGTGTCGTCGGGGTGCAGCACGAATTGCTCGGGGTCTTCGCCCGAGGGCAGATCATGCAGGATTTCACCGGTGTTGGGGTCCATCACTTGCACCGCGTCACTGTCAGAGGCGCAGATATAGACGCGGGAATAATCCTTGGAAAACGTGATGCCGCGCGGGCGTTCGCCAGTGGCATAGGTGTGAACCACCTCAAGCGTATCGGTATCGATCACTGATACGGTGTCGTCTTTTTCGTTGGTCACCCAGATTTGCCCGGCGTGCCCCGCAGATGCGATCAGCGCACAGGCCGTGGCCGAAACCAAAACGTTGAAAAGAGGTGTCATTGGAATGCCTCGCATGTGCTTTCGGGACGGTCCAGCCCAAGGCTGTCGAGCTCGTTGATCTGATGCAGAAACCCCTCAAGTGGCGCTTGGGCGACGAGGGCGCGGGGGTGCACAATGGCGATGGGTTGGCGCAATTGCCCGTTCCAAGTGCGATATGTCAGCGGGCGACCTTTGAACCCTGCCAGTTCAAACCTGTCTGACAAAATATAACGGCGCAGGGTCGCGGCGTCGTTTGCACCGGTGCGGGTCATGGCTTCGCCCAAGGTGCGCATTGCGGCCCACGCGGCGTAATCCAAACCCGTCATATCGCGGGCATGCTGCTGCTCAAAGCGGCTTTGCAATTGGCTGGCGCCCCATTGTTCGATCACCGGCGACCAGGTGCGCGCCGATACCCCTTCGGACCCCACAACAGGCCGCGCGGCCCATGTATTATACAAAACATAGCGGCCGAAATCATGCACCTCATCCGCGATGATCAGGGCGTCATAATCCCCAAAGCTCTGGGTAAAAAGCGGGATCTCCTGAGACGCCGTGCGCCGCATATCGGCATTTGCATCCCAGTCTTTCTCATCAGACAACGTCAGGCCGAACTTGCGCAAAGACGCGCGCATCGCAGTGGCATAGGCCGTATCTGCGGGGTGGGGTCCGGTGATCATCACCAGATCGGTCCAGCGTTTTTTGACCAACATCTGTGCCAAAGCGTCCGTGCGCATCGCGTCTGACGGAAGACTGTGCAACACATTCGCGCGGCAGGCCGTATCGCGCAGGGACACATCGCCAGCCGAAACATTGAACACAATCGCGCCCTTGGCTTCGGGCAAATCCGCAATGGCCAGCAGGGTCTCCACCGGTGCATCCAGAATGAGAAACGGCGAGGTCGCCAACATGTTGCGAGCGGCGGCTAGTACGTCTGCGTCTTGGGGCACGTGCGCTGTGGCCAAATGATACCGTTGGCCCAGAAATTTGCCGGTGGTTTGGTTGTCTTGCAACCCGGTCTGCGCGCCGGCCAACCCGTTGTTTTGCGGAATTGGGTCAAGGTTCGACAGGGTCGGGGCCACGGGGGCCGTGACACGTAGGTACCCGACATCAAGGGAGATATCGGCCCGCGCCATTGTGCACGTCAGACACAGTGCCATCATCGCGAGGGTTCGGAGTATGTCAGGCCCAATCATAGCGCGAGGCTAACAAGCGCGGCGCATAGCGTCGAATTAGACTTTGGTCGGAAACGGGGGGTGACCGCAACCAAAGTCCAATACCCCGCGCCAAGACTGCTGGACTACAAACGAGACAACACAGCACCTAGGGAGGGCACGCATGTCACGCAAATCTATCGGGGCCTTGTTGACGGCGGGGGTCATGTTGGGATCCGGCTCGGGTGTTTTGGCGCATGGGGACGTCGCACCGCAGCCTGTGGATACCGCGGGTTTGCCGGTCACGGGTGAGGATTGGTTGATCGAAAATCCGTACCGCGCCGACAAGGTTGGCGATGAGATCTGGACCAAAGCGATCGAGATTGGGGCATCTGGCTACAACCAAAATTGCGCGCGATGTCATGGGCTTGAGGTTGTCTCAGGGGGGTTGGCCCCGGATTTGCGATACCTAGAGGCCGAGGAATACGGTGACGAATGGTACGCAGAACGGTTCCGCGTTGGGTACACCCAAAATGGGACAACAAAGATGCCAGCTTTTGGTGATTTGCTGGGGCAAGATGCGGCATGGGCCATCCGCACCTACATCGAAACCCGCCCCGACGGCGACGCGATGGCGCAGGTGTCCCAAGAGCTAAAAGAGATACGTGACGCATTGGCGGGCTATGCCACCGACGCAACGGGTGCCGACCCTGACGCGCTGGTGGCGCGGTTGGCAGACATCGCCGAAGGGATCGATACGCTGTCAGGCGCGCCTGTCGCCGATTCCGTTGCGTTTCGTGCGGCCAAACAAATAGACGGGACACCGGCCGCCTATAAATCGGCCGCCGAAACCCTGACGGTCGGGCTTTCCGCCACTCAATAGGATCAGAACGCTGCGCTATTTTCGACCCCTTCTTGGCGGCCTGTTGGGCCTGTTTGTTGCAACACAGGTGCAGGCGGCGGACCCGTGCGTCGACCACGTGCCGCAACCCAAACCGCAAAATGTGGGCCGTGATAGTGTCGGCCAAGACATGGACACCCTTCAGGATCAGGGGCACATGTTGTTCGCGGTTTACGAAGACTACCCGCCCTACAGTTGGCAAGACGCCGGTCACCCGCGCGGCGTAGATATTGAAATCGCACGTCTTATTGCGGAGGATCTGGGTGTTGAGGCGCGGTTCAATTTTGTCGCGTCGGGCGAGAACCTAGAAGCGGATCTGCGCAACAACATCTGGAAAGGCGCGCTGATCGGTGGGCGGGTGTCGAATGTGATGATGCGGGTGCCATATAACAGTGCGTTCAAATGCCGGGTAGAACAGGTTGTGTTCACGGGCCAATACGCTGCGGAATCGATTGCGATTGCCTATGATGTGGCCCGTTATCCAGACGAAAAACCTGTACCTGCGTATTTTCGGTTTGACCCGGTTGCCGTCGAAAACGATTCAATCGCGGATTTTTACCTGTCGTCGTTTGCGGGGGGTCAACTGGCGGGCAAGGTCCAGCGGTTCCCTGATATGAAGGGCGCGATGGCCGCGCTTGGCAGTGGTGCGACCATGGCTGCAATGGGCCCGCGCGGGCAGTTGGAACATGCCATGGATGAGGATGTCGCCGTGCATCAGCCGCCTCTTGCAGGATTCGCGGTTAGCAAATGGACACTGGGTGTCGCCGTTAATTTCAGGTATCGTCCGCTTTCCTATGCCGTTGATGATGCGGTGAATTTTGCCCTGCAAGATGGCCGAATCGCAGAGATTTACGCGCGCTATGGGCTGACATTTCAGCCACCAGAACGTTGATCTAAGACTTTTGTCTTACACATTTGGTCCAATGGTGTGTTGCATGGCGTCTTTCTAGATTGATCGCGTGACCAAGGGGGGCCGCGATGAACCTGAGCGATAGCAAAACGATAAATGCAGATGTTCAAACGGTGTGGGCGGCATTGCTAGACCCGGAGGTTCTCAGGGCGTGTGTACCCGGTTGCACCGAGATGGCGGGTTCTGCGTCGCAGGGCTTTACCGCAACGGTGGTCCAAAAGGTTGGCCCGGTAAAGGCCACGTTCAAAGGCACGGTCCGGCTGAGCGATGTGACCCCGTCTCACAGCCTAACAATGTCGGGTGAAGGCAAAGGGGGCGCTGCGGGGTTTGCCAAAGGCGGCGCGGCCGTTCGGCTGGAACCGCAGGGCGACGCCACGGTTTTGCATTATGATGTCGACGCCAAAGTGGGCGGTAAACTGGCCCAGTTGGGCAGCCGGATCATCGATGGGTTTGCCAAAAAGATGGCCGACGCGTTTTTCAGCACCTTTTCAGACACCGTGGGTGCGCCGCAGCCCAACGTCGAGGCGCCAACAGACCCAAACAAGAAAAAGGGATGGCTGAGCGGGCTTACGAAATGATGCGCGCCATTGGACACATCCTAGACCAGAATTCAAAGGGAGGAATTTCATGACAACCGTGACGATGACGATCAACGGAAAGACCGTTTCAGGCGATATAGAGGGCAACACCTTGCTGTCCTCATTCTTGCGCGAGGACCTGCAACTCACCGGGACCCACATTGGCTGTGATACGTCGCAATGTGGTGCATGTGTTGTGCATGTGGATGGCAAGCCGGTTAAGTCTTGCACGATGTTTGCCGCCGAAGCGGAGGGTGCGGATGTCGCCACGATCGAGGGACAGGCCAACAGCGACGGCTCTTTGAATGTGGTCCAACAGGCGTTTCAGGATCATCACGGGTTGCAATGCGGGTTTTGCACCCCCGGCATGGTGATGACGACCGTCGCGTTGTTGAAGGAAAACCCCAAACCGACCGAGGCGGAGGTGCGCGAACACCTGGAGGGCAACATCTGCCGCTGCACCGGATACCACAACATTGTCAAAGCGATCCTGGCGGCGTCCGGGCAAGATGTATCTGCCATCGCGGCGGAATAAAACGAGACAAAAGGGAGGATATAACATGCCCAAAGATGATGGCATTGGTGCCGCAACGCTGCGCCGCGAAGACGTTCGATTTTTGGCAGGGGATGGCCAGTACACCGACGATATCAAACTATTTGGCCAAACGGCTGCGGTGTTTGCCCGCTCGACCGTGGCCAATGGTGTGATCAAAAGCATCGACACCGGTGCCGCAGCCGCGATGCCGGGTGTGTTGGCGATCTTCACCGGTGAGGATTTTGTCGAAGTGGGGGGGAACCCTGCGGGCTGGCTGATCAATTCGCGCGATGGCGAACCGATGAAAGAGCCCAAGCGCCCGGTGTTGGCCCATGGCAAAGTGCGCCATGTCGGCGATGCATATGCCGCCGTGATTGCCGAAACCGTAGAGCAAGCGCGCAATGCCGTCGAGGCGATTGAGGCTGATATTGAGGAACTGCCCGCGGTCACCAACATGGCAGACGCGCTGTCGGGTACGAATTTTGTGCATGATGAGATAGGCACGAACCAGTGTTTCGATTGGGGGTGGATCGAAGACAACCGCGCCGCCACGGACGCCGCCATCAAGGGCGCGCACCATGTCACCACGTTGAACTTGGTCAACAATCGGCTGGTGCCCAACGCAATGGAACCACGGTGTTCTCTCGCGCAATACAATAAATCCACCGATGACTACGTGTTGCACACGACATCGCAAAACCCGCACCTGACGCGGTTGCTGATTTCGGCGTTTGTGTTGGGTATCCCAGAGAACAAACTGACGGTGATTGCGCCTGATGTTGGGGGGGGATTTGGCTCGAAAATCTACCACTACGGCGAAGAGGCGCTGGTGCTGGCGGCTGCCAAAAAGCTAGGCCGTCCGGTTAAATGGACAGCGGATCGCACTGAGGCGTTTTTGACCGACGCACATGGCCGCGACCATGTGACCAAGATCGAACTGGCGTTGGATGCCGAAGGTAACTTTCTTGCGTTCCGCACCGAAACCATGGCCAATGTGGGTGCCTATCTGTCGAACTTTTCGACCGCGACGCCGACCTTTTTGCATGGCACCTTGATGGCGGGAAATTACACAGTTCCGAATGTTTATGTGAACGTTAAGGCCGTGTTTACCAACACCGCCCCCGTGGATGCGTACCGTGGGGCAGGGCGGCCAGAGGCGACGTATTCGCTCGAACGGGTCATTGATAAGGCGGCGCGGGAAATCGGGATGGACCCGATTGCGTTGCGGCGCAAAAACTTCGTGAAGCCGGACCAATACCCTTTTGCCTCGGCGGCAGGGCTTGAATACGACAGCGGCAATTACGACGCACTGATGGATAAGATGGAAGAGATCGCCGACGTTGCGGGTTTCGCGGCGCGGCGCAGCACATCAGAGGCCAAAGGTCTGCTGCGCGGGTTCGGCGTGAACGCCTATATCGAGGCGTGCGGCATCGCGCCATCGAACCTTGTGGGGGTTTTGGGGTCGCGTGTCGGGCTATATGATGCCGCCACCGTGCGGGTGAACGCGACGGGCAATTTGTCGGTGATGGTCGGGGCCCACAGTCACGGGCAGGGTCACGAGACGGCCTTTCCGCAGGTGGTCGCCGAGATGTTGGGCATTGATGCGGCGTCCATCGACATTGTGCATGGTGACACGTCAAAAATCCCGTTTGGCATGGGCACCTATGGGTCGCGGTCCTTGGCGGTGTGTGGATCAGCGGTGGTGCGCGCCACCGAGAAGGTGATCGACAAGGCCAAGAAAATCGCGGGGCATATGCTCGAAGCCTCCGACACGGATATCGAGCTAAAAGACGGTGTTTTCTGCGTCGCAGGCACCGACAAAAGCGTGTCGTTCGGGGAGGTCGCGCTAAAGGCCTACATCCCGCATGAATTCCCGCTTGAAGACATTGAACCCGGCTTGGAAGAAACCGCGTTTTACGACCCGGCCAATTTCACCTACCCCTCCGGGGCCTATGCCTGCGAGGTCGAGATCGACCCCGACACCGGAAAGGTCCGCGTGGACAGGTTCACTGCGGTTGACGATTTTGGCAATGTTATCAACCCAATGATCGTAACCGGGCAGGTGCATGGCGGGTTGGGTCAAGGCATTGGGCAGGCGTTGCTGGAGCACACGACCTATGATGACACCGGCCAATTGCTAAGCGCATCCTACATGGATTACGCCATGCCGCGTGCAGATGACCTGCCGTTTTACAACGTGGATCACAGCCAAGGCACCCCGTGCACGCACAACCCGCTTGGCGTCAAAGGGTGTGGCGAGGCCGGCGCGATTGGGTCACCCCCAACGGTGGTCAATGCGGTGCTGGATGCGCTGCAATCGGGAGGCAAAAACGTCGCTCATATTGATATGCCGTTGACCCCGCACCGGGTGTGGTCGGCCATGAAGAACGCTTGAAAGGAATAAGCACATGTATGCATTTGACATAGAGCGGCCCACAACACTCGCTGATGCCGCAAGCGCCTTGGGCGGTGACGCGGTGGTGATGGGGGGCGGGCAGACGTTGATCCCCACGCTAAAATCACGGCTCGCAAGCCCGTCTACGTTGGTGTCGTTGGCGCGCGTGGCCGAGATGCAGGGCATTTCAACCACAGGCGGTGTTTTGACCATTGGCGGCGCAACCGTGCATGCTGATGTCGCCACCGACCGCACCTATGGCGCCGTGTCGAAATTGGCCGCTGGCATCGGGGATCCTGCGGTGCGCAACCGTGGTACCATCGGCGGGTCGGTGGCCAACAACGACCCTGCGGCTTGCTATCCGGCGGCCGTATTGGGGTCTGGCGCGACCATTGTTACCAATACGCGCGAAATTGCTGCGGATGATTTTTTTGTGGGCCTGTTTGAAACCGCCCTCGAAGAAGATGAGATCGTCACCGCCGTCAGGTTTCCTATCCCTGAAAAGGCAAATTACCAAAAGTTTGCGCAACCTGCTTCGCGGTTCGCGTTGGTTGGCGTTTTCGTTGCAAAATATGCGCGCGGCGTGCGGGTGGCTGTCACGGGGGCGTCTAACGAAGGGGTGTACCGTTGGAGCGCGGCCGAAGCCGCGCTTGGCGCTGATTTTTCAGCCGCCGCGTTGGAAGGTCTATCTGTTCCGTCCGACAATATGATCTCTGATCTGCATGGCTGTGGGGAATACCGCGCGCATTTGATCAAGGTGCTGACGGGCCGGGCTGTTCAACACGCCGCGTGAATATCGACCATTGGGCAGTGAAATCCCGCGGTGTTTCGCGGGCCTTTGCTGCCCAATGCTGTCGCTAAAGGGTGCTGAGGTTTCCGTCAAAATCGACCAAAATAACCCGTTGGGTTGGTGTGCGGTCTTTGATCTCTGCGATCTGGTCGCGGTCGGCCAAAACCAGCGCCGTGGATAGCGCATCGGCGACCGTAGCAGACGGCGCCTCAACCGACACCGAAGACCATTGTGGGGTCGCATGCGCGTGCAGGATATGGCCGTGCCCGCCCACTTGCGTTGCTGCGGGGCTTGATGTGGCAATCGCCCCGTTGTGCAGCTGGCGGGTGCCCAATCGCCCATGAATGGGGTCGTCGAGCCCCAACGTCCACGGCCCGCCGATGCCGCGAAATTCACCGATGTTGACCAAAGCCTGCGTGAACCCCAGCGTCGTTAGCATATTGGTCACCATGTCGGTGGCAAACCCTTGGGCGATGCCGTTAAAGGTCAGCGCCTGCCCCGCACCCAACGCCACTTTGCGGGTGTCAAACCGCACCCGGTGCCACCCGATATCATCACGGGCCCGCGCCGGGTCGCGACCAGAGGCCAGCGCGGCCCATACCGGTTGCACCGTTGGGTCAAACAGCCCCCCCGTCTGTCCAAATGCCACGTCGCAGGCCCCCATCAGGGATAAAAACGCAGCGGGGGGGGCATGCAACACACCTGTCGTGTTTAGGCCAACAAGGGTGGACGTTGGGTCATACAGGCTAAACAAACGTTCCATCTGGATGATCAGGGCGCGGGCCTGTTCCACGGCGTCGGCGGCTTGGTCTTGCGGCCCGTGGAGCGTTAGCGAAATGTCTGCGCCAAAGGCGTGGCCGCGCCAGTTTTGCGCATATGCCAGCCCCGGAGCCGCAGCACATGCCGCCGATATCGTCATGAAGCGTCGCCGAGACAGTGTCATTGTGCCGCAAACCCCAGATTGCGCCCCTTGGCGGCCAGGACCAATGGCACGCATTGGGTTTTATCGTCGTGGATGGTGACGCATTCAAGGCATTGAAAGCACTCTGAATACTGGATTTCTCCGGTTTTCTTGATCGCACCATAGCTGCATTTTACCTTGCACAATTGGCAAGGTGATCCGCATTCGGCGCGCCGTTCAATCCATTGGCGCCCCCGCAACAGGCCCCCAATAGCCATCACCGCGCCCAGCGGGCAAATATAGCGGCAGAACCCTTTGAACACCACCATCGACGACATCAGCAGGCCAACCGCATAGGCCACGTAATACCATTCGCGTATGAAAAACGTGGTGATCGCGGTCTTGAAAGGTTCGATTTCTATCGCTTTGTCCAACCGCGCGGGCGCTGTTACCAACAACACGATCATCGCACCAAGCACCACGTATTTCAGCCATTTCAACCGGTTATCCCATTGGGCGGTGGGTTCGATCTGCGGCAAACGTAGGGCGCGGCCGATGTGGTGGGCCAGTTCTTGCATTGCCCCAAATGGGCACAACCATCCGCAAAACAGGCCCCGCCCCCACAGCACAAACCCCAGTATCGTCGCCGCCCAGATCGCCAGCGAAAAGGGATCATAGAGCAAAAACGCATAGGAGCCGCCTTCGAGTGCGGTGCGGATCACGGCCAAGGGCGTCGCGATCGAAAGCTGCCCCTGACCCCACCAGCCAACGAACCCCAGCACGAACGCAAGCACCCCCAGCCGGATCGCGGTGAAATGTCGGTGACCGGCCAACCGGTTCAACCGCAGGCCCAAAACCGCGATCAACGCCGCCAGAAACAGGCCCAGAATGATCAGGTCACTTTGGCGATTGCGCAGGGCATCCACCCATGGCGGCGCGGGTGTGACGGGCACAACCCGGTCATAGAACCGTTCGGGCGTGACATGGGGGATATCCACGGTGATGGACCCGATTTCGGGGTGGAACGAGCCGTGCGCACGCAGGGCTTTGATGCGCAGGTCCCACGGCGATGTCGGGTCAAACCCCAACCGCCGGTCGGTGCGCAAGATCAGGGCTGTGCCATCGTGCAAGGCATCGGGCAGGCCCTTATGGAGGTCGATATAAATGTCAGAATCCCGAAACGCGATGGGAAAGCCACCCTGTTGTGCGCTGATCAAATCGGGCGCTGTGTTGCGCACGAAATCTGCGGTGATCAAACCGTGACGCGCTGTTTCGACCACCAAAACCGGTTCGTCGGTGGTGGAGATCGCCATAAAGTCGCGCAGCTCTTTGAGGCCGTCCTCGCTGAGCACCGCAGCGGCGATTGAGGGCGCACCCAGATCCACGACCCACAGATCCAGATAGGGGTCATCGGGGTTGGCCTTGGCCTCTGGGTCGTCGTCTTCCCACAAGGTTCCGGCAAATGCCGCATCAATATCGCGGTTGCTGACCACTTTGCGGGTCACGATGCCCTGGGTCACCAGATCGTCCCATGTCAGGTCTTCGTGGTAGGTTTCATTGGGAAACGCGGGGGGGCCGGCCGCGATCCCGCTCATCTTTTCGCGGGCGACTTTCAGCGTGGCAGCAAGGATGCTTTCATGGGCGATGCGCACCGAAGCCGTGCCCTTTGTGACCCCATCAAGATACACAAGCGCGGACCCGTCACTGGCCCCGCCGTAGGGCGACCCAACCACGAGGCTATCAGAGATAGAATGGCCGCGATATTGTTTGAAAAAATCATAAAATAGCTTTTCAGGCAGACCTGACACAAAGATCGGTTCGTTGTGCGATATCAACTGCACGTCCAAGAACCGCCCGTCCAGATCAAGCACCACCAACAGGTTGATCGCAGCGCCGGAAAAGCCGGGCAAGGGCGCCATATGTTCGGTCTCGAACACATAGCCTGCATCGGCGCCGCCAGAGTTTAAAAGTTGCCAGACGCCTTGATCATTCAACGGCTCGCCTAAAGACATGGGTGGCACGATGTAAGGGGCCAACATGTCCCTTGGCAGGGTCTCGGGCATAGCGCTCAATGTGGTGAAAACCCAACAGACAAGGGCGGTCACTACGGCGCTGGTGAATGATTGAGGTCGCATGGGCAAAGCGTAGTATCGGAACCTGTTTGAAGACATGCGACCAAGGTATGATGTGTGTCAGTGGTATGACCTGCGGGGGTGATAAACGTGGCCATATTTGACGGTGCGCGGTTGGGGGAACATCACGTGTTTCTGTCCATGCCGCCCCGGTGGGTGCCGGATATCGTAGCCCCCAATGTTGCCCGGCCGACGACCCAGCCCAATTTTGATATTACTTTTAGTCAATTTCCGAACGGTTAGAACAGGCCGCTTGACCCGATCATACCCAAACCTTAGGGAAAGTTCAGGTAATACGCCTATACATAACCCAGAAGGATGCCTGTAATGATGAGAACCCGCGCCGCTGTTGCTGTTGCCGCAGGCAAGCCGCTTGAAATTATGGATGTGAATTTAGAGGGTCCAAAGCGCGGCGAGGTTTTGATTGAAATCAAAGCGACCGGTCTATGCCACACCGATGAATTCACCCGGTCTGGCGATGACCCAGAGGGGATATTCCCGGCTATCTTGGGCCACGAAGGTGCGGGTATTGTGCTTGAAGTCGGCGAAGGGGTGACCACACTGGAGGCGGGCGACCATGTGATCCCGCTTTATACCCCCGAATGTCGCCAATGCGAATATTGTCTGTCGGGGAAAACCAACCTTTGCCAGGCGATCCGTGTCACGCAGGGACAGGGGTTGTTGCCTGACGGCACGACGCGGTTCTCGATGCTGGATGGGACGCCGATCTACCATTATATGGGGTGCTCGACCTTTGCGAACCACACAGTTGTGCCCGAAATCGCGCTGGCGAAGGTGCGCAAGGATGCGCCTTTCGACAAGATCTGTTATATCGGCTGCGGTGTGACGACAGGCATTGGCGCTGTGATCAACACGGCCAAGGTCGAGATCGGCGCGCGGTGTGTGGTGTTTGGTTTGGGCGGCATCGGTTTGAACGTGATCCAAGGGTTGCGCATGGCGGGTGCGGACCAGATTGTGGGCGTTGACCTGAACGACGACAAAGAAGAAATGAGCCGCCACTTCGGTCTGACGGATTTTGTGAACCCAACCAAGGTGGATGGTGATCTGGTTGCTCATTTGGTTGAGCTGACAGGCGGCGGTGCGGATTACACATTTGATGCCACCGGCAACACCACCGTCATGCGTCAGGCCTTAGAGGCCGCGCATAAGGGATGGGGTGAAAGCATCATCATCGGTGTGGCTGCCGCAGGTGCTGAGATTTCGACGCGGCCGTTCCAATTGGTCACCGGGCGTGTTTGGCGTGGCACAGCGTTTGGTGGGGCCAAAGGGCGCACAGACGTTCCTAAAATCGTTGATTGGTACATGGAAGGTAAGGTCGAGATCGACCCGATGATCACCCACAAGTTGACATTGGACGAAATCAACCACGGGTTTGACCTGATGCACGCAGGCAAATCCATCCGCGCAGTTGTGGAATTTTGATATAGCCGCATCCGTGGCGCTGTTTTGTGCTGCGGTGTTGGGGCGCGATTATGCGCTTATGTTGCGCCCTTATCCGTAAGGGCGCAACCCAGGTCGAATGCGACTGGTGCTACAAGGGCTACATCAGGCACAGCCCGCGACAGTCGTTGGTAACGTGGCGTTGCCCACCGCCCTGTTGCGTGTCGTTGGGCACGATACGGTGGAAAATGGCGACAAAGGGCGTAACGGCGCCGCGTTCCTTGTTTGCGTCCCAAGGAAAATCGGATCAACCACCCATTTTTCGAGTACGCGCGCATGAACAGTTCATGGACAAATTGATCAAGCTGTCATAAATTGTTGACAGAAACTGTCTGTATTTTATGACGAAATTTGGGGGGCTTAAGGACCGGTAAAGAGAAGATAGGTCATAGTGTCGTTCAATTAGAACTCTGGGAAAATACATGTTAAAAAAATGCCGCGCTGCGATGTTAGGTGCGATTGTTTCATCTTTATTGGTGGGCACGGAGGGTATGGCGCAGGCCGACACTTTGCGCATCGGTGGAACCGGCGTTGCCTTGGGTGGCATGACGCTGCTTGGTGCGGCTTTTGAACAACAAAACCCGGGCGTTACTGTGGACGTATTGCCCAGCCTTGGGAGCTCGGGGGGTGTTAAGGCCTTGGTCGCAGGCGCGATTGATCTGTCGCTAAGCGCGCGTGCATTGAAAGAGGCCGAGGTCGAAACAGGTGTCAAAGCGCGGCTTTACGCCACGACGTCCTTGGTTATTGTGACGTCGTCGCAGACCAATGCGGATGCAATATCCACCGAAGATCTCGCACGGATGTACGCTGGTGAGGTGGTTCAATGGCCGTCTGGTCAACCTGTCAGACCGGTCCTGAGACCAAAGTCTGAAACCGACACCAAAGTGTTGAAAAACCTGTCGGATAGCGTGGCGCGGGCGATTGACCAAGCATACGAAAGACCGGGGGCAGTGGTCGCGTCCACCGACCAAGAGAACGCCGACCTGCTAGAGCAGTTGGAGGGCTCTTTGGGTGCGGTGGCGTTGGGCCAGATCGCGACCGAAAAGAGGCGTTTAAAACGGCTTGCCGTTGAAGGTGCCGCATCAAAGCCCGCGGGTGGAACAGGGCTGTTCGACAAAACGTTGTTTGTTGTGATGCCTTCCAATCCGAGGCCTCTTGCAGCGCAGTTTTATGACTTTATCTTTTCACAAGAGGCGCAAACCATTCTTGCCGCCCATGACTATCTGCCTGCCCGGTGAGCCCGCTGTGAATGGTTCCCCCGAAATTATGAGCGCGCAGATCACGCCTGCGGTGGTGCGTTGTGCCACGCTCGCGGCTTTGTTTGTTGCGTTAATCGTCGCGCTATCGCCGCCTTTGTTGCGTTTTTACTATGGCGTTCAATATGAAAAGGGCCACGTTGAATCCGAGGCGGAACAACATTCTGGCACATTGTCGCAGATGGTCGGGCGCAACCCGTCTATGTGGCAGTTCGAAACGCTTCGAATCGATGAGGTCCTTCAAAATTCGGCGCCGCGCCACCAGGTGGTGGTATCCGACGCCAATGGCGAAATCGTCACGCAATCGGGGCCAGAGCATCTTCGAAGCCCGATGATAACAACCACGCAACCAATCTATGATGCGGGGCGTGTGGTGGGCGCGATCACCATCAACCATAGTCTGGCTGAATTGACCAATTCATCTGCGATTGTCCTTGGGGCGACGTCGATCGTCGCGTTTGTGACGTTTTTCTTTTTGCGCACCTTTCCGTTAAGTCTGCTGGCGCGCGCAACCAATCAAGCTAAGTTTCTTGCAAGTCATGACCCTTTGACCAACCTGCCGAACCGCGCGTTGTTCAACGAATGGCTGGTGCATTCTTTGTACGATATGGACCGCCAGCAAGGTGCGTTGGCTGTGTTGTGTCTTGATCTTGATCATTTCAAAGAGGTCAATGATGTGCATGGCCATGCTGCGGGCGATATGTTGTTGCGACAGGCAACCGACCGCATGATGGCCTGTGTAGATAGCGGCGATATGCTTGCGCGGCTGGGGGGGGATGAGTTTGCGATTATCCAGAAACTTGTGGATGTCACAAGCGCGCCATCCGCCCTTGCCGAATGTGTTCTGGCGTCACTTTCGGAACCGTATGCTCTCGAAACAGGTGAAGTTGTCGTCGGGGCTAGCGTGGGTATCTCAATTCGGAACGCGGGCGACAAGTTGGACGGCCAAACGATGCTGCGTCAGGCGGACATGGCGCTTTACCGTGCAAAAGAGGAAGGCCGCGGCGCATTTCGATATTTCGAAAACGATATGAATGAGGCGTTGATCGCGCGCAAACGGATTGAAGCAAACCTAAGAACGGCCATCACCCAAAATGAGCTGGAATTGCACTATCAGCCGCAGATCGATCTGAGCACAAATACGATAAAGGGCGTTGAGGCGTTGTTGAGGTGGAACCAGAAGGACGATGGGATGATCCCACCCGATGCGTTCGTTCCACTGGCCGAAGAGTGCGGTTTGATAGTTCCACTGGGGGATTGGGTCATCGGCGAGGCGTGTAGGCAGGCCAAAGAGTGGCCAGATCTGACGTTCGCGGTGAATGTTTCACCGGCCCAATTCCGGCAGGGTGATTTGGTTGCCACGGTGAAAAATGCGCTCGAACGCGAAGGCATAGACCCCAGTCGTCTGGAAATAGAGATTACGGAAGGGGTGCTCTTGAGCCATACAGATGAAACCATAGCCGTTTTGGCCGGTTTGCAGGCCATGGGCGTCAAAATAGCGATGGACGATTTTGGCACCGGGTATTCAAGTCTCAGCTATTTGCGTCGGTTCCCGTTCGACAAAATCAAGATCGACAAGTCGTTCACAATGGATCTGGGTCTCTGCGCGGATGCTGACAACATTATCGAAGCAGTTATTAAGCTTGGCGCCTCTATGGGTATGACGTCAAATGCGGAAGGCGTAGAGACAGTCGAGCAGGCAAACCTGCTGCGAAATCAGGGGTGTAAAGAAGTACAAGGTTTCTTATTTAGCAAACCATTGCCGTCAAAATCGATTTCTGAATTGTTAACCGACTGGCAATGGCAGAAATATCAAAACGTTGAGAGTTCTTTTTCTAAGCAAGAAAGACCGTGTTAAACGACATTTTTGACAATCCAGATAGGACGAAACCGACAAAGTTGAGCCCAAAATCTGAAGTGTCTGGCAAAACTGGACAGCGTGCTAAGATGTATCCAACATTGACGACGGGATGCACGAATGATGCAGAGACGCAGTTTTTTAGACAAGTTCAAAGTTACGGTGGCGCTTGAAGCACTTCGTGAAGACAAGACGGCGCAGGGGATTGCGGCTAAGCAGAAAGCTCATCCAACGTAGGTAACGACATGGAAACGGCAGGCGATTGATCGCTGCCTGGCAGGGTTATGCGAAGCATGATCCCGAGAGGGGGCTGACTGACGTGTTCTCTGACAAGGTACGGCGATTGGAAGACAGCGAGGCTTAGGTCAAAGAACTTCACGCCAAGATTGGCAAGTTGGAGGTCGAAATTGTTTTTTTTGTCACAAGGGCTGAAGCGATGAGCCCGAGTGAACGCAAGACGATGATCAACCGAGACCGCACCGACCTGAGCCTGACCAAGCAATGCAAGCTGCTGAAGATCAGCCGGTCATCGCTGTATTACGTGCCATTTGGTGTGAATGCGGAGACGTCGGCTTTGATAAGTGAAATTGACCGTGTGTTTATGAACTACCCGTTCTTTGGCAGCCGCCAGATTGCCGCCTACTTGCTGAGAAAGTTACCGATCACGCGACCAAACCATGTTTGGTGCAGCGACATTGCCTATATTCCGGTCCGGCGCGGGTTCCTGTATCTGGTCGCGATCATCGATTGGGTGACGCGCAAGGTGCTGGCCTGGCGGCTTTTGCGTTGAGGCATTGAACGAGGCCATCGTCAAATACGGCAAGCCCGAGACCATGAATACCGATCAAGGACTGGATTGAGCTCTACAACTCTGAGCGACCGCACACGGCCCTCGATAAACGGTCACTAGACGACGCACTCTTCGACCTAGAAAGAAGCCAAAAAGCGGCATGAAGCAAACCATATTACATCTTAGCTGAGCCGTAAAACTGTCCGAATTAGTGGGACCATTTCATTTTTTTAAACGGCGGCCTTGCGCGAAAATGGTATCGAGATAGTGCATTTGCTGAACATCAATCAACTGACACCAGCAGATGGTCGGTGATGGCGCCTACGCAATTTCAACCCATCAATTGAGTGTCGCATGATCCACGGCGACGCCGCGTTTGGTCATGAGCTTTTCGAGACCTCGACACGAGATACCAAGCCCACGTAGCAATGATCCGCGTGGAGGACGACAGAAGTCGGATAATGCGCGCCTTTGAAACTGTTCGATTTGCCACCTCCGGGCTGTGCTACACGGGTCGTTCATTGGATCATGGGTTGATCAATCGCAACAACCGTTCAGTAACTGGCGACACTATCGACTTGATCACGGGAGCAGGACATCCAAGATGTGTTTGGCGACGGTTGCGGGGTCTTCTTCATGCACCAGGTGGCCGTATCTTGCCAGGTTAACCACGGTCGCATTGGGCATCTTTTGTGCGGCGTCATGGGCAACACGCGGGGGCACGGTGCCGTCTTTCTCGCCTGTGATGAAACATGTCTTGGCGGTGATATCGGGCAGGGCGCTTATCAGGTCGGTCAATGACCATTGCGCCATCATCAGCAGCGTGCCGTCCACGTGGTCGCGGTCAGCGACCAATTTACGGTACTGGGCCAACCCGGTGGTGTCCAATTCAGACCCGGTGCTGCGGATCAAGGCCTGCACCCGTGTCGGCGAGGACGAGATCGTTGAAAAGACCCCGGCACTAAACGGCACCGCCGCAAGCAGTTTGGCAATGGCAGGAAACAAGACCCCCGCGATGCCGTCAAACGTATCGAGGGCGGGGTTAATGCCGACGATCAGGGGCGGTTCTCCTTGATCCGAACGCAGCGCTTGCGCAAGGGTTAGCGCAAGCGCGCCCCCGGCAGAATGCCCAACGATAGCATGCGGATGCCAGCCCTCTTGTTGACACAGGCGGCAGATATCTTCGGTAATCGCGTCCAGCCCGCAACGGTGGCGGGCCCCCAATTGGGTGAAACCTTGCCCCGGCAGATCCAGTGCGACGATATGATAGGTGCGCGCCAGATGCGGTATTAGTCCGCGGTACGTATGGGTGCTGCCCCCGGCGCCGTGCAACAACAAGATGGTTGGGCCGCGCCCCGTTTCCTGAACATGCCACCGATGCGGGCGGCACATCACTTGCCGCGATAGCGCTGCGTGGGGCCAATCGTGGGGGGGTGGCCAACGCATGGATTACTGCGCCAATGCGGCGCTGACGGCACCGGTGAGGGTGCGTGCATCGGCGCGCGGCAGGGGCATGTATTGTCCGCCCAGCTGAACCGAGAGCGCCTGCAACGCGGCATGCGGGCGTTTGCCCGTGTCGATCAGCACAGCATCAATCCCTTGGGCGCGGACCATGCGCGCCACGGTGTCGGCATCGCTGGCGGCGCGGGCGCGGTCCGCGCTGCCATCCAATGCGATATTGGCGCGCCCGTCGGTTAAGACCACCAAGGTTGGGGTTAGTCCCTTGGCGCGGCTTTGCATCGCCAATTGGGCCGCGTGTTGTAAGCCTGTCGCCAATGGCGTGCCGCCGCCGCCGGGCAATCCTGCCAGCCGTCGTTTGGTCTGTACCAACGAGCGTGTGGGGGGCAGCAACAGATCTGCTTGGGTGCCGCGAAATGTCACAAGCGCCACGTGATCACGGGCGGCATAGGCCTGCGTCAGCAACAGTTCGACCGCCCCTTTGGCCTCGTTCAATCGTGACACGGCAGCAGATCCAGAGGCATCCACCGCAAAGATCAGCACCCTGTCGGATTGATCCTGATACCGCTTGACGCGGATATCCGAGGGCCGGATCAAAAGCCCCTTGGCGTTGGGCTGGGTGCGCTGCCGCATCGGTTGCCAGGGGGCCGCCACACGCAGGGTCGCGACCAGATCGATACGGTTGCGCCCGTCCAGTTTGCCGGGCCGCGATGGCAAAGGCCGCCCGCGCCGATTGCCGGTGCGTTTTTGCCCCGCCCCGGCGCCACCTGCGTTGCGTGCGCCCCCTGCCGCGCCGACCCCGGCCAGC
>NZ_JBDVLG010000006.1:0-3789 GCF_039970775.1 Roseobacter sp.
GCGCCTAAGCCCACTGGTTAGCGCGATCCGCACCGCATCCTGGCGGAATTCGTCCGTCCGTTTCAGTCCCATAGTAAATCTCCTTTGGTGCAGTAAATGCTATCAAAAGAGCGGTATCAAACCGCGACAGGTCCAGAGCTACTATAAATACGCAGGTATTCTGGGTGAGACCTATTTCATGAACTAACTATTCGCGGCCGCATGGCCCAAAAAATCTATAAAACCCAAACTAGGCCTTATCCAATTAATGCAACAGCCCCTTTGGCGGCACGAGGGGTTTGCACGTTCCTCTGATCTATCCCTTACGCCGCTTCAACGGCTGGTTTTTCTGTAAAATGACTGTCGAGCTTGCCTGCCTGACCGTCCAAGGCATCTGCCGTTGACAGCGGGTCTTTGGCCTCTGTGATGACCGGCCAGATTTGCGCGTATTTCTCGTTGAACGCGACCCAGGGTTCCATTCCCTCTTCGGTGTCGGCACGAATAGCATCGGCGGGGCATTCGGGTTCGCAAACGCCACAGTCGATACATTCTGTGGGATCGATGACCAGCATATTTTCGCCTTCGTAAAAACAATCCACGGGGCAAACGGAAACGCAATCGGTGTATTTGCAGGCGATACAGTTGTCGGTGACGACGAATGTCATAAGGGCTCTCTTTCATAGTTTTGATCATGGTGCCGCGCTGCAGAAAGGCTGTCCGTAAATAAATTGCTATTGGGATATTCTGCGGCGCGGCAAAGTTGAGAAAACAGCGAGGGCCATCATGATCGACCGACTTTCCGCAACACCTGACAGCCGCACCCTGATCGTTGAATGGGAGGGGGGCGCCACCAGCGCACTGCCCGCCACGATGCTACGGCAAGAAGCGCGGGACGCTTATTCGCAACGGGCAAAACTGGACTACGGCGAGATCGCAGTGACCCCTGATTTGACGATCACAGGCCTGAAACAGGTGGGAGCCGCCGGCGTAAACGTCCATTTTTCAGACGGTCATGACCGCGCAATCTATCCTTTTGTCTATCTTCGCGAACTTTCCGATCGACACGGAAACTAATTGACATTTGCCGCGCCGCAGCAAGGCGCAGGCTGGCACCAACCTTAAACGGCAGGACCCCAACATGGATGAAATTCTGGACGGCACCACGCAGATTGACTGCGACATTCTGATCATCGGTGGTGGCACGGCAGGGCCGATGGCCGCGCTGAAAGCCAAGCGTAAAAATCCGAATGCAAACGTGATTTTGCTGGATAAGGCGAATGTGAAACGGTCGGGCGCGATTTCGATGGGCATGGACGGGCTGAACAATTCAGTCATTCCCGGCTATGCCACGCCAGAGCAATACACCAAAGAGATCACCATCGCGAACGACGGCATCGTCGACCAGAAAGCTGTCTATCGCTACGCTGAAGAGTGCTACAGCATTATCGAAGAGCTGGACCAGTTTGGCATCCGGTTTCAAAAAGACCAAAACGGCGAATATGACGTCAAAAAGGTGCACCACATTGGCACCTATGTATTGCCGATGCCCAATGGCGATACCGTCAAAAAGGCGCTGTATCGTCAGCTACGCAAGGCGCGCATCAATATCGTCAACCGGTATATGGCCACGCGGCTGCTGACGGGGGAAGGCCGGATCGCGGGGGCGATCTGTGTGAACACCCGCACCGCCGAATTTTTAGTGGTGCGCGCCAAGGCGGTTGTGATGTCGTTGGGGGCTGCAGGGCGTTTGGGATTGCCGTCGTCGGGGTACCTTTACGGCACCTACGAGAACGCCTCCAACAGTGGCGAAGGCTATTCTATGGCGTATCATGCGGGTGCGGGCCTCGCGAACCTAGAGTGCTTTCAAATCAACCCGTTGATCAAGGATTACAACGGCCCGGCCTGCGCCTATGTGGCGGGGCCAATGGGCGGGTACACGGCTAACGCTGCGGGCGAACGGTTCATCGAGTGTGACTATTGGTCGGGCCAAATGATGCAAGAATTTTATGATGAATTGCAGGGTGGCAAGGGGCCGGTCTATCTGAAACTCAACCACCTTGCCGAAGAAACCGTTGCCGAAATTGAACGTGTGCTGCACATTGTTGAACGCCCCACGCGTGGGCATTTCCACAAAGGACGCGGCACCGATTACCGCACTGATATGATCGAAATGCATATCTCCGAGGTGGGGTTCTGTTCGGGGCATTCGGCCAGTGGTGTGTTCGTGGATGAACGCGCGCGCACCACGATTGATGGGCTTTATGCCGCCGGTGATATGGCGAATGTGCCGCATAACTACATGTTGGGCGCGTTTACCAATGGCGCATTTGCGGGCCTTGATGCGGTTGATTTCATCAAAGACGTTGATTTTGCTGACTTCGATATGGGCGATGTGGATGCCGAACGCACCCGCGTGCTGGCTCCGACCAAACGCGACGATGGTATCCCGCCAAACCAGATCGAATATAAGACCCGCCGCTTTGTGAACGACTATCTGCAACCGCCGAAAGTAACCGCAAAGATGGAACTGGCGCAGCGCCGGTTCGAAGAGGTGCGCCACGACATGGAAACCGAAATGTATGTGCGCGACAGTCACGAATTGATGCGTGCGCTCGAAGCATCAGCGATCATGGATTGTGCCGATATGGCTGCCGCTGCGTCGTTGTACCGGACCGAAAGCCGCTGGGGGCTGTATCACAACCGGGTGGAATATGAGCGCGATGATGAAAACTGGTTCTGCCACACGATCCTGACCAAGGGGGATGATGGCAAGCCGGCACACCGCAAAAAGGCGGTCGATGATTACATCGTCGAGATCGAAGACGATGAAAAAGACGCCTACAATAACCAACGTGTGACCGACACCGTCGCGGCAGAATAAGGACTGTTCCCATGCCATTGGCTCAAACTTCTACAATTGTTCCTGTCGTTGTCGACAAAGATCTGTGCATCGCAGACAAGGGCTGCACCGTCTGCGTTGATGTCTGCCCGTTGGATGTTCTGCGCATCGCCGTGACCGAAGACGGCCCGGAAACCGCTTACATGAAATACGACGAATGCTGGTACTGCATGCCCTGCGAGGCGGATTGCCCTACAGGTGCGGTGACCGTCAACCTTCCCTTTTTGTTGAAGTGAGATCGATATGAGCGCGCTCTTTGAAGACTTTGACGAAATTGGTGAACTCGCAGAGGCCTTGGATGATCCGTCGCCGGGTGCGCGCATCATGGCGGTTATGGAATTGGCCGATAGCGCCGACCCTGCAGCCATTCCGCATCTGGCCCGCGCGATCGCGGATGCGGTCGCGGGCGTGCGCAAGCAGGCCGCGCAAGCCCTGACGGATTTTGACGGGCCGGACACGGCCGCCGCGCTGGTTGGCGCATTGACAGACAGTGACCCCGCCGTGATCGATGCCGCCGCGATCAGCTTGAAAGAACTGAAAGACCCCGCGGCTGGGGATGCCATTCTGCCCCATCTGGATGCGACCGATACGCTGAAACTGACAGCCTGCCTTGCGGGGATCAAAGAGTTGCGCCGCGCTGAGGCGATGGGCCCTGCGATCAACGCTTTGCAACATTCCGACACTGGCGTACGTATCGAAGCGGTTGGTGTCATTGGGTGGCTGCAAGACGAAGGGTCGCTGCCCGCGTTGCGCGATGCGGCCACAGATGACGACACTCAGGTGCGGCGCACGGCGTTGGCCGCATTGGGGTTTTCCAAGTCGGAGCATGCCGAGGCGACATTGATAAAAGGGCTGTCTGACGCCGCATGGATGGTTCGCGAAGCTGCTGCTGAGACATTGGCAAAGGCCGG
>NZ_JBDVLG010000007.1:0-16521 GCF_039970775.1 Roseobacter sp.
TCCTTTGTTGCAGTGAATGCTATCAAAAGAGCGGCATCAAACCCCGACAGATCCACATGTGTCAGGTCTCTGTAAGCGATTGATCCTGAATACGGCGTACTGGCTTTAGCAGATAGTTCAAGACTGACCGTTCTCCGGTAAGGATATCAGCGGTAACCGTCATGCCGGGACGCACGGCAACCGGGCCGTCGCCGGTTGGGACACTTTGGGGCAGATTAACCGTCACCCGAAACACAACCTCGCCTGTCTCATCAATAAAACTGGTCGGTGAGACTTCTGACACCATGGCAGATATGCTGCCAAAGCGCGTGAAGTCATAGCTCACCACCTTGAGATCCACCTTCATACCGTGGCGAATAGACCCGATGCGATCGGCTGATATGTTGACTACGGCGCGATATGAGGTGCCTGGGGGGACAATTTCGGCGATGACATCACCAGGCGCGACGACCTCATTGGCACGCAACACTTCCAGACGTAAGATTTTCCCACCCACAGTGGTGCGCACTTCTGCGCGATCAATGCGTGCTGCAGCATCTGCTGCCCCTTGTCGCAACGTGGTCAATTCTTCTTCAACCTTGGTCCAGCGGACTGCAGCGTCCCGACGCCGTTGCGCCAGTAGTTCGTCCCGACGCCGTGCATTTTCTGTGCGGGTGTTTTCAAGCTCGATACGTCGTCCTTCGATCTCTTCCAAAGTCCGCGAAAGCTGTAGCGCATCGCGCTGAAGGCGTTCGCGATCGATCAGCCGTACGGTACCACTGTCGACGTAGCGACCATACCGGGCGATTTGATCTTGTACGATTTTTTGTTCTTGCGCGATGGTTTTGGCTCGTGCACGCGCGCTTTCTACTTGAGTTGCTAGGCCGACATCTTCTGCGGTGATCCGGTCAAGTTGGGCTACGAAAAAGACTTGTTCGGCCCAAAATGCTTCTGATCCCGGATCGCCATTTCCTCTGATAATGGGCAGTGCCTGCCCATCTGCATGCAGCAAAAACTGAACTCTTGCCGCCTCTTCCTCTAATGTCTCGATCCGAGCCGCGAGCGACAAAGCTTCTCGTTCGATATGGTCGGTTTCAAAGTGCAACAGCAGTGCGCCGGGCGGTACCGTTGCATTGTTTTCGGCCTGTAAAAGACGCACAACGCCCCCATCTGGGTGTTCAATACGTTCGATTTGACCTTGGGGTTCAATCGTCCCTGTTCCTGATACTTTTTCCTGAACCTCCACAAGTGCCGCCCATACTAGTGCGAAAGCAACACCCGCAGTACAGGCGGCAACCGTCAAGCGTGCCGCCACACTGTCCCGGACTTCGTCCAGTGCAGAATGGGGCATATGCAGTGGATCTACATTGCGAGACGTTGCCTTTTGGGGCGAGTTATTGTGAGGTTTGTTCTCTGCGGGAGACTGGGTCATACGGCTTGATCCCTTGCTTGGGTGTTCAACTGGAGACGTGCCCTGCCATCTGCGATCTGCAAGACCGCATCGGTCGCACGGATGACGCTGGGCCGGTGGGTGACAACCAGGCTGGTCATGGTGCCTCGGCGTCGTTTGACGGCATCAATGATTGAGGCATCAATAGCGGGATCGACGTCCTCGGATGCTTCATCCAGCATCAAAACCGACGGTTCTTTAAGGAGCGCTTGCGCGACAGCGACTGCGGTGCGGACACCACCAGACAGGAGTGTTGTGTCGATGGTAGGATCAATTCGATTGTGGATCCCCTTTGGCAATCGGGTCAGTAGGCGGGTTAACCCGACCTCAGTTAGGATTTCTTCAATATGTGCATCGGATACCAATGGATCGACAAACCGCATATTTTGCGCCAAAGATCCGTAGATCAGCAGCGGACGTTGTGGGATTAGCATGATCCGGGACCCCACGGCTGCATTGGACATTTCTGCGAGGTTGAGCGTTCCGAGGCGCACGCGTCCAGCTTGTGGCTGTATTTGTCCCGAAAGCACCCCCAGCAACGCGGATTTTCCGGACCCGGACGCACCGGATACGGAGACAAACATCCCGCCAGGGATATCGAGCGAAACCCCCGCGAGGGTGGGCACATGCGCCTGTGGGCCTCGCAAAAACACGTTTGATGCCGAAAGAGACAGCACCTGTTGGTTTTGTTTTTCGATATCGGGGAGGCGTTCTTCCTCGGCAAACCGCATCATCGTATCAATCTGGCGGAACAGCCGCATTAGATCGCGCGTTTTGGGCAGTATCAGAAGACCTTGCTGAATAGGCGCGACTGCGCGCCAGGTTAACATTGTCACCGCGACCAATTGGCCGCCGGTTAACGCCCCGGAAATCGCACGTTCTGCGCCGATGAAAATCACGCTTGTGGCTGCGAGCGGCATAAATAAATACGAGAGCGCTTCGAGGCTGGCTGCAGCGCGGGTCAGGCGAAATCGTGCTGTGACGACGTTGCTGATGGCGCGTCGCGATTTGTCCATCCACGGCCAGGCGAGGCCGTTGCGTGCGATGAATTCGCGTTTTTGAATCAGCTCCATTTGGTGTTGCGTCAAAGCGTTCCGCGCTTTTGCGAGTGCGCCTGCGCGTTTGGTGAGCGTGGGAATAAGACACGTGCCCGCGACCAAGAAAAGGGCAACAAGACCAAACAAGACCAGAGCCAGCGGTGGGGAAAGAAAAGCGATGGCCATTACGATGATGAGCGTGACCGGAAGTTCGAGTGCAACGATCGTAAACGGGCCCGCGAATACATCCCGCAACCCTTCCAATTCACGCAGGCGGACAGATTGTTCACTGATTGGTGCTTGATCGATCATTTTGCGGGGTAACTTCAACAATTTATCGAAGAGCGCGCCGCCGAGGATGAATTCAAATCGCCCGGCTATTCGCCCCAGCAACCGCGCTTTTAGAGCGCGTAAACTGAGGTCAAGTAAGAACAACGCGCCACCTGCCAAAATCAGCGCCGCGATTGCGCGTGGTTGTTGGCCAGACACGACGAGATCGAATAGGAAAATGACCATGATTGAAAAGGCAACGGTGAGTATGCCGCTGATCAGTGTCAACACCAACGCAAGCCGTAAATCTGGGGCAAATCGCATGAAGGTTTCGAAGGTGAAACTGGCGCGAAGGGCGGCGCGTTCATTTGCCAACGGCGCGGTGCTTGGGGCGAAATCAACGAAGTCATACCGTTGCATACGCTGCAATGTGCGATATTCGGCGTTTGTTGTTCCGACGGCGGGCCGCAGTGATTGTTCGTTTTGGTCGAGAGATGTGGTGTCGAGTGACCACAGGCGATTGTCGTCGCCTACGACCAATCCGACCGCAATATCCTTTGGAATTTGATGCGCTTTTAGGCGTTGCACGCGGCAGGTATAGCCGAGATTACGCATGACTTCACGCAGGGTGGTAAGATCAAGTTGATTAATCAGGTAAGGCATCGCGCCCGCAAGGCGGCCCGCATCGGGCGCCCAACCTAATTTCTCAAGCAAACCGAGCAGTAAGCGCGCGTCCTGTGGATCTACGGGCAGCCCGGAAATGGCCCCGGTCTGCAAACCATCCAATAATGCGTCATAATCCCAATGTGCAATGTCGCTGGGCAACGAAGATGCGGGAGGCGGGACCGGCGATGAGCGATTAGGATGCGCAGAAGTCATCATGTCACACAGCGTCCTGAAGGATGCGTTTGTGATCCGACAGATCCAATGTTTGCGTTGTGAGCACCATGTAGGAAGGGCGGTTGCTGATCAAAATGAGAATGTGATCAGCCGCCCGTTTTTTCAACCAAGACAGTAGCTTTTGGTCGGTCTCGAGGTCGAGCCCCGAATTTGCCGTTTGAAATATGACGACATCGGGCAGCGTCACTAACCCGCAAATGTTTGACACGATCCGTTGTGCCGATTGGGGAAGCCCGTCATTGTCGGCGCGCACCGGGGTCAACAGGCCACGTGGGCTAAACCCCATAACGCTTTGCAGCCCGAGTTCACGAGCCAATTGTATTGCGGTTTCACTGTGGCGGTCCGGCCGGAAGGCGCAAATATTGTCAAACAGGGTGCCTTCCAGTAACTGCGCATCTTCGGAGAGTAGTCGCACCCTGTCTTGGCGATCTCTTATGTGGTATTCGTCTGCGGGGTGACCGTTTATCTCGATGCGACCTTGCTCCAAAGCGAGTTCGCCAAGAAAGAGCCGTGCGGCAACTGAGAGACCAACCGGATCGTCGCTGCGCAGCAACAGACAGTCTCCTCTGTTGAGATTTATGTTGATGTTTTCCATCACAATGCCGAATTCAGGGTCCGGTCGCGTTATCACGTCACATAGGGAAAAACTATCCACGCGGCGAAGCGGCGTTTGGCCCGAGACCCGCTGTGCGCCATCGGTCAGGGCGGCAAGGTCTGCTTCGGCTTGGCGAGCGTTTTCCATGCTGGATAGATACCCTTCGACCCGTAGAACGGGTTGAACGACGCGGCCGCTTAGAACGACGACAGCGGCAAGTACGCCAATGCTGGCCTGCCCGGAGACCACCAAAAATCCTGCTGTCGCGGCAGTGACGAGCGGGACAATATTACCGATGGCTGCAGTTAGTCCCTGTGCGTGGTGAATGCCACGGGTAATGTCATGGGTCTGGCTCGCAGACCGGGTTAGCAGTCGTTCCTGACGGCGTGTCATAAGCTGACGGATCTGAAGCGCGCGTACCGATTTGATGCCACCCAACACTTCGGTGAAAAAGCTGTACCGGCGGGCATCCGTTTCAAACCGGTCTGTCCGGGCTTTGTCGACGCGACGCCGCAAGAAGCTTAACGCAACAAAGGTCAACGCGAGCATCACAGCAACCGTGAGCGCGACAACGGGTGATAAAAACGCCATAACCGCGAGGAACAACCCTGCAAACGGCAGGTCCAACATTGCGGCGGCTGCACCGTCGGCGCGCTGGCTGCGCAAACGGTCAATCGCGGTCATCTGGGTGACGCGCGTCCCGGCATCGGCACGGATACGTTGCGCGGGATCTTCCATAAGCTGCGCCCAAAACACGCGGGTATAGGCAAGCTGTTCAAATTGTCCCGCACAGAATGCCAACAACCGCGCACGGGACAAACGCAAGACGCAATCTACAGCCAAGGCCAACGCGACCATTGCGGCCAGCACGATCAAGGTTTCATGTGCTTGGTTGGGAATGACGCGGTCATATATTTGCAGCATTGCCAATGGCACTGCCAACGACAGAAGGTTTGCCATCAACGATGCCGCAAGGATCGCAGGATCCCACGTTACTGATTTTAATACTGACACTTCACTCATAAATCACTCCACCGAGTGACCTTGTAAACATGACAGATTAAAATCGACCTAAGGTGTTCGCGTTACCATGTAACACGTTCGGTATCGACAAAGGTAACGGACCCGCCATCGTCGAATGTGACAACGCCTGACGCATCGCTGGAGAATTCTAACACGCCGCTGTTCAGGGACGAAACCGAGTGGCCTCCGTCCAGAACCAACGTCCAGCCGTCGCCATCGACCGTGTTGCCGGCGACGGTTGCGGCCCCATCACCCACCCCGTCGAGTTGGAGCGTATCGCTCCACGAGGCACCTTCGCCCCCTTCGATGGTATCGTTCCCTTGCATCGCGGCGACGTAAAAGACATCGTCGCCATCGCCCCCTTGCAGCAAATCGTCCCCGCCGCCGCCATAGAGGGTATCGTCGCCCCCAAAAGCCGAAATCTGTTGGCCGTCCGTGTCGAGCCGCGCATCAAAGACGTCGTTGGCATCGGTGCCTTGGTTGATCTCGATCCCGTCAAACGAACCGCTTGAGGCCCCGTTTGTGGTGAACTCACCTGTGTTGTCGCCCGTGAAGGTGACCGTGCTGGCCATACCGATCGAATCTTCGATGTCGAGCGTGTCGACACCGGCCCCGCCGGAAATCTGGTTGTCGACACCACCAACGAGATCCACGGTGATGAAATCATCGCCCGCGCCCGCATCGATGGTATCGGCGCCATCGCCGCCTTGCAACAAGTCGTCGCCCGCCCCGCCCGAGATCAGGTCGTCGCCTTCGCCGCCGATCAGGGTGTCTTCCCCGGCGTTGATGAGGCTGACGTTGTCCAGTGAAAGGCCGCTGTTCGACAAATCGCCTGTGTCCACAAACCGCAACGTGTTTGATCCGTCGCCTGATCCGCCGATCAAATCGAACGTGTAGTTTTCCATGACATCGGTGACCGAGGGGTCAATGGTCGCAATCAGCTCCCCCCCGAAATAGACATCCATCTCGCCGGTCAGATTTTTGTCGCGATCCCCTGCGTCGAAAGACAGAATATAATTTTCACCCGCTTCGAGATCTACTGTCTGGCTGATGTCCATTTCTTCGCCGGTCACATTTGCGGTATCCAACCAATAATTGCCGTCCGTTGCGGTTATGCCTTGCGTGCCACTGTCGTGCATTTCGAAGGCGTAGCCGTTTGCATCGACCCAACCTTCAACGGTGTTCTTTTCGATGCCCTGAGGCTTGGTTGTCCCGTTCGCAACATCTTCAAAGGACCCGTTTATCAGAAGGTTTTCATCCGCTCCGCCCGTCAACGTGTCGCCGCCGCGACCGCCCTGAATATAGTCGCTGCCGCCAGCGCCATCGATGTTCACACCCGCCGTGTCGCTGGATGCGTCAACCTCATCGGCCAGATCCGTCAAGCTCAGGTTCTCAACTTCGGAGAAGGTCATTGTACCATCCGTGTTCGAAATCGTGCCCTCTTCGTCACCGGTATAGGTGACGGTCACGCCATCGGTCAGCGCAGTAAGATCCACGCTGTCCGTGTCAGTGCCGCCTTCGCCACCGGTGATGGTATCCGCCCCAAAATCATCTTTGACAAGGAAGGTGTCAGAATCGTCGCCACCATCGATGATATCGCTGCCGACCCCGCCTTGGATGGTGTCGTTGCCTTCCCCGCCGGACAGCGTGTTGGCATCGCCGCCTGCCACCGAGATATGATCATCGCCGTCTTCGCCATAGATCTCGTCGTTTGATCTGGAATCGGTTTCGGCCGATGTGATCGTATCATTGCCCGTGCCGCCATAGATGATGTCGTCATCGCCCACAGAGGCCTCTTCGCCGGCTTCAATGAGGTCATTGCCATCGCCGCCATGGATGACGTCGTCCCAATCGCCGCCATCAATGGTGTCGTCGCCTTCGCCGCCATAGATGGTATCACGACCGCCCATGCCATCGATGCTGTCGTTGCCTTCGCCGCCATCGATCAGTTCGCCGATGCTAAAAGTTTGATTGCCACCAATGATCGTGTCATCGCCTTTGCCTGCGGAAATAATGGTGGTTTCTGCGGCGCTTCCGTCGACATAGTCGCCCTGATCCGTGAGGATCAGTTTTTCGGTCTGAGAGAAACTGACCGCGTCATTTCCATCTGTCAGGGTGCCCGTGTCATTGCTGCTGTAGGTGACCGTGACGCCGTTGGTTAGCGCACTTGCGTCCAGCACATCGGAGTCCGCACCGCCGATGATTGTGTCCGTACCAAAGCCGTCTTCGACGATGAATGTATCCGCGCCCGATCCGCCATCTAGGGTGTCATTGTCGATGCCGCCATTGATACGATCATCGCCGGACCCGCCGATGATGGTGTCCGCACCACTGCCGCCCGACAGGCTATCGTTGCCGTCACCGCCCGCGATGCTGTCGTTTCCACTATCGCCGATTAAACTGTCGTTGCCCGATCCACCTTCGAGATTGTCGTTGCCGGACCCACCATCGATGTAATCAACACCCGCGCCGCCGGTGATGGTGTCTGCATCACTGCCGCCCGATAGGCTATCGTTTCCGTCGCCGCCCTCGATGCTGTCGTTGCCGGTGTCGCCGAACAGGGTGTCATCACCTGATCCGCCATCAAGATTGTCGTCACCTGACCCGCCGTCGATGTCATCAACGCCCGTGCCGCCCATGATGGTGTCGGCACCGCTGCCGCCCGACAGGCTGTCGTTTCCGTCACCGCCCGCGATGCTGTCGTTGCCGGCATCGCCGATCAGGGTGTCATCGCCCGATCCGCCATCAAGATTATCATCACCCATCCCGCCATCGATGTCATCAACGCCGGTGCCGCCCATGATGGTATCTGCGCCACTGCCGCCCGACAGGGTGTCGTTCCCGTCGCCACCTTCGATGCTGTCGTTGCCGGTGTTGCCGTTCACTTCGTCATCACCAGACCCGCCATCAAGGTAATCGTCGCCAATTTCCCCAAAGATGCTGTCGTCGCCAGAGCCCCCAAATACGGTGTCATCGCCGAGGCCCGAATAGGTCAGGTCATTACCTGCGCCCAAATCCACATAGTTGGACCCGGCGTAATCTGGGTTCCCTTCAAATTCATCTACACGGTCGTCGCCATCCCCGGCATAGACGGTGTTGTCGCCATCGCCAAAGTAGATCTGGTCATTGCCATCGCCACCATAGATCAGGTCGTCGCCTGACCCTGTGGTCACGCTGTCGTCGCCGCCGCCTGCTGCGATCTCAATGCCTGCGCTGTCTTGCGAACCGTCTACGATGTCTGCGGCATCAGTCAGGATGTGCGCTTCTACTTCGGAGAAGGTGACGGTGTTTGTACCATCGCTGAGCACCCCTTCTTCGTCACCAGAATACGTTACTGTGACTGGGCCTGCGGCGTCAGAGACGTCAATCACATCCCTGTCGTCCCCGCCTTCACCACCGGCGAATGTTGTGCCATCAAAATCGCTGGCGATCTGTAATGTGTCGGCGTCATCGCCCCCGAACACGCTGTCCGCTCCCGATACGTTCGATATAATGTCATCGCCCGCGCCGCCGTAAACGGTGTCGTTGCCCGTGCCGGTCTCGACGCTGTCATCACCGCCCTGCATGTCGAGCAGATCGTCACCGGCCCCTGCCAGGACGGTCTCGTTTCCGGCGTACCCAGAAACGGTATCGTTGCCGGCGCCGGTATCGATGTGGAAATCAGTGGCGATGGAATATGTCTGCGCATCGACGCTGTCTGCGCCATCCGTCAAGGTCAGGCGTTCGACCTGTTCGAAGGTGATCGTCTCTGCGCCATCAAAAATCGTGCCAGCTTCGTCGGCGGTGTAGGTGACGGTCACTGGGCCCGACGGTACCGAGGCATCAATGCCGCCCAAGCTGCCGCCCTCTCCGCCGGTGATGGTGTCGCCACCAAGACCAGTGGGGATGGAAAACGTCGTGCTTTCTGATCCGCTTGCCGCAACATTTTCGTTGTTTCCCCGAGGGGTTGCGGCGTCTACTTCCCCTGAACGGGCTTGGGGCGTTTCAAAAGGGATATTGGCATCTGTGTTTGTCGAGGGGGCGTCGATGGGAGTGCGCGGCGTGAGTTGAATGGGCGCGGGGGATGACGATGGTGGCCCGAATGGGTCCGCCGCGCCGTTTTGAGATCCAGACGAGAACACGGCCGCCGAAGGTTCGGATGGTGCGAGCGTACCTGCGCCGTCTGAGGAGAGCTGAACCCCGTTGGCATCCGGTGCAGGCGCGCCTGTGGGGTCGTCCACGATGAAGCTCTGACTTGTATCGGCTTGTTCAAACACCGGTAAAACGCCGAGCAAAGCCGCGCTTGATGCGCCAACCTGAGCGTCTGCCCCGCCGGATTCGCCGCTATTTTGAACCGAACTCGGGTCTTTTTCGACCTTTTTCTGGTTGCCTTGCGTCGGCGCAGTCGCACCTACGCCGGGCTTTGATGTCCCCGTACTCATACACAAATCCACTCACCACTACGACACCACCCATCGCAGTGCGAGAATAGAAAGCAAAAGTTTTAACAGTCTGCTAATGAATGCCGAAAATTACGCCGGGGTTTCGAATGCACGTCAAATGGCGGTTTTACGTAGGTCATCTGATAACCTGAGGTAAAGCTTTGGCGATTATCTTTGCGCAGCTTCGCCCGGAAGATTTTATTCAACCGGCCCCGCAAATTTGAGTCAAATTATGAAGATCTTATTCATACACAAAAACTATCCCGCGCAATTTGGACGCCTGGCATATTGGCTCGCAGGGCAGGGTTGGGATGTCACATACGCCACTGCGCGCGATGATGTGCGGTCAGATCTCCTTAATATTGTTCCGTTTCAGATCCACCGCGAGCCGTCGAAACAGACCCATCACTATCTGATCGGTACCGAACGTGCTGTGCTGTCGGGGCAAGGGTTAGTGCGCACGGCGTTGGCGTTAAAAGAAAAAGGATACCAGCCGGATGTTGTTGTTGCCCATTCGGGGTGGGGGGTTGGTTTTTTCGTCAAGGACGTCTGGCCGCAGACAAAATACGTGCAATACGCAGAATGGTACTACACCTACCCCCATGCGGACCGAACCGCTGATTTCACCCCCAAACACCCGGTTGAAGAAGGCGCAAAAGCCCGGACGCGAAATGCGCCATTTTGGCTCGATTTCAGCGCGGCGGATGCCACGGTGTGCCCGACGCAGTACCAAGCGTCGACGTTCCCCGACAAGATCCAAGATCACATCACCGTTTTGAATGATGGTTTTGACACCAAAACCCATTGCCCCGCTCCGCGCGATACGGCGTTCCTTGAGGCGCAAGGTGTACCACCCGAGGCCAAGCTGGTCACTTATATCGCCCGAGGAATGGAGCCGACCCGCGGGTTTCCGGACGTGATGCGCGCCGTCGAGGCGTTGCAGAAACTGCGCGATGACGTGCATGTTGTGATCATTGCAGATGATCGGGTCGCGTATGGTGCCAAGGGCCCGGGCCCATCGTGGAAAGAGCGCATGTTAGAGGCGTTAGATCTTGATGTGTCTCGGATTCACTTTGTGGGTCTCGTGCCGCGCCGCAGTATGGTCAAGTTTCTTCAGGCGTCGAATGCGCATTTATATCTGTCTGCGCCCTTCGTGTTGTCGTGGTCTTTTGTCGAAGCAATGGCCTGTGGGACGCCAATCGTTGCCGCGCGTTCTGCGCCGGTTGAGGATTTTATGACCCATGGTGAGAGCGGTCTGCTGGTTGATCCAACGGCCACGGGGGACGTCGTGCAAGCGTTGCAAGATATAATAGATGCCCCTGAATTGGCGGGCCAACTAGGTGCGCGCGCGCGGTCCGAAATCGTCAGGAAATATGATGGTGAGACGATCATATTCCCTCGGGCAGCGCGGTTTTTTGGCGACCTTTGCTGCGAGGTGTTTTCAAGTTTGGACGTAGATGTCGAAACCCCTTTTGGTGCGCGCGCGTCCTCGGCTTTTGACTGAAGGCCGGTGACTTTCCCTGTGCGCACTACGCCTAGTGCTAGCCTGATGGGGTAATCTCCCATTGTTAGTGGGCTCCAGCCGCAGAATTCATATAAGCATCCGGTCTGCCGCCCTATGAGGCCGTTTTCCATGGCAATGGGTCATCGACGCGGTTGATTTATAGTCTGGGATGCGTGCTAAGGTACCGCCCAGCAAAGCCTGAGGCTCGATGCGGCTCAGTTTGGTGTTATAGATGATCGCGGCAGTTTTGCTGCCGGTCTGTGATCTGACGAACAGATCGTTTTTGCATCTGATTGCGACAAACCGCATGGTTCGTTCTGCGGTGTTGCTCTCTAATTCTAGGATGC
Source organism: Roseobacter sp. (assembly GCF_039970775.1). Taxonomy (GTDB): domain Bacteria; phylum Pseudomonadota; class Alphaproteobacteria; order Rhodobacterales; family Rhodobacteraceae; genus Roseobacter. Next base: position 11,527 of record NZ_JBDVLG010000007.1, read on the forward strand.
TGTGATTGAGGTCGGGCCACAGCCTTGGCATGCGCGTCGGTGTATAGCGCATTGCACTTGCCAGCGGCGATTTGCCCGAGTTCGCGCGACCACCGGGGGGGCGATCCAAGCGCTTATTTTTCGACCGCCTAGAGTTGAGCGATGCGCTTTATGGCTTCATCTGCGGTAGCCGAACTTTGGGCGCGGTGAACATCGATGAACTTGCGCCTGATGTGCGCCGTGCAGCCACCTCGCGGATGCCGCCGGAACGACAGAAGCCTTCGAATCCAGCAAATCACCCATTGCCCGGGAGGGCATTGCGGAGCAATGTCCCGAGAGGAGGCATGCATCCAGCCCTGATATTTTGCGAGATTATTTTTGGAGTGCTGCCCTTTGTGGTCTGGGGAGAACTGATACTAGCTAGCGGGTGGGATGTCGCTGCGCCAAGTACTTTCATCACGGCCGTAATCCCATAGACGCGCCGTCGCCGTCTTACTGGTGCCAGGGGCAAGCATCTTAATCAGGGTATCATCTGCAAAGATGGCCTGTCCGGACAGCACATACCGCCCTCCTGTCAACATGTACCGCCGAGCAGGGGATGCGCCGTGATCCATTTGTTTAGCGTCAGCATCCAACACCCACCTTCTCGGGATATTGCTGCGCAATACCCTGTCAGGCAAAGATCATCAGCAATCTGCTTACGTGTCAGCCCACTGGTCAACGCGATGCGTACCGCACCTTGGCCAAATTCGTCCGTTCGTTTCAGTCCGATGGTCGATATCCTTTGTTGCAGTAAATGCTATCAAAAGAGCGGCATCAAACCCCGACAAGCCCAAATCATTGCCGGGCAGCGGGACGAATGGCTCGGGCAACGCATCGATAAAATGTCGACGAGGAACAAAGTAACTGGATATATCCGGACTTACAAAAATGAGTGATCCAACGCGGGTACACGCGATATGTTCCCCTCTTGAAACTAAAAACAGCCACATGAGCTCTATAAATGCCGCGTGTGCTACTCTTATCTGATTGGAAAAATAATTTTGAGGGTGTTGTCGGTGATCTGGTGTTTCGGATTAGCAATACCCTCGCTAAGTCATGAGGGACTTTTGGATTTTCTTACGAAGTTGTATTTTAAGATATTTACTTGCGCTCATTCGCTCAAAACATAGGCTGTCGCCGGCCTAGGGCAGTGTAAATTCCAACTGTTCATGCTCAGAAAATATTCCCCTAAGGGTAGAATTTTTGATGAAACCGGCTGGATGATAAAGTGTTGGTAACGAAAATGTGGTGAAACTGTTAGCGTGCGACGACAAATTGATTGTCAAAGATAGACGACACATGAGGTAAGACAAATGCTGTTTCAGAAAAATTCTTCTCCAAAAGTAGCCGTCGGATTTGGCAATGAAATGCTCGACGCGATTAATAACAGTCACATCATTGCGACGATTGGACCCGATTGGCGGTTCATTTCTGTGAATGAGAAGCTAGTGGAAGCCACGGGGTATGCGTCTGAAGACCTTATTGGGCAGCCTTATACAATGCTCCTGCGTGAGAAAGACATCAGTTCCGCAGATACGGAAGAGCTGAAAGCGACAATTTTAGCGGGTGATCATGTTGAACGGATCAGGCCGTATCTGAACCGCGACAGCAATGAGGTATGGCTAGATACAACTTTCTGCCCGCTACAAGAAGCTGATGATAAAAAAGGGAACATTTTATTCACGGCTAAAGATATTACTGGATATCATTTGTCGCGCCGGGATAATCGCAGCATGGTTGATTCTATCGCGCGGACTATGGCGGTCATTGAATTTAGTCTCGATGGCACCATTTTGAATGCGAACCAACATTTTTTGGATGCTACAGGGTACACTCTCGAAGAGATCACTGGGAAAAAACACAGCATCTTTATGCCGGAAGACGAAGCCGATACGGATGCCTATCGTGAGTTTTGGGGGCGGCTCGGGAAAAGTTCTTCTGAGAGTGGTCAAGTCATGCGAGTTCATAAAGATGGGACACCACTTTGGTTGGAAGCAACATATGAGACGCTGGTTGATCCAGAAAAGCGCCCATTTAAAGTCGTGAAGTACGCTTTTGATATCACAAAAGCCAAAGACAAAGAGGCGGAGGTTGAGGCAAAATTGAAGGCAATTGAAACTGTGCAAGCCGTGATTGAGTTTGACGCACAGGGTACAATCCTGCACGCAAATGACGTGTTCTGTAGCGCAGTGGGATATGAATTGGACGAGATCGTCGGCAAAAAACACTCGATGTTTGTTGATCCTGACTACTATAATAGCCCTGACTATGGCGCGTTTTGGGATCAGCTTCGGTCGGGTGAAACATTGCGTGATTGCTTCCGGCGTATCGGCAAAGGCGGGCGTGAAATTTTCATCGAGGCCAGTTATAATCCCATTCGTGATGCCGCTGGTACGGTTGTAAAGGTCGTCAAATTTGCGATTGATACGACCGCTTTTCAAGTTACGCTGCAAGAAGCGAGCCGAGCCTTGACTGCTCTTTCCGAGGGTAATCTTCAGATACGTATTGAACCTGATCTTGGTGATCTTGATGCGATCCGGCAGAACTTTAATGTGGCTGTCGACAAAGTGGACACCGTGCTGGCGGATCTGCTTGGGCAGTTTGGTGGGCTTGTCGAAGATTCGTCGTCAATTCGTGACGCGAGCGATGACTTGTCTCGACGCACCGAAAGGCAGGCCGAGACATTGCAGGAAAGCGCGGCAGCCCTCAAGGAGCTGACCACTTCTGTAAAAGGTACTGCGACGCTTAGCCAAGATGTTCGTAGCGAAGCTCAGCTGGCCAAGGAAGAAACGGTAAAGTCGGCTGAAATCGTTGCAGGGGCTATGGATGCAATGAATCGTATTTCAGATTCATCCGAACAAATTTCCAAAGTGACGAGTATGATCGATGATATTTCGTTCCAAACCAACTTACTCGCATTGAACGCAGGCATTGAAGCGGCCCGCGCAGGTGAGGCGGGCAGGGGGTTTTCCGTTGTGGCGTCCGAAGTTCGTGCATTGGCGCTTAGGTCGGCCGAAGCGGCTGGGGAGATCGCCCATCTGATCAACGCATCGAGTCAACAAGTCTTGGAAGGCGCAGATCAAGTCCGTAAGGTCGAGGTCGCGCTTGAAAAGATTGACCACCGTATGTCTGACGTTCTGACTCAGATTCTCGATATTGCGTCTTCTGCAGAGGAGCAATCAGTAGGGTTGAACGAAATGAACTCTGCCATTAGTGAACTGGACCGGGCAACTCAGCAAAATGCCGCGATGGCCGAAGAAACGAATGCTGCGTTGCAAAGCTTGGGTGGCAATATTGAAGTCATGCAAGGTGAGGCAGCTTATTTCAGCACGTCGTTTGATGCGAACGAAGATAGAATAGTTAAAGGCGACGAACAATACAAACGTAGCGCTTGATGATTGGCTGGGACGCTGAGTGATCAAGTTTTGAAGCGATAGAGGCGGTCCACGAAATTGTTGGCCTTATGTATCTCGGCTTTTTGGCGTCGCTCTCCCGGTAGTGTCGCAAAGTTTCCGCCAGCTAAGAAAACTCTTCTGCTAGGTACACTTATTCGGCGAGCGCCGCGAATTGCGCAAAACCATTGACCTGCTGCTCGAGGCTCCCTCATTCGAGAGTGCATGCAGTCCAAGCCTCACCACGCTGGAGGTAGCGATCATAGCAACGGTAGAATGTGGTGCGGGGAATGCCGAGTTTGGCCAGCGTCAGGCGTGCCGACAGGTGGCTTTCTTCGACCAGTCGAATGATCTCTAACTTTTCAGATGCGGCATACCTCATTCGGTAATCCCCCCTAAAATTAGTGGTGTTCAAAACTAGAATTTTCTCGGCAAGATATCTGAGGAGATTTACGATGAAGAACGGACGATACATCGACGCCCAGATCATGGCAGTGTTGAAGCAGGCAGAGGGCGGTGTGCCGGTCTCGGAGCTTTGCCGTGAGCATGGGATGAGCAGCGCCAGCTTTTATAAATGGCGGGCTAAGTTTGGCGGGATGGACGCGTCGATGATATCCGAGATGAAGGATATGGCGGAAGAGAACCGTCGCTTGAAGCGCATGTATGCTGAGATGAGCATGCAGAATGATTTGCTGAAGGAGGCTCTTGGAAAAAAGCGTTAAGGCCGTCTCAGAGGCGAGAGATGGCCATGAACGCGGTCGCGGGGCACGGCGTCAGCGTTGCGTTGGCATGCAGGACGTTCGAGATCAGCGAGACCTGCTACAGATACAGCCCTGTTTTGAGCGACGAGAACGAAGAGATCGCCGATTGGCTGGAACGTCTGACAGCAAACAAGCGCAACTGGGGCTTTGGCCTTTGTTTTCTGTATCTGCGCAACGTCCAAGGCTATGGCTGGAACCATAAACGGATTTACCGGATCTATTGTGAACTTGAGCTGAACTTGCGGATCAAGCCCAAGAAGCGGTTGAAACGGGACAAGCCCGAACCTCTGGCGGTTCCTGACAGGCCCAATGAGACCTGGTCGATGGATTTTATGGCGGACCAGCTGGCAGATGGCCGTTCGATCAGGACGTTAAACGTGTTGGACGACTTCAATCGGGAAGGCCTATGCATCGAAGTGGACTTCTCGCTGCCCGCAGAACGGGTTGTGCGCAGTTTGAACCAGATCATTGAATGGCGCGGTCAACCGCAAGCAATTCGAGTCGATAATGGCCCCGAATATATCAGTGGCAAGCTGATGGAATGGGCCGAGAAACGCAATGTTCGGCTGGAATACATCCAGCCCGGCAAGCCGCAGCAGAACGCTTACATTGAGCGGTACAACCGCACAGTTCGCGGTGAGTGGCTCGGGCAATACATCTTCGAAACGATAGAGGAGGCACAAGATCAGGCAACGGAATGGCTCTGGACTTACAACAACGAGCGACCCAACATGGGCATTGGCGGGATGACACCCGCTATGAAACTGAAAACAGCTGCGTAAATTCTACGGCTGGGCCCCACTAAAAATGGGGGGATTACC
>NZ_JBDVLG010000008.1:0-21234 GCF_039970775.1 Roseobacter sp.
CAAGATCAGGCAACGGAATGGCTCTGGACTTACAACAACGAGCGACCCAACATGGGCATTGGCGGGATGACACCCGCTATGAAACTGAAAACAGCTGCGTAAATTCTACGGCTGGGCCCCACTAAAAATGGGGGGATTACCCTTCGACCATTTGTAGTAGATCCCCTGCGAGATGCCCTCACGGCGGCACAGCTCGGCAATGCTATCTTCCCCACGCAATCTTCTCTTCTGATGAATAATGTTTGCGGCTGGCCCGTTTGATATCTCTGACGATCTTCTCGCTAGGGCTTTTGCGTGTTCCAGTTGTCTGTCTCATGTCCCACTCCTCAGTGGTTATGATGAGCCAACAACTCTCTCTTATCAATTTGCGCTATTTGGACCCATAAGCGCTGACGTCAGACACTGAGGCAGTTTAAAATTGTCGACTGGGTGATGCTAATCCGCGCGAATGATGGACCCGGCGCCATGTTCTGTGAACAGCTCTAGCAGGCAGGCATTGGGTGCGCGCCCGTCCAAAATGACCGCAGCGCGGACACCGCCATCAATGGCGGCCAGCGCGGTTTCGGTTTTGGGGATCATACCGCCTGCGATTGTTCCAACCGTGGTCATTTCGCGGATCTGGCCCGCGCTCAGGTCTGTGACGACGTTGCCGTCGGCGTCTTTCACGCCTGCGACATCGGTCAATAGCAACAGCCTGTCGGCCTTCAGCGCGGCCGCGATGGCCCCTGCGGCGGTGTCACCGTTGATGTTGAACGTCTCGCCGTTTTCGCCCGTGCCCAAGGGCGCAATCACGGGGATATATTCCTGTTCGGTCAGATCCCGCAAAAGCCGCGGGTTAACCTCTTTGGGGGTGCCGACAAACCCCAACTCTGGGTCGGTGGGTGTGCATGTGATCAGCCGCGCGTCCTTGCCCGACAACCCAACTGCGCAGCCACCTTGCCGGTTGATCGCCTGAACAATGCGCTTGTTGACCAGACCGGCCAACACCATCTCCACCACTTCCATGGTGGCAGCGTCGGTGACACGCTTGCCGTCCTTGAATTCTGATTTGATCTGCAATTTGTCCAGCATCGCGTTGATCATCGGGCCACCGCCGTGCACCACAACCGGGTTCACGCCGACCTGCCGCATCAACACGACATCGCGCGCGAATTCATCCATCGCCTCGTCGCTGCCCATGGCGTGACCGCCAAGTTTGATCACCACCGTCGCATTCGCATAGCGCTGCAAATAGGGCAGGGCCTTGTTCAACGTGCTTGCCGTTGCAATCCAGTCGCGGTTCATATCTTGGGTCTTCATCGTTGCACCATCTGAGACGCGGTTATGGGGCCGGCCGTACGTAGGCGCAAGGGGCGCACTATTCCAGAGTCGCGATAATGGCGCGCAGGGTGGGAATGCCCCACCCCTTTTCGCTGGAGGTGACGACGATTTCTGGGTAGGCGGCTGGGTGTTTGGCCAAAGCCGCGCGCACCTGATCAAGGATCTGCGCGCGCTCTTTTTCTTTGACCTTGTCGGCCTTCGTCAGAACGACCTGAAACGTCACCGCGGCACTGTCGAGCAGGCTTAGGATCTCTTCGTCGACCTTTTTGGCGCCATGGCGCGCGTCAATCAGCACAAACGCACGGCGCAGGGTTTGGCGGCCCGACAGATATTGCTTTAGCAAGCGTTGCCATTTTTCAACGACCGGCAGGGGCGCGTTGGCAAAACCGTAGCCCGGGAGGTCGACCAAATAATGGGACTCTGCCGCCGTAAAAAAGTTAATCTCTTGCGTGCGGCCGGGGGTGTTTGATGCACGTGCCAACCCCTTGCGGCCGGTCAGCGCGTTGATCAAAGACGATTTGCCCACGTTCGACCGACCTGCAAAGCAGACTTCCAGACGGTCGGGGTCAGGCAGGCCTGACATGGCCACCACGCCTTTGACGAACTCGGTTTCGCCCGCAAACAGCAGGCGGCCGGTTTCTTGGTCCTGAGAGGACGGCTCTTCTGCGATGGGGAAAGGAAGGTTGTTCATTGAAATGTGTCGCCGATACTGGTGGTGCCCGCAGTGTGCACTTTGAAAGAGACGTCGAAATGACGCGTGCGCACCGCGATATCACATGCGCTTGCCTTGGGATACGTGGCTATGGCCCAGATGCGACCCCCGGCCACAGTTTGGCCGGGGGTCGCATCTGCTGTTTCCACAGCGTTGTTGCCCAAACCCTTGCGCGGGTGGCGCCGGATATGAGCAAGCGGTGCCGTCACTTTTTTGCATCCTTGGCGGACTTTTTCCTGAAACTGCCTTTGATGTTGCCAAAGACGTCAGGGGTGTAACCTTGGCTGCGCATAATCAGATATTGCTGCGTGAAGGTGATCGTGTTGTTGGCGATCCAATATACCACCAAGCCGCTTGCGAAACTGCCCAGCATGAACATGAAGACCCATGGCATCCAAGCGAAAATCATTTGTTGGGTCGGGTCCGTGGGTGCTGGGTTCAGTTTTTGCTGTAACCACATGGAGACGCCCAAGAGCAGGGGCAAGATGCCGATAAAGATCAACGCGAGCATTGATCCGGGTTCAGGTGCATCGACCGGCAGCAGCCCAAAGAGGTTCATCAATGTTGTTGGATCAGGTGCGCTAAGGTCTTGGAACGGGCCAAAGAAAGCCGCATGCCGAAGTTCGATGGTGACGAAGATAACCTTGTAAAGCGAGAAGAAGATCGGGATTTGCATAAGGATAGGCAGACACCCCGCGGCAGGGTTCACCCGTTCGCGTTTGTAGAGTTCCATCATGCCTTGCTGCATCTTTTGACGGTCGTCGCCTGCGTCTTCCTTGAGCTTTTCCATCTGCGGCTGAAGCTCTTTCATCTTGGCCATGGAAACGTAAGATTTGTAGGCCAAAGGAAACAGGATCGCCTTGATGATCAGGGTGAGACCGATAATTGCCCAACCCATATTGCCGATGAGTTTGTTGATTTCGTGTAGCAACCAAAAGATAGGTTTGGTCAGGAAAAAGAACCAGCCCCAGTCAATGCTATCGATGAATTTTGGCACGCCCGATTGTTCATATGAACGCAAGGTGGCCCATTCTTTTGCGCCCGCAAACAACTGTGTGGTGACCTCAATGGTCGCGCCGGCGTCTACGGATTGTGTAGGCATGCGGGTGATTGCGCGGTACACATCTGCGCGCGCATCATATGTCAGGGCCTGATCGTAGGGCATGTCTGACTGTGGGATCAAAATTGCCTGCCAAAAGTGATCGGTAAAGCCGATCCATCCTGCTGTGATATCTTCGCTGACAATGGCTTGGCGACCCCATTTCGCATTTACGTCGGCTTCTGCGATGGCGTCCCAGTCGTTCTCTGACAGTTCGTCATCTGCCATGGCAACCGCGCCTTCGTGCAGGATGAAGAAGTTTTCGAGGTCGTCGGGTTCGGTGTGTTGAACAACCATACTGAAGGGCGCCAGGTTGACTGTGCTGTTGCCCGTATTGGTGACGGACTGTGTCATGTTGAACATGTACCCGTCATCAACCGACATGCTGCGCGTGAAGACCAGCCCAGCGCCGTTGTCCCACCGCAGTGTCACGGGGGTATCTGTGGATAGGGTGTCGCCCTGCACCAATGTCCATGCTGTGTCGGGGCCTGGGACCGCCGAAGGGGCCAGCCCTGCGGCGCCGGCCCATCCCTGTAACGCGTAATAGGCGTCAATATCGCCCTGTGGGGACAAAAGCGTGACGATTGGCGCATCATCGTCGTTGGTGGTGCGGTAATCTTTGAGTTTCAGGTCGTCGATGCGACCGCCGATGAGAGATACGGAGCCAGTCAGGCGATCTGTCTCAATGGCGATCCGTGGCGCGTTGGCAATCGCGGTGCTTGGCGCCAATGCGGTGGGGTTAAGCGGTGCGGTTCCGTCAACCGCCGTAGCGGCGGGTATAGTCGGATCGCCCGCATTTGTTGCTTGCGCCGTCTCGGTGGTTTCAAGCGGCAATTCGGCTTCCGGAGGTGGGAACAGAATGAACCACGTTAGTATCACTAGGAAACTGAGTACTGTTGCAAGAATGAGGTTCTTGTTCTGATCGTCCATCGGGGACAGCCACCTGATTTATTTGATATCAGCGTGGGTTCAACAGAGTGCAGAGGCAAAGGTCAAGTGGAATCGGGGGATCGCTTGATTTGCCGCAGCGAAAGGAGGCACGTTTGGGGCTTTCAATCGCGGATTATGGTTGGGGGTTTCTTCAGCCTGTCCGGTTTCCGATAATTTTAGGGACATCTTGCAGCTTTGAGTTGTGGTTTGCCATCCACTGCAAGGTTTCCTCAAACGGCATTGGTTTGCCGATGCCAAAGCCCTGAACGTGATTGCACCCGAGTTGGGCTAGCAAAGCATGCTCACCGACTGTTTCGATACCTTCTGCCAAGGTTTCGACGCCCAGCCGTTCGGCGATCGTGAGAATGGCGCTTATCATGCGTTGTTGTTCTGGATCACGATCCGCCTTCATGACAAAGGATCGGTCAATTTTGATGCGGCTGACGGAAAAGCGGCGAATCGATGAAATGGATGCGTGACCCGTACCAAAATCATCCAGATCAATGCGGCAGCCAAGCTCGCCTAATCCGTTGATGTTTCTTGTGATAATGTCGTCTGGCGCACGTGCAACGACGGTTTCTAACACTTCGACGGCTAGTCGTTGGGGGCTGAGATCGAATCGATCTAGCTCCCACTTCACTTTGTCGATTAAACGTGGGTTTTTAAGTTCTGGGCCCGCGAAGTTGACGCCGACCTGAGGCACGACGACGCCGGCATCATCCCAGGCCTTTAACGCCGTGAACGCTTGAGACATCATGACCTCTGCGAGACGTTCGAGCATATCGGCTTGCTCAATCGCGGGTAAAAAATCGGCTGGCGAAATCATGCCGCGCGCAGGATGATCCCAACGTGCCAAGGCTTCGAAACCAGTTACAAGGCCCGTGTCTGTCGAGATTTGTGGTTGAAACCATGGCTTGATGTGACCGTTCTCCAACGCGTTTGCGACCTCCTGCCGCAGTTCTGCGCGCGCCTCGGTTTTGCGTTTCATTTCACTGGAATAGGCCCGGATGGCATTTGGCCCGTTTGCACGCGCCTCTCGGAGGGCGGTGCGGGCGGCTTCAACCCACGCGCGAGGTGATTTGTCCTTCACATGCTGGTGCTGGCAAAAGCCGACCGAACTTGTGAGGTAAATTGAGGTCCCGTCAATCGAAATCGGCTCCTCCAGAGCGGCTTGCAGGCGGCCAGCCAGTTGTATGCAGAGCTCTAAATCTAACTGTTTCACAGGCTGCAGGCATGCGGTGAAATTGTAGTCACCCGTCTTTGCAACGGCGTCCGTGGCGCGCAAGGCACCAAAAATGCGCTCTCCGGCCCGGCAGGTAATAGCGTCTGCGGCAGCCTGCCCAAACCTGTCCGCGAATTGGTCCGCCTCGTCGAGTTCAATTGTGAAAAGGGCGGTATGCAGCGATGTTCCACGCACCTTTTTGAAGTTGTCCGCGACTTTGGCTTCGAATATCCGCCGTTCGAGCAATCCGCTTTCGAGCGCACCCAAGGGCTTTGCTCCCCACGAACGGGTTCCTGCGGTGAGCAAATAAACAAAGGGCACAGCGACAGCGAGGGCGATCAACGCAAGATCTCCACCGATCCGAAATGCACCGAGCGACACGGCAGGGAGGCAAATCAATACCGCAGGGCGGTTCAATATTCTGGCGATCCAGGACCGTCCGCGCGCAATCTTCTTCCCAACGGCCCCAGCCATAACCCTTACCTCTCCACAAAAACGCAAAACACACGTCTTGGGCAAATCTAGCCTAAGGCAATGACTTGGGCGTTAATGACCAAGGCGTAAATGTGGTGGGATTGTCTAAAAATGTTGCCAATACGCCGCCGCTAGGTGCGATTTTATAGGGTGTCGGAAGGCAAATTTATATAACGTTTATAAGGTATTCTGCCGTCTATGATGCGAAAATCCGGCGGGTGGTTCCCTGCCGTGCACCAGTCCAGATGCACGGCAGGATTTTGAAATAGGTCGCTTAACTAAGAACTCTGTTTAGCGTTTGCGATGGGCGCATCACAGCCGCCGTTTTGACCGCATTCGTGCGATAATACCCGCCAAGATCGGCCGCGGGCCCTTGCACGGCCGCAAGCTCGGCCAGGATTTCCGTCTCATGCGTCGCGAGAGCTTCGGCGATGGGCGCAAAATGCTCTGCAAGGGCTGCGTCATCTGTCTGTGCGGCCAAGGCGTCGGCCCAATACCGGGCAAACCAATAGTGGCTATCGCGGTTGTCAGGCTCTCCGACCTTGCGCGATGGCGAATGGCCGTTGTCGAGAATACCCTGCGTCGCGGTCTCAACGGTCGTGCCCAAGATGCGGGCCTTTTCGTTGCCTTTTGCATCTGCCAAAAAGATCAGACTTTCACCAAGCGCGCAGAATTCACCCAAACTGTCCCAACGCAGGTGGTTTTGCTCGTTCAACTGCTGGACGTGTTTCGGCGCGGACCCACCGGCACCTGTTTCAAACAGACCGCCACCATTCATAAGCTTAACAATCGACAGCATTTTTGCCGATGTCGCTAATTCGAGAATCGGGAAGAGATCCGTTAGGTAATCCCGCAGTACGTTGCCGGAAACGGCGATGGTGTTTTCGCCTTTGGTAATCGTTTCGAGCGAGGCGCGGGTGGCTTCGCGTGGCGCCATGATCTGGAACTTGTCGGCCACGCCTTGGGTGGCCAGGATCGGGTTCACATACGCGATGAGCTCTGCGTCATGCGCGCGGCTTGCATCCAACCAAAAGATCGCCTGACACCCTTCGGCTTTTTGGCGCGATATCGCCAGATTTACCCAGTCTTCAATAGGTGCTTTGCGCGTCGACGCGGACCGCCAGATATCGCCCGCTTCGACGGTGTGCTCATGCAAAACCGTGCCATCATCAAGGATCATCTTGATGGTGCCCGCTTCAGCGATTTCGAACGTGGTGGGGTGCGAGCCATATTCTTCGGCTTTTTGCGCCATCAGGCCGATATTTTGTACTGTCCCTGCCGTAGCCGGGTTCAGTTTGCCGTTTTCTTTGAAGAAATTAATCGTTTCGTCGTAGATCGGCGCATAGGAATTGTCGGGGATCACACAATTGGCGTCTGCTTCGCTGCCGTCTGGGCCCCAACCCTTACCGCCTGCGCGGATCAACGCGGGCATCGAGGCGTCGATTATCACGTCGGATGAAACGTGCAAGTTGGTCAGGCCCTTGTCGGAATCCACCATATACATCGGTGGTCGATCTGCCATGCAGGCGTCGATGTCGGCCAAGATCGCCGCGTTGTCTTTCACCCGCGCCAAAAGATCCCCGAGACCAGAGTTAGGATTGACCCCAAGCTCTGCCATCGCGGCGCCGTGTTTGTCGAAGACCGGCGCAAGGAACGCCTTGACCCCATGGCCAAAAATGATCGGGTCGGAGACTTTCATCATCGTTGCTTTTAGGTGCAGCGAAAACAATATGCCTTGTTCTTTAGTCTTTTCGATCTCGCCCGCGAGAAAGTCTTTCAACGCAGCGACGCTCATGTAGGTCGCGTCAACAACCGTGCCTGCGGGGTATTCGAGACCCCCTTTGAGAATCGTCTCGCCCGACGCCGTCTCGAGTACGATCTTGGCAACCGCGGCATTGGCAAGCGTGGCGGAGGCCTCGTTGGACACGAAATCATTGGCCGTCATGGAGGACACATGCGTTTTGCTGTCGGCTGTCCAGTCGCCCATGCGGTGCGGGTTTGCTTGGGCAAAGCTTTTCACGGCTTTCGCGGCGCGGCGGTCTGAATTGCCTTCGCGCAAAACCGGGTTTACGGCCGATCCTTTGATTGTATCGTACTTGGCGCGCACGGCCTTTTCAGCGTCGGTTGCAGGGGCTTCTGGATAGTCGGGAATTGCAAAACCTTGCGATTGCAGCTCTTTGATGGCGCTGACCAACTGCGGTACGGATGCCGAGACATTAGGCAGCTTAATGACATTTGCCTCAGCCGTCTTCACCAAGCGCCCCAATTCGGCGAGATCGTCCGGCTGACGTTGGTCTTCGCTTAGGTTTTCGGGGAATGTGGCCAGAATTCGGCCCGCCAGGCTGATGTCTTTTGTTCCAACACTGACACCTGCGGTGGCTGCGAATTTTTGGATGATCGGCAGCAACGAAGCAGAGGCAAGTTCCGGTGCCTCGTCAACTTTAGTATAGATGATATCGGTCATGAGATGCTCCCAATGGCTAAGGTTTTGGCCCTGATATCTGAAGCTTTGCCGAACGTCCACGGTATACCGTCGTATGCGGAATTGGGCCGCAGGTATCAGAAAGACGCGGCCTGACTATACCGTCTGCTTGTTGCGGGGGGATTTATCGGCAATCGGGGGTTGCGGATCGAGGCGGGCGCCCGCAGCGCGCCGGATGAGAGCGCCGATTTCCATCAATTCATCTTGCAACGGATTGGTCCGGCGCCAGATCATGCCGATTGTCCGTTTGGGCGGCGTGTCGGTGAACCGCGCAATCGAAACTTCGGTGGACCGGGTCTCGAACGCTTGCGCCATCTCGGGGATCAACGTGACCCCCATGCCCGCACCTACCATTTGCACCAATGTCGACAGCGAGCTGCCTTCCATGATCTGCCGCGCATTCACACCGGTAGAACTGCAAAACGACAACGCCTGATCGCGAAAACAATGGCCCTCTTCTAGTAACAGTAACTGCATTGTCGGAAGAACCGATGGGTTCGGGACAGGTTCGTCCGCATCGTGGGCGGGGCGCACCAGCAGGAATTCTTCGTCAAACAAGGCGAATTCGCGCAGTTCGGGGACAGAAACGGGCAGGGCGACGATAGCCACATCAAGCCGCGACGCCAAGATTTCATGCACCAGTGATTTGGTGATCGTTTCTTTTGGCTCCAGCACCAGATCGGGGAATTTGTGCCAAAGGGATTTGATGATCTGGGGCATCAAATACGGCGCTACGGTCGGAATGATTCCTATGCGCAAGCGGCCGGAAAACGGGCCCGCGCGTTTGCGGACCAAGGCATCAAGGTCTTCCACCTGTCGCAAAATCTCGCGGCCGCGCACGATGAGATCTTCGCCCAATGCGGTTAGCCGAACCTCGCGGGCGGTGCGTTCGACAAGTGCCCCGCCCATGATTTCCTCTAGGTCTTTGATCTGCAGGGACAACGCGGGTTGCGAGATCAGGCAGGCCTCAGCCGCGCGGCCAAAATGGCCATGCAACGCCAGCGCATCAAAATAGCGGAGGTGTTTTAACGTTAAAGATTTCATTTGTTTTTCTTATGGTGATTATTTGAATATTGTATTGGAACTTATTATCGAACTCGCCTAATTACCATCCGAACTTAGCGATGATCCGAGCAAGGAGAAAACTCATGGATGGCGATCACACCAATCACAAGGCCGGCGGCGGCTGCCCGGTTATGCACGGCGGCAACACCGGTGCAGACAATTCTGTAACAAAATGGTGGCCCGAGGCTCTGAACCTGGACATCCTGCACCAGCACGACACGCGTACCAACCCCATGGACGCAGACTACGATCACCACGCTGCTGTAAAGACGTTGGACTTCGAAGCCGTTAAGGCCGATGTCATTGCGCTGCTTACCGATAGCCAAGATTGGTGGCCTGCGGATTGGGGCCATTACGGTGGCTTGATGGCGCGTTTGGCGTGGCACTCTGCGGGGTCCTACCGTTTGGGCGATGGTCGCGGGGGCGGCGGGTCTGCAAACATCCGGTTTGCGCCACTGAACTCATGGCCGGATAACGCGAGCCTTGATAAAGCACGCCGCCTGTTATGGCCCATCAAAAGAAAATACGGTAACGCGCTGTCTTGGGCTGACTTGATCTTGTTGAGCGGTACCGCGGCCTACGAATCGATGGGTCTTAAGACGTTTGGGTTTGCCTTTGGTCGCCAAGATATCTGGGGCCCTGAAAAGGACGTCTATTGGGGTTCCGAGAGCGAATGGCTCGCACCATCCGAGCAACGTTACGGCGATCTCGAAGTGCCTGAGACCATGGAAAACCCGCTGGCCGCTGTGCACATGGGGCTGATCTATGTGAACCCAGAAGGCGTGAACGGCAATCTTGATCCGGCCAAAACGGCGCTGCATGTTCGCGAAACCTTTGCCCGTATGGCTATGAACGACGAGGAAACCGCAGCGCTGACATGCGGTGGTCACACAATCGGTAAAGCCCACGGTGGCGGCGATCATGCCAACATCGGCGCAGAGCCCGAAGGGTGCCCCGTTACGGGCCAAGGGCTGGGCTGGAGCAACCCTGGTTTGGACGCCAAGGCGACCAACGCGTTTACCTCGGGCATCGAGGGCGCGTGGACAAAAGAGCCGCTGAAATTCGACATGGGTTTCTTTGACTACCTCTTTGGATACGACTGGGAACCAACGACATCTGGCGCAGGTGCGCATCAGTACAAGCCTGTGAACATGCCCGAAGAAGAAATGCCGGTTGATCCGACAGATCCGACGGTACGCCGCATGCCGATGATGACCGATGCCGATATGGCGATGAAGGTTGACCCGATTTACAATGAAATCTGCCAGAAATTCATGGCGGATCCAGAGTATTTCAACGACGCATTCGCCCGTGCTTGGTTCAAACTGACGCACCGTGATATGGGCCCTGTTGCCAACTACCACGGTCCTTACGTGCCTCAAGAAGAGCTCGTATGGCAGGATCCGGTTCCCGCAGGGTCGACATCTTATGACGTTGAGGCCCTCAAGGCCAAGATCGCCGACAGTGGCCTGAGCGCCATCGAGATGATCAACACCGCATGGGACAGCGCACGGACCTACCGTGGGTCGGACAAACGCGGCGGCGCCAATGGGGCACGCATTCGTTTGGCGCCTCAGAAGGACTGGGCAGGCAACGAGCCTGCGCGTCTGGCAAAGGTGTTGGGTGTGCTTGAGCCCATCGCTGCTGATGCAGGTGCCTCGATTGCAGACGTTATCGTGCTGGCCGGTACTGTTGGTTTGGAGCAATCCATCCGTGCGGCAGGTTCTGAAGCGGTTGTGCCCTTCACGCCGGGTCGTGGCGATGCGTCAGATGCGCAAACCGATGTTGCAAGCTTCTCGGTGCTCGAGCCGCTGGCAGATGGGTTCCGCAACTGGCAGCTGAAAGACTACGCCGTGTCACCCGAAGCGATGATGTTGGACAAAGCGCAGCTTTTGGGCCTGACCGCATCTGAAATGACCGTACTGGTCGGCGGGATGCGCGTATTGGGTGCCAATTTCGGTGGCGATACCAAGGGTGTGTTTACCGACCGTGTTGGCCAGTTGACGCCAGACTTCTTTGTCAATCTGACGGACATGGACATGAGCTGGCACCCTGTCGAAGGCGGCACCTTTGAACTGCGTGACCGCGCAACGGGTGCCGTGAAATTCACAGCAACCAGCGCTGATCTGGTCTTTGGTTCAAACTCGATCCTGCGGGCCTACGCCGAAGTCTATGCGCAAGACGACAACAAAGAAAAGTTCATCCGCGACTTTATCGCGGCTTGGACCAAGGTCATGAACAACGACCGCTTTGATCTGTTGGCATAAAAAAGCGGGCTCGGGCGGTGTTGTACCGTCCGAGCCCACATACATGATACTGTTCCGCTATTGGCCCTTGGCCGCGGGGTTTTCCATACGCGTTAGCGTGTTGGGACCGGCGTTTCGCCACGATAATCATAAAATCCGCGTTGCGTTTTGCGCCCCAACCACCCGGCTTCGACATATTTTGTTAGCAAAGGGCACGGGCGATATTTCGTATCGGCAAGGCCATCATGCAGCACATTCATGATCGCCAAACAGGTGTCCAACCCGATGAAATCCGCCAGCTCTAGTGGGCCCATTGGATGGTTCGCGCCCAGTTTCATAGAACTGTCAATAGACTGCACGTTACCCACGCCTTCGTATAGGGTGTAGACGGCTTCGTTGATCATCGGCATCAGAATGCGGTTCACGATGAAGGCGGGGAAATCTTCGGCAGAGGCTGCGGTTTTGCCCAACCGGTCAACCACCGTCTTGCAGGAGTTATAGGTCGGCTCGTCAGTGGCAATGCCGCGGATCAATTCCACCAATTGCATGATGGGCACCGGGTTCATGAAGTGAAAACCCATGAATTTTTCAGGCCGGTCCGTGCGGCTGGCCAACCGTGTGATCGAGATAGAAGAGGTGTTTGACGTCAGAATCGTGTGCGGCTGAAGATGCGGCAGAAGGTCCGCAAAGATCGCCTGCTTAATCGTTTCACGTTCGGTCGCCGCCTCGATCACCAGATCGGTTTGACCAAGGTCGGGCAAAGCCGCCGTTGTTTTGATCCGGGCAAGGGCAGCGGCTTGATCATCTTGCGAAATTTTCCCGCGGCTGACCTGACGCGCCATATTTTTGCGCATTAGATCCATGGCGGCCGCGAGCGCATCTTCGCTGATGTCATTGAGCAGGACGTCATATCCCGCCAGCGACATCACATGCGCAATCCCGTTGCCCATCTGGCCTGCGCCCACAATCCCGATTGCTTTGATATCCATGGGTAGCCCCTTTCGATTTTTGGCACTCTAGGGCGCGAGACCGGGCGGCGGCAAGGCCAAGAGAGTGTTAAAATATCGATCAAATTGGCACTTTAAGGGAATTTAAGGGCGGAACGTGCACATTGGGTGTTGGGTGAGTTAAACAAGGTGGGCAATATGACCTATGATGCACTGGGGGCGGGGGCTCTCGATTATATGCCATGCAGGTACAGGGGGTCAAAACTCCTGTTTCGCGGGCCAGAACGACGGCTGGATGTGCCCTATGTTGCCTTTTTGGGCGGGACATCAACCTACGGAAAATTCATAAAAAACCCGTTTCCGGCGTTGGTCGAAAGCGGTTTGGGCCTGAATTGCGTCAACTTTGGCATCGCGAGCGCCGGGGTCGATGTGATGTTGCACGATCCGTTCCTCAAAGAGGCGTCTCGCAACGCTGAGGCCACCGTGATCCAGATTATCGGTGCCCAAAACCTATCGAATCGCTTTTACACGGTGCATCCACGTCGGAATGACCGGTTTGTGCGGGCTTCACCCTTACTGACGGCGATCTACCCAGAGGTCGATTTTGCAGAGTTCCATTTCAACCGGCATATGCTGAGCTGCCTATATAATGTCTCAAGCGACCGGTTCGAGGTTGTGCGTGACGAATTGCAAACGGCGTGGTTGGCGCGGATGAAACTGTTGCTCAAAAAGGTGGCAAACAAGGTTGTGCTCGTTTGGTTCGCGGATCATGCGCCGACGCCGCGCGCGTTGGATGCGGTAGATCCGGGGACGGCGCCATCCCCCTTATTTGTCACGTCTGAAATGATAGATGACTTGGCATCGCATGCAACCGATGTGGTGCAGGTTGTGGCCACCCCGGAAGCGATCGCAGCGGGAACAGAAGGTATGGTTTTCAGTCAGATGGAGGCGATGGCGGCGGCCGAATTGCTTGGGCCAAACGCACATGGAGAGCTTGCAAAAGCACTGGGGCCAATCTTGCACGACTTGGTGTAAAAACACCGCACTCAACGCGCGGTGTTTTCTAGTCATTTACGCGCGTGGGCGATCAGAGCTTTTCGATCAGCTCTGGCACCGCGGTGAAGAGATCTGCCACCAATCCGTAGTCAGCGACTTGGAAAATCGGCGCTTCTTCGTCTTTGTTGATGGCGACGATGATCTTGCTGTCTTTCATGCCGGCCAAATGCTGGATCGCACCGGAAATACCCACGGCGACATAAAGGTTCGGTGCGACGACCTTGCCCGTTTGACCAACCTGCCAATCATTGGGCGCGTATCCAGAATCGACCGCCGCCCGTGACGCACCAACTGCCGCCCCTAATTTGTCTGCAAGCGTCTCTATCAACGCAAAGTCATCCTCAGAGCCGACACCACGCCCGCCCGATACAACAACACCTGCCGATGTCAGTTCTGGGCGGTCGCTGGCTGCGACTTTATCCTCGACCCATTCGCTGAGGCCGGGGTTGTCTGCCGCTGATACCGTTTCGATCGGTGCCGCATTGCCGTCGCCCGCAGCATCAAACGTAGATGTCCGGAAGGTCACGACCTTTGTGGCATCCGCAGATTTCACCGTTTGCACCGCATTGCCCGCATAAATCGGGCGCTCGAACGTATCGGCATCCACAACGCTAGAGGCGTCCGAGATGATCATCACGTCCAGCAATGCAGCGACACGGGGCATCACGTTTTTCGAATCTGTCGTGGCGGGTGCGACGATATGATCGTAATCCCCGGCAAGCGACACGATCAGCGCAGCGGTCGATTCCGCAAGGCGGTGCGCCAAAGATGCGTCTTCGGCGACAAGCACTTTGCTGACACCATCGATTTTGGCGGCTGCTTCACCGGCAGCTGCTGCTGACCCTCCGGCGGCCAAAACGGTCACGTCACCCAACAACTTGGCGGCCGTTACGGCCTTGGATGTGGCATCCAGCGCCAATTCGCCATCGGTAACTTCTGCAAGGAGTAGAACAGCCATTACACAGCCCCCGCTTCTTTGAGTTTCGAGACAAGCTCGTCGACAGAGCCCACTTTGATCCCGGCGGCCCGTGTTTCGGGCTCGGTTGTCTTGACGACAGCCAGACGGGGCGTGACATCCACACCGTAATCTGCGGCTGTTTTCTCATCCAGCGGCTTTTTCTTGGCCTTCATGATGTTGGGCAAGGATGCATAGCGGGGCTCGTTCAGGCGCAGATCCACGGTGATCACCGTGGGCATTGCGACCTTGATGGTCTGCATGCCGCCGTCCACTTCGCGGCTGACCACGGCCCGGTCGCCTTCGATTGCGATTTCAGAGGCAAATGTCGCCTGTGACCACCCCATCAACGCGCTTAGCATCTGCCCTGTGGCGTTCATGTCATTGTCGATGGCTTGCTTGCCGCACAGCACAAGGCCGGGTTGCTCTTCATCAACGATTGCCTTGAGGATCTTCGCAACGCTCAACGGCTCGATGTCTTGGTGTACGTCATCCGCAGCGATCACCAAAATGGCACGGTCTGCGCCCATGGCCAATGCCGTGCGCAGGGTTTCCTGGCTTTGCTTGACGCCAATGGACACAACGACCACCTCATCCGCTTGCCCGGCTTCCTTTAAACGGATCGCCTGTTCGACGGAAATCTCGTCAAACGGGTTCATCGACATTTTCACATTGGCAAGATCAACGCCCGATCCGTCCGCTTTGACGCGCACCTTCACGTTATAGTCGATCACGCGTTTGACAGGTACCAGAACCTTCATTGGCGTCTCTCTCCTTGGATTTACGACTCGCATTTTGCGCAAGTCTTTTAGTCTACGTGTGGAGGTTTACCCACGCCGGGGCGCCTGAGACAATGTAAAATCGTCACACCACCCCCTACGCCCGACGAATTTAGGCCGAAGGCCCACCATAAAAGCCCCGGTCAGCGGTTCGCGCCGGGCACCCATAGCACGTCATCTTTGCCGTCATTGTTGGCCATGCGGGCGGCGACAAAAAACCAATCACTCAGACGGTTGAGGTATTTTACCGCTGCTGTGTTGATTGCCTCCATGGTCGCCAGTTCAACGCACAGACGTTCGGCGCGGCGCGATACGGTGCGGCACACGTGTAGATGCGCGGCCAATGCCGACCCACCCGGCAGGATAAAGCTGCGCAGCGGGTCCAGTTGCGCATTCATTGCATCGATTTCGGCTTCGAGACGCGCAACCTGTGCATCGATCATGCGCAGGGGGGGGTATTCGGCGTCGGCGTCTTGTTCCATGTCGGGGCGGCACAAATCCGCACCAAGGTCGAACAGGTCATTTTGAATGCGGCTGAGTGCGGTATCAACCGCGCCGTTGGCGGCCAGCCGTGCGACCCCCACAAACGAGTTCAATTCATCCGAGGTGCCATAGGCGGTCACCCGGACCGCGTGTTTGGCGACGCGCGCGCCATTGCCAAGAGCGGTTTCGCCCGCGTCGCCGGTTTTTGTGTAGATTTTGTTGAGGACAACCACGGGTTACTGCCCCCCGCCTTGTCGCAAAAACACATAGATCGCGATCAAAGTAACCGCGACGAATTGCGCAGCAAGCCGGTAGCGCATCAATTTGTTAGAGTTCTTTTTGTTGAACTCGCCGCCCCCGGCAAAGCCGCCAAGCCCCAGCATCAAGACCACAACAACCGCCAGACAGGCCAGAATGATCAGCACAAATAACGGGTCACCCACGGTATGTTCCTTTTTCCTATTCTGGGCACATGTAGGGGTTTAGGCGCAAAAAGCGAATGGGTTTTGTGTATTTATCAGCGCGACAACACCCAATCGAGGGTGCGCGTGGGCAAGATGCGGCGCAAGAGCCCCATCAGGTGGGTCGGCGCCGTGACGTAATAGCGCGCCTGCGGGCGTCTTGCTTCGCAGGCCGGTATCAGTTTTTCCAACACGGCGACGGCAGGCAGTTCAAATAAATCGGGGCCCCGATCTTCGTAAAGGCGTTTGTTTAGCGAGGCTTCGTATTGGGCGCGTCTGGGCGAGTCGCGCCAATTCACCCAGCGTTCGAAATGCGGTATCGAATTTTGCCGGATCTTCGACGTGACGGGGCCGGGTTCAATCAACACCACGTGGATCGGCGTATCGCGCATTTCGATCCTGAGCGTGTCGGTCAAACCTTCCAGCGCGAATTTCGTGGCGGTATAAGCCCCGCG
This sequence comes from Roseobacter sp., assembly GCF_039970775.1. Lineage (GTDB taxonomy): Bacteria > Pseudomonadota > Alphaproteobacteria > Rhodobacterales > Rhodobacteraceae > Roseobacter. Next base: position 16,687 of record NZ_JBDVLG010000008.1, read on the forward strand.
CCAAGGCAATGCGACAAATCCCAACACCGACGAACATTGAATAACCCGCCCGTGCCCTTGGGCGCGCATGACCGGCAGCACGGCGCGCGTCAGGTGGTGCCAGCCAAAGAAGTTCGCTTCAAAAATGGCACGCAGCGCGTCAGTTGGTAGATCTTCGACCGCGCCGGGGGCGCCGTGCGCGCCATTGTTAAACAGAGCATCCAATGTGCCGCCCGTTGCGGCCAACACCTCTGCCAGCGCGGCATCAATTGTCGCGGTGTCGGTGTAATCCAGCAGGGGACTTTCGAACCCTTGATGTTGCAAGCGCGCGCAATCTTGGGCGCTACGGCAGGCCGCAAACACACGCCAACCACGGGCGCGCAGACCCACCGCCGCCGTGTAACCAATGCCGGATGAACATCCGGTAATCAGGATTGTTTTTTGCGTCATGGCGTATCTTCCTGCTGCCTGAGGGACCTTACTTAGCTAGGGTTCAGCAGGAATTCGGCAATCCAACCGTCGGGGCCGCCATCGACGGGGCGCAGTTTGACCCAGCCGCTGCCGTCGTCCTGTAGGACTTCGACTTGGGTGTTGCGTTCCAGCTGGGCGACGACGTCAAACGTGGTGCCGGGGCCGCCGCGCATGTTGACGGTGTCGCCGGAAATTGACCGAAGATCTCGGTTTTGACCCACCGCATCCGAAGACGCACGGGTGGTGTTGCCTGCGAAAATAAGGCTGGGCAATACGACGTCATTGGGGGTGGTGGCAAATGTCACCTTGGTGACGGGCGAAACCTCGGGTGTGGTGTTTTCTGTCACGTCGGGCGTGGCGTCTGCGGCCAACACATCGCCCAGCGAGGTCAGGTTCAACGACATGCGCGTCGCAATTCCCGCATCATCAGGCAGCGCGGCGTGCGTAGTGTGTTGGTCTGGCGCGGCCAGAACGCCACCACGGGCCAAAACGACGGCATTGCGCGATGCCTCGGCGTCAAAATCTGTCCCACCACTTAATTCGTAAAACGCCAGCGCCAAAAACGCAAAACTCACTAAAATGAATCGCTTCATACCCACACTTTCGCTACCATCTGACGAGCTTACCACATCTCCCCACGGGTGTGGGGCATAGCAATGGATATTTAGTTTGATGAGTGGGAAAATGCAGCACGTTGCGTCATTCGTGATGTGTTGCACCACTGACACGCATCGCGTGGTGGCATTGTGTCATATCGCGCTTGTTCGATGCGCCGCCGGAGGCTAGACAGCTGTAATGGCCGACGAACTCGATACCCCTGAAGCACCTTCTGCTGATCTGTCCGAACCTTTGCGTCGGGCGCTTGGCGATCGCTATCTGACCTATGCGCTCAGCACGATCATGCACCGTGCCCTGCCGGATGCGCGCGATGGGTTAAAGCCTGTGCACCGCCGGATCCTTTATGCGATGCGCGAACTGCGGCTGAGCTCTTCGGGTGGGTTTCGGAAATCGGCCAAGATTTCGGGCGACGTGATGGGCAACTATCACCCCCACGGCGATGCCGCGATTTATGATGCGATGGCGCGTTTGGCGCAGGATTTCAACGTGCGCTATCCGCTGGTCGATGGGCAGGGCAATTTTGGCAATATTGACGGCGATAACCCCGCCGCCAGCCGATACACCGAAGCCCGTATGACCGCCGTGGCCGAAGCATTGCTGGACGGATTAAACGAAAACGCCGTTGATTTCCGCGAAAATTACGACGGCACATTGACCGAACCTGCGGTGTTGCCCGCACAGTTTCCCAACCTGTTGGCCAATGGGTCCAGCGGGATCGCGGTTGGTATGGCGACGAACATTCCACCCCATAATGTCGCGGAATTGTGTGATGCTTGCATCCACTTGATCAAAACCCCTGATACGCGCGACGACACGTTGCTAAATTACGTGCCCGGCCCCGATTTTCCGACGGGTGGCGTGCTGGTGGAGCCTGCCGATAACATCGCGACGGCCTACCGGACGGGGCGCGGGTCGTTCCGGTTGCGGTGCAAATGGGAGGTCGAAGATCTTGGGCGCGGTCAATGGCAGATCGTCGTTACCGAGATCCCGTATCAGGTCCAGAAATCCAAGCTGATCGAAAAGATCGCAGAACTGATCCAGACCAAAAAGATCCCGATACTGGCGGATGTGCGCGACGAATCTGCCGAAGACGTGCGCATGATCATCGAGCCACGGTCGCGGTCGGTCGACGCAGATGTGTTGATGGGCATGTTGTTCCGAACCTGCGACCTTGAGGTGCGGTTTTCGTTGAACATGAATGTGCTGATCGATGGGGTCACGCCTAAGGTTTGTTCGATGAAGGAGGTGCTGCGCGCCTTTCTTGATCACCGCCAAGAGGTCTTACAGCGCCGGTCGCAGCACCGGTTGGAAAAGATCGACCACCGTCTTGAGGTGCTCGAAGGGTTCATTATTGCGTTCCTCAATCTGGACCGGGTGATCGATATTATCCGGTACGATGACGACCCCAAAGGGGCGTTGATGCGCGAGGATTGGGGCAAATCCCATGTGCGCGCGATGGACGAGGCCGACTACGTATCGCCGCCCGCAGGGACGGGCGAGCTAAGCGAGGTGCAAGCCGAGGCCATTCTCAACATGCGGCTGCGGTCCTTGCGGCGCTTGGAAGAGATGGAGCTGCTACGCGAGCAAACCGCGTTGATGGAAGAGCGCGCAGGTTTGGAAGACCTGCTGGAAAACCACGCATTGCAGTGGGACAGCATCACCGCACAGCTTCGCGAGACCAAGAAACAGTTTGGCAAAGACTATGCCGGTGGCGCGCGACGCACGCTGATCCAAGAGGCCGCCGAGATCGAAGACGTGCCCATTGAGGCAATGATCGACCGGGAGCCTATCACGGTTGTCTGTTCGCAGATGGGCTGGGTGCGGGCGATGACCGGCCACATAGATCTGACGCGCGAGCTGAAATTTAAAGATGGGGATGGACCACGGTTTATTTTCCACGCCGAAACCACAGACCGGCTGTTGGTGTTTGGGTCGAACGGGCGGTTCTACACCGTGTCGGCGTCTAACCTGCCCGGCGGGCGCGGTATGGGCGAGCCGCTGCGTTTGATGGTCGATCTGCCCAACGAGGCAGAGATTGTGACGATTCTGACCCACCAACCGGGGCGCAAATTGCTTGTGGCTTCCTCGGCGGGCGACGGATTTGTGGTGCCGGAAGACGACGTTTTGGCGCAAACCCGAACCGGGAAACAGGTGCTTAATGTGCGCGGCGAAAACCGTGCGTTGGTGTGCAAACCTGTGACGGGGGATAGCGTCGCGGTTGTGGGCGAAAACCGGAAGGTGTTGGTTTTTGGCCGGGACGAGTTGCCCGAGATGGGCAGAGGCAAGGGCGTTCGGTTGCAAAAGTACAAGGACGGTGCGCTGTCGGATGCGACGACATTCACGTCTGCAGATGGGTTGAGTTGGCAAGATCCGGCAGGTCGGACGCGGACAGAAACAGATCTGTCGGAATGGTCGGGAAAGCGGGCCAGCGCGGGCCGTATGGCGCCACGTGGCTTTCCGCGGGACAATAAATTCAACTAAAATAAGCCACTGCAATATGTAGGTGGCACTGGTTTTTATAGCGCGGCTACATCGGCGGTTCCCCCCGGACGTCTCTGGGGTACATTGCGTGCATCCAAGGCTTGCGCTAGTCATATCAATAACAAAAAACGATGGGATGCAGGTATGATTAGGCGAATTGTGATGCTTTTGGCGGGTTTGGCGCTGACGGCCTGTACCGGGGCGCAAGATCTGGATGCGCCGATTGTTCCGTTGGGGAATTTCAGTCTAGCCCACAATATTGTTGTTGCCCCAAAGGCGCAGACGGTTGCGGCAGGCCGTGAGGTTCCGAAAGAGCAGCTAACAGAGGCACTGCAATCGGCCATTGCAGAGCGATTCGACCGATACGATGGCGCGAAAGATTATCATTTTGGGGTCAGTATCGAAGGGTATTTGCTGGCGCGGCGGGGGATTCCTATCTTGTTTTCCCCGAAATCTGCGTTGATCATTCGGTTAACGGTTTGGGATGATGCAAAAGGCAAAAAGCTGAATGCTGAACCCGAACAATTTACCGTTTTGGAAGCCCTCAACGGCGAGAGTATCGTGGGCACCGGGTGGAGCCAATCGGCGGATGCGCAGCTTGAAAACCTGTCACGCAACGCGGCACAGGTCATTGAAAACTATCTGGTCCAGAAAAATGCAGAAAATGGGTGGTTTGAAGATCAGGCAAGGCCCGGCGATGCTGCGGCAGCGACTGTGACCAAAGAGAACCTAACCGCTGCGAATGAATAGCCAAAGGTGCAGGTCGTGCTTGATTTTCCGGCGACTACGCACTAAACGGCGCGCCATATGAAGGTTGGGTCGCGTATGACCCCATGCAAATAAAAGGGCGCCCGCTACCATGGCAAAGGCAAAGTTTGAACGTACGAAACCGCACGTAAACATCGGCACGATTGGTCACGTTGACCACGGGAAGACGACGTTGACGGCTGCGATCACGAAATATTTTGGTGATTTTCAGGCGTATGACCAGATTGATGG
>NZ_JBDVLG010000009.1:0-115631 GCF_039970775.1 Roseobacter sp.
ATGACGTTTTGGCTTATACCAGCAAACACAAAATTCTATGATGTCTTTGCTGCATTTTCGTGTGAGGAGACCTATTGGCCGATGAACGCGAAGATCATGGCCCAAGACATCATCTACATCTACCTCGCAGCGCCGTACAAACAAGTCGGGTTTCGCTGCGAGGTTCTTGAAACCGGGTATGATCTAGCAACTGTTCTTGATCACGTTAACCCCTTCATCAAGGGCGACGTCGATCAAGGACCGAATTCAAAACCGTTTATGAAGCTTAGCTCCACCATTGTTGTGCCAATCGAAGCTGAGGCAACTCTGTCGTTGAGCAAGCTTCGAGACAATGGATTGAGCGGAATGTTAATGGGCGCACGAAAGCTGGAGAACAATCCCGCTTTGTTTGAGTACATAGGGAAGGCTTTTGAATGAGTTACGAGCAGGCATTGAACGCCTTACTTGCCATAGATGGCGTCGAGGAATCGACAATGATGAAGACCCCATGTCTGCGCTACAAGGGCAGCTTTCTTGCCATGATGTTTGAAAAGGAAGATGCGCTGATCATCAAGGTCTCTCCGGAGCGGGTGAACGAACTCGTTTCTCGCGGGGTTGGTGGCGAATTCAATTTTACCAAGAAACGTTTCAAAGAATGGGTGCTGACCCCTTAGAGTTCCAAGATGATTATGCGGGCTATATCCTCGAAGCATTGGAATACGCCAAAGGTACCATTGCGACGTAACACGTTCAGACCCAAAATGTAACCAACAGGCCCGAACCGAAGTTCAGTGCGGAGTTGTCAGGTCTTCCAATGATCCTCCCATATGTTCGAAGTCGCGCCAAATCCAAACCATGCGATCTACGAACCACATTTTGCCTCCTGATATGACGACGATGCCGAGACACGTGAGCCCTGGATTGTACGTCAATAAGCCATATGCGAATGGGAAGAGACCCAATCCACTTCCGATGGCAAGTGCATTGGCAACGCTTTTATGATGCCCCGCCACCTTATCACGATGGCGCAACCAAACACGTTCCCCCAATACGCCTTGCGAAGACCAACTATTGAAAGTTTTGGGTTGCGCAAAAACGCGCGGGTTCAACCAAATCCAAACCAGCACGATCACGACAGCACCCCACGCCCCATTGCCAATCGAAGCACGGCCCCAAATTGACAACGCCAACGATGGGAGCGGCGTCAAAACGCGAGACCAAACAGACCAAGGGTTGGCATGTCTTAGCCAAACCTCGTCTTGCATCCCCATAAGGCGTTCAGAAACACGACCAACATCCATGCTTAAATAGACCCAATCAGCAAACGTTTGATGGCTTAGGCAGCAACCCGTGCCGACCAGAGAATGGCTTATTCTCTTCCACGAGGTATTTGAATGCAGCCAATGATTGGTTTCCCATCTTTGTTGAGGCCAAACGCACCAATGGCTCTAAACACCGACCCAATAAGCCGCCTTTCAACACGACTTCTGCTTGTGTTGTTAGCAGAGTTTCTTCACTTCCCAATGCCTTTACAGACCACGTATTTTTAGCGGCCTCAATGAGTGGCAAATCAAATCCCTGATATGTGTAGGATTCATTTTCAGTCCAATCGGTCCATTCTTCAAAAATGGTGGATTGGTTTGAAAGTTTGCATGTTCGTTTGGTGCCAATGCCCGACTTTTTTTCATCTGTCTTGGCGGACACGACAGCACTCGACCACAAAGGTATATTTTCAACATCCGCCAATACCTTCCAAACTTGAGACTTTGGTGCTCGAATGCAAACTGACATCGTAATTTTCATGGTGAAGCTCCCTTTGCGCTGTGCATCTTTATTGCAAAATTTGAAGCATTCAACAAAATCAATTCGATGCGGAGCTGGTTCGAAGCTGTCCGCAAGCATCTCGACACGAGCCCCGCATGCTCCTCAATCCACTTGCGGGGCAATCATCGCAAAAATTTGGTCCCGCCCAATTGTGGGGCTGGGCGGATAGATCCATTTCGTGTTGATTTCAGCTTTCATCTCAGCGCCTGCGGAGCCTACTTTTTCAACTAGGCGATCCCAGCCTTGAGTGAACACGGCACTTGTAGATATGTACGGACTCGCGGGACACTTCCTATAAACTCCCTATTTTGGGATGGAGGAAGTATTCATGACGAACGCGACATTCAACGCAAACTTAGAGTGCTCCAGCACGCCGAGAAGATCGGTAATGCGCGCAAAGCGCCGTTTTTGAAACATGTCAAAATGGCACCGAGCATCTGCCAGACGGACGTTGTTGTTCGGCCAAAGAGGCGCTAGAAAGTACTAATGAAAATCCTGGCAATCTCCGGCAGTGGGCGCGCAAACTCGACGAACACGGCGATGCTACGCGCGGTGGCCGATCTTGCTTGGCCCGATCACGAAATATCTGTCTTTTCTGGCGTCGCCGGACTGCCCGTCTTTTCCCCCGACCTTGAAGTGGAGCCCCCTCCAGATGAAGTTCAGACCTTCCTGGACTTAATCAACGAAAGTGATTGCCTGATAATTTCAAGCCCTGAATACGTTAGAGCGGTACCCGGCGGCTTAAAGAACGCTATCGACTGGTTGGTTTCGCGAGACGAGATCATCACCAAACCGATTGCGCTGATGCATGCCTCACACCGAGGCGAAGACATGTTGGGGCAGCTTAGGTTGGTTCTTTCAACCGTCAGTCAACAGTTTACAGAGGATGTGTTTTTAAGGTTTGAGCTTATGAAGCTGTCACCAGAAGAGATTGCGGTCTACGTGGCGAAGGCATCAAACAGATCAGTTGTAATTGATTTCCTACAGAGCCTTACGGAACGTATGGAGCGATAAAAACAGCATTTTGCTGATTTTCGCCACGCTCGCACGGCCTTCCAATAACGATCATTATTGCCTCCTGATGTGTGAGGTCGGGCATTCGCTGCGCTCTGTCTGAACTCACAGGATGCGGGACCGAGCAGACCTTGCGGCGTTTCCTAACAATGGCTGCTTTCTCTTGGTTGCGCTTACAGAGAAAAACATCAACGGTTGAAAGCAGCCTTGTGCTGCACTTAGACGCCGCAAACTTAATGGCAAAACAGCGGACGATGAACCCAGCACGACCGCTAGCGTGCCGAAAACCAGTTTTATGGTGTTCAGGTTGCGGTGCAGCGATGATCTTTTCCAAATAAGAAATCTTCAGTCAGACGGGGGCCGCGCAACTGGCGCGAATACGTCAGGTTGATTGATCAATTAAGCACTCAACAAAGGTACGTTCTACGAGACTTCTCGCGTGGCCGCGCTTGTTGATCAATTCAATCGAAACAGGCAAAGCAAAATCACCGTTCGAAATGGCTTGAATGCGCCCATCCTTGACCAAATCGGCCGCGAACGGTTGCGGGAGATATCCGATATAATGCCCCGTCAGAATCAATGTGGCGATCCCTTCAATTTGATGGGCTTCCGCATTTGATTTCATCCCTCGGGTCACCGGCGCAACATGGCTTTCGTTCAAGTAAGATCTTTTGGCCAAAGCGGCGTTGGTGATCCCATCACGGAGGCGTGCCGGATTACGACAATTGTACAACGGATGTTCGGCTGCACAGTAAAGATCTACGTGTTCTTCACTGATTTTCTCATAATCAATCCCCGGCTTATGTGAATGAAAAACGCCAATTCCGAACGATATCCGTCGATCGAGCACCCCAAGTTCGAGATCGTCCGGGGCGAGCGTATGAATTTCTAGGCTGACATCCGGCGCAATTCTTGCAAACTTTGAGAGCGCACGCACCATGGCCGAAGTTCCGTTTGAAATCCAATTGTCGACTGCACCAACTGACAGGTGTCCAGCGATATTGTCGCGGGCGCCCATGACTTCGTTTCCAAATTCCTCGAGCGATTGGAATAGTTTCTTGGCGGCATGATAGATCAAATCCCCCTGAGCCGTCATTTGAAACCCGCCGCGACCACGAGAGCATAAACGCATGCCAAGACGCGTCTCAATATCGGAAATCTGCCTCGAAATCGTCGAGGTCGAGACATTCAAGTCGACTTGCGCCGCCGAAAAGCCACGCGCGTCAGCAACCACTATGAAGACATAGAGCAGGTGCAGGTCCGCTTTAGACAGATAGCTTGGCAACATTGCACTAATATTCCTTGCATCACCATCAAAGTAAATTCCCGAAATTTGTAGTTTTAAGAAACTAATTGATTTGATCTGTTTTGACGCAACCCATGACTGATCGTCCGGGACAAAGGTTCACTAGAAACCTCGACCCAAGAACAACATGACAGACCAACCAGGAGATCGATATGATCAAATCAGTATTCCCTGTCGCCATTGCAGCGACATTGCTATTCAGCTCAACTGCGATGGCTCAAGACGTCGTCATTGGCGTGCCGAACTGGGCATCCGCCGGTGCAACTGCGCACATTCTGAAAATCGCGATCGAAGATAATTTAGGCCTCGAAGTCGCCCTGCAAAACGGTACAAATCCGATCATCTTCGAAGCGATGGATTCCGGTGCAATGCATGTGCATCCCGAAGTTTGGATGCCTAACCAGCAGAATTTACACGACACATTTGTGACCGAAAAAGGCACAGTGGCGATGAACCCGAACACCGTTTTGTCGGATCAAAACATGTGCGTAACCCGCGACACCGCCGAGCGCACAGGCATTGAAGCGCTCAGCGACCTGTCCAATCCCGTGATGGCAACGAATTTTGACACAGATGGCGATGGTATGGGCGAAGTTTGGATCGGTGGCGCAGGCTGGGCTTCGACCAACGTAGAGAAAATCCGAGCACAATCTTATGGCTATGATGAAACCATGCAACTTGTTGAGATGGATGAAGCGTTGGCCATGGCGCAGGTCGGCAACGCGACGGCCCAAGGCGAGAATATCGTGTTCTTTTGCTACACCCCTCACCACATGTTTTCGCTTTACGACCTTGTAAAGCTGACTGAACCAGCATTTGACGCCGATCAGTGGAACGTTATTCAGCCAACGGACGCCCCGAATTGGCTTGAACTTTCAACGGCACCTACGGCTTGGGACGCAACCAAACTGCACGTCTTCTACTCCCTTGCCCTTGCCGACACACACCCACTGGCTGCCGAAATGCTCGCCAATGTCTCTTTCAACACGGAACAGGTGAACGGCATGGTTTATGCGATGTCCGTTGAGGGGCAAGACCCTGCAGAATTTGCGCGAGCTTGGGTTGATGCAAACGGGGAATTTGTTGACGCATGGTTCCAGTAACCCTTTCCCTGACAATGTGGTTTGCGCCGCTCTGTCAGGCTTTTCACACTCTCCATAATTTGGCCGCCAGTTCGAACTGCGACGTGTAAGAAAGTTATGAATATGGGCGATAAAGTGATCGTGCTGGACAGCGTCTGGAAAATTTTTGGCGCCGACGCAAACACCGCTATGGCGGCCGTTCAAGATCGCGGATTAAACAAATCCGATGTGCTCAGCGAGTTCGACTGTGTTGTAGGCATTGCGGATTGTTCTTTCTCTGTAAACCGAGGCGAAATCTTCTGCGTTATGGGGCTTTCCGGATCAGGAAAATCAACTTTGGTCCGGCATCTCAATCGGCTAATCGAACCTACAGCGGGTCGGATTTCGATACTAGGACAGGATGTTCTGGCGCTGGATAGGATTGAGCTGCGTCAGATTAGATCAAAGAACATTGGCATGGTGTTCCAACACATGGCGCTGCTGCCGCACCTTACCGTGCGCGACAACGTGGCCTTCCCGCTTCAGATTCGTGGCGAACCAAAAGCAAAACGCTGGGCCATTTCGCAAACTTGTTTGGATCGCGTCAATCTAACCGGTTACGAAGATCGGTTCCCTACTGAATTATCAGGCGGAATGCAACAACGTGTCGGCCTTGCCCGCGCGCTTGCGTCCGATCCTGATGTCCTCTTGATGGACGAACCATTCTCGGCGCTTGATCCTTTGATCCGTCGCGAATTGCAAGATCAGTTCATGGCGCTTTCCGCTGAACTTCAAAAGACCACCGTTTTCATTACGCATGATTTGGACGAGGCGATCCGTATCGGGAACCGCATCGCCATCATGAAAGACGGCCGCATCGTTCAAGTCGGAACACCCGAGGAAATTGTGACCCAACCCGCCGACGATTACGTTCGCGACTTCGTTGAGGGCATTTCTAAACTGAAACTTGTTTTCGCCCATTCGGTCATGATCGATATCGCGGATTACGTGCCCTCACCGGGCGAAGACCTGTCCCAAAGCCCACGCGCGCACCATGGAACCGATCTGGATAAGCTCATCGATATTTCGACCACAACTGAATTTGCTGTTGTCATCACGGATGACCAAGGGGCTGACATCGGGGTCGTGGATAAGTCGTCGCTGTTGTGTGGTATTAAAGGAGGCAAAGCATGACAGTCCAGAACTCAAAAACAGATCCGAACACGCTCAATCAGCTCATCTCAGATTTTGTTGGAGTCAACGCGCCCTACTACATTTATGAATTCAACCGCATCCAATGCATGACGGGGTTTTCAGGATCATGGAATATCAGGGCTGCAATCTTTGGTCCAGTGTGGGCCGCATCTCGTGGCGTTTGGGGTTTTTTCTGGACCTTTCTCATTCTCGAACTTTTTGCATTGGTCCAGATTTCGCGTGGTCTTTGGGGCGAACTTGGAGCAGATCAACTTGAGCGCTACGAGCGCCTTTTGGACAATATCGCTCGGCGAGAACAACAGGCTGCCGATCTCACTGCGGCGGGTGATCCAACCAGTGCAGAGGCAAAGTTAAAAATTGCTGAAAACCTAAGAGGTGCAGCTGATATCGCGTTGGAACAGGCCAATTCCGCGAATGAATCCGCTACAGTCGTCTTGATTGCAGGCCTTGGTCTGTTTGCCCTATTGAAGCTACTCGAAGGGTTCACAGCAAACATCGCCTATGAGGCCCAATTCGTGCGCTGGCGTTCATCTGGCTGCGAACAATCCGGCGTCAAACGGAACGGCATCCTGTTTGGCGTCCTCGGCATTCTTGCGATTTGGCCGTTGACACTGATCCGTTTCACAGTTGCAAACCCGGAAGATGTCGTCGCTAGGCTGACTGGTGGGCTATTGGGGCAACGGATTCCTATCACGGAGTTTCCCGTCGGGAAGGAATACTTTTCTACCTTGTCCCTCAAAGGGGACGATGGGTTCGACTGGCTTGCTATCAAGTTTGGCGGTGTTTTTGACCGGGTCACCACGACAATCCGCTGGGTCTTAGATGCGCTTGAAATCCTGTTGATCCAAACGCCATGGCCTGTGGTGATGTTTGTCATCATCGTGATGGCTTACCGTTTGGCGGGCCTGCGCGTGGCAATCTTTACAACTGCGTCGCTTGCCTATCTTGCCAGTATGGGATTGTGGGAACTTTCAATGATAACCGTCGCTCTCATTGGGGCTGGCGCGTTCCTTTGCGTAATCATCGGCATCCCACTTGGCATTTGGTTCGGGAAGTCGACCCGGGCCTATAAAATGGCGGAACCGGTTCTTGATTTCATGCAAACTATGCCGGCATTTGTTTACCTGATCCCAATCATTGCTTTTTTTGGCACAGGTAAGCCGCCGGGCGTTTTGGCCACATTAATTTTTGCAATGCCGCCCGTGATCCGCCTGACGGCCCTTGGTATGCGCGGCGTGCCGGACGCCACCAAAGAAGCGGCGATCGCCTTTGGTTGTTCGCCTTGGCAATTGTTGACGAACGTGGAACTTCCGCTTGCGTTGCCATCCATCATGACCGGCATCAATCAAACCATCCTAATGTCACTATCAATGGTCGTCATTGCATCCCTAATTGGGGCTGAAGGTCTTGGTGCGTTGATCCTTGAGGCGCTTCAATACGCGGCAAAAGGTCAGGGACTTCTTGGCGGCGTGGCGATCCTGCTGTGTGCGATGGTCATCGACCGGATCGCACAGGGCGCCTATCGCAAAAGCGCACAACAACAGCGCTAACGACCTCTAAAACCAACATGACGGCGCGTTTACGCGAAACCGAAAGGAGCAAAGAATGGCCAATGAACACCTAGATTCGATGATGGACAACCTGTATTGGTGGGGCATCCCGACCTTCTTTCGATGCCCGAACGAAGGGCCAGAAGGAAAGGACATTGCACTTGTTGGCGTCCCTCATTCAACAGGCAATGGCACGACAGAGCGCGACCAACATCTTGGCCCACGTGCCCTGCGCAATGTGTCTGCAATCGCACGCCGCGTGCACAGCCAATTTGAACTGAACCCTTGGACAACTGCAAAGATTGCAGACATCGGTGATGTCCCGTTTCCTCGAGCGAATGACAATGAAGACTGCATTGAGCAGATCACGCGGTTCTATACAGAACTCGATAAATCTGGAGCACGCCCTGTCTCTGTAGGGGGCGATCATTCTATCACGGGAGGCATTGTACAGGCCTTAGGATGTGGAAACCTCACAGAGGGTGAACCTATTTGCTTCCTTCATCTTGATGCACATACGGATGTCTTCACCAAGGTCGACCACTTTCTTGGCGCTCAAAAATCTGCGGCGCATTGGGGGGCGTACCTAGCAGATCAGGGCAAAGTTGATCCAACCCACTCGATGCAAATCGGTTTGCGCGGGCATGCCCGGACGCTGGATTGGCTACAGCCGTCGTACGACTATGGCTATAACGTTGTAACCATGCGTGAATCCCGCAAACGCGGTATCGAAGATGTAGCAGCCCAGATCAAACACGTGATGCAAGGGCGTCCAATCTATATAACGTTTGATCTTGATTGCCTTGATCCTACAATTGCACCTGCGGTTTCCAACATCGAAGCAGGTGAAAAAGGGTTCGATATCGATGAAGCTATAGCGTTGCTACATGCGGTGCGTGGCATGAATATTATCGGCGGTGACGTCGTCTGCATGATGCCGACCAAAGACAGCCCCAATCAGATAACCGCGCTCACCGCGTCGGCTATCATGTTCGAAATGATTTCGATGATCGCTGAAAATACCGCAACCAAATCGAGAGTATCCAAATGAGCGACCCATTTTTCCAACCCGTTTCCGGAATCGACCTTCCGCGCTTTGCCGGTGTTCCAAGCTTCATGCGCCTTCCTCATTTGTCTCCAATTGATCCGCGGTACGCCGATGTGCAGATTGGCATTGTCGGTATCCCGTGGGACAGTGGTACGACCAACCGGCCCGGCGCACGCCATGGCCCTCGTCAATTGCGAGATCTGTCCACTTTGATCCGGTCCGGTAACCCGGTGACGGGGATCAATCCGTTCGAAACCGTGAATTGCGCAGATCTTGGCGATATACCCCCAAATCCGGTCAACATTATCAACTGTATGGATCGCATCACGGCTTTCTATGACGCCTTGAAAGGCCACGGCATCACACCAATGACGGCTGGTGGTGATCACCTTTCTAGCTTGCCAATTTTGCGTGCTCTGGCCCGAGACAACCCGATCGGCTTGATCCAGTTCGATTCACATACTGATCTGTTTGACAGCTACTTCGATGGCAACAAATTCACGCACGGGACGCCATTTCGCCGGGCCATTGAAGAAGGTCTGATTGATCCAAATCGCATGGTTCAAATTGGTATTCGCGGCACCTCTTACAACAGCGCAGATATCGAGTGGGGCGAGGCACAAGGCGTTCGTATCATTCGGATAGAAGAGTTCTTTGATCGCGGCATAAAAGATGTGATGATCGAAGCGCGCGAGATTGTCGGCGCTGCCCCTACTTACTGCACGTTCGACATTGATTTTGTAGACCCGGCATATGCCCCTGGAACCGGCACACCGGAAATTGGCGGCCCGAACAGCTATCAAGCCCAACAGGTCATCAGGGAACTGGCTGGCTTCAATCTCATCGGTGCCGATCTGGTCGAAGTGTCCCCACCGTTTGATCCCACCGGAACGACGGCTTGGCTGGGCGCATCGCTCATGTTCGAACTTTTGTGTATTCTTTCGCAGGTGGCATAGTTTTGGAAACGCGTTTCCGGATAAGGAACTCTTAGTCCGGCAAGATTCGTCGTTGGGCGGTTTGGATTGAAAGTCGATCCGCCAGTGCCCGTTTATCTGCGCTACACGTAGAAGACTGCGTTTCAAGCCACTTCGTCAAGAGAACCGCAGGAAAGGATACGTGAAGCAGCATTAGCGAATACAGCTCCTTTGATGAACTCTACTGCGAAGTTTGACAGCGACCAAAATCTTTTGGAACAGCTAGATCATGCTGTCTAGAAATACCGCAAGATTTTGACCTGTCATTGCTTGTTTCGTTGCAGGAAGAACGGCTACCTTAAAGGCCTCAAATTTCTTCAGCGACGATCTGTGCATAGATCCTCGGATCCGTAACACCTTCGGACCCGATGACGACGACCCTTGAATTGGCATCTAGATGCAAACTTCGCCGTAAATCAGATTGTTTGGCAGCCGCAATAACAGCACATAACCCTGCGACGCCGCTTTCTCCTGCCTCTATAGGCACGTCCCCGTCGACACCATTAGCCAACATGCGAACCATGGGCCCAACGATGTTTTCTGGGATCGTCACGAAGTCATGCGCAGCATCTGCTAGGACTGACCAAGCTAATTCGGAAGGCTCACCGCAAGATAGGCCCGCCATGATGGTTTCTTCGGAAATCTCCACATTTGTTGTCTTGTTAGCCTTTGCGCTTGCGAACAAACAAGGCGCGAGTTCGGGTTCGACAATCACGACGCGGGGCGCGCCGTGGCCCCATTCTTGATGGAAAACAGCAGTGATAGCAGCGGCCAATCCGCCAACGCCGCCTTGCAAAAAGATGTGGGTCGGAGGTGTGACGTAGCTTTGAACAATCTCGCGCGCCATAACACCATAGCCCGACATCACATCCAACGGGGGCTGCCTGTAGCCGGGCCAAGACGTGTCCGAGACAATCAACCATCCGTGCTTTTCTGCATCGGCACGGGTTTGAGCAACCGTCGCATCATAATCACCATCAACGCGGATCACTTCGGCACCTAATTTTCGCATAACATCGGCGCGGTGCTCACTGACTTCAGCATGAATGTAGATTCGGCAGTTTGTATGAAATTGAGCAGCACCCCATGCCACTGAACGTCCATGGTTGCCATCGGTGGCTGAAATTACGGTTATCGCTTTCGTCTGCTCGGCATAAAGGCCCCTGCGTATGTCGACGGGATCCGCCAGCTTGCCAATGGATTTGGACAACTCACGCTGAACCGTTCGCAAAACCGCGTAAGCCCCGCCAAGTGCTTTGAAACTGCCAAGTCCGAAACGTGGTCCTTCGTGTTTATAGCGAAGATCGCGGATGCCCAGCCTTCCGGCCAGGCCTGGAAGGTTAATCAAAGGTGCCTCGGCATAACCGTCCCAGTTGGAAATCTCCTGTTCCGCGCTATCGAAATCTGCGCGCTTTAGGGTTTGAGTCACGGGGCCATCGAATGATGGAGACCTTGCGTGATGGTTGAGAATGGCGGTTTTGAATGGTGTGAACATTGGGTCTCTTTCTATTGGTTGATGAAGGTTTAGTTCACAAGATCCCAGCTTTGTGACCTATTTTATCAGAAAATTTGCAGCAATTTTGCAAGATAGGCAGGTATCGTAAGTGAGTAGTTCAAAACCCCTTCATCCGTTCGATTTGGCGATCCTTCGGATTCTACAAAAAGACAACACCGTACCTCAAAGGGTGATCGGGGAACGGGCCAATCTATCAGCGCCATCGGTTCAACGCCGGATCAAGCGGCTTGAAGCGTCGGGCATCCAATCTGACTGAACAAACGTTCCTTGGTCGTATGGCATCTGCGCTAGCAGCCAAAGCGAGATGGCAACGGTGAATTGTAGGTACCTCAGCTTATGGGGGATAGCTGAGGTACCTATCTAGTGACGCTTGCTGATCAAGCACCACTAGTCTTAGGCATCACTTGGGGTGGGAAATTCAATATTATGCGAAGAAGCTGTCCCAATCAGGGACGAAATCCTGCCAAGTTTGGATTTCTTCCACTGGCAGGAAAGCGGTAAAGTCGACATCGGCATTACTGTTGCTGTTTCCGTTGCCGTTGACCCCCCCGCCAACATTACCGTTGCCGTTAAAGTCGCCACCGTTGTTATTACCGTTGAAGCCACCGACATTGCCGTTCCCATTTTCAATTCCGGTGTTACCAGTGCCGTTAACGCCGCCGATGTTATCCGCACCATTTGTGCTTACGAACTCAAACGTGTCAGTTGGTTCGGATTGGAGGATTGCGGGCGTTGTTATTTCGATAGCGTCTTCAGTGACGACAGGTTCCGCAACCGTTTCGGCCCCTGCATCACTTACTGCGGAGTCATCGAGGAATTCGGTCAAATCGAAAGAAGAGAAGCTTTCACCGTTCCCCTCGTCATTGTTTCCTACGCCATTTCCGTTGCCGTTAAAGCCACCGCCGGTGTTGCCGTTACCGTTGTTGTTGCCATTAAAGCCACCAACGTTGTCGTTCCCATTGCCAATTCCGGTGTTGCCAGTACCGCTAACGCCAGCAACATTTCCAACACCATTGCTTTGGCTAAATTCAGAAAGGTTGGCAGTTAGGTTTTTAAAGAAATCTGTGAAGTTAAACATGTTATGTTCCTTTGGATCCTATGTTCGAAACCTCTTGGGGTCAGATGTTCCACAAGTGGTTGGCGAACTTCTAGTTCACTGATCCACATTTTTGTGCTTCATTTTGCACAGAAGATTGAAGGATTTTTGCATGATTGAGGTAGATTGTAAGTGAAAAGTTCAGACCCCCTTGATCCATTCGATTTGGCGATCCTTCGGATTCTCCAAAAAGACAACACCGTACCTCAAAGGGTGATCGGGGAGCGGGTCAATCTTTCAGCGCCATCGGTGCAACGCCGGATCAAGCGGCTTGAGGCGTCGGGAATCATCGCCGCCCAAACAGCCACCTTAGATCCCGCAGGTTTCGGGCCGGCCTTGACCATTGTCGTCCAAATCGAATTGAACGTCGAGACGGGAGGCGCAATCGATGTGGTCAAGCAAAGCTTCATCGACGCCCCCGAAATCCAGCAATGCTATTATGTCACGGGTGAAGCCGATTTTGTGCTGATCATTCTTGTACAAGATATGTCGGAATATGAGGCCCTGACACAGCGACTCTTCTTTTCAAATGAGACGATCAAGAAGTTCAAAACCTTTGTCACAATGGACCGCACCAAAGTGAGTCTAGGAATCGACATCTGACCAGAACAAGGACCGACCCTCATCCGGTTTCGCCGGCCCATCCATCCGGGCTTAGAAGCAGTTGAGCGGGTTATTGCGAATTTTACAAACCTGTTACATCTCGCGCTGCAAACGGCTCAATCTGGCTGTCATCTTTGCACCGTCAAGCGATCTTATGCTCAAATTTTGGGCGAGTCATTTGGTGGGTTGCCTCATGTGTTGGGCTCTACCTAGTGTCCCAGTTATTGGATGAGCCGTCATGATCAGCGGCGATTCCATTTGGTTATCTGGTTGAAAATAAAATAGTAAATCTCAATTTGCGCAAATTGAGATGCGACGGGTTTCTGGCTGGGTGCTCCTGGCCAGACCAAAAAAGATGGGCTGTTTTTAAGCCAATGGCGTGAAGCAGATCTCATCAAATGAAATAGGGTTTGGGACAAGCCTGAGCCCGCAAAAATACCAAAAGGAGACTACCATGTCACAAGCAAGTGCTTTGGAAAAAGAGATGCTCGAACTCGTGAACGCCGAACGCGCTAAGGTTGGTGTCGACCCGCTGACTTTTGATGACAATCTAAATTCAGCAGCAGAAGATCACAGCAGCTGGATGCTCGAAAACGACATCTTCGATCATACAGGTGTAGATGGGACGCGACCTGAAGATCGTGCTGTGGACGCAGGCTATGTCTTGGAAGGCAGGTCCGCTGTTGGTGAAAATATTGGCTGGCACTCCACAGGCGGTGAACCAGGTCTTTCGGATGATGTCGTACTGGTTCATGAAGGCTTGATGAACAGTCCCGCCCACAAAGCGGCCATCTTGAACCCATTGTTCACGGAAATCGGAATTGGGATCGAAGATGGCGATTTCTTTATCGATGGGGAGGATTGGGATTCAGTCATGGTAACCCAGAACTTTGGGACGACCGAAGCTGAAGATGGCACACCTGCGGAACCTGAAGTGGAGGCAACGCCTGCTGCGCCTGACGATACCGCAACTGTGGAAGAAACCGAAACGCCTGAAGAAATGACACCTGAGGATAGCGATGAAATCGTGGCAACAGCAGAAGACCGCGATGATGAACAGCCTCAAGACACGGTTGACGATGACGTTGCTCAGCAACCAGAGGATGTCAACGATACTCTCATCTTTACAGGCAATGACGGGGGATCGTTTGATTGGAGCGACTGGTTGAACTTAGATTTCCTTGACAACCTATCCACAGGAAGTGGCAACAATAACGGTAACGGCAACACTGGTGGCGGTACAAACGGCCAAGGAAACGGCTTTGGTAACAACGGTACAGGCGTGAATGGGACCGGCAATGGCAACGGGAATTCTGATTGGTGGAACGACCAGTTTGAGTTGACGATAGCCGCCGCTGAAACAAATGCGGCCGACACAGCAAGTAACGCCTCTACGGACTGGTCATGGGGATCTATGGACTTTGCGGATTTGGACCAATGGGCCCCGTCCTTTGATGACTGCTTCATGATGTAGATCATTAAATTCACGATGCCCGGCGGTATCAATCTACGCCGGGCATCAGAAATGCGGGACTTAGCGGTCTTTTGCAGATGCGGCTACACGAACGACGGTTTCTCTTATTCGTCATCCTTCCACAACACCGGGTGTCAGACGTACAGTCACCAAAAAACAAGGGGCAGCCTAAAGGCTGCCCCCTTAATCAAACCAGTGGCTACAAAAGCTAGCTCTTACAGGTCCTCGACAGGCGTGCTGCGGATATCTTTCCAGTTCGTCGCCGCTTTGGAGATTGTACCAGCGCGATCTTGATTGAATGCGTCAAAGATTTCGCGGTTCAAAAACACATAGAGCGTGTCATCGATGACGGCGTGATACTCTGGGTCACCATCGAACTTTTTGCCGACAGAAACACCGTATGTGCAGAACCCGCCATTTTGAGGCAAGTATGCCGCCGGTTCAGCTTCAAAGGTCTTTTGGTTTGCTTCATTGGAGAAGTAGTAGGCAACGCCATCGTGTACAACGGTGTAGGCGGCAGAACCTTCGATTGGGTTTGCTGTTGCGATGAACTCAACAGGGTCCACGCCATGCAGCCCCAGTTGCGCGCCTGCCGCTGTCATCCCGCTTGAGACGTTGTATTCATCAGCCGCAAATGCAGGAGCTGCGCTCATGGCGATACCAGTCATCAAGACAGTTGAGATTGCGAGTTTCTTAAACATTGAGATTTCCTTTTTTGTTACGAAGGACGTAGCGGTTGTCGCTGCGCCTTCATGTCTAGGAAGGTATCAAAGTTGTACGATCTAACAATATATCGAGCTTAAACTTGCACTATCTGCTAAAAAATTTGAACGATCTCAGGTAAATTGTCATCGCTTGTTCGTTATTGCCGCACCTTTCTGCGGGGCTTCAACAGCCAGCCATTAGTTGTCTTTGAACATTGTTCGGATACGATCTTGCAGGGCCGGAATGATATCTTGATCAAACCATGGGTTCTGCTTCAGCCAGCGATTATTTCTGGGGCTTGGATGGGGCAATATGAGTTGTTTCGGCCATACATCAGCCCATGACTTCACTGCATCAGTAACAGTGTTTTTGCCAAATTCAGGCAAATGCCAATCTATGGCATATCGGCCAATGATCAACGTCAGCTCAACGTTCTTTACTTCATCTAATACTTTGCTACGCCACGCCTCTGCGCATTCCGAGCGAGGTGGAAGATCCCCACCTTTGCCAGTTCCAGGGAAGCAAAACCCCATAGGCACGATGGCAATTTTCTGTTTGGCGTAGAATGTATCTTTGTTGATCCCTAGCCATGATCGCAACCGATCACCAGATGGATCATCAAATGGGATGCCCTTATTGTGGGTAATACGTCCGGGTGCTTGGCCAACGATCAGCAGCTTGGAAGTCGGGCTAAATTGGACAATCGGGCGCGGCCCCAGCGGGAGATCCGAGCAGATCGTGCAAGAGCGAATGCTCTCAATCAAAACAGAAGCGGTTTCCGCATTTTTCATTCTGTTACCCAAAAGTGGTGGGGGCCGCCAATATGTGACGGCCCTGTATCAAATGTCTATGCGAAGGCTGCGCTATCCTCGGACTTGTGTAGTCCAACGACTGCCAAAACAGTTAATCCTAGTGCCATATAGTACCAAAACTCGATACCACTGAAGCCGAGTATGATCGGCGCGATGACAAAGACAACACCGACAATGCCATCTACAGCCAAGTGCAGTTTGTATGGCAAAATACGGACGACACCCAAATGGTGATCTGTAAGGATCGTTAGAATGAATGCAGCGATGCCGGTTGCGACAGACAACCAAAATGCCAGCATGTTGCCGTCGCCCAAGCCAAACAAGAATGGCATTGCGATGAGGCCGATTGCGACCGGGTAGTCCAGATAGGCGTGGATTGATTTTGTGATAAAGCGTGGAAACATGGGTATCTCTTTTCTTATTTGTAAGCGCGTTGCGCGATGTTGATGAAAGAGAGATAAGGCAGGCATGGCGACGAGGATATGCGTGTTCGTTCCCTTTTTAGTACAGATCGTTCAAACCACAGCACGATCTGTGGTTTGGGATTTTCTGAACTTAGCAGGTGTCATGCCCGTTTCCTTTTTGAAGACGCGCGCGAATGCTGAATCAGACGCGTAACCTGCACCTTCAGCGGCATCTGTCAGTGTCATCTGAGGCCGTAAAAGAATGTTCTTCGCGACTTCGATCCGCCAACTCGTGACATACTCCATTGGGGTCATTGCCATCTTTTTCTGGAACAGGACAGCAAAGCTTGTACGAGACATGCCCGCGGCTTGCGCCAATGTTTCGACAGTCCAATTCTGTGTTGCTGCCTTGTGAAAGGCATCTAGGGCACGGCGCAAGTTTGCATCTGAAAAACCACCCAATCCCCATTCAGGGGCATCGTTACTTTCGATAAAACTTCGGATTGCCTGCGCCAGGATGGCCTCAGACATTTTCAGAGCGATCAGGTCACCACCCAACCGGTGTCCACCCGCTTCGTCACCAATGACGCGCAGCGTCGCCTCCATCCATTTCCCGGCATGTTCGCCGTAATTCCTCAGATGAATAAAGGGCGGCAATCTCTCTATCAGAATGTGCTTTGCGTGCGGTTCAAATGAGAAATGACCACATATGAGCTGCGTTTCCGACAGCGATTCATCACCGCCATACACAAGAACGCCAGTACCATCATAACCAGATTGCTCTAAGACAGAGTCGAGAGGCATAACTGTCTTTTTGGGCAAATGCCCACAGTACAGATCGTGCGATGAGCCGTGTGGGATAATGATCAAATCTCCCTGGGCCAACGAAACAGTTTCTTCAACACCATCCACGGACACAAGGCATCCGCCGCGATGCGCAAAGTGAAATCTCGCCACGTTCTCATAGTTTGGAACTGCGACGCCCCAAGGCTTTGTGAACGATGTGCGGAAGTAAAGCGATCCCCGCATTGAAAGACTGGTGAGAATGTCACTGAGAAGGTCAAGCATAGCGCATCCTTGCACTAATCCGTCGGCCAGTACAGTCTCCCGTACGATCTGCACAGTATTTCGAATGAACGCGCATGTATCGGACTCGTTAGAGCAAACATATTGCCTCCATAAGTAAACTCCGGAGGGAACTTAGAAATGAAGAAACTGCTATCAACAATCGCTGTTGCTGCCGCAATGTTTGGTGCACAGGCATCTGCTCAGGACGTTGCTGCAATGAACGACCTTGAGTATGCGCACATTGCATATACTGCCGACAATATCGACATTCGGTATGCGCATCTTGCTTTGGCCTTGTCGACCAATCCCGACATCCACGACTTCGCCAATACGATGATCCGCGACCACACAGCAGTAAACGAAGCTGCACTGGGTCTATTGGACAAGTTGGGTGCATCGGCACAAGACAATGAATTCAGTCAGACTTTGAATGCAAATGCCGAGAAAATCATCACTGGTTTCATAACTATGCCGCGCGAAGACTTTGACAAAGCTTATGCCGAGAACGAACTGGCCTATCACAAGGCAGTCAACGATCTCGTGGAAAACACTATGATCCCGAATATCGACAACGCCGAAGTGAAGGCATTGTTCGAACAGGGGCTTGGTATCTTCAAAGCTCATGAAGGCCATGCCGAAATGATGGTCAAGGCTCTGAACTGATGAACACACCACTCACGCGACGTCGTGTGCTGGTTGGAGCGGTCGCATCTGCGACCGCTCTGGCGGCGCTTAACACACGACCTGCCATTGCTGACTCCACTGTGCATGAGGTTCGAATTAAGAGTTTCACATTTGAACCTACGACCATTCAAGCCAAGATCGGCGATACCATCAGATGGACAAACGAAGACCTCGCCCCCCATACCGCAACTGCCGATGAACTTGGCTGGGATACCGAAGAGCTTGTTAAGGGCGCTAGTGGTGCGGTGGTTGTTACCGATGGCATGGAAACAAGCTATTTCTGTATTTTCCACCCGCATATGAAGGGTTCCATCGAAATTCTGGAAAGTTGAAGTGCTCCCGCTGTCACACTCCAAACATAATCGGATATCTACTATGCTAAAAACCATCGTGTTCATGGTCGCCACCAGCATTGGCCACTCTGCCGTGGCCCATTCTTGCGCAGAGTTTCAAGCCAATACGGTTGAGAAAGACCAGCTGTATGCCGAGCTACTGACAACTCCTAACGAAATGCTCGGCAGATCAGTGAGCAATCAGCTTTGGGAGATATGGATAAACGCGCCTGATGATGAATCTCAAGACCTGATGGATCGAGGCCGGGAACGCATCAGAGTCGCTGATTATGAGAAGGCGATAGAGTATTTCACTAAACTGTCTGAATACTGCCCGCTCTATGCCGAAGGTTGGAACCAACGCTCATACGTCTATTTCCTAAGTCAGAACTACGATGCATCACTTGAGGACATCACAAAGGCACTGGACCTTGAACCTCGACATTTTGGTGCACTCACCGGACGCGCGACCGTTCTGATTAGCATGGGGCGCACCGAAATTGGCTATGACGCTCTGCGCCGAGCTTTGGCGATAAATCCGTGGCTGAGTGAACGTCATCTTCTGCCACA
This sequence comes from Roseobacter sp., assembly GCF_039970775.1. Classification (GTDB taxonomy): domain Bacteria; phylum Pseudomonadota; class Alphaproteobacteria; order Rhodobacterales; family Rhodobacteraceae; genus Roseobacter. Next base: position 19,236 of record NZ_JBDVLG010000009.1, read on the forward strand.
GGGCGACGACATATAATCAAAAATTGATATGAATGTCCGCTTGCGCAAATCAAGGCCAGATCGGCAAAGCTGTTCTCTGTCTGTGGCTAAGTCAAGGATGTTTGGTTCAGTGTCTTCCGGGTCCGTGGTTCTCTACGAGGTCAGGAATTATCCTGCCTCCTGATGGCGTACGGGGCTGATCGGCCAAAATGTCATTCACGAGGTTGGGATATACCCACCTTAACCGCTTTGCTGGCTTGATCTGCTACCGTCCCGGAGGACGTCGAACCTACCCCTTGTCTCTCGGGCAGGTATTCAAAATCTCAATTTCTCAGCGAGCACCCACCATTCCAGGCTCAAACACCGTTCCGTCGCGCCAAACCGAGTGCATGATGACGGCAATTTTCCGAGAGGCGGCAACGGCGGCTTTCTTGTGCCCTTTGCGCTCGGCTAGCTTTGTTGCCCATTCTTTCAAACGAGATGGCTTTCTCGTGCAACTGATCAATGTTGACGCCGCTGAGTATAATAACCGGCGCATATCACAGTCACCGCATTTGGATATTTTACCCGACCAATCCACCTCGCCGGATTGATGGCGTTTTGGTGTGAGACCAAGGAACGCGCCAACATCAATCGATTTTCTGAACCGTTTTTCATCGTCCAGTGTCGCGATATACGCCAACGCCACGATCGGGCCAACACCCGGAACGGTCATCAGTCGGCACGCCAGCTCACTGTCGCGCGCCATCATCCTTACTTCGTCGTCCAGCGCATCTCTGGCAATGCACAGTGTCTTGTGCAGAGGGATGAACGTTTCTGACAGCATCGCAATCGCCGGATCCGTATTCGCCGCAGCTGCGAGCTGGTCCCGAAAGCTCCTTCGCAATTTTCCCGTCCCAACCGACTTCATGCAAACACCGAACACCTTGAGGACGCCACGTACATGACCCTCAAGATCCTTACGCATACGGATCAGCCGCTCGCGGGCACCAATCAGGACGCGCACGCGCTCAGAGGATTCGCTGCGGATATGGACTTGAGTGAACCAACCCGTGCGCGCCAACTGAGCCAGCCCCTCAGCATCGCCGCGGTCAGATTTGTTAATTCGTCCCGACAACGCTTTGTGGGCCAAACGTGCATCTATGCAAATGATCGGAACACCACGCTTCTCTAACTCGCGGGTGAGCCAAATCGCTAGGATGCCACTCTCATGAACCACCCGCTCTACCTTTGGCGCGTGCTTTGAAATGAAGCGCGCGATCAGATCCGGATCTGTTGAGATATCTGTGCGTGCGGCAACATCGCCTTTGTCATCCATAATACAAATCGACGTTTCTTTGACGGACACGTCCAATCCAACATAGTATGCCATTGTCGTTCTCCTCAGTGGCTGCTTCATTGAGGCCAGTATACTGTACCTCGTTTGCCCAAGGAGAGCGGCACCCACAGACACACCATGTCATTCGTTCATTTTGCAACAATGGTTGTTCTGGGCTCGAAGGAGACCTTCGCCGCGCGATGCACCAACTTCCGTTCCGCGGAGAGGCTGTGTGAAAACTCACCCAAATTTTCCGATTTATGTTATAATTTCCGTACACCGTATGGAGGTCATTCATGGCGCATTTCATCGAAGGTTTAGACCGTCAGCAGACGATGTTGCTTCCTGAACACCTCGACTATTATGTTGATGAGGATAACCACGCCCGCGCCATTGATGCTTTCGTGGACATGCTTGATTTTGCTGCCCTTGGTTTCAACGAGCAACCTGCCGCGACGGGTCGGCCTGGTTATCATCCGGGGCTGATGCTGCGGATTTATCTCTACGGGTATCTTAACCAAGTGCAGTCGTCGCGACGTTTGGAACGTGAGTGTGGGCGCAATCTGGAGCTCATTTGGCTGACGGGTCGGTTGAGGCCGGACTTTAAGACGATTGCGGATTTTAGGAAAGATAACGGGCCAGCGATCCGCAAAGTATGCCAGCAGTTCGTGGCCTTGTGTCGCAACATGGGTCTACTTGATGGGGACGTGGTCGCCATCGATGGCAGCCGCTTCAAAGCCGTGAACTCTAAGGCCAAGAATTACACACGTGGTAAGTTGCGCCAGAAGTTGGGCGAGATCGACAAAGCAATTGAGCGTTATTTGGGCGAGTTGGACCGTGCCGATGAAGTGTTCGAGCAGACTGGAACAGTGCTTCCTGAAGCGCGCATGGAGCGCACCCTGCGAAAGCTGGAACATCTGCAAAAGGAGGCCTTGCGTTACAGATCAATTAAACAACGGATGGATGAGACCGGCGAAACGCAGGTCTCGCTGACTGATCCCGATGCCCGTTCCATGGCAACAACGGCGCGGATGCCGCGTATCGTTGGGTATAATGTGCAAACGGCGGTCGAGGCTGACAACCATTTGATTGTCGCGCATGAAGTCACGATGCTTGGATTCGATCGCGACGCCTTATCTATGATGGCCGAGGCCGCCAACGATGTCATGGCAACAGATCAACTCACGGCTATCGCCGATAAAGGCTATTACAAAGGCGAAGAAATTGTTGCGAGCGAAGAGGCTGGCATCTCGGTTGTTGTCCCAAAGCCGATGACATCAAACGCCGCAGCACGGGGTCAGTTTGACAAGGCTGATTTTGCCTACGACAGAGAAAAGGATACCTATGTTTGCCCTGCCGGCGAGGAGCTGACTTATCGATTTACGGGCCAGCAAGATGGCAAAGCCATCAGGTCCTATTGGTCGGGTGCCTGCGTCGATTGTGCTATCAAAGATAAATACACGACCAGCAAAGAGCGACGTGTGCGTCGCTGGGAACACGAAGATGTTCTTGAGCGGGTCCAAGAACGGCTGGATAAAGATCCCGCACAACTGGCTGTTCGCAGTATGACTGTTGAGCATCCCTACGGCACCATTAAATCATGGATGGGGGCCACCCACTTTAAGATGCGAACATTGAAAAAGGTGGCGGCAGAGATAGCCCTGCACGTGCTCGCCTACAACATGACCCGCGTGATGAACATCATGGGCATTCCCGCTATGATCGCGGCGATGAAGGCGTAAGAGGCTTCGTTTGCCCTGAAATTGGGGCCTGAAGCGACGGATCTGTTAAAAATGGTGACAGTTGGCCCTACGAACCCTCGAGACAGCCGAAATGAAGATTCCACGCCAAAACCAACACAAACGGCAAAAGCTAAAGCCGCACTCGGTATCAACAGAGTTTCCACACAGCCTCTCCGCAGAGCCGCATTGAGGTGGGTACCGATGAATGGCTGGTCTGGGTGTCGGTTCGCTACGTTCATCCATGGTGAAAGTCGATGATCATGGGTGATGGTTTGGCTGATTGCCTGCAAAGCCGCGCGCACTGGCTATCTCCCGGCCAAACCCGCAACCACACTCACACGTCTATAATGTAACCCGGATCGAATGCGACATCTTCGCCCGGATAGCCACGCTGATTGGTGACGAATTTAATCGGGCCAAGGTCTCCTGCACCGGTCCAATTCTCGCCCTCATGGCTGTGTCCCCAGACCCATGTGTGGATGTCGTGGCCTCGAATTTCATCCCAAAGGGTGCTTGCGAACCCGGCGCTCATGGCGCGCTTTTCGTTCCCGCCGATTGTGCGCATTGGACAGATCAATTCACGCACTGGCAGGTGATGGGTCATCACTAAAGTAGGGCCGTCATAGGGTCCCCGAAGTGCTTCGAAGATCGCCACTTTGTCTTCCGCGTGGCGTTCCAACATATCGTCGATGGTGAAGCGCGTTTTGGGCGCGGTGCGGATCACGCGATAGTCTTGCATGTACGCAGAGACCATTGTGCGGGCCAGCAATTCAAACGGTGGATACAACTTCAAATCGGTCCACAGAGTTGCACCAATAATGCGTACCCCTGCGATCTCCGTTGCCGCACCATGAAGCACACGGATATCTAAACCCTCGGCGTGTAGCTGTGCCAGCTGTACAGCTTCTTGCTCGCGCAGTTCAGACCAAATCGATCCATAGACCTCATGATTGCCCCAGATCACGACGACTGGGCAGCCGTACTTGCGCGCAGCTTGTGCCGGGATATCCAGATGACGACCCATCGTGTGTGTGTCGCCAGCAATCAAAACCCCGTCCACAGGCGCGGACAGGTCGGGCAGATTGAAGCCGCCCCAGAATTCATCGTGCAGATCGCTCCAGATTAGAAAACGGGCCATCACTCTTACTTTCTCATTATCTCAGGGAAGCGAGCGGGATCGATCCACTGCTTGCCGTCTTTGGGTGCGCCCCATGGGTTACCGAATGCTTTTGCGGCGGATGGATCATCGACGGTTAGATCACGTGCATTCTCAGCCCGCCGCGCCCGTTTGTGCTCGGCTTTCTTGAACGACTTGTCGCTGTCCTTGGTGGTCATCCCGCAGATGGGTGTCTTACGATATGAGCGTGACATATCAGATTTCCTTCACGTTATGTTCGACGTCGGCCCAATGCTTGTTCACAGGCAGCGTTTTGGCACGGCGCGCGATGTCCTCAAAACGGACGGGCATGTAGTCCCAGACATCGACACCAGCGTTGACGCTGTTGCGTGAACCTTTCCAGTTAGTGTGGACATGGCCAAATATCTGGAGCGCATCACGGCGGGCGTGGTTCCATGTGATCAACGGGTAGTGGCAAAGCGTGTGCGCCTGCTTCTGAGGGCCGTCGCGAACCTCGGCCAGATGCGATACGCTTGTCCACGGCAATGTTTGTGTTGGCTCCAAATCATGGTTGCCAACGACGAGGTGCTTTTTTGCACCGGGGAGCTTGTCAAAGAGCTTGGTGAGCCATTCGGCGTCTTTGGCTTTTGACCCATGGGCGAAGTCGCCAATGATCCAAAGCACGTCCTTGGGGCCAACCATGGCCCATAGGTTCTGCATGAGAACTGCGTCCATGTGGTTCGCCGAACGAAAGGGGCGATTGCAGAACTTGATGACGTTCTCATGCCCGAAATGGGGGTCAGCTGTGTACCAGTTGGTCATGTCGGTTCTCCGTCGTGCGGTGGTGGCGCGGACGGCGACGGGCAGGTGCGGAGATGAATGATCATCGGGGCGAACAGCGCGAAGCCGCCCGCCGAATGTTGGGGGGCGCTAGGTTTGGGTGATATGTACGCGCTTCATGATCATGCGTGTCTCATAGCGCGTTCAGATGCGTCTGGCTATCCATGGATTACAGATCCATATCCGAGGCCTCGACCTCCTCACCGGTCAGGGCTTCGACAATCTGGCGGTCGAGCTCTTCCATATGGATGCGGCCTAGTTCGTAGTCCTCCAGTGAGAAACTGATGGATGTCATACCGGGTTCGCCGCGATAGAAGATCCTGAAGGTTGCGATACAGCCAGTTTTGATCTCTTTCTCGCGCGGAAACTGGAAACGGTAGTCGACATTATTGATGTAGTGTCCGGCGCTCCCGCAAATCTCATACTGAGATGTGTTGGTCGACGTGTTGCCGTAAGACGTGGTTGTTTCCTCTTGGATCAATGCAGGCAGCGCATCGAGGTCTGCGATGAAACCTTCGGTGCTCCATGCATAAAGGATGGTCATTTCACGTCCGGTAATTTCGACACGCGAGGCCGGACCGTAGGTCTCTTCGATCTGGGCTCGCAGTTCTAATGGCGCTGGCAACTGGTCGCTTGGTTGGCGAATACTGCGGAAAATTGCCATTGGGCGCTGTTCCATCGCGCCGGACGCAAGACGGGCCGTGATTTGATCCTGGGCAGCGCCAGCCAAGCGCGCGTTGATGCCAACATCGCCGATACGGCTGAATTGCTGGTAAGTGAACTCGAAGACATTACCTTCGGGGGATTGCACCCGCAGCACTTCGCTTTCGCTGGTGGGTTCAGCCTCAGTGCGGTCAGCGTAAACAGCCAGTACATCCGCGAAAGGGTCGCCTGGTTGCAAACCGAGTATCTCATAGGCGTAGGGGCGCTCTGCTGGGGCAGGCAGCGGCGTCAGCGTGTCTTCTGCAATGGCGGGTGAAGCCGTTGCGAGTGAGAGAAAGGCGAAGATTGATAATATTCTCATGCTGATGCTTTCTGTTTGGTGACAAATTGTTTCCATTCAGAAACGTGCGGTTGCAGTTGCAGGCCGTCGAGCGCCCATTGTACTTCGACAGTGAGGGCAAGGACGGCAGACCATGCGGCCTGTGCTTCGCGAAAACGCCCATAGCCGGTCCCGAATTGTTCGCAGGCCAGACACTCAGTGAAGTGGCCGATATCGCCGTTGACGACCTGATCGCCGATCGCTTCGGACCATGGCAGTTCTGTTTTGAGGATCGGAATACTGGCGAATGCAGCGCGTGTGGCGGGGATGTCTGCCGCACCGGCACGACAGCCAGGGATCAATCCCAGCACATTGTCCGGTTCAACCAAGTATTCGCTGATCCCCTTAACTACGTTCTTAGCCTCAAATTCTCCGATTGCAGGCGACAGGATCAGGTCAGCGCGCCCGAGGGCCGCGCCTTGCGGCTCTTGCGGAAGGATGCGCGTGTCGATCAGCGCGATGTCAAAGCCGTCGGTATCAGCAGACGCCAGCATGTCCTCGATATCTTCGCGGGTTGTGCAGCTTAGCAATTGCAGGCGATCTTCAAGCACACCGCTTGACGACATAGCCTTGCGCCAGCGTTGCAATGTCGTTGGCGTGTCCCGTCTGGGGTCGGCCTTGGCCTCATCCGTGCAGTCGAGCACAAGCACACGTTTACCCATCGCCAGAAAGCCTGACGCCAGCGCCATGGTGGAAACCGTGCGTCCCGTGCCGCCTTTGGTAGCGAAAAATGTGATCGTCTGCATTGGGGCGGTCCTTCTACTGGATATGACTTGAATAAGTATATCACCCCCATTTTGGGGGTAAACCCGTTATGGGGGTAGCCGTTTCATCAAATTGATTGGTGGAACATTCATTGGCTGGAACCGTACATACTGCTGCTTACAAACATCTGCTTGCGCAGTTGGTTAATGCGCGTGACAAATCGGGCCTGTCCCAAGCGCAGTTGGCGCAGCGTATTGGGAAGCCTGCGTCATTTGTTGGGAAATACGAAGTTGGCGAGCGCCGTCTCGATGTCATTGAGTTGCTGGTTGTTTTGAAAACCCTTGAAGCCAACAGCACGGACTTCATTCTCGAACTGGGCAAACAGGTTCCTGAACAGCTTTGAACTGCGAGTTACACTTAAGACAGGTTTTGTGCTCGAGCGTGAAGCCCATCCAGCAGACAACCCAGTAGGGTATCCGGAAAGCCCGGCAATAGCTTTACTTGGGTTTGCTCAATTGCGCCGTCAAGCTGGTAAAGAATGTCGTCGATCATGCTATTCGCCAACTCCTGTCCCAGACCGACCACCTTTGCTGTCTCTAGAAAATGCCTCCGCACAACTTCATTGATCCGATAGTGGTTTTGATCGCCAACGCTCATCGCTAATCGCATGCGGTTGTGCCGAATTTGACCATCATCGACGGCTTTCTGGGCCGTCAGCACATCGTAGAGCGGTGTCATGCCAAACCCGCCACCGGGGCGCAGTGCAATGCTAAAGTTTTTCGCATGACCATCGGTCGCTCCAAGCAACCAAAACAGAATCTGCGCCTTGAAGAACGCTAGCCGATCCTCGTTGGGCCGGTCACTGCCAGCCAGCAATCGCATACCGTCCGCAACACTTGGGCCACCATCCATCTGATATTTCTGGCTGGGCGGCACACTAAGCGCCTGACAAAAGTCCTCCTGTGGAAGGCGGATTAGCCGCCCATCTCGTGTCCAGCGTCGATCAAAACGGGTGACCGACAATGCCCGAACATTCTCAAAATCGACGATTTCAACTTCGGCCACGTCCATGCCCATCGCGCGGCAGAACGTCATGCACAGGAATTCGTTCTCGACGCTGTCCGACAAGTTGATGCCGCTTGGCAAAACGCCTAGCTGAGTTTTCAGAATATGCGTCGTCGGCGTCATGCCGAGAGGTCTGATCCAAGCACCGTCTTTGCGCAGCAGTGCCGTCTTTTCCTGCGCGCCAGCCAACGAAATCCGAAAATCATCCTCTTCGATTCCAAGTGGAGCCGTGGCAAGGTTCCGAAGGATGTCGGCAATCTGCCCATCTGACACGGGTTCACCTTCCAAATCTGTTGGTTTGGGTGGGATGTCTCCCGCTACAAACTGCAACGCGCCAACACAATCACGGCCGATCTTTTCGAGCATATTGTATGCATCTGTACCGCCGGCACCTACTTTGGCGGCAACACGTTCCCGGATCGCCGGATTGTCGGGAAGCAGGTTCTCCAAATAGGCTATTACGGGTGCGCCCTGATGCGCTTGCTCTTGCAGCGGCAGAGAGAGCGACACAGGCAACGCGTGCTCCCATGCCAGCCAGTCTTGCGCATAGCTGAACGTGATCGCCCCACTGCGTGCCATATCGATCTCGCCAACAAGTCGCCCGTTCAGCAATACTGTCAGCTTGCGCGCCATCAGAATATGTCCTCAATGTCAGGCTGATTTGCGCCGCGATCGCCGATCCAAAACTCAAGACCCAGTGCCATCATGATCGCGAGGATGGTTTTGATTTGCGTGCCAGCATCACCGTTTTCGACCGAAGAAATTGTTGCAACGCGCAAGCCTGACCGCGCGCTGACATCCTTCTGCGTCCATCCCTTAGCTTTGCGGGCACGTCGTAGGGCAGTCCCAATGTGTTCTGGTGTGCGGGCGAGAGATTCCATTGTGCGCTCCTTTACGCTAGAGCGTATATTATTAGAATTTACGCCGCAACGTATTTTTCAATTTATTACGCTATGGCGTAATAGGCTGGCAGCACCACCTAACCTCAATCCGAGAGCCGGTACATCCGCCCATTCAAATGTGCAATCTCGGACAGGTCGTCCGCTTCCCAACGTCTGATCCGCAAACCTTCAGGGATAACAACCAACGTATGGCCCCGAAAGTCCAACAACTGGATACCAACACTGTCCCGTAATGTGATGAAATTCTCAAGCTCTTGCCGCACAGCATCTCTTGCCTGAGCCATTGCAGCAAGGTCGTCCTCGATTTGGACAAGCTGTCCAGCCGCCTGGTCACGTTGATGCAAAAGATCGTTCTGCAGTTCAGCTAACGCCATCTCACCATCCCGACGTGATGCTGCAACCTCCGCAGTCGTTGCCTCAAGAAGAAACGACGCTTCATTCTCGGCAGCAGCTTTGAGCCTTGCCGCAGACCAGAACGCAAAAGCGACGATAAGTACTGCTGTAACAACCGAGACAACAACGCCAGCACCGACGAGCACCCAGATTTGCCGAATGCGTTGTTCCAAAGCGGAGGCGCGTTCATCAATCAAATCTGTCCGCGCATTCAGGCCGCCAACGGAAAAGGACGCCTGACGGACAGCCTCGTGCAGTTCTTCAACGACTTGCTCTGCGTCACGCGCCGTTGCCAAGCCGTTCGTCCGCCGCTTTGCTTCAAGGCTTGCAATCCGATTGTCGAGATCATTTGTCATGGCTGCATTCCCCCCGATTGTGGTCGTGAAATAGGCTTAAGCACCTCGGAGATTTGTTCGCGTTCTTGCTCAGCCTGTGAGGTGGACAGCATCCCGGTCAGCTTGCCCCATACCTTGCTGACCAATACCACGACCTTTTCGATAACCTGTGCAATTTCCAACCACTCCACATCTTGGGCGAGCCTGGGATCATCAAACTGTAGTTCTGACCTTTCGTCATCGAACCGAACATTGCCTGTAAGGACGCCGATCAGAACCCGCGCTGTCACAGACGCGGCGCGCAACACAGTCTCTCGCAGGACCGTCTGTTTTTCATGTTCAAATGCAAAGCGCTCAGATTGAAGGTCTGAAGTCTCTTTTTCCAATAGTTCCATTTGATGGGCCAGTTCTGACTGAGCGAGTTGTTCAATTTCGGCCTTCTTCGTCTCAGCCTGACGAAGGATCATTTCGGCCTCCGCCTCCGCATCGTCTTTCGCCGACAAGGCCTCATCGTAAAGCGCCTCAACACGTGCTAATTTATCCGCGACCTCGGCTGCTTTTTGATCGGCATCCTCATCAAACTGCGCTTCCGCATCAGCTAGGCTCTCAACACGTTCAGACATTTGGCGGTGCAGATCCCCATCGCGTCTGGCCTGCTCTTTTCGTTGCTTCCACTGTTCCCGCGACAACCTCTCACGCTTCGGCCCTAAACGGGTCAAGCCAGCAGGCAAACCAACCTCGGTGAAATACTCATCCTGCAGTTCACGACCTCGCGCGCGATAAGCACGATTACCGAATTTGACGGCTTCCTTGGAAGGTTTGCCACTTTCTCTGGCCAACGCCTCAGCTTCTTCCTTGACCTGCCAAGCCGGGTTCAGGTGACGCGCAGAACAGCTGGCATCGCCCAGAGGCAAAATGAAGGCGTGAATGTGCGGATATTTCTCATCTACATGCTCAACCACCGATACAAGTCGGTCGCCAAACATCTCTTTCATCCAACTGATATTCAGTTCAATCCAGCGTTCGTATTCCGCTCGATCAGCAGAACCGTCCGCGACTTGCTCAGTCAACAATGGATATGAGGCGACGGCAGTTAGCAGGGTGTGACGGTCCTTCCGAATGCCTCGCTTTGCGATGGTACCATCCTTCAACGTAGCTTCGTCATACCCAGCCGCTACGAGGTCATCATGCATCTTACGCACGCGTTGAGGCGGCATGCCATAAATCAGATTTGGCGATTTTGGACCGTCGACATGCATGGAAAATTCCGACTCCCGAGCCGCTTCGTCCAAGACTTGTTGAACGCTCTGGCCGATCTTGTTCGGTTTACGTGAGAAGCTTTGGAGGTGCAAAAATTGCGGACCCGACATGATCAACTGTCCCCGCCGAACGAAACACAATATGGACCGACTATTGAGTTGATAAACAACTCGCCGGGCAAGGCGCTGCGCCCCTGCACCCAACCAAGCGGCTGCGCCGCCGATCTGCACCAGATCGAAGCCACCGTTGGCGGCTGCAATACCTCTCCCTCACTTGCCGTGTGAACGCTGTTCGGACGAGGTATTGCAAGGACTGACCACCCCCCGAGAAACTTGCGATGCAACCCCCACGTCATAGCTGAATTCCAGCAGCTACGACCTGTTGTTTGGTCAGCAAGCCAGCGTCGATAGCGGCGATCGCATGCTCATGTGACACGTGCTTGCACAGCGGACTCTTGCCTTTAATCCACTCGGCAGCATTGGCGACCAGTTGAGCCATTGCGCGATTGTCACTCTTCGAGTGTTCCCGCTCCTCTTCGACGCGCCGACGCCATTCTTCGCGGCGAAACCAGTTATCTGAAAAGCTAACCTTGCTGCGAGTGAACCCCGTCGTTCGGGCGGCGTGGGCTTGGACTGCACTGAGCAAATCCTGAACTGACACATACTGCAATGCGTCTGAAATCAGCTGGTGGCAGGTTCCCTCGTCACGACGCCGATCTTGGGGATACGCCGCTAGAATACAGATCACATCTTCATCCACCGCCGCCGCCTCGCGCCTGCGCGAAGGAGGTTCTTTCTTAGGTTCAATGGTAAGGTTCCTGTCCCGATTTGAGACTACCCCCGTCTCACCCTTGAGACTTTTCCCCCGCATTTTTGAGACGTTTCCCCCCGTCTCATTTTGAGACGAAACCCCATTCGCACCGCTGCTACCACCCTTCGGACGGGCGCTGGGACCAAGGGTGATGTCGAGGTGCAATTCATACTGATTGAACCCGCGCCCGCCATCACCGTCGCCACGGGCATGGCGCGTGACAAGGCCGCATTCCTCCAACGTCGTCATGTGCCGAAACAGCGTTGCGCGGCCCATCTCGCATTCATCAGCCAAACGCTTAGCGCTTGGGTTGCACTGGTCAGTTTCTTTGTTGTGGAAGTCGGCCAGCTGAATGAGCACGATCTTGGCTGCTGGTTTCAGCCCTTTGACGTTCGCGGCCCAAATCAATGCCATACCACTCATGGCTTTTCCTCCAAGGAGGCAGATAGCGATATCAGGGCGCTTGAAACATTCTTGTTTAGTTCACGGTTTGTAGAGGGCTGTTTTGAAACAAAGCCCCCTTGAAATGATAGGATAAATGGCCGGATTGCAAATCCGTGTACAGGAGTTCGATTCTCCTACTCGCCTCCAATAAATTCAATGGGTTAATAGTAAATTACGAACCCACCCCATTAAATTGGTGGCGGTTTTGGTGGCGCATTTCTAACAAAACATATTTGTGATCCCGATCGAAAAAGGCGTAAGCGCCCTCGGCTTGCCGGGCGCGATGTAATGCCATTCGACACCTGTGTCCTGGACCCACTTGAGAATAGCCATACTTGTGAATTCTGTTTCGTTAGGCGACCCCGATCTCGGGGGATTGCGACAGCACAGGACCGGCAAGCGCGCAAAAAATAACAGCCGCACGCCGCAAAACGGCTGGCCTGACGCCCGCTGAAACAATCATTCTGCGCTCCCAAGATCGAAGGGTGTGCAGGTTGACAAAGAAACTTCAAAATCATGTGAAATGATATCAAATAAGGCGGTATATAAATGGCGTTATTGGCTGCCAAACACCGGCTAAAACAGGCCAGTCAATGCCCGTTTGGTTTTTCCGATTCACATCAATGGGCTTGGTGGTGGTGCTAGGCCACCCCAGCGACAATAAGCCCCGTGCGTCTTAGTTTGATGTCTTCTTTACAAATTCGGACTTGAGCCCCATTTGCCCTATTCCCGGCACTTTGCAATCAATATCGTGGTCGCCCGCGACCAACCGAATGCTGCGCACTTTCGTGCCCACTTTAACGACAGACGACGACCCCTTGACCTTCAGGTCCTTGATCACTGTGACCGCGTCGCCGTCTTGCAAGACATTCCCAACGCTGTCGCGAACCTCTGGTGCCGCATCCGCAGATGCGCCGGGCGCCCAGTCATGGCCGCATTCCGGGCAGGTCAGCAAAGCGTCCATCTGATAGGTAAAAGTGGACGCGCATTCGGGGCATGGGGGCAAAGTATCGTTCATCACGACCCTATACCGCCCGCGGTCCTAACAGGCCACAGGTGTGGGTGAAAAAAACAACGCGTGCGGCAGCCGCCTGAACCCAAGAGCCCCATGTCAGCAACACCGCAGGTCACCGTGTGATCCAAAATGGCATGTGGGTTTGTGATCAGGCGCAGACCCGTCCAACCAAAACAGTGCTTTACAAGACAACGGGGGAATGGAACCGCACGTCCTATCACCCTATATAGGGGCGATCACTTTGCGTATGTCTTTCGAACGCAACCATAACGGAGCACCACAATGCCTGACTATGTCATATCGCCGCCCCCCGTGACGGCGCTTCCCGTGGCCACCGGTGGGGTGTTTCCGGTGCGCAGGGTCTATTGCATAGGCCGGAATTACGCAGCACATGCCATCGAAATGGGCCATGACCCGGACCGGGAAGCCCCGTTTTTCTTTCAGAAAAACCCGGACAATCTGGATACATCCGGCACCTTCCCCTACCCGCCCCACACCCGTGATGTTCACCACGAGGTGGAATTGAGCGTTGTCCTGAAATCAGGTGGCAAAAACATCTCTGTCGATCATGCGATGGACCACGTTTACGGTTACGCGCTGTCGCTGGACATGACCCGGCGCGACCTGCAGGGGCAAATGAAAAAGGCCGGGCGGCCGTGGGAAATTGGCAAGGCGTTTGAACGTTCAGCCCCCATCGGGCCGATCCACAAGGCCGAAAACGTCGGGGACCTGAACGCCGGTGCAATCACCCTCAAAGTGAACGGGGACCTGCGTCAGGAAGGTGATCTGGCCCAACTGATCTGGAAGACCCCCGAGATGATCTCGTATTTGTCAGAGTATTTCGAACTCGCTGCGGGGGATGTCATCATGACGGGGACGCCTTCGGGCGTTGGGCCCGTGGTCAAAGGAGACGTCATGGATATCGCAACCCCTGCATTGGGCACCCACCGTGTGACGGTCGTCTAGTCTTCATGCGCGTGATGGTGGCGCCCGATGCCGCGGGCGTCTCAGACCGTCGCGCGCATATCCACCACAAACACCGCACCCGCGACGCACAACAACACCAGCGACACGCCCGCCAATACGGCCCAACCAAACCCTGCGATAATCGCCCCGGCGACAAACGCGCATAGGGTCGACACAAGCGCGATCATCGTGTCATTGGCTCCTTGCACCAACGCTTTTTCTGCCTCCGGTACCGCATGTGCCAAAAGGGTCGTCGCACTGATGAAACTGAAATTCCAGCCGATGCCAAGGATGATCAACGACCCGTAGAAATGCCCCGATGTCAGACCGCTGAGCGCCACCAATGACGACACCGCCAAGAACCCAAGGCCGATCATGGCAATCGGGTGCGCGCCGAATTTCTTGATCAGGAACCCGGTGAAGAAACTGGGCGCGAACATCGCCACCACGTGCCACCGTATGACATCACCCGCCAGCGCATCACCAAAGCCACACCCGATCATGGCAAGCGGCGTCGGCACCATCAAAAACACCATGATACCTTGCGATACCGCGCCCAAACCCACCGCCAACCGCACCGGCCGTTGCCTAAGCACCGTCAATGCCGCGATGCGCTGCCTTAGGGTTTGCGGTGCGGTTTTGGGCGGTGCGGGCAACCGGATCAACGCCAGCGGGACCAACCCCACCAGCGCCACGCCCACCAACGCCGCATATCCGCCCGCCAAAGGCACCGGCGCCAGCGCGTCTTTGGTCATGATAAACATCTGCGGGCCGACAAAGGCGGCGATCAACCCCGAGGTCAACATCAGCGAAATCGCAACAGGTTGCCACGCTGTGCTGACCGTTTCGGCGGCGGCAAACCGGAAATACTGGAAACACGCAAGCGCCGCGCCAAGCGCCAGATGCGCCAGACACAGCAGTATGAAGCTCCCCGAGATCAGCCCCCACATGCCCAACGCGCCCCCCGCAAGCAGACAAAGACCACCTATGGCAAAGCCGATCTTGCGCCCGTACCGCCCCATTATCAACGAAAACGGCGCCGCCGCCAACAGCCCCGCCAGCATCTGAAGCGACGCAGGCAGCGTCGCAAACGCGGTAGATGGCGCCAACATCAACCCCGCCAAACCACCCAAGATGATCAACATCGGCATCGCTGCCCCAAGGATGGTATTGGCCGCCAGCAAACCCAGATAGGTACCGTTTTGAGACAAGATCGTGCTGCGCATGTGACGCTCCAATGTAGGGGTGTTTTTGATATGGTATAACAGGTGCGCATTGTCTAAAATGTCAAAATGACGTCAAATCCAGACACACGCACCCGCACCATTGATGTTTTGCTTTTTGATGGCGTGAACATGTTGGACGTGTCTGGCCCGGTTCAGGCGTTTGATGCGGCAGTCGTCGCGGGGCAGAAACGTTATAGCCTGCGGTATGTATCGCTGGACGGTGCACCCGTTAAGGCGGGGTGTGGCCTGCGGCTGGTCGCGGATGCCGCCCTATGTCGCGCGCCCGTCGATGACCTGCTGATCCCCGGTGGCACCGGTGTGAACGCGCTGATCCCAAACAAAACCCTGTGTGATGCCATCGTCCGGCATTTGGCAGACACCCCCGATGGGCGGCTCATTTCCATTTGTTCCGGCGCCTTGGTGCTGGCCGCGGCAGGGGTGCTTGATGGTCGCGCGGCGACAACGCATTGGTCGCGGCTGGCCGATACCAAACACTATACCCAAGTGCTGTGGGACCTTGACCAGATATCAACCGCCCAAGACCGCGTGTTTACTTCGGCGGGGGTCACAACCGGGATTGATCTGGCGCTGTCTATTATACGCGCCGATTGTGGGCCCACCACAGCGCTGGCTGTCGCGCGCGAATTGGTTGTGCAATTGCGGCGTACAGGGGGGCAAAGCCAATATGCGCTGCATCTGGCGGGGCAATTCACCCGCGACGACACACTCACCCAGCTGATCGAAAACGTCATCTCCGCGCCGCATCTGGATTGGTCGCTTGATGCTTTGGCCACGGCTGCGGGCATGAACCCCCGCACCTTGTCACGTCATTTCAAACGCGATGTGCACCACACCCCTGCCGCCTTTGTCGAACGGGTGCGCGTGGATCACGCACGGGGTCTGTTGGTCGAAAACCTGCCCCTGAAATCCGTCGCCGTGGCCAGCGGGTTCGGCGATGTGCAACGCATGCGGCGCGCGTTTCAGCGCCGCTTTGGCATCCATGTCAGCGACTATATTGCCGCATTCGGTGACTGACATGCAGCCCCGCGTCGATGATCACGTGGACAAAACAGACCCGGTCACGGCGTTTGGCCGATACGTCGTGCACCCTTTGCAGCCTGCTTCGTAGGCTTGGTGGTAGACGTCTTCGAACACCGAAAAAGGAATGTCCTCAGGGCAATTGACGGTCTTGGAAATACCGCTGTCAATCCAACGCTGTGCGGCGGCCTGCATGCGCACGTGGTCGGCCGGGCGCAAGTCTTGCGCGGTGACAAACGCATCCGTCAGCGGCGCGTCCGGGCCAAACATTTCGCGGAACAACCACACCGCGTAGTCTTGCACCTGCTCTTGGGTCTTGGTGCCATCGGGGCCGGTGATCTTGCGGGTGTACGCCGTCGCAAAGACCGGCTCGATCCCCGATGATACGTTACCCGCATACATAGACGTGGTGCCCGTTGGGGCGATTGTGGTCAACACCCCGTTGCGCAACCCGTGTGTGGCAATCGCACGCTGTACCTCTGGGTCCAGCGCCTGAACGCTTGCGCTCTGCAAGTGTTGCTCTGCATCATAAAGCGGGAACGGCCCGCGCTGTGCTGCCAGCTCTGCCGACGCCAGATACGCCGCATTCTGGATCATCTGCAGCCATCTGTTGACCAACCGCATCGCCGCAGGTGTGCCATACCGCACGCCCAACATAATCAACGCATCCGCAACGCCCGTGACGCCAACGCCAATACGCCGTTTGGTCACGGCTTCGTCCCGTTGGCCTTCGACCGCGAATTCCGAGACATCAATCGCATTGTCCAACATCCGCACCGCGACCCCGGTCAACCGCCGCAATTGCCGGTCATCCATCGCGGCATTCGGGCCAAACGGGTCCGTCACCAAACGCGCCAGATTGATAGACGTCAACGGGCACGTGCCATTGGGCGGCAAAGGCTGTTCGGCGCAGGAATTGGTGGCCGACAGGGTTTCCAGATAGTTCAGCGGGTTGGCTTGGTTGATCCGGTCAATGAACAAAACGCCAGGTTCCGCCGCGCTAAAGGTGCGCCACATGATCGTTTCCCAAATATCATGCGCCTTAACGGTGCGCACAACCTGACCGTCCCACACCAGATCCCAATCGGCACCGGTTTCAAGCGCCTGCATGAATTTGTCAGAAATCATCACCGACATGTTGAAATTGCGCAGCCGTCCAGGGGTGGCCTTGGCGGTGATGAAGTCCTCAATATCAGGGTGGTCGATCCGCATGGTGGCCATCATGGCGCCCCGGCCCATCCCCGTCACCAGCATGCCGCACACGGTGTCAAAGATATCCATCGCCGCCACGGGCCCCGCTGCGGGGCAATCCAGCCCACGCACCAACGTTCCTTTTGGCCGCAGGGTCGACATGTCAAACCCGATGCCGCCGCCCATTTGCATCGTCAGTGCCGCGTCTTTGGCGGTGTCCATGATGCCTTCGATGGAATCGGGGATAGCGCGCATCACAAAGGTGTTGGAGAGGGTGACATTCCGCTCGGTGCCGCTTCCCGCAAGAATCCGCCCCGCTGGTAACACCTTGAACCCGTCCATGGCGTCGTAAAATGCCGCCGACATATTCCGACGGTCTGCGGTCTTTTCGGGCAATGCGAGACTGTTCGCGACCCGCAACCACGTGTCAGCAACGCTCGCATCTCGCGGCACACCATTGGTTGTGTATTGATACTTGGCCCGCCAGATCTGTTCGGAAATAGGTTGGTCAAAAGATGCAGATGGCAGGAGGTGTTCTGAATACTTTAGCATCGTATCTCGCTTTTCATAACTGTGACATAACTGGCCGACTAAAACCGAGCTACCCCATTAACTGTTTGTTAACCAAACAGAAATTAGTTTTCCTGTGTTAAAATTCTATTAATGGTTATCACATGAGCAATCCGTTTTTTGCCCACGAATGGCAGCGATGGCGGTATCTATATGTTTTTAATAGAATTACACGTACCATTAAGACCGCAGATCACGGTCTTCTCTTTTTCAGTTTTCACGAGAGGCCGCGGCCACCCAAATACCAATGGTTGCAATTTGAAATGCATTCGAGATTGGTTTTTTACCTGCATTCAGGCCACGTTAACGGCCGTTTCATAATGTGAACGCTGCCAAAGTCGATAAGAGGTGTGTTGTGAATAAACTTTATGCGTGTCTGGGGTCTGGCAACTGTTTCAAGCCGTGGCTGGCAATGCACCAGCTGATGATTCCCTTTGAGATCGAAATGATTGACGTCTTGAAAGGCGCGCAAAAATCTCCCGCGTATCTGGCGATCAGCCCGCTGGGCGTGGTGCCGCATCTGGTCACACACACCGGCGCCGGCATTGGGGAAAGCAACGCCATGTTATGGTATCTCGCCGAAGACAGCGACCTGATGCCGCCCACCGCCGAGGCACGCGCCGAGGCGTTGCAATGGATGTTCTACGAACAATCCAAGCTGGAGCCGTTCATTTCGCCTGCTCGATTCTTCACTACAATCCTGCCAGAACAGCGCGATTCGCGGGCCGATGATATCCTGACTTGGCAGGCCGCAGCAGATGCCGGGCTGGCCCGCCTGGATGCGCATCTGGAAAAGCGCGACTTCATTTTGAGCACAGGCTACTCCATTGCTGATATCGCGATTTTCGGCTATGTTCATGTTTTAGAAGAAGCGGGGCTGCACATGGCCGACTATCCGGCGATTGCGCGCTGGACAGACATGGTAAAACACACTGACGGGTTCCGCCCATTAAGCGAATTGGGCCAACCCAAAAGCAAAGCTGCTTAACGGTACATGTCAGGGACATTGGTCGATGCGCAATGAAAAGATAACTGATGGCGCGGCGGTACCGACGCCTTTGCAGGGTACACACGTGGCCGATCTGCGACCAAACATCTCACTTCCGATTGACCGGATGCAGACCCCGTTGTGGATCTATGATGTCGACAACGCGCGCATTGTTTTTGCCAACGCACCAGCCTGCGTCTTATGGCAAGCCGACAACGAGGCGGATCTGCAATCGCGTGACATGGCAACGAATATGTCGCCCGCCGTCGCCACCCGCCTCAAGCAGTATCAACGCGATTTCATTGAAAATGATGCCACTTTCACCGAAATGTGGACGCTTTACCCCAATGGAAAACCGACTAGCGTAATGGTGGTATATTGCGGATATCGCATGCCCGACGGTCGGATGGCCATGCAATGCGAAGCGGTTGGAGACACCGAAAATCAACCCGAAAACCTGCGCAGCGCCGAGGCTTTGCTCCACACGGATGTGATGATTGCCCTGCACGACGATAGCGGACAACCCCTTTACATGAACCCAGCCGCCCGCGACGTGGCGACCCATGCCACCCAAACGGTGCGCGAAAAATTCATCGATCCATCCGACTATGACCGTTTGGCGGCTCAAATTCAGCTTTGTGGTGAGCATCGTCTGGTGTCAAAGGTCAACACCAGCGGCGGCCCTCGTTGGCATGATTTGACGATCAAGAAATGTGTGGATGCGGTTACCGGCGACCCGGCCACCCTTTTGACGGCCATTGATGTCAGTGAATTGAAAATCGCACGCGACAAGGCCCGCTACCTTGCCGACCGCGACCAACTAACAGGGTGCTACAACAGAAGCTATTTGCAGCACTACATGTCGTCGCTTGCGGTAAGCCAAAGCGGCCCCTGCGCCCTCCTGTGTTTTGATATTGACCGCTTCAAACAGATCAATGACCGTTTGGGGCATGAAATGGGCGACGTCGTCCTGAAAGAGGTCGCCTCCCGTGTCGCGATGTCCATCCGCGCGACCGATACATTAATACGCCTAGGCGGCGATGAGTTTGTCGTGTTGTTCGAAAACATCACATCCGCCGCCGACCTCGCCGCGCATCTGGAGGACTTACTGTCTCAGGTTTCTGCACCAATTTCCCATGACGCCACCCGGGTCAATGCAACGATCAGTATTGGTGTAACCCTGTTCACCCCTCAAACTGCTGAATTCACGGCTATTCTACGCGAAGCCGACATCGCGCTTTATGCCGCAAAACAGGCCGGGCGCGACCGGCTGACCTTTTTCACCTCCGAAATGGGGGATCAGGCCAATGCCCGTGATCTGGTCGAGATAGAGCTCAAACGCGCTATAGAGCAACGTGAATTCATATTGCATTATCAACCACGCGTTTCGTTGCAGACCGGGTCAGTGGTCTCTGTCGAGGCGCTCGTTCGTTGGCAACACCCCGACCGCGGGCTTGTGATGCCTGCGGAATTCATATCGATCTGCGAAGAAACAGGGATGATCGAGGAACTGGGACAACTTGTGCTGGAAATGGCCTGCACCAAGGCCGTGTCCCTGCATCAGGCAGGGCGTGATATTCAAGTGTCTGTCAACATCTCGCCCCGCCAGTTCGAAGACAAACGCCTGTTGGGCGCGTTGGAGTGTTTTGCACAGCATCCCGACTTCCCCTCGGGGAAAATCGAACTTGAGATCACGGAAAACGTGCTCATCGGGGATCACGATGCCATCGCGCAAAAGCTCGAAACCATCGCGAATATGGGCTATCAAATTGCCATTGATGATTTCGGCACCGGGTATTCCAACCTTGCCTACATCCTGCGCTTTCCGTTGAACTGTTTGAAAATCGATCAGTCCTTTGTGTCGCAGCTGCCAAAATCCGGGCCTATTGTGGCATTGATTTTGACCTTAGGCGAACAGATCGGTGCGACTGTCGTCGCCGAAGGCGTAGAAACACCCGAACAGTTGGCCTGGTTAAAAGGTCAAAACTGCACCCAAGTGCAGGGGTATTATCTGTCGCCCCCCGTTGCCCCAAACAGGCTGCGCGACGTCATCCATACGTTAGAAACATCGGCTGCCAGCGCGGTTGAGCAGGACTGACACTTATCTCGGGTTTCGCCAAAATCGCACCAACGATGCCTTCCACCCGGCGCAGTTACAACGCCAGATCATCCAGTAGCGCGGCCTTGGTGTAATCCGCCTTGATCTCGCGCCGTTTAACCGCACCCCGTTCCACAACCACAAACCTATCCGCCAAACCGTAGGCAAAATCAGCGTTCTGCTCCACCAACACGACGGCCATGTCACCTTGATCGCGCAAGAGTCGCAACGCCTCGCCGATCTGTTGGATCACGTTGGGTTGGATGCCCTCGGTTGGCTCGTCCAGCAACAACGCCTTGGGCCGGGTAATCAGCGCGCGCGCGATCGCGAGTTGCTGTTGTTGCCCGCCCGACAAATCACCACCCCGTCTAGCCTGCATGTCGCGCAGAACCGGAAACAGATCAAAAATATGGTCAGGTATAACGTGTTCAGATGCGGGCAGGCAGGCAAATCCCGTCTGCAAATTTTCCAACACCGTCATCATCGGGAAAACCTCGCGCCCTTGCGGCACATAGGAAATACCAGTGCGGGCCGCGTGATACGCCGACGACACACGGGCCGGCGCACCAGCCACCGACACTTGGCCGCCACTGGCCGGATGTCGCCCCGCGATAGCCTTGAGCAAGCTCGTTTTGCCTGCCCCATTGTTGCCCATCACGGTCGTGATTTCGCCAACAGCAGCCGACAGCGACACGCCAAACAAGATTTGGCTTTGCCCGTAGTGCAAATCTAGATTGGAAACCTCAAGCATGCGCGCGCCCCAAATAAACGTCGATTACTGTCTGGTTCGAGGTCACGTGATCTAGGCTGCCTTCCGCCAAAACCGACCCTTCGTGCAGCACGGTGACCTTGCAATCGAGCCGGCGCACAAATTCCATGTCATGCTCCACCACCACAACCGCGCGGGTTTCGGCAGCCTTGCGCAGAATGTCCGTGGTCTTTTCGCGTTCTTCAACCGTCATACCGGCGGCAGGTTCATCGACCAACAACAAGCGCGGTTCCTGCGCCAGTAACATGCCAATCTCGAGCCATTGTTTCTGCCCGTGGCTCAGCTCTCCTGCTGTGCGGGTCAGGCTGTCTAGCAGGCCAATTTCGTCTGCGATGCTCTCAATCCGTTCGGCATTGCGCGCGGTTTTCTTATGCATCAACACCGCAAACGGGCTGCGCGGGTTTTTCAGCGCCATCGCCAGATTTTGCCGCACCGTCTGGTCTTCAAACACCGTAGGTTTCTGAAACTTACGCCCAATCCCTTCCATCGCGATCCGGCTTTCTGACAGACCCAGCAACGAAATATTCCGTTCGCCCCAAATCACCGTGCCCTCGTCCGGTTTGGTTTTCCCGGTCACGATATCCATAAAGGTGGTCTTACCGGCGCCATTGGGCCCAATAATGGCACGCAACTCGGCCGGTGCAAAATTGATCGACAGGTTGTTGATCGCGCGGAACCCATCAAAGGTAACGGACACGCCCGACACTTCCAAAAGCATGCTCATGACGGTTTCCTGACGATGTAATCAAATAGCCCACCGATGCCCTTGGGGAAAAACAGCGTGACAGCCACAAACGATAGCCCCAACAACACCAGCCACCAATCGGTCCATTGAACCGTGTAGAACCCAAGGTTGATGTCGGGCGCGCCGCCACCGGTGAACCAGCTCGACAATAGCGACACAAACGCCGCCCCGATCACCGCGCCATAGAGCCGCCCGCGCCCGCCAATGGCCACCCAAACCGCCAAATAAATCGACGCAATCGGCGCGATTTCACCGGGGTTGATGATGCCCGCTTGGGGGTAATACAGCGCGCCAGCGATGGCCGATATCACCGCGGTGATCGTAAAGACGAACAGTTTGTAGCTTTCTACGTGGTAGCCCAAGAACCGCACGCGCGCCTCGTTGTCGCGGATCCCTTTGATCACGCTGCCCATTTTGCCCGACACGACCCAAGCAAAAAACACATACCCCGCAGCCAGCGCAGCCGCCGACGCCAGAAAGAACACGATTGACAGCATCGCCTGCGAAGTTGCCTCAAATCCGGGGATATTTTGCAAGCCAGACAAGCCGTTGTTGCCGCGCAAGCCGCTGTCGTTTTGAAACAGGTACAGGGCCAACGCCAACGTCATCGCCTGCGTCAGGATCGACAGATACACCCCCGTCACGCGAGACCGAAACGCCAGCCAGCCAAACACCAAGGCCAACGCCCCCGGCACCAAAACCACCATGGCCAGTTGCAAAAACAGACTGTCTGCAAGGCTCCAGATCAGGGGGAATTCAGAGCTGCCCACGACCCCGAAAATCTGATTGCCGATGGCATCTGATATTTCTTGCGGGGTGGGCGGGATGACCTGATTTTGCAGGTTGCCCATCACGATGCTTTCGGTACGGGCATACATCAGCCACATGCCGATCGCGTACCCACCGATCCCGAAAAATGCGAAATGCCCCAGCGACAGGATACCGCAATAACCCCACACGACGTCCATCGCGATGGCGACCAGACACAGGCACAGTGTTTTGCCCAGCGTTTTGACAAAGGAGGTCGAGATCACCCCCGACCCTGTGACTTCGGACAACAACACAACGCCCAAAACAAACGCGCTCAGCGCCAGCAGGAACCACAAGACAGACGGGTTTTGGGAAATAAAGCTCTTACGCATGGGTCAATCCGCCGCCGCCCGACCTTTGAGCGCAACAATGCCCTTGGGTCGGAATTGAATAAACAAGATGATGAACAAGATCATATAGGTTTGCGCCGCAAGCGTGTTGGACGGGTTCAACCATTCGATCCCTTTTTGCAGGAAGCCGATCATCGACGCCCCGGCCAATGTACCCCAGACGTTTCCGACCCCACCGACCACCACAGTCATAAAGCTCTGCACGATGTAGTCGGCGCCCATCTCAGAAGTCACTTTGGCGTATAGACCAATGGCCACACCCGCGATGCCCGCAATACCCGACCCCAAACCAAACGTCAGCATATTGATCCGGTCAGGGTTGATGCCCATGCTGGCAGCCATACCCGGGTTTTGCGTCACCGCGCGCACCTCAAGGCCCAGCCGCGTGCGTTTCAGCACAAACAAGATCAGCGCAAGAAACAGCAGCGCCAGCACGAAAATGGCAATGCGGATATAACTAATCTGGATCACATCCGAGATCACCCAAGCCCCATCAAGCCACCCCGGCGATGTCAGCGGCCGCGCCTGCGTGCCAAAGATATTTTTTGCCAGCTGTTGCAGCGCAATAGAGATCCCGAAGGTGGCCAGCAATGTTTCCAGCGGCCGGTGATACAGATGCCGGATGACCAACCGTTCCATGACGACCCCGGCCCCAAACGTGATCGCAAAGGCCAGCGGCAAGGCAACGATGATCGAAATGGTGTAGTCGGGGATGAACAGCTGTACCACGTAACCGGTATAGGCGCCCATCATGATGAATTCGCCGTGGGCCATGTTGATCACGCCCATCACGCCAAACGTGATCGCCAGCCCGATGGCCGCGAGGAAATAGATCGACGCTAGCGACAACCCATCCAGCGCCAAATCGGCGGCCTGCTCAAACCCTACACGTTGTTCAACAGACGCCAACGCCTGTGCCGCGGCGGCCGTAATGTCGGCGTTGGGTTCATCGTAAAGGTCGTAGAACACATATGCCGCCAGCGCCTGATCGCGCGCTTGGTCGGTGACCAACGGCTGGGCGCGGCCTTCTTTTGCAAGGCTCGCATAGGCGCGCTCGCGTGCGGCGTCCGTGTTCAGCTGTGCCAACGGAACACCACCGGCTTTGCCATCAATAATATTCGCCTCGAGGGTCGCGCGGATCATCGCCGGCGTCGTGTGTGGGGGCGCGAACCCCGCCTGGATCAACCGGTCATAGAAAACGGCGGGCGCCTGCGTCGGGTCAAGAATACGTGCTACATTGCCATCGGGTGCCGCCGTGGCCACACCGGTAGTGGTTTGAACGATCTGGTTGAGCACGCTGCGCGCCTCGACCGATGTGTCCTTCGACAGGGTTTCAATCGCGGCAATCCGGGCCTGCGGTGTGTCGCCGAACCGGGCAGATAAAAACCGCGCCAGTTGGGTTTTGCGGATACGCAAGTCAACATCGGGTTCACCGTCGATCGATGCCAGCAGCGGCGCCAACTGTGCGGCCTCGGGGCTGCGCGCAATGGCGGCAACCGCCGTCTCGCGCCGCGCCAGATCGGGATCCGCCAGTTGGAACTGCACCAGCGCCGTGCCAATCAAGCGCCGTACGCCACCGTTTGGACGGATCTGGCGAAACCCGTCTTTGGGTTGGGTGCTGGCGGTGCCACTGTCGATGTCCGTCAGGGATATGTCGTCGCCGTCCGTTTCACCGTAGAAAAACACCCCGTCGGGGCTTTGCCACACGGTTCTGCCCGCCCATTTCTCTAGAAATATTGGTGCATTGGGCAGCCCCGAATCCGCCAAATCATCCAGCAAGGGCCCGACACTTTTGCGGGACGGTTTGGCGACCTGATCCGCGTGGATTTGCAAAACATCTTGCAAATCATCGGCCTGCGCCTGTGTCAGCGCGCCGAAACAGAGCGCGATGGCAAGAAATAAACGACGCATAATATAGGCTTTCAAAGTCAGATCAGTCGCGCAAAAGAAGCAGGGCCGCCATGGGGCAGCCCTGCGACGTTGCTTAGTAGTTAGACGTCAGCTGAACGCAAGTCTTGGTTTCGACATTGTACATGCCGCAGCCCAGATCTTTCCAATCAGAGGTCAGAACTTTGGACGCAGGCAAGAAGTCTGTCCATGCATCGCCCGGCACTTCGGTGGTCTGCGAAATGATGTCGAATTGACCGTCCGCAGTGATTTCACCAATCAAAACCGGCTTGGCCAAGTGGTGGTTTGGCAACATCACGGCCGTGCCGCCTGTTAGGTTCTGGAACTCTTGACCATACATCGCCGTACGGACGGCATCCACATCGGTGGACCCTGCAGCAGTGGCCGCATTTACCCACATGTTGAACCCGATATAGTGGGCTTCCATTGGGTCGTTGGTCACGCGCTCTTCGCCAGCGAAATCTTTCCAAGCTGCGATGAATTCAGCGTTGGCGTCTGTTTCAGCCGACTGAAAGTAGTTCCACGCCGCCAAGTGACCGACCAAGTTTGATGTGTCCAAACCGGAAAGTTCTTCTTCGCCAACCGAAAATGCTACAACAGGGATGTCGTCGGCAGATACACCAGCCGCAGCCAGCTCTTTGTAAAAGCCGATGTTTGCGTCGCCGTTGATCGTTGAGATCACACCAACCTGCTTGCCGTCTTCGCCCAACGCCACGACGTCAGCCACGATGGTTGCCCAATCGGAATGGCCAAATGGCGTGTAGTTCACAAAGATGTCGTCGGCTGCGATGCCGTTGTCTTTCAGGTATTGCTCGAGGATGTTGTTAGTTGTGCGCGGGTAGACGTAGTCGGTGCCCAGCAGCGCGAATTTCTCAACGCCCAGTTCTTCGAGGAAATAATCAACCGCAGGGATGGCCTGCTGGTTGGGCGCGGCGCCTGTGTAGAAAACGTTCTTGGAGCTTTCTTCACCTTCGTATTGCACAGGGTAAAACAGCAGGCCGTTCAGTTCTTCGATGACCGGCAGAACAGATTTACGGCTGACCGATGTCCAGTTACCAAAGATCACGTCAACGTCGTGCACAGTCAGCAATTCGCGTGCTTTTTCGGCAAACAATGGCCAGTCGGACGCAGGGTCGACAACCACCGCTTCGATTTCACACCCCAAAACGCCACCCGCTGCGTTTTGCTGGTCGATCAGCATCAGCATGGTGTCTTTCAGCGTGGTCTCGGAAATGGCCATCGTGCCGGATAGCGAATGCAACACACCCACTTTAATCGGATCGGCACATTCGGCGGCGGCCATGGCGGTCGAGCCCAGCAAAGCGGCCGTTGCGATGGAGTAAAGGTTAAACTTCATGTTTCATACGTTCCCGTTGGTGCTGCGGGTGGCATTGATTGGCACCAAGGTACCATTCACCACGACCCACCTTGAAAAAGGAGGTCCGCAACAGTTGTGTTTTTATCGCGCAAGGCAGCCGATTTGCCGTGATGGCCCCCTGCGCAGTGGTGTCGCCTAATAGGCCGCCCGAGTAAGGGTGATGCCGCCGCTGTTGGCCAACACTTGGGCGCGCCGGATTAAACCCAGACGCGAAACGCACAAAACATAGGCGAAAAATCAAACTGCCGCTTAAAATTCAGGTCATCCCCAAACAGCGGAAATTTTACACACAGGCCCTCAATCGCGATTACGAAAGCGCCGTCTGCTAAGATCCCGCCGTTAAATCGAATCATGTGAAAGGATTTGGGACCTCAATTTGCGGCATCCAGCGCGAATTGGGGCTCATCCAACGGCCGGAAACCTCAATGACCAGGCCGTCTCAATGTTGCCGCGCGCCGGTCACGCCCCTTGCGACCGCAGCCATTCCATCACGGCCGGGCGGACAGACATCTCGCCTCGGTGGCGCGCGTCAGCGATGACTTTGCGCAGGTCTTGAAGGTTTGCACGCCGCAGCAGGCTTTTGACCGGGCCGACCGACGCCGGGCGCATCGACAGGCTGCGCAAGCCGATGGCCGCAAGACACAATGCCTCGACAGGGCGGCCCGCGTCTTCGCCACAAAACGACAGGGGTGTGCCCGACATCTCGCAACGCTCAACGATACCTTCGATAAAGCTGAGGAACGACACGTTGAGCGTGTCATAGCGGCGGCGCACGCGTTCGTTCTCGCGGTCAGCCGCGAAAAAGAACTGCTTCAGATCATTGCCCCCGATGGACAGAAAATCGACCTCTTCAAAAAACTTGTAGGGTGCAAACGCCAGACTGGGTGTTTCCAACATGGTGCCGATCTCGATCGAAGAGGGCAAAACATGGCCCAGCCGCTCTTCTGCGGCCAAGGTTTTATCAACCATCCTGCGGGCGATACGATATTCGTCAAGCTGTGCGACAAACGGGAACATCACCGTCAGGGGCCGCCCGTTGGCCGCGCGAATCAACGCCTGCAGCTGCATCCGCATGATGCCGGGTTTGTCCAACCCCACGCGAATCGCACGCCACCCCATCGCGGGGTTGGGTTCGTCGTTGGGTTTCATGTAGGGCAGCACTTTGTCAGACCCGATGTCGAGTGTGCGAAAGATCACCCGTTTGCCCTGTGCCGCATCCAGCACCCGCGCATAAAGCGCCACCAATTCGGACCGACGCGGCATTTGGTTGCGCACCAAAAACTGCAGTTCGGTGCGGAACAGCCCAACGCCATCGGCCCCGGAATTGGGCAGCGACGGCAGATCTGCCATCAGGCCTGCGTTCATTTGTAACGACAACACCGCGCCATCCAAGGTTTCTGCCGGCAGGTCGCGGATCGACGCATAGCGCTCCTGCGCTGCTGCCAGCATCGCGATTTTGTCGCGAAAGGCGCTGACAACCGAATCGTCAGGACGCAGGTGCACCATGCCCTGTTCGCCATCGACCATGATGTGATCGCCGTTCAATGCCTCGGTGCTGATCCGCGAAGCATGTACCACCAACGGGATCGCCAACGCCCGCGCCACAATCGCCGCGTGGCTGCCAACGGAGCCTTCTTCGAGCACGATCCCTTTGAGGTTGCGCCCGTATTCAAGCAATTCTGCGGGGCCGATGTTGCGCGCGATCAAGATCGGGTTGGCCGGCATTTCAGCCCCCGTATCCGCACCCTGCCCCGTCAGGATCCGCAACAACCGGTTGCTCAGATCGTCAAGGTCGCTCAGCCGTTCACGCAGGTAGCTGTCGGTCACCTTGCCCATGCGCGCGCCTGCCAGCGATTGTTCTTTTTCGACGGCGGCCTCAGCAGACAACCCGTTGGAAATGGCCTCTTCCATGCGCCGCATCCACCCTTTGGAATTGGCGAACATGCGGTAGGCTTCCAAAACCTGCTGCTGGTCTTTGTCTTGACTGCCCGCTATTTCGAGCATTTTATCAACGCCAACTCGCAACTGTTCCACAGCCCCCTGCAGCCGTTCCAATTCGCGCACAGGGTCGTCGGCGATGGGGTTGGTCACAACCACACGCGGCTCGTGGAGCCAGACGTGCCCTTCGGCCGCCCCTTCTTGGCCCACGGTGCCTCGGAACATCGCGGGTTGCGAATGGCGTGCCGACATGGCCGCGTTGTCGCCAACAAACGCGCCCAACTCGGTCATCTCGGCGACAACCATCGCCACGACCTCTAGGGCATAGACCTCATCCGCCGAAAATTCGCGCGCGGTCCGGGATTGCACCACTAGCACGCCAAGGGCATCGCCCAACCGCTGCACCGGCACCCCGAGAAAACTCGAAAACACCTCTTCGCCGGTTTCCGGCATATACCGGAACCCCTTGGCCTGAGGCGCATCGGGGGTGTTCACGACCTCGCGCCGACGGGCCACGCGCCCAACAAGACCCTCGCCCAGTTTCATGCGAGTTTCATGAACCGCGTCTTGGTTCAGGCCCTCTGTGGCGCATAATTCCAGCGTGTCTTCATCGCGGAACAAATAGACAGAACAGACCTCGCAGCCCATGCTATCGGCAATCAACGAGGTGATCTTATCAAGGCGCGCTTGCCCCGCAACATCCCCTGCCATCGCATCGCGAAGCCGCCCCAAAAGCTTGCGAGAGCCCGTTTCCAGCCGTTCAGCCACGCGTGCGTTCCTTCCACATGCCGTGGTGCCGGTCCGCAATCACAGCGGATCAGGCAGCTTTTTCCAATTCAAAAGCATCATGCAGTGCCTGCACCGCTAATTCCATGTATTTTCTATCAATTAGCACGGAAATCTTGATCTCGGATGTTGTGATGACCTTGATGTTGATGCTTTCGGCGCTCAATATCTGGAACATCTTGGCGGCAACACCAGTGTGGCTGCGCATGCCGATGCCCACAACCGATACTTTGGCGACCTCGGTATCGGCGATCACCTCGTGGAAATTGATCGTGCCTTCGGTTTTGGCATCGGTCACGGCCTTTTCGGCGCGCGCCACCTGATCGGTCGGGCACGACCACGTCATATCGGTGCGCCCGTCTTCCGAGATATTCTGCACGATCATGTCGACGTTCACGCCGCCGTCGCTAAGCGCGGTAAAGATATTGGCGGCGATGCCGGGCCGGTCGGCCACGCTCACCAACGTCATTTTGGCTTCATCGCGCGAAAAGGCCACACCGGCCACCACATTGCTTTCCATGATATCTTCCTCGTCGCAGACAAGCGTTCCCGCCTGATCAGATTGTTCTTCAAAACTGCTCAGCACGCGCAGCTTGACTTTGTAGCGCATCGCCAATTCAACAGACCGCGTTTGCAACACCTTGGCCCCCAGCGACGCCAGCTCCAGCATCTCCTCGAAAGAGATCTTATCGAGTTTACGCGCCTTGGGGCTGACACGTGGATCGGTGGTATAAACGCCATCCACGTCCGTATAAATGTCACAACGTTCGGCATCAAACGCAGCGGCAAACGCGACCGCCGTGGTATCAGACCCACCGCGCCCCAACGTCGTGATCCGGCCTTCGGGGCTGACACCTTGAAACCCGGCCACAACCGCAACCCGCATGCCTTCGGCGAATTTAGCGGTGATGTTTTCTGGTGGGATATCTTCGATCCGGGCCGCAGAATGCGCCGAGGTCGTTTTGACCGGCACCTGCCACCCCTGCCAGCTGCGCGCGGGCACATCCATTTCCTGCAAGGTCAGAGCCATCAACCCCGCCGTGACGTTTTCACCACTGGACACAACCGCATCATATTCGCGCGCGTCATACAGTGGTGATGTTTCGTTCACCCAACCGACAAGCTCGTTTGTCTTGCCCGACATCGCCGACACGATCACAATCACGTCGTAGCCTTTGGCCACCTCAACGCCGACCTTTTTGGCCGCGCGGCGGATACGATCCAGCGTGGCAACAGACGTGCCACCAAATTTCATTACCAATACAGGCATAATGCGCCCCTCACAGTCATCGCGGGCGGTTTACGCTGTGGCGTCCGGAACCACAAGTCACCCACGCGGCGCACCTGCGAATTCCTGCTGTGGCGATCAATACGCGTGCGGACGACCATCCCAGGTTTCAAACACGCCAGTGCGCGGCAAGGTCAGCGCATCGAACCTGTCTACCAGACCGGCAACCGCCTGATTTACGGTGATTTCGGCCGCGGCACTGCCCATATCGGTTTGCACCCAACCGGGGTGATAAATCCCCACGGCGATCCCTTCGGGCATCAGATCTGTCGCCAGATTGCGCCCCAAGTTAAGCGCCGCCGCCTTGGACGACCGGTAGATATAGCTGCCCCCCGGCGCACGTTCCGAAGACGCCATCTGCGATGAAATAATAGCGATCCGCGCCGCGCTGGCCGCGCGCAGGTTGGGCAGCAACGCCTGAACTGTCAGGAAAACACCCGTCACATTGGTGGCAAAGCTATCAGCCCATTGGTCCGCAGGAAATCCACCGTCCAGCGATTGGCCTTTGTCCAGATAGACCCCCGCATTGCACACCAGCAATTCCACCGGCTGCCCCGCGAGGCTTTGGGCAAAGGCCGCGTGATTGGTAGGATCTCTGACATCAAGGGGGTGCGCGCCGGTGCGCGTGGTCCCAATGACACGGTCCCCGCGCATTTTATAGGCCGCGGCAAGACCCGCACCAATGCCACGGCTCGCGCCAGTTATCACAACGGTCATTTGATCAGTTCGCCTTTTTGGTCGGGGTGAAGGGCAATGGCACCACAGGCACGCCATCCTCGATCAGTTTCTTTGCCTCTGCGCCATTGGCCTCGCCGTAAATGGGCCGCTCGGGGGCGGACCCAAGGTACATTGACCGGGCCTCTTGCGCGAATTTTGATCCGACGTAATCGGCGTTGGTTTCGACGTGGGTTTTCAACTCTGCGAGCGCCTTTTCTTCGGGCGTCTCGGCTTTGCGCAAATCCGCCGCGTCTTTGGTCGCGGGGACAGACACCCGTGGCGCCATGATGGCCTTGTCGACCGATGTGGCCCCGCAGACGACGCAGGTCAAATGCCCAGCAGCCTTTAGCGCGTCAAACGCCGATGCCGACTGGAACCAACTGTCAAACTCGTGACCCTGATCACATCTGAGCGCATATTGAATCATCGTCTAAAGGCTATCCCCAGATTGGTTACCAATTGCTTAGGACATGCGGCAGCCTTGGCCCCACGTCAAGACCGTCACGCGGGCGTGCGCGGGTCAAAATCACGCAGGATACGGGCCAGTTCTGGTTCGTCCACCAGCCCTGCTGCTTTCTTGCGCGACATCCATTTGCGCTTGCGCTGACCGGCCTCCGGGTAGTCATCGGCCAGCGTATCCACCTTTACGGCATAGACCATCGCCAGACAGGGAAAAGCCCCCAATTCTTCGGCATCCTTGGTAAAGGAAAAAATCCCCAAACACCGCCCATCGATTTGACCGCGCGCACCCGCCTCTTCCCAGGCCTCTTGTGCGGCTGATGCCGCCGGGGTTTTGCCATCCATCGGCCAACCTTTGGGCACGATCCAACGTTGCGTCCCCCGCGAGGTAATCAGCAACACCTGCACCTTCGTTTTGTGCACCCGGTAACACAGCGCAGCAAACTGGGTGCGCACATCGCGTTTGCCAGCACCATCCAGCGAAATTGGCAGTTGTTTTATCATCGGTGCGTCCCGGTGCGGGCTGGGTCTTGGGTCATTTCGTCAAACATGCCCAACCTTGGGCGGCCAACTGCGCGCGCGCAACCCTTTGAACGCTTTTTTCGTTTCATACCAATGTCCCCGCACCAACCCGGTGGCGCATCTGTTCGATCAAATCCCCCACCGGCACGTCCGCCTCTATGGCCAGTTTGCGCAGGCCAAAATGGACATGCGCCATTTCTTGGTAATAATTTATGTAGGTATAATTGGTGGCCGCCCCTGCAACCGCTCCCAAAACGGGCACCGTCTGTGTGGCTAGTTTTTGCCCCAAAACCGTGGCCAATCGCGGTGCAACCCGCGCGATAATCGTTTGCAGCGCGGCCCCCGTCAGGGTCACCCGCGCCGATAAAAACCCCAGATCCACCCCGTCATCATGCGCCAAGGGCCCCGCGGCGGCAAACACTTCGAGGCAATCGAATTGCACGTTTTGACAGGCCGGATCGAACCCATGTTCGGCGGCCACGCCCTGAATGATACGCAACAACAACGTGGTCGTCACCGGCAGTTCGGCCAAGGCCGTGGGCAGCCCCCCGACACCCCCAGCAGCCCCCATTGCGGTCCCCACAACCGTATTCAGCCAGCCTTTTTGGTCAGGCACCACGCCGCGACTGCTATGTGCGGCTTTCATGGCGTGTTCCAACGCGCGGCGTGTGGCCTCTTGCAGCCCATTGCGCGCCGGGGCGGGCAGACGGTCCAACAGACCTTCGGCACGTCCGCCGATTAAATTGAGCAGATCAATCGCGCCGCTGCCCGCACGCCGATAGCGCTGAACCAACTGGTCAAGCGCCGCGTCAACATCGACGGGGAGAGATTGGATCATGTCAGTCATGGGCGTTTCTCATGATTTATAAATGTGCACAGCACAGCAGATTTCAACTGCCCTGCAAAAGCGCACCTTGCCACGGCATCACCTGCCCCGCGACGCCGTCCCATGCCGCCGGTTGCAACGCCTGCCCCAATACCCTGTCGGGATTGGTCGGCGGCGGCATCACAACATCACGCAAAACCGCAAAGCCAAACCGTTGATAATAAGGCGCATCCCCAACCAACATCACCCGCGCCCAGCCATCCCCGGATGCGCGCGCCAGTGACGCCCGGATCAATTCCCCCGCCAGCCCCTCGCCCTGCCGGGTCGGATGCACCGCAATCGGCCCCAACAACAACGCAACATGCACCCCCACCATCACAGGCCAAAACCGGATCGCCCCCGACAATATGCCATCTGCATCGCGCGCGACCAAACTTAACCCGCCAACGGGCGCGATCCCATCGCGCAACCGGTACGACGACAGCGCCTCGCGCCCCGGTGCAAAACACAGATCAAAAAGCGCCTCCACCTCGTGACTGTCTTGCGGATTTTCTGCGGTCAAACGGTACATGGAAAAGGCCGCGCGCCCCCGGTTTGATTTCAAGTGGCCCGCCCGTAACACATGCGCTACACCGGCTGCAAACGATCAGGAGCTCACGATGTTTTATCGCCCCGCCGATGGCCATGGCTTGCCGCATAACCCGTTCAACGCAATTGTCAGCCCCCGCCCCATAGGGTGGATCTCCACCCGCGGCGCTGATGGGCGCAACAATCTGGCGCCCTATTCGTTTTTCAACGCAGTGGCCTACGTGCCGCCCCAAGTCATGTTTGCCTCGACCAGCACCAAACCAGATCGCGGCGACACCAAGGATTCGGTGGCAAACATCCGCGACACCGGCGTTTTCTGCGTCAATGTGGTGGAATATGCGATGCGCGACGCAATGAACGCATCCTCGGCACCGCTGCCCATGGAAGACGATGAATTCATCCGCGCCGGCATCGCCCCGGCCGAATGCACCGAAATCAACTGCGCACGTGTGACCGGCGCACCTGCATCGCTGGAATGCCGCATGACACAGATCATAAAGCTCGAAGGGGCGCATAATTTTGCCGTCTTCGGCGAAGTGATCGGCGTGCATGTCCGTGATGATACCCTAACGGATGGGCGGTTTGATCTGCGCAGTTTCCATCCGCTAAGCCGCTTAGGCTACCAAGACTACGCCCGCGTGACCGAATTGTTTCAACTGGTCCGCCCCGACGCATAACCCCGTTTTGTGCTATACGTGCCCTATTGATAAACAGCCGGGCCATATCGGCCCGCGCGCATTCAGGGCATTTATTATGGCACAATTCAATCATTCCATTATCCGCGCCGCCGTCTGGAATTTGGCCGGTTTTTCCCGGCCCGGACGGCCGATAGGTATATCCGCCAGATCCCGAAAGGCCGACAAACAAGCCGAAGGGTTGGCGCTTCTGGACGCCGAATTTGTCACCCTCGTCGAGGTCTCGCCACTGGGGTATATCGAAACACTCGTGGACAAGCTCAAGCGGTTCGGCGTCGCATACAACCACACTATTTTGCCGCAAAAACATGGCAATATTCATATCGGGTTTCTACACAAACCCGGCATCACGGTGTCAAACCCCCGCTTTGTCGAAGGGTCCGAAGGCAGCTATGGCCGCGGCCGCCAAGCCCTTGCGGTAGATATCCACATCGGCAAACTCAAGGCGATCGTGATCGGCGTGCACCTCAAATCAGGCCGGGACCGTCCCGAACAAAAGATCCGCGACAGCCAATGCAAAGTCATCGGCGATCACATCACCCAAATCCACCAAACACCGGGCCTGAAACGCCGCGCAATCTTTATGATGGGTGATTTCAACATGATCCCCGGACAAGACGTGTCGAACTTTCACCACCTGGGCGGCGATGACACAATGGATTTCGTGTCATCATGGGATCTCCAGGACCGCTTCTCGCATATCCTCGAAAAAGGCCGGGCAAATCTGCTGGATGGCTTCGCCGTCAGTCGCAACTTCTCGACCGACTATATCAAGGGCAGCCTGCGCCTGTTTCCAATGCACTGGACGATGGACATGGGCCGCGAAGCCTTCCGGCGTGGCGTTTCCGATCACCTGCCCTTCGTGGCGAGCTTCAAGATCTACTAAACCCCACCCATAGGGACGGCGGGTGGGGCGTCTTGCCCTATAAGGGCAAGCGCGTCACCGGCGTCAGTGCCCGCCCAAAATACCCGTGCGCACTTGATAATTGACCGCCAGTTCATACTCTGGATCATCGTCACTATCGATCATCAAATGCCCAGCTTTGGTCAGCAACTTATGACAATCACGGCTCAAATGACGCAACTGCAACCGCTTGCCAACCGCCTCATATTTCCCCGCAATGGCCTCAATCGCCTGTAGTGCCGACTGATCCACCACACGACTGTCAGCAAAATCAACGATCACCTCAGATGGGTCACCTTCTACATCGAACATCTCGGCGAACCCATCTGACGACCCAAAAAACAACGGCCCCTGCACCTGATAAACGCGCGCACCCTCAGGCGTTGAATACACCTTTGCATAGATGCGCCGCGCGTTATTCCACGCATAGGCCAACGCGCTCACAATCACACCGACAACCACCGCAACAGCCAAATCTTCCATGACAGTCACAACCGTCACCAACAAAATCACAAAGGCATCCGTCAACGGCACTTTGCGCAAGATGGTCAGACTGTTCCAGGCAAATGTCCCGATCACCACCATGAACATCACCCCAACAAGCGCCGCCAGCGGGATAAGCTCGATAATGGACGATCCCACCAGAATAAACAGCAGCAAAAACACCGCGGCTGCGATCCCTGCAACACGTGTCCGCCCGCCAGATTTTACGTTGATCATCGACTGACCGATCATCGCACAACCGCCCATACCGCCGAAAAACCCGGTCACTGTATTGGCAACACCCTGCGCGATACATTCTTGCGACGCGCCGCCGCGCCGGTTCGTCATATCTCCTACCAAATTCAACGTCAGCAGGCTCTCGATCAGGCCAATTGCCGCCAAAATCACCGCATAGGGCAAGATGATCTCGAAGGTCTCCCAATTCAGCGGCACCATCGGAATGTGCACCGTAGGCAACCCGCCCTGAATAGACGCAAGATCCCCCACCCGCGGGACATCAAGACCAAACCCGATAACAACCGCCGCCACGATACCGATCCCGGCCAGCGGCGCGGGGATCACGCGTGTCACACGCGGGGTCACCCAAATAATCGCCATGGTCGCGGCCACAAGGCCCAACATCATAACCAATGGCTGGCCCGAAAGCCACTCTCCGCCGCTCATGCCGTGGCCCGTGTTTTCCATGGATCCGGGCACTTTGAACTGGCTCATCTGCGCCAGAAAAATCACAATGGCCAACCCATTCACGAACCCCAACATCACAGGGTGCGGCACCAGCCGGATAAATTTGCCCCACTGCATAACACCCGCAAAAATCTGCAAAAGTCCCATTAATACGACTGTCGCAAAGAGATATTCGACCCCGTGCTGCGCCACTAGCGCCACCATGACCACCGCCAAAGCCCCCGTCGCCCCCGAGATCATCCCCGGGCGGCCACCGATCAACGCCGTGATCAAACCAACCAAAAACGCCGCATAAAGCCCCACCAACGGGTGCACCCCTGCCACAAACGCAAACGCCACCGCTTCGGGGACCAGCGCCAACGCCACCGTCAGCCCAGACAGCAATTCGATGCGCAACCGTGTGGGCGAAAACCCATCATCCGGCATCCAGCGCAGGTCAGTCATTGCAAGGTTTTTCGTAAAGGTGCTGAACGTGGTTCGCGCCATTCTGTGTATCCTAAAATCGGGTCAAGGGGGCCTCGATATTACGGGCCGTTTGCGGGTTGACTAGACGGTTTCACGTCAAATGAAAAGCCCGGCGACCGTTTGCACCCCCAAAGACGCAACACCAATCGCGCGCGCGTACGGTGATGCAACACCTTAACAACGCGCGCCGCCTAGAGTGCCGCACAACACCTTGATTTATCACGCCGCCCCCGCCACCCTTTACGCGCAACCATATCGGAGCCCATCATGACATCCCCCAAAATCGCAGTAATCGGCGGATCAGGCATCTATGAGATCGACGGGCTGCAAGACGCCCGCTGGACATCGGTCGACAGCCCGTGGGGCGCACCGTCTGATGCCATCCTCACCGGCACACTCGATGACATCGAAATGGCGTTCCTACCGCGCCACGGCCGCGGGCATGTGCACAGCCCCACAACGGTTCCTTACCGTGCCAATATCGATGCGCTCAAACGGTTGGGGTGCACCGATGTCATTGCGATTTCGGCGTGCGGGTCTTTTCGCGACCATATGGCACCGGGTGATTTTGTTCTGGTTGATCAATTCATTGACCGCACGATTGCACGCGAAAAGTCGTTTTTTGGCACGGGATGCGTGGCACATGTGTCCGTCGCCCACCCCACGTGCCCCCGGTTGACGTCTTTATGCGAAACGGCGGCGCGGGCGGCGGGTATAACGGTGCACCGAGGCGGGACATATCTGGCGATGGAAGGCCCGCAGTTTTCGACGCTCGCGGAATCAAAGATGTACCGTGATGTTTGGGGCGCGGATGTGATCGGCATGACCAACATGCCCGAAGCGAAATTGGCTCGCGAAGCGGAGCTTTGCTATGCGTCCGTCGCGATGATCACCGACTATGACAGCTGGCACCCTGATCACGGCGAGGTCGACGTTACGCAGATCATCGCGACATTGATGGGCAACGCAGACAAGGGCCGCGATATGTTGTGCCGCTTGCCCGCCTTATTGGATAAGACGCGCGCGCCCTGCCAGCATGGGTGCGACAGAGCACTCGACCACGCGATCATGACAGCCCCCCACGCACGTGATCCTGTATTGGTGTCCAAACTGGACGCTATCGCAGGGCGCGTTTTGCAAAGCTGACACACACCCCACAAGGCAGCACCGGCTGCGTAACACACCACACCCTCTTGCCTTTCAGGCCAGAACCCGCATGGTTGGGCGCCCAATATAACAGGATCTTCCCCATGCCCTTTGACCTATGGCTCACCTTTGTGGCCGCCTCAACGGCGTTGCTGCTCATCCCCGGCCCCACCGTATTGCTGGTGCTCAGCTATGCGCTCTCCAAAGGCCGCTCTGTCGCGGTGGCCTCGGCAGCAGGCGTGGCATTTGGTGATCTGGTCGCCATGACCGCGTCCCTTGCAGGGCTCGGCGCCTTAGTACTGGCCTCTGCCACCGTTTTTACCGTGCTGAAATGGGCGGGGGCCGTCTACCTCGTCTGGCTCGGCATGAAATTGATCCGCTCGGCCCCAAGTACGGGCCTTGCCCCCACGCAACCCGACGTCACCGCCCAAAACGTCTTTGGT
Source organism: Roseobacter sp. (assembly GCF_039970775.1). GTDB lineage: Bacteria > Pseudomonadota > Alphaproteobacteria > Rhodobacterales > Rhodobacteraceae > Roseobacter. The sequence goes on from NZ_JBDVLG010000009.1 coordinate 58,205, forward strand.
CACGCCGCGGCCGTGACCGCGCTCAACCCCAAATCCATCGCGTTTTTCATCGCCTTCGTGCCGCAGTTTCTGCGCCCGGAGACACCGCTGCTGCCCCAATTCGCGATCCTCATCGCCACCTTTTGCACACTTGCCGCGCTGAACGCGCTCGCTTATGCCCTGCTGGCCGATAGACTGCGCCAGGTCATCGCGCGCCCTGCCATCCTCACGTGGATCACCCGCGCGGGCGGCGCCACACTTGTGGGTATGGGCCTGCTCACCGCCACACTTCGCCGTTCCACTTGAAAGACACCCCATGAAAACTGTCCAAGACTACATCCGCACCATCGTCGATTTCCCCCACGAAGGGATCATGTTCCGCGATGTCACCACGCTCTTTTCCGACCCACGCGGGTTTCGCATCGCCATCGACCAGATGCTGCACCCCTACGCAGGCATGCAAATCGACAAAGTCGTGGGCTTAGAGGCGCGCGGCTTCATCTTGGGCGGCGCCATCGCGCACCAGCTCTCTGTCGGCTTTGTCCCCATCCGCAAAAAGGGCAAACTGCCCGGCACCACCATCAGCCAAGATTACACATTGGAATATGGCGAAGCCATCGTCGAAATCCACGATGACGCGATCCAACCCGGTGAAAAGGTCTTGGTGGTCGACGACCTGCTCGCCACAGGCGGCACCGCAGAGGCCGGCATCAAATTGCTAGAACGGCTGGGCGGGCAGATCGTCTCCTGCGCCTTCATCATCGACCTGCCAGACCTCGGCGGGCGCGCCAAACTCGAAGCCCTGGGCATGGATGTCCACGCCCTATGTGCCTTCAACGGCCTCTGATACGGGGCCCAAACCAAATCCCGGAGGGATTTGAAAAACATCGCGCAGCGCGCTAGCGCCTCATTTCTTAAGGACGGCGCCCGGGTTCATAATACCATGCGGATCCAGCGCCGCCTTGATCGCCCGCATCGCCGACAGCTTTGCAGGATCACTGTAGCGTTCCAGATCGCCGACCTTTAGCCGCCCAATCCCGTGCTCGGCGCTCACAGATCCCCCCAGCGCATGCACCACATCATGCACTGCGCGCTGCAGCTCTGCCCGCTGGGGGCTGTGATCCGCCGCCGCAGCTCCCACAACCGGGAACACGTTGTAGTGCAAATTCCCATCCCCCACATGGCCAAAGCAATTGATCCGAAACGCGCCAATCTCGCCCACCGCCTGATCACCCCTTTCGATAAACTCTGGCAAGCTGCTCAGCGGCACGGACACATCACTCGAAATCACAGCGCCCACGCGTTTATTGGCCTCTGGGATCATTTCGCGCACCGTCCAAAAGTCATCCGACTGCTGGGTGTTTTGCGCAATAACCCCGTCGATTACCAAACCCGCTTCGGCAGCGGCAACAAACACCTGTTCCAGCGCGTGCTGCGCATCCAGCCCCGCGACAAGTCCCACCTCCATCAACACCGACCAGTCGGGCGCAACAGAAAACGGCTGCCGGACCTGTGGCATCGTTTCGGCCAAAAACCTCAACCCCTGCCCTTTGATCAGTTCAAACCCGCTGATCAATTCCCCCAGTTGCTCACGGGCCAACGCCAGCAACGACAACGCCGCCGCCGGGGATGGCACCACAAAAAACGCGGTGCCGCGTGTGGCAGGTCTGGGGCTGAGCTTCAACGCCGCAGCCGTGATCACCCCCAAGGTGCCCTCTGACCCGATCAACAAGTTGCGCAGGTCATAACCGGTGTTGTCTTTGCGCAGTCGTTTCAGCCCGTGCCAGATCTGCCCATCCGGCAGCACGGCCTCCAGCCCCAAACACAAATCGCGCGTGTTTCCATAGCGTAGCACCGACGTGCCGCCCGCGTTGGTCGCCAAATTCCCGCCGATCCGCGCCGACCCTTCAGACGCCAGCGACAACGGGAACAACCGCCCCGCCGCATCCGCAGCCGCCTGAACATCCGCCAAAATCGCGCCCGCTTCGCAGATCAGCACGTTTTCTTCGGGGTACACGGCCCGGATTGCCGTCATGCGTTCCAGCGACACAATCACCGGCCGTGGCCCGTCGGGCACGACCTGCCCGCCAACCAACCCCGTACCGCCACCATACGCCAACACGCCCACACGCGCCTGCCCGGCCAATCGTACGATGGTGGCCACGTCTTGGGTGCTGCGCGGCAAGGTCAACACGGTGTCACGCCCGTGCCAACGGCCACGCGGTTCTTCGAGGTATCGCGGCGCAGCCGTGGTCACCCGGTCTTCAGGAAGGTGCTGCCGCAAAAGCGCATCAAAATCTGTATCAGCTGAGTTTAATTCCATACCCTCTAGATCTCTCACGCCGCTGGGCATTGCAAGAGCCGCTCAGCGCCCGTCAAGCAAAGCCGGGTGCAGCACCATCACCGTGGGCCGCCCCGGCAAACGATCCAACGAAATATCAAGAGACGCCCCACCCACCTCGACCACCGTAAAGTCATCCGACATGCCTGTCAGGAAATCGTCGAGCGCCGTGAATGAAAACCAATGCATCGGGATCACCACGGATGATCTGAGACGTTTCAGCACCCGGATCATCGTGGGCAAATCCAACGTATACCCGCCATCCACCGGCGCCATCACCACATCAAGCCGCCCCAACGCCGCATATTGTTCGGCGTCCGGTTCATGGTGCAGGTGCCCCAAATGGCCGACGCAAAGCCCTGCCAGTTCGAATACAAAAACCGAATTCCCCTCGACCTCCACACCAGAAAACTGCGACCGGATATCGGTGGATACATTGCGGATCAACACTTCACCCAGATCCAAATGATGGTCGATGCCTTCGCCAAACGGCCCCCAACCGGGCAGCACATGCGGGATCGCAGGGTCCGGGTGGGCCGTCCAGTGGGTGCTGTGGGCGTGGTTCATCGTGACCACATCCGGGATCATCGGCGCCGACCCGGTGAACCCTGTGTAATCCGTGACCATGTTCAGCCCGCCATGGGTGCGGATCAGGAAACTGGCGTGGGTCAGGTAATGAATGCGCACCATGTCTTCGGCTACCGGGCCAAGGCTGGCGGGCACCACATAATCCAGCCCCGGCGAGGCCTCGGCCAGCGCAATGCAGTGACTGGGCGTGCGCTCTTGCGCGACGGCCGCATGTGCTAAAAAGACGGCGGCAACACAGGTTCGGATCAACATGCCAATTCCCCCTCGTGGGGAAAAAGGTAGCGCACCATTGCGGGTCTGACGAGTTTTTTAGGCCGCTACGGCGCAAAACACCCAGGCCAGCGCCTAAAACATGGCCGCAGCGGGCTAACCTGCGTCCGTTTTACCCCGACGGTCGCTGCGCAACGCGGCATACAATACGTGTGTCCGCCAACGCCCATCAATTTGCAGATAGCTTTGCGCAACGCCCTCATATTTAAAACCCGACGTTTCCAACAACCCGCGCGATGCCGCGTTTTCTGGCAGGCAGGCCGCTTCGATCCGGCTGAGGTCCAGCTGGGTGAATGCATAGTGCACCAAGGCTGTGATCGCTTCGCGCATATACCCTTGACGAGCAAAGGGTTGGCCCGTCCAATACCCCAAGGTCCCCGATTGCGCAGGCCCCCGCCGGATGTTGTCTAATGTAATCGCGCCCAACAAGGCATCATCTGACCGGCGCACCAAAAACAACGGCAACGCCGACCCGCCTGAAACCGACCGCTGGGCCCAGTAAACCCGGTTGGTAAAGGCCTTACGGCTCAGATGGTCCACCGCCCAGCTGGGTTCCCAGCGTGACAGGTAATCTTTGCTTTGTGACCGCAGCCCAGCCCACACCCGAAAATCCGAATGGATCGGCGGCCGCAGGGCCATCCGTTCTGTTTCGATGCGCAGCTTGCGAAACCCGCGCAGCATCACGCCACCCGCCGTTCCTGCAATTGAACCAAACTGGGGGCGTCTTCAATGGGTCCGTAAAGCGCCAGCGCCGCCGGGGCCGCAGACGCCATATTTTGCGCAAACTCGCGCACGTCACCGGTGGTCACCGCATCAATCATCGCCACGGTTTCTTCGAGCGGTGGCACCCTGTCCCAGATCTGCACCAAACGCGCCAAACGTTCGGCCCGGTTTGACGGGCTTTCGAGCCCCATCAACAGCCCCGCCTTCATCTGTGCCCGCGCCCGCGCGACCTCGGCTGGTGACATATCGCTGGCGGCGCGTTTCATTTCGTCGATGGTGATCCCGGCCAGTTCAGGCAATTGCCCACCAGAGGTGCCCGCATAAATCGTGGTCATGCCGGTGTCGGCATAGGCGCCCGCCTGCGCAAAGATCGAATAACACAGCCCACGGTTTTCGCGGATCTCCTGAAATAGGCGGCTCGACATGCCACCGCCCAACGCTGACGCATAGATTTGCGCGGTGTATATGTTGTCGTCGCGGTAGCCGGGGCTTTCGAACGCCAGCGCAAAATGCGCCTGCTCTAGCGCCTTGGGCTGACGCCGTTCACCACCCAAAAAACGGGCCGCATCCACGTCAAAGGCCGATGTTGGGGTCATACCGCCAAAGAGATCTTCGGCCAGTTTCACGATCGCCTCGTGGTCGACGGCACCTGCTGCCGCCAAAATCATCTGTTCGGGCCCGTAGTGCTGCTTGATAAAGCCTTGCAGATCCGCGCGCGAAAAATTCGAAACGCGTTCGGTTGGGCCCAAAATGGTGCGACCCATGGGGTGATCGGGGTAGGCCTCTTCTTGCAGCCAATCGAATATTACGTCATCCGGCGTATCGAGCGCTTGGCCGATCTCTTGCAAGATCACGCCGCGTTCGACTTCGATCTCGGCCTCATCCAGCGTGGGGTTCAGCAAAATATCAGCGATCACATCCATCGCCAGCGGCACGTCATTTTGCAACACGCGCGCATAATAGGCCGTGACCTCGCGGCTGGTGTAGGCGTTGATATACCCGCCTACATCCTCGATGCTTTCGGCGATCTGCAACGACGTGCGGCGTTTGGTGCCCTTAAACGCCATGTGTTCCAGAAAATGCGCAATGCCATTCTGGGCGGGGGTTTCATGGCGCGCGCCGGCGCTTACCCACACCCCAATAGAGGCCGAAGCAAGCCCCGGCATTTCTTCGGTTACGATGCGAAAGCCATTCGGCAGGCGGTGTTGGTTCAATGTCACGCAGGTCTATGCCCTTTGATATGCGCGGTCAGCGCAGCCATGTCGTTTGGCACCCGGCTGACCCGTTCGGGGCGTTCATACAGGTCCGCCATGCGCGGGGGCAAGGGGGGGTGTTCACCCGAGGCCTGTTCGACCGCATCGGGGAATTTCGCAGGATGCGCCGTGGCTAGGGTGATCATCGGCGTGCCGGTCACACGCTGTTCATTGGCGACCTTTACCCCAACAGCAGAATGCGGGCATAGCAGCTCACCGCTGGTTTTCAACGTCTGTGCGATGGTGGCAGAGGTTTCGGCCTCGGACGCGCGGCCCGATTGATACTGCGCTTGCAACACCTGCATCGCCCCTTGGCTGACATCAAAACCACCCTGTTTCAGTTCACCCATCAACTGATTGATCGCATTGCCATCGCGGTCGTAGGCATCAAAAAGCGCGCGCTCAAAGTTGGAACTGACCTGAATATCCATCGACGGGCTGATAGACGGCACGGTTTCACCTTTGTGATAGCCCTGCCCTTTCAGGCAGCGATCAAGGATATCGTTTTGGTTGGTTGCCACGACCAATTTATCGATCGGCAGCCCCATGCGTTTGGCGATGTAGCCCGCAAAGATGTCGCCGAAATTCCCCGTAGGCACGGTGAAACTGACAGGCCGGTGCGGTGCCCCCACCGCCACGGCGGAGGAAAAATAATACACCACCTGCGCCAGCACCCGGCCCCAGTTGATCGAATTCACCCCGGCCAGTTTGACGTCATCACGGAATTCAAAGTCGTTGAACATATCCTTGAGCCGCGCCTGACAGTCGTCAAAATCGCCATCCATCGCCAGCGCATGCACGTTCGATTCGGTGGGCGTGGTCATCTGACGGCGCTGCACCTCCGAGATACGGCCGTGTGGGTAGAGGATAAACACATCGACATTATCCAGCCCGCGAAAGGCCTCTATCGCGGCAGAGCCGGTATCGCCCGATGTCGCCCCCACAATGGTGACCCGGTCGCCTTTGCGACCCAAGGCCGTTTGGAACATTTGCCCGATCAACTGCATGGCGAAATCTTTGAACGCCAAAGTCGGCCCGTGAAACAGTTCGAGCAGGAAATGCCCCTGATCCAACTGCACCAAAGGCGCGCGCGCGGCGTGACCAAAACCCGCATAGGCGCGGTCGATTATGCTTTCGAATTCGTCATCGGTGAACACATCGCCCACGAAGGGCCGCATCACACGGTAGGCTATCGCCTCATAGCTGAGCCCGTCGAGCGCCGCGATTTCCGGTGTTGTCATCTGCGGGATCGTTTCGGGCACATAGAGCCCACCGTCACGTGCCAACCCTGTCAACATGGCTTGTTCAAAATTCAAAATGGGCGCGGTGCCCCGTGTCGAAATATAACGCATATTGTGCTTCAGCTTGTGTTGGCCGCAGATCCGCGGCGCAGGAAGACGGCGGTCATCGCCAGCCAAATGGCAGACAGCGAGAACCATGTGATGGCATATTGCAAGTGATCGTTGGAAATACCAGCGGTGTCTACGGGCCAAGGCGTCACGCCCAAACTGGCGTCAGGCGCGTCGCGTAGCACCACCAGAACCGGGTCGGTGTTGAGCGTACGTGCCATGGCTGGGACATCACGGGCGAACCATATGTTGGCGTCGAGATCCGGCACCGGTGTGAAACTGTCTGCTTCGATGGGCGCGTCGAGGTTGCCCACGAGCGTGATCTGCCCTGTTGGGACCTGCGGCAACGTCCCTGCGGCTTCGGGCACCCAGCCCGTATCCACCAAGACGCGCCCGTATCCGTCGGCCTGAAACGGCCGGATGATCCGGTACACCGCACCCGTCGATTTGCGCGATGCCAGCACGCGGATGTATCCTGCATCTGGGTCAAACACCCCGGTCAAAGACACCGGCGCATAACGGCCCAGGTCAGTGGTCAGAGCAACAGGGTCGGCGGCAATTTCGGTGTCTATTCGGGCGAGAAGGTCTTCCTTCCACGCAAGGCGTTGCACCTGCCAGACCCCGAGGCTGATCAAGATCGCGGCGCCGCCCAAGCCAAAGACTACAAGAAATATCAGACGTCGCATGCGCTGTTTCACGCCCCCCGGTAAATGCGAAAACGCGCACAGGTCAGCCCGCGCGCGTTTCGATGTTTTAAGCGTCAATGCAGATTTTGCAACCCAAGGCTGGTTAGCTCGGCACACCCCACATGTAGACGGCAAAGAACAAGAACAGCCAGACCACATCCACAAAGTGCCAGTACCAAGCCGCAGCTTCAAACCCTACGTGCTTTTCAGGGGTGAAATGCCCCTTGAGCGCACGCACCAGACAGACCGCCAAGAAGATCGTACCGATGATCACATGCGCGCCGTGAAAGCCGGTGGCCATAAAGAAGTTGGAGTAGAATTCATCGCCACCAAATTCCCAGCCTTCGTGCAGCAGGTGGATATATTCGTAGGCCTGCAAGCAGGTGAACAGAACACCCAAAATGATCGCGATCGTCAGCCCAGAGATCAGGTCTTTGCGGTTGTTTTCGTGCACAAGCGCGTGGTGTGCCCAAGTTACCGCACAGCCAGACAGCAGCAACACCAGCGTGTTGATCAGCGGCAGGTGCAGCGCGTCAACCGGGTAGATATAGGGTGGGACATATTCAGACCCGGCGTATTCGTTCATCGGGTAGATGGCGTGTTTGAAAAAGCTCCAGAACCACGCGGCAAAGAACATCACTTCGGACATGATGAACAAGATGAACCCATAGCGCAGGCCGATCCGCACCACTGGGGTATGGTCGCCGATCTTGCTTTCGGTCACGACCTCTGACCACCAGGCGAACATCACGTATAAAACAGCCGCCAGCCCGATTAAGAACAGCCAAGGGCCTTTCAATTCGACCGATTCGAAAAACAGAGTTGTGCCGCCAGACATCCAGACAACTGCGCCAAACAGCATGGCAAACCCGCCCAGTGACCCCATTAAGGGCCAGATCGAGGGGTTTAGGATGTGATAATCGTGGTTCTTTTCATGGGCCATGACGTCGCTTGCCTTATCTTGCTCAGTTCAGACTTGTGTCCGAGGTTGGTTCCATGCCCTGCACGGCGGCGTAGCCTTCGGGCAAGTCAATTTCGTAGAATGTATAGGATAGCGTGATAGTGTGTATATATTTTCCATCACGGTCGTCGACGATTTCAGGGTCGACATAGAAAGTCACCGGCATCTGCACCCGTTCTCCGGGCTGCAAAATCTGTTCTTCGAAACAAAAGCACTGGATCTTGTTGAAGAAACTGCCCGCTTGGTACGGGGTCACGTTATAGCTGGCCGATCCCGCGATAGGGCGGTTTGTCGGGTTATACGCCTCGTAGAAGGCCAAACCGGTCTCGCCGATGCGAATTTCCATCTCGCGTTCGACGGGTTTGAACGTCCAGGACATCTCGCTGTGCAGTGATCCATCAAAGCGGATTTTGATGGTTTCATCCAACACATCGTCAGGTGCGACCTGTGACACCCCCGTCACACCACCAAACCCCGTCACCCGGCAGAACCAGTCGTAAAACGGCACGGACGCCCAAGCGAGACCGCCCATCACAACCACAAGGCTGACGGTTTGCGCAACTGTTTTGGTGGGTCCACTGAGTGCCATTATTGGGTCAGCTCCTCGGCTTTGGGCAGTTCAAAATCACCGCTGGTGACCTTGGTGAAGGTCAGCGCCAGCACGAGGATGACAAACGCACCCAACATCAGGCCGACACCGATGTTGCGCCCTTTGCGGCGCGTATGCAGGTCATGTTCGGGACGAAACGTCATATTTTACCAGCCTCCCAGACCATAGGGGCGCAACAGCGCTTCGATCAGGATCGCACCGAAATGGGCAAACAGGTACCACAGCGACAGGCGAAAGAACTTCTTTTCGACCTTGTATTCATCCGCTTCGGATTGCGTTTCATCCCGGCGCCATATCTGCACCGCACCGATCAGAAACAGCGCGTTTAACACCACGGCCATCGCCAGATACAGCGGACCACCAATGGATGTGAACGCAGTGCCGATGGCCAAGACGGCCAGAACAACTGTGTAGGCGATGATATGGCGGCGCGTCACCCGGCGGCCATGTGTGACCGTCAGCATGGGGACATTGGCGTCGTTATAGTCAGATTTCATGAACAGCGCGAGAGCCCAGAAATGCGGTGGGGTCCACATGAAAATCAATGCGAACATCAGCCATGATTCGACCGAAAAACTGCCCGTGGCGATGGCCCACCCGATAACAGGTGGGAACGCCCCTGCGGCGCCACCGATGACAATATTCTGCGGCGTGGATCGTTTTAGCCACATGGAATACACGACGGCGTAGAAAAAGATCGTGAAGGCCAACAAGGCTGCCGATAGTAGATTTGCCGCTAACGCCAGCATCATCACCGACAGGCCCGACAACGCCAGCCCAAGCGACAATGCTTCGCCCGCGGGCACCCGGCCCGAGGGGATCGGGCGTTTGGCGGTGCGGCGCATCACGCCGTCGATGTCTGCGTCCCACCACATGTTCAGCGCACCGGACGCGCCGGCCCCGATTGCAACGAAGAGAATCGCGGAAAAGGCGATGACAGGGTGTACCGAAACCGGTGCGGCCAACAGGCCAACCAGCGCGGTAAATACGACCAGAGACATCACACGTGGCTTCAGCAAGGCGAAGTAATCGCCCAGCTGCGTATCATAGTCCTGCGTTGAAGAAATGCTTGCGTCTGACATTCATCCGCCTTGCTTGGGTTGAGTGGGGTCAGGCGGCCCGAAGGCCGGCCCTACCTATCAATTGGAGGCAATCACACGCGTTCGCGGGATACCTGCGTATTCCTCACGTGCCTCGGACAGCCATTCTGCGTAGGCTTCTTCTGACACGACCTTGACGGTGATCGGCATATACGCGTGGTTCAGGCCGCACAGCTCAGAGCACTGCCCAAAGTAGATACCTTCTTGTTCGGCTTTGAACCACAGCTCTGCCAAACGGCCCGGCACCGCGTCTTGCTTTACGCCAAAGGCTGGGATGGTCCACGCGTGGATCACGTCGCCGCCGGTGACCTGCATCACGATGGTTTTGTTCACGGGCACAACAACGGATGTGTCCGTTGCCAGCAGGAATTCATCCTCGGAATACCCGGCCTCTTCGAGCTGCGCGATCACCTCAGGGGATTTCATGTTTTGGCCGCCCGTCGCCGGTGCACCAATCATGTAGCTCGAGAATTCGAACCCTTCGTCCACGTACTCATAATCCCAATACCACTGGTATCCGGTGACTTTGATGGTCAGGTCTGCCTCGGGGATCTCTTGTTGCTTGAACAGGATCGGCAGGGAAAACGCGCCAATGAACACCAAAATCACGATCGGCACGATTGTCCATGCGATCTCAATCGGGGTGTTGTGGGTAAAAGAAGCCGCAGTTGGGTTGCGTTTGGCGTTGTAGCGGTACGCCACCCAACCGATCAGGCCGGTCACGAACAGTGTGATGACGGTGATGATCACAAGAATCATACCATCAAGCCATTGCAGGTCCCGCGCCAGCTCTGTCGCAGCGGGTTGAAAACCAAGTTTGCCGTCAACAGGCCGGCCGATAATTTCGAGGTTATCCTGTGCCTGAGCCGCTGTTGCAGCAAATCCAGCCATCAAACCTGAGAGAGTGAAGAAACGTTTCATGTGTCGTCCTGATCTTGGGATCATATGATGCTTGCCAGAGGCGGAAGTGGATGCGCGAAGCTCCGCCCGTTGTAATTTGTACTCTTACAATCATATTCTGAGGTTAAGATAAAGAGTTCAGCTTGCGTCATAGAGCCGCTGAACGCTTTTTTCACCCTCGCCTGCGCGCAAACCCAAGGATCTTATTTGATGTCTGATGCCCCTTTCATGCCGTTTCGTGACAGTTTGGACCGCACAACGGCGCTGCGTGTGTTGCGCGCGGCTACAGATGGCGCCGATGACGGCGAGCTGTTTCTAGAGCGGCGCCGCTCGGAGGCGTTGGTGTTTGACGATGGCCGTCTCAAGACCGCCAGCTATGACGCATCCGAAGGGTTTGGCCTGCGCGCGGTGTGCGGCGAGGTCACCGGATACGCCCATTCCACCGAACTGTCAGAGGCGGCGCTGACACGCGCGGCAGAAACGGCGCGTCTGGCGGTGGGCGATGGGGGCGGCACCCTGGCCGACGCGCCTCAGCCCACCAACACCCGGCTATACACAGACGAAAACCCCATCGCGGGTGCTGAATTCCCCGTGAAAATCGAAACCCTGCGCGCGATTGACGCGTTTGCACGCGATCTGGACCCGCGCGTGGTGCAGGTTTCGGCGACGATTGCGGCCAGTTTGCAAGAAATAGAGATCCTGCGCCCCGACGGCCAATCGTTTCGCGATGTGCGCCCGATGACGCGGGTGAATGTTTCAGTGATCGTCGAACAAGACGGGCGGCGCGAATCTGGCGGTGTGGGCGGCGGCGGTCGCGTGGGTCTTGATGGTATGTTGGAGCCCGCCGACTGGCAGGCCAAGATCCGCGAAGCTTTGCGAATCGCGACGGTGAACCTAGAGGCGGTCCCCGCCCCTGCGGGTGTGATGGACGTTGTGCTTGGGCCAGGCTGGCCCGGCATTTTGCTGCACGAAGCGATTGGGCACGGTTTAGAGGGCGATTTTAATCGCAAGGGGTCGTCTGCGTTTGCGGGCCTCATGGGGCAACGGATCGCCAGCCCTGGCGTGACCGTGTTGGATGACGGCACGATCCCCAACCGGCGCGGGTCTATCACGATTGATGATGAGGGCACGCAATCGGGCAAAAACACCCTGATCGAAGACGGCGTTTTGGTGGGCTACATGCAAGACAGGCAAAACGCGCGCCTGATGGGCGTGGCCCCTACGGGGAATGGGCGGCGTGAAAGCTATGCCCACGCGCCGATGCCCCGCATGACCAACACCTATATGCTGGGCGGCGATACCGAACCCGGCGATATTGTCGCGGATCTCAAAGACGGGATCTATGCGGTGGGCTTTGGCGGCGGGCAGGTCGATATCACCAATGGCAAGTTCGTGTTTAGCTGTACCGAAGCATATCGCGTGCAAAACGGCAAAGTCGGCGCGCCTGTCAAAGGGGCCACGTTAATCGGCGATGGCGCAACGGCGCTGCAACAGATCAGAGCCATTGGCAAAGATATGAAATTGGACCCCGGTATGGGCAATTGTGGTAAGGCTGGGCAGTGGGTGCCGGTGGGTGTGGGCCAACCCACGTTGATGATTGGAGGCCTGACCGTAGGAGGGTCAGCGTCCTAGGTGCCGACGCCTCCCCAGAAATAGCGAACCCACATATTTTAGGTGTTCACCTATTGTTAACCAACTCAGCTTAAACCTGATTCTTGTAAAGGACGGAGACGAGGATGACTGAAAAGGACCACAATCCTTCTTCCACTCACCCCCCACTCCCACCCACCTCGGAAGATGAACAGTTCTCCCGTCTCCGTCTTTTGCGATCCCGCCGGGTTGGCGTAACCACGTATAAACGACTGCTAACTGAACACGGCACGGCGCAGAACGCGTTGGCCGCGCTACCAGAGGTAGCGCGCGCCGCCGGCGTTGAAAAATACCAGATATGTCCCGAAGCGGTCATTCAGGCCGAATTAAACGCAGCCCGTGATGCGGGTGTACGTCTGATCATGCACGACACCCCTGCCTACCCCGCTATGTTGAACGACCTCGATGATGCGCCACCCTTTTTGTGGGTTTTAGGGGATCCGGCGCTGTTGCAGCGCCCGATGATTTCTTTAGTGGGCGCGCGCAATGCGTCGTCACTGGGCACGCGGATGGCAAAGGCCTTGGCGCGTGATCTGGGCGCGGCGGGGTACGTCGTTGTGTCCGGAATGGCACGCGGCGTTGATACGGCCGCGCATTTGGCCGCCCTGCCTACCGGAACGGTCGCAGTACAAGCGGGCGGTGTTGATGTGATCTACCCGGTCGAAAACGCAGATCTTGCGCGCGATATCGCGGCATCGGGCCTGCGAATTTCCGAACAACCCATGGGCTTGAAACCCATCGCGCGCCATTTCCCCAGCCGCAATCGCATTATATCGGGCCTTAGTGCGGCGACGGTCGTGGTTGAGGCCGCCGCCAAATCCGGCAGCCTTATCACTGCGCGTGACGCGTTGGATCAAGGGCGCGATGTGCTGGCGGTGCCGGGCAACCCGTTCGATGCTCGTGCCGCCGGGTGCAATCAGCTGATCCGCGAGGGGGCAACATTGGTGCGGTCGGCGGCGGATGTGTTGGAGGCGCTAACCCCGCTCAGCGGCGATATGCCCGAGATACCTGCACCGCCCGCCCCTGCCCCGCCCGCCAAAAAGAACACACGATTGCAAGATGTGGCGGCGTTGCATCGCCGGATCCTGTCGCAATTGAGCCCCACGCCCGTTGCCGAAGATCAGCTGATCCGTGATTTGGCGGTGACCGCATCCGATATCGCCCCTGCCCTGCTCGATCTTGAGCTGGATGGCAAAATCACACGCCGCGCTGGGGGACTTTTGTCGCGCGCCTGAGTGTTTTATGCATGAGACACCATCGTGCCCAAATTATTTCAACCGGGCCACCACCATGAACGGCCCAACCACCACAAAGAGTGACTATTTTTCGCCGGGCGGCCTATGTCCAGATTGACAAAACCGCTTACACACCACATTTGCCTTGCCACATACGCGCATAAATTTTCCTAGGGGTACCCCAGTACATGCCAGTCGTTGTCGTCGAGTCTCCGGCTAAAGCCAAGACAATCAACTCTTATTTAGGCAGCGACTATACCGTGCTGGCCTCCTACGGGCACGTGCGCGATTTGCCTCCAAAAGACGGGTCCGTTGATACTGATTCTGATTTCGAAATGCTGTGGGAGGTCGCCAGCGACAGCAAAAAACACGTCAAAGCGATTGCCGATGCGCTGAAAGACGACAACGAACTGATTCTCGCAACTGACCCCGACCGCGAAGGCGAAGCGATCAGTTGGCACCTGCAAGAAACCCTGACCAAGCGCAAATCGATCAAAAAGGACACGCCCGTGTCGCGCGTGGTCTTCAACCAGATCACCAAGAAAGCCGTGACCGAGGCGATGGCGAACCCCCGTCAGGTTGATATGCCTTTGGTGGAGGCCTATTTGGCGCGCCGCGCGTTGGACTATCTGGTGGGGTTCAACCTGTCGCCCGTCTTGTGGCGCAAACTGCCCGGTGCGAAATCGGCCGGTCGGGTGCAGTCGGTGACCCTGCGGCTGATCGTCGAACGCGAGATGGAAATCGAAGCCTTCCGCAACCGCGAGTACTGGTCTGTCAAGGCCTTGCTGGCCACCCCACGCGGGCAGGAATTTGAAACACGGTTAACGGTTCTGGCGGGCAAAAAGCTCGATAAATTCGACATCGCAAACCAGACACAGGCCGAAATGGCCGTTCAGGCGATCAGCAGCCGTGATTTGAGCGTGCAGTCGGTCGAGGCCAAACCCGCAAACCGCAATCCGTCTGCACCATTCATGACATCCACCCTGCAGCAAGAAGCCAGCCGCAAGTTTGGCATGGGCGCGCGCCAGACCATGAGCACCGCGCAACGGCTCTATGAGGCAGGCTACATCACATATATGCGGACCGACGGCATCGATATGGCGCCTGAAGCCGTGCAAGCCGCCCGCGACGCCATCGCGACGCTATATGGCAAAGAATACGTGCCCGGCAGCCCGCGTATCTACAAAAACAAAGCCAAAAACGCACAAGAGGCCCACGAATGCGTGCGGCCCACCGATATGATGACCAAGGCTGAGGATCTCAAAACCTCTGATGCGGATCAACGCAAGCTCTATGATCTGATCTGGAAACGCACCCTTGCGTGCCAGATGGAAGCCGCGCGCATGGAACGCACCACCGTTGATGTGGGCAGTGCCGACGGGCAGGTCGCGTTGCGTGCGACCGGTCAGGTGGTGTTGTTTGACGGCTTCTTGCGGGTCTATGAAGAGGGCCGCGATGACGTCGTCGACGAAGACGACAAGCGCCTGCCGCAGGTCGATCAGGGCGACAAGATGGACAAGCGTTCTGTCACGCCCGAGCAGCATTTCACCCAACCGCCCCCCCGTTATACCGAAGCGACGTTGGTCAAAAAGATGGAAGAACTGGGCATTGGGCGCCCGTCGACCTATGCGTCTATCGTGACAACCATCCAAGACCGCGATTACGTCCGCAAGGATAAGAACCGCCTGATCCCCGAAGATAAGGGCCGGTTGGTCACCGCGTTCCTGGAGAATTATTTCCGCAAATATGTGGGTTATGATTTCACCGCTGATCTGGAAGGTCAGTTGGACGATGTCAGCGCGGGAGACGCGGAATACAAAGAGGTGCTGCGGCGCTTTTGGCGTGATTTTTCCGCCGCCGTTGCTGAAACGGCCGATCTGCGCATCACCGAAGTGTTGGAAAAGATCAACGAGGTGCTGGAGCCGCATCTGTTCCCTGCCAATGAAGAAGGCACCGACCCTCGGCTGTGCCCCAATTGCGGGGCGGGCCGGCTGAGCATGCGTACGGCGCGGTCTGGCGGCGCGTTCATCGGATGTTCGAACTACCCCGAATGCCGCTATACCCGCGCCTTTGGCCCCCCCGGTGAAGAAGACGACAGCGGCATCCCCCCCGAAGGCAAGCTGCTGGGCGAAGACACCGACGACAAGATCTATGCCTTCAAAGGCCGTTTTGGGCCCTACGTGCAGCGCGGCGAGGTCACCGACGACAATAAAAAACCGCCGCGTCAATCGATCCCCAAGGATTGGCCGCCAGAAGACGTAGATTTGCCGCAGGCGTTGAAACTGCTGTCCCTGCCCCGCGAAATTGGGCCCCACCCAGAAGACGGGATCATGGTCTGGTCTAATATCGGGCGCTACGGGCCGTACCTCAAACACGCGGCCAGCACGTCTGAACGGGGCGGCACAAACGCCAACCTCGACGGCATCGACGAGGTCTTTACCGTGGGCATGAACCGCGCCGTTCAGTTGCTGGCCGAAAAGGTTGCCAGCCGCAAAGGGCGCGGTGCCACAGCGAAAACCCTGCGCGAGCTAGGTGAACACCCTGATCAGGGCGGCGCGATTGCTATCATGGAAGGGAAATACGGACCCTATGTGAAATGGGATAAGGTCAACGCGACCCTGCCAAAGGGCACAGAACCCGATGACCTGACAATTGAGGCCGCGGTGTTATTGATTGACGAAAAGGCCGCGAAAAAAGGGACCCGGCGGAAAAAACCGGCCGCAAAGAAAACAGCGGCTAAAAAACCCGCTGCTAAAAAGCCTGCAGCCAAGAAAAAACCCGCAGAAAAAAAGGCGACATAACAGTGCCATAGAAACGTCGCTGCCCCCGAGGCTTCGTTTTCATCTCAACAATCGGGGGATCGTGCTCTTGAACAGTGGTCAAATTATTTTGGCGCACTAGGTCCATAGTCAGTTAACTATGAAGAGGCATTCGGCCTGCCAGCCGGATGAGGGAGCACAATGGACACACTATCTGACACCGCGTCGTTGACGCTGGCGGGTATCTGGCACGTCGGGGCAATATTACCTGAGCATAACAGGTCGATACTCCTCGGAAGATTGAGCCACGCCGCCGCGCGGTCTGGCGCCCCGCCTTGGGCGTTGGCACCACCATTCGCACCCGCCCTTACGGCGCCCCCACACAGCAGCAGATAACGACAGCGACTTAGAGTGGCAATCATGGCAGATACTGTAGAACCAGTCCTCGCCGAGGACACAACATTCGACGGGTTCGGGCGCGCGCAAGTGCCCATGGTGGTGACCAACCCGCATCTTGATGACAACCCGATTGTGTATGCAAACCACGCCTTTACACGTCAAACCGGCCACGCCCGCAGCACCATAATCGGGCGCAATTGCCGGTTTTTGCAGGGTGAAGACACCGAAAAAACCGCCGTAGATCAACTGCGCGCAGCGATTGAGGCGGGGCAATCGGTGACCACGGATATCCTCAATTACCGTGCCGATGGCGAACCGTTCATGAACCGGTTGGTGATTACGCCCATATGCGACGACACCGGCGCTGTGCAGTATTTCCTTGGCATTCAGAAAGAGCTGCACACCGAAGATCGCGGCCATGCATCCAGGCGGATCGACACCGCACTCAGCGCGATACAGGGGCGCGTTGAAACCGACATGTCGTTGATTATCAGCATGATCCGGCATCAAACCAACTCCACCTCGGTTCCCGCCGAATACGCGGCATTGGCCAGACGCATCGAGACGCTTCAGTTGCTGTACGAAGAAATGAAACTGGCCGATACGCTCTCCGACCAGATCCAGATGGGCAGTTATTTGTCGCGATTGTGCAGTGCAATCGGGCATGTGTACGGGCGCTCTGGGGTGCGCATGAACATTTTTGTTGATCAAATCGAGGTCTCGGTTGAAACGGCCTCTCGGGTGGGGCTTGTGGTATCAGAGGTCCTGAACAACGCGTTTGTACACGCGTTTGACCGGCTCGAAACCGGGTTGATCGAAGTGCGTGTGTCGCGGCTGAGCGCCGGTGGTTTGCGTGTGATCGTGACAGATGACGGGGTTGGCATCCCGCATGACATGTCGTGGCCCAACCCATCAACCGTGGGCGGGCGTATCGTGACCGGGTTGATCGAAGGGTTGGAAGGCACGCTGCAACTGGGCCGGGGTGCTGCAGGCAGTGCGATCACCATAGATGTCCCGGCGGGCGCGTCGCTTACCTAAATAAACGCTGCTTTATTTCATCGCTGCAAACACACAACCGTCCGAGATCAACTCGGGCGGTGTCAGGCACAGGCCCCGCGCCACCTGAAACGCGGCCAGCACTTTGGGCACGTAATCACGGGTTTCAGAAAAGGGCGGCACGCCGTCATGGCTGCGCACCGACCCCTCGCCCGCATTATAGCCTGCCAGCACCAGCACCGGGTCAGCGGCGAACTCTTCCATCAACCAGTCGAGATATTTGACCCCGCCGGCGATGTTCTGCGCGCCGATGAGGCTGTCTTGCACGCCAAATCGGGCGGCGGTGTCTGGCATCAGTTGCATCAACCCTTGCGCGCCCGCGCCGCTGACCGCATCGGTTTTGCCTGCGGATTCGACCGAGATCACCGCCAATACCAACGCTGGCGAAACCCTCGTACCCACCGTCGAGCGCAAGATATCAACGCCATTGGCCTGCGCGATGCCTTGCAAGTGTTGCAGGCGTGGCGCCGCGATCTGGCCGGACCCGGCGATCACATCCATCGCGACCTGCAGCCGCCCCGGTTGCACATCAAATATCGACGGCGAGACTTTATCCCAGAACCACCCGTATTGCCCTACTGGCGGACCAGAGACCGCCACGTCAGGCGCTGCGGGTTGGGGATCCGGGGGCGCCAATGCGGCCTGCTGCGCTTTGGGGTCGATCTGCACATGGATACGTTTGTCGCCCGTTTTAGGCACGCCAATCCGCTTGGCTTCGAACTGCGGAAAGGGCTGGGGCGTTTGCGCGGCCACAGAGGCCGCCAGACAGGCCACACCTGCCGTTAGAAACATCATACGCATCGGGACTGCTCGCATTTTTCTGCGCCATTTTGACACGACCCTCGCAGAAAATCGCTGTATTCGCCAGTGAACCCGGGTCGATTAGACGGCAGTTTCGCCACATTCAGTGCTGTTTTTAATCATCCGTAAATGAAATCTGAATTTGTTTTTGTTTAACTTCAATGGCTTGTAATTTTTCTGCAATTCACGGCCCAGTTTCGCCAGAAGTCACAATTACCGTCAAAATCATGCCCCAATCCCCCCGCTATATAAGGGCGTACCGAGTTGAACGGGCCGAGCGACACGAAGACACCCTGACAACAAAACGGTTTTGACACTGAAATAGAGATGATCCTTGGAGGGATATACCATGACTAATTTTTTCAAAAACTTCCGCAAAGACGAAGACGGTGCTGTGACGGTTGACTGGGTTGTGCTGACGGCTGCCGTAGTTGGCCTGGCCATCGCGGCCTATAGTTCTATCAGCAGCGGCGCGACGCAGCTGACCAACAACACGTCGTCCTTTTTGGGGTCGCAGACTGCAGGCAGCTTCGGTTCTGGAGCAGCAGAAGCAGAAGCGGAAGCAGAACCCGCCGACTGATCTTAACCGATATGCGACAAAACAGGGCCGCTTCATTCGCGTGAACGCGGCCCGTTCACCGTTCCGATCAACGTACAGGCCCATCGCGGGCTCTACCTGAAAGCTCGCCTTATGTTCGCCGCGTTCCGCACGTTCAAAACAGATGAAACCGGCGCCGTGACCGTTGATTGGGTCGTTTTGACGGCTGCCGTCGTGGGTTTGGCGGCTGTGATGGTCATTCAACTGCAGGCCGGGTCGGCTGGGCTGACCGAAAACACCCAAAGCTTTTTGGGGCGTCAAGAGGCCGGGCAAATCAGCGCCTCGGACTAGCCCCCCCCTACAATCACAAAATACGGCACCATATGGCGTTACGACGCCCTGTTTTGCGTTCGTGTTCGGGAAATGCCCCACCGCAGCCACGCGATATTCTCGAATTCGCCACATTTCATCGGGATAAAGCTGGGAACGAGGTCCTATTGTTGACGGGCTCGGGTCAAACGAGGTGAAGATTATGCGCATGGTATTCGGATTGGTGCTGTTGGTTGGCGTGGCTCTGGCGGGCAGCGCTGTCTATATGGCGCAAAACTACATCGGCGCCTACCAAGACGAATTGGCCCGCGCACAACAAGATCAAGCGCGGATTGTACCAACGCAAACCGTTTATGTCGCCAAGCGCGCGCTCAAATACGGAGATCAGCTGAAAAAGGATGACGTTCGCCCCGTTGCGTGGCCACAAACCGCCCTGCCCGATGGCACCTTTGGCGATTTGGCTGTTCTGTTTCCCGAAGACACAGATGAACCCCGCCTGATCCTGCGCCCAATGGAGCCCAACGAGCCGCTGTTGATGGTCAAGGTCACGGAACCGGGCGATGATATTGGCCTGACGTCGCGGTTGGAGCGCGGCATGCGTGCCTTTGCCATTCGGGTGGATGTAGCCAGCGGTGTGTCTGGGTTCTTGCGTCCGGGTGACCGTGTTGACGTCTATTGGACGGGCCGGATTGAAGACGGGGATCGTGGCCAGGATATGACCCAGTTGATCGACACATCGGTGCAACTGATCGCTGTCGACCAAAACGAAGAATCCATATCGGGGGCGCGGATCGCCCGGACTGTCACAGTCTCTGTGCGCCCTGAACAGGTCGCCGCATTGGCGCAAGCGCAGTCCACCGGCACCCTGTCTTTGGCGCTTGTCGGGGTCGGTGACGACACCCAGCTGTCGGATATTCAGGTAGATCAGGTGTCATTGTTGGGTCTGGAACAGGCGGCACCGCGGCCGCAGGTGGCCAAAGAACGCGAATGCAGCATTCGAACCCGCCGCGGGTCCGAAGTGGTATCGATTTCGATCCCCTGCACAAACTAAGCAATACCAACAGATTAGGCCGGCGTCGCACAGCCCTGCGGCGTCGTCTACTATTGGGCATGTTGCCATTTATCCACATAAGCCTCTTTGCAGAACCCATTGATTCTTGCAAAAAAACTCAAAACTGCGCAATATGCATCCTATGCGGGCGTTAAGACCCGGTTTTGAGGCGTGATCACAAAGGGCAGGTCACATGAAAATTGACAGATTTTTGAGCGCAGCCCTTGTGGGGCTGACGCTAAGCATGTCGCCGCTGGGATGGGTCGCACCGATCACCGCGCAGGCTGACACGCTGCGTGTCGTGACCAAAGGCACCAATCGGACGCTGGCCGTCCCGATGAACCGTGCGGTTGTCGTAGAAAGCGAAATCCCCTTTGCAGAGCTGAGCATCGCGAACCCTGGCATTGCCGATATTTCGTCCCTGTCAGATCGCAGCATTTATGTTTTGGGCAAGACGCCGGGCCTGACCACCCTAACCTTGCTGGATGCGACCGGTCAGTTGATCACCAACGTCGAAGTACGTGTGGCGCCTGATGTCACTGAATTCAAAGAACGCCTCGGGCAAATCCTGCCCGGAGAAGGCATCGAAGTGCGCACCGCCAATGACGGCATTGTGCTGTCGGGTGTCGCGTCAAGCAGCCAGAAACTGCAAAAGGCGTTGGATCTTGCGGAACGCTACGCGCCTGATCGTGTGTCAAATTTAATGAGCGTCGGTGGTGTGCAGCAGGTCATGCTGAAGGTGCGTTTTGCCGAGATGAACCGCAGTGTGTCTAAATCCCTCAGCAGTTCGTTGGCGATAGGGTCAGGCAGCGCCGCGATCGGCACCGGCAGCGCCGCTGAGGCCGCCACCGCCAACAGCCTGCTAGACCGCCCGTCCTTCCCTGCGACCACGGACAACACAGGTTCTGCGTCGGTCAGTTTCGGTTTGGGGTCTGTGCAAATCGGGCTCTTGCTGGAAGCGCTGGAAAGCAAAGGCGTCGTGCGCACATTGGCCGAACCCAATCTCGTCGCGCTGTCTGGCCAAGAGGCCAACTTTCTGGCGGGCGGTGAATACCCCGTCCCTGTGGCCCAAGACGAAGACACCATCAGTGTCGAATTCAAACCCTTCGGCGTAGAGCTGAATTTCGTACCGCGGGTGGTCGATAACGACATCATCAACCTGCAGCTTTCTGCGGCGGTATCCTCGATTGACCCCTCAAACGGGATCAGCCTGGGCGATGGGTTTTTCCTTGATGCGTTCTCGCGGCGCGAAACCTCGACCACTGTGGAAATGCGCGACGGCGAAAGCTTTGCGATTGCTGGGTTGTTGCAGGACGACTTTACAGATCAGGCCAGCCAACTGCCGTGGGTCGGCGATGTCCCGGTTTTGGGCGCGTTATTTCGCAGTGCCGACTATCAACGCAGCCAGACCGAACTGGTCATCATCATCACCGCGCATCTCGTTTCCCCGACCCGTGGCGAAGCCTTGGCGTTGCCCACCGACCGGATCAAACCACCCACAGAACGGGATCTGTTTTTGTTCGGGCGGACCACCGCAGGGCCCGGCACCCCAAGCCGCGGCGCGGCGGGCGAAGTTGCCAAACAGGACTTTAGCGGCTCCTATGGCTATGTGATGGAGTGAGACGATGACCCCCCTGACAAATCGCAAAACCCGCGCCTTGATCTTTGTGACAGGCATGACCGCCCTGACCGCTTGCGGCATTGGCGATGGCACATGGAACCGCGAGGCAGGCGCCCAGTTGGACGACGGCGAATTTGGCAATGCCACAATGCAAAACATCGCAGCGCAGGTGTGTTTTCCGGGCGGGAAGTCCGCGCGCAACGGCGGTGGCAAATTCGGTCACACACCGGGTGATCCGGTGGTGGTTTTGGACCCGGCCAGCACCCGCGTGAACCCGATTTACCGCGTGCACTGCGATGGGCGTTTGGATGGAAAATACGCGCGCATCGTTTACCGCGACTACGTCAATAGCGCGGGCCAAGAGATCACTGTCACCAACGCGACCGCCGAATAATCTGCAGATTCGCACATGTCTGGACGCCAAACATTGTGCCTTGAAAGTAAACGATAGGTCAGTTTTGGCCTTATTATCGTTATAATTCGCTATAACTTTATCCCCAAATCGCGCGCAATGCCGGGTTCAACGCCTGTATTCGGTCCGTTGTCCGGGCTTTTGGTGAAAGTATAGAAACATTTATCCAGTAGCCTAGCCCGACCTTTAACACAGGAAATCGAGGCTATGAGCACGACGCCACAACCAGATACATCCCTTATTGTCGCCTGCACCGTCAGCCGCGACGTCCAGAATTTCGATCTTTTGATCGAAGATATGGAACACACGTTGGGTGAAAGCTGGGGCGATCTGGAATTCGTCGAAGCGCTGGCCTTTTTCGAGCAGCCCGAAGCGCGTGCGCTTGAGTTCATTGCCCTCGCTTTGGACGAGGCCGACGAAGACAACCTGCCCCAGATGGGCGAAATCATCACCGCAGCCACGGCGCGGGGGATCAAGGTTATTTTGATTGCCGAAGACGTCACACCTGCCTCGTTGCATTCACTGTTGCGCCAAGGTGCTGATGAGTTTGTGCCCTACCCGCTTCCTGAAAATGAGTTGCGAGAAGCCATCGCGCGCGTTCGGGCACAGGATGCGCCCTCCGCCGTAGATGGCCCGACCCTGCATGCTGCCAATCAAAAAGAGGGCGCTGTGATCGTTGTTCAGGGCCTTGCAGGTGGGACCGGCGCCACCACATTGGTCGTCAATCTGGCCTGGGAGCTCGCGACCGGCTCAAAGAAAGAGGCGCCGAGCGTATGCATTCTGGATTTCGACCTGCAATACGGTGCCGTTGCCACCTATCTGGATCTGCCGCGCCGCGAAGTCGTCTATGACATGCTGTCTGATACAGAAAGCATGGATGATGAGATTTTCGGCCAGTCCTTGTTGACCTACAAGGATCAAATGCAGGTTTTGACGGCACCGATGGAAATGTTGCCACTGGATATTATCACCTCTGATGATGTGAACAGGGTTCTCAGCATGGCGCGGCGGCACTTTGACTATGTTGTCATCGATATGCCATCGACGTTGGTCAATTGGTCCGAAGCCGTGCTCAGCGCGGCGCATGTCTATTTCGCCACTGTCGAATTGGATATGCGTTCGGCTCAGAACACGTTGCGGTTCAAGCGGGCGCTACAATCCGAAGATTTGCCTATCGAAAAGTTGCGATACGTGATGAATCGCGCGCCTAAATTCACCGACCTAAGCGGGAAATCGCGTGTAAAGCGCATGGGGGAGAGCCTCGGCATTTCCATTGATGTCCACCTGCCCGACGGAGGCAAGCCAATCACGCACGGGGCAGACCACGGCCTGCCGTTGGCGGCGTCAGCGGCCAAAAACCCGTTGCGCCGAGAGATCGCAAAGCTGGCAGCATCTATCCACGCGTTAAATACCAATGACGTAAAAGCCGCGTGATGCGCCAGAGGATTTACTATGTTTTCGAAATATAAAAAAACGACACCGGGCGCGGCAGGGCACACTAAAAGCAACACACCGTCAGCAAATATACCTGCGATCAAGCCAGCGTTGGCCTCATCTGTACCGAACAAGACAAATCCAGCGGTTTCAGCACAGCCCGCCCCCGCAGATAAAGAACGCAAACGCAAAGAACGTATGGGCGAGATCAAGCTCGACCTGCACCGTGTGTTGTTGGACAATCTCAATCTGTCCGCACTCGAACATGCAACCGAACAAGATCTCCGCCAAGAGATCAGCGCCATTTCGATTGAATTCCTCGAAGAACACGGCATCATTTTAAACCGCGAAGATCGCCAAACTCTGACGTCTGAGCTTTATGACGAAGTGACGGGTCTAGGACCCCTTGAGACCCTGTTAAAAGACGACACCGTGAACGACATTCTCGTGAACGGCCCGCAGCAAATTTTCGTCGAACGTGAAGGCAAGCTGCAGCTCACAGACATCACGTTCAAGGATGAACGGCATCTGCTGCGGATTATTGACAAGATTGTCTCGGCCGTGGGGCGACGTGTGGACGAAAGTAACCCCTACGTGGATGCGCGCCTCAAGGATGGTTCGCGCTTTAACGCCATGGTTCCGCCTGTCGCCGTCGATGGGTCACTGGTTTCGATCCGAAAGTTCAAAAAAGACAAGTTAGGCATCGATGATCTGGTGCAATTCGGGGCGTTCACAGAAGAAATGGCTGCATATCTACAAGCCGCTGTCGCCACGCGCCTGAACATCATCGTCTCGGGCGGGACCGGATCGGGCAAAACGACAACCCTGAACGCCCTGTCATCCTTCATTGATAACGCCGAACGCATTCTTACCATCGAGGACACTGCGGAACTGCAATTGCAGCAAACCCATGTGGGCCGCATGGAAAGCCGCCCCCCCAATGTCGAGGGAAAAGGCGAGGTTTCACCGCGTGATTGCCTGAAAAACGCGCTGCGTATGCGCCCCGACAGAATTATCGTGGGCGAGACCCGCGGTGAAGAGGTCATCGACATGTTGCAAGCGATGAACACCGGTCACGATGGCTCGATGACGACCATTCACGCCAACTCGGCCCGTGACGGGATCAGCCGCCTGGAAAACATGATCGCGATGGCCGGGGTCGAAATGCCTCTTAAAGCTGTGCGTAGCCAGATATCATCCGCTGTGAACCTGATCGTGCAAGCATCCCGTTTGCAAGATGGATCGCGCCGTATGACCTCAATTACCGAAATCACCGGCATGGAAGGTGAAGTCATCTCGATGCAAGAGATCTTTCGCTTTCAACGGGTGGGTCTGACGCCCGAAAACAAGATCATTGGTCATTTCACGGCAACCGGTGTCCGTTCCACTTTCGCGGAACGATTTCGCCTATGGGGGTACGATCTACCCGCCTCCATCTACGAACCCAACGCCGGGCAATAACGCGGCCGATGATTTCAGAATTGCGTCACTTTAGGACCTAATACATGAGTGTAGAACCAATTATATATGGGCTAATCTTCATCGCCGTTCTGTTGCTGGTTGAAGGGCTGTATCTGGTCGTTTTCGGCAAATCCATTAGCCTCAACAACCGGGTCAACCGCCGTCTTGAGATGCTCGACAAAGGCGAGGGGCGCGAAGAAGTCCTCGAAAAGCTGCGAAAGGAAATGCAGCAACACATAAAGAGCAAATCAATCCCGCTCTATTCTTTACTGGGGGAAAAAGCGCAAAAAGCCGCGATTGCATTCACCCCACGTCAGTTGATCATGATGATGGCGCTTTTGGCTTGTGTTGCGTTTGTCGGGCTGACCGTCGGCACCCAAACCGACGTGCCCATCCGCGCCCTGCTGGCCGTCGGAATTGGTGTTGGGGCCGTCTATTTTTGGGTCGCTGCCAAGGCCAACAAACGGTTGGCCATGATCGAAGAACAGTTGCCAGACGCGGTTGAGCTAATGGTACGTTCGTTGCGCGTTGGTCACCCATTCTCCTCGGCCATACAAATCGTCTCAAAGGAGGTGCCGGACCCTTTGGCGACTGAGTTTGGCATGATAGCCGACGAATCCGCCTATGGCCGTGATGTCGGGGACGCGCTCAAGGAAATGGCGGAACGTCTAGACATGCAAGATATGCGGTTTCTCGCCGTCGCCGTAACAATCCAGCAAACGTCCGGGGGGAACCTTGCGGAAATCCTTGCAGGTTTAGCCAAGGTCATACGCGCCCGGTTTCGGTTGTTTCGGCGCGTCAAAGCCATCACCGCAGAAGCGAAATGGTCGGGGAAATTTCTGTCTGCCTTTCCCGTTGTCGCGTTGATTGTGATCAATGTCTCGGACCCAAACTATTATGACGCGGTACGCGACCATGAGTATTTTATTCCCGCATGTTTTGTGGTGGGCATTATGTTGGCGCTGAATTTGATGGTTATGCGCGTTTTGACCAACATCAAGGTGTAAGGACCCGAGAATGGATTTCCCTAGTTTTCTTAACGCCACGCCATCAGGACTATTCGGCCCGCTGGGGCTGATTATTATCGCCGGCGTAGTTGGCGTGCTCATGGTGGTGGGAACGATCATCATGATCTTGAAACGACCCGAAGATCCATTGACCAAGTTGAAAAGATCCGCGCAAACGCCAGATCTCGACAAAGAGCCGCAACAACGGCTGCGACAGCATGAACGCAATGAGCAATTGCAGCGGTTCGCCAGCTTTCTGGAACCTCAAGACGACGTACAACTTAGTAAAAAACAACTGCAATTGCGCCAAGCCGGGTATCAAAGCAAGGATGCGGTTCGGATCTTCCACTTTGCACAATTTGCTTTGGCGATCTTGGGGCTGCTAGGCGCGTTCGTTTACCTCATCGTATTAGACGGAGGTGAAGGGTTCAGCAGCAACAAGAAGATGATTTACTTCATCGTACCTCTCGCGATCGGATATTACCTTCCGACGTATTGGGTGACGCGCCGGATCGAAACCCGCAAGGAAGAAATTACGAGCGGCTTTCCTGACAGTCTCGACATGATGTTAGTATGCGTTGAAGCAGGTCAGTCGATAGATCAATCCATCGTCCGCGTTGCGCGCGAATTGCACGCGTCCTACCCTGCTCTGGCCCAAGAATTCGACATAGTTGCCTATGAGATGAAGGCGGGCAAAGAGAAAAACACCGTCCTGCGCGACATGGCCGAACGGTGCGGCGTGCAGGATGTCTCCTCCTTTGTCACGGTGATGATCCAATCCGCAACCTTCGGCACCTCGATTGCAGAAGCATTGCGCGTCTACGCGAGTGAAATGCGCGATAAACGCGTCATGCGCGCTGAAGAGGCCGCAAATAAGTTGCCAACCAAGATGACCCTTGCCACAATGATGTTAACCGTGCCGCCGCTCTTGATCATTCTGGTTGGGCCTTCGGCACATGGGATCACGCAGTTGGGAAATTTGACCGGAAACTGATGTTCAACACATACGGGCATTTAGGCCTCATTCTTTGCGGCTTAGCCTTGGTTGGGTGCAGTGCGGGCGATCTTGCACCGCCACAGTTGGACGCACCCGGCGTTGACCTCGGCGCTCAGGCTGTTGACGGGCTTGAGGTTGGCCACCGACTTATTGCCGCGGGTGAATATGAACTTGCGATCAAGTCCTTTAACCGTGCGGCAATCGCACAGGGCACAGTCGACGCAGACATCCTTGCAGGTTTGGGCAGCGCCAGCCTTGGGTTGGGTCGGTTGGGCCAAGCTGAGAGCTTTCTGCGCCGGGCGATCGCTCGTGACGACGCGGAACCTGAAGATTGGAACAACCTTGGCGTCGTCCTCATGGAGGCCGGGAAAACCGCCGAAGCGCAGCAAATTTTCAAACGCGCCTTCGCCTTGGACAATGGCGAAAGTGTCGCAATTCGCGACAACTTGCGGTTAGCACTCGCAAAATCGCAAGTTTCTGCTAATGTTGATCCACAAACCGACGACTATAAGTTGGTGCGGCGCAGCGACACTGATTTTGTGATCCGCCAGACGCCATAATCGAGGCCAGAGCAGTAAAAAGGACGCGAAAAATGCGCCACCCTATTCTTTTGACCGCCTGCCTAGTGGGCATAGCCCTTATCTCGGGTTGCGCCGGCAAAGGCACAGACGAAACGGTTGAGCGGGCGTTTCAAGACGTCAACGTCATTGATGAATCCAATCTCAACGACGTGATGCTCACGGTGGCCGACCCCAATGAGGCCGTCACCTATTTCAACCGCGCTTTGGCCAACAACTCAGACCGCATCGATCTGCAACGCGGTTTGGCCTACTCCTTGGTCCGCGCCAAGCGCTTTGCCGAAGCAGCGCCCGCATGGAAAAAGGTCACGCAGATGGACGCCGCCACCCCAGAGGACAGCGTCGCCTACGCCGATACGTTGATCCGCACCGGCGATTGGAAAACCGCCGAAGCGACGCTTGACGCCCTGCCCCCCACCCACGAGACGTTCAACCGCTACCGGTTGGAGGCGATGCTGGCTGACAGCAACGAAGAATGGACAAAATCCGACAGCTTTTATGAGATCGCCACCGGGTTGACGACCAAACCTTCGGGCGTGCTGAACAACTGGGGATATTCCAAGCTGACCCGCGGGGATTACACCGACGCAGAACGCCTTTTTGGGGAAGCAATCCGCCAAGATCCGACCCTCTTTACCGCCAAAAACAACCTCGTTTTGGCGCGCAGTGCCCAAGGCGATTACACCCTGCCCGTGATCCCAATGGACCAAACCGAACGCGCCCAACTGCTTCACACAATGGCGCTTTCGGCGATCAAACGAGGGGACGTGCGCACTGGGAAATCTCTGCTGCGCGATGCCATTGACACCCATCCGCAACATTTTGACCCGGCGGTGCGCGCACTGCAGGCTCTCGAAACCTGAACCGGGTGGCTCTGACTGCGACATCCGCCTTGTGGTTCCTGCCCTTTGTGCTGCCTCTATGTTTTTACGCAGCCTTCACCGATTTGGCGCACATGAAGATCACCAATCAAACAGTGGTGGTTTTGGCGCTGGTTTTCGTGATCGTTGGCCCCTTTGCCATGCCCGATTTTGAAACCTACCTGTGGCGGTTGGCCCAATTGGGGATCATGTTGGTATTGGGGATCGCGTTGAACGCCATCGGGGCCATGGGCGCAGGAGACGCCAAATTCATCGCCGCGGCGGCTCCGTTTGTTGCGGCGGGCGATTTACGATTGATCATGGCGTTGCTGGCCGCCACGTTGCTGGCCGCCTTTGCGACCCACAGGTTGGCCCGCGCCACCCGCCTGCGCCGCCTTGCGCCCGATTGGGCCAGTTGGGAGCAGACCAAAAAGTTCCCCATGGGGTTGGCATTGGGCATGACCCTTGCACTTTATTTGATCTTTGGGGCCTTCAACGGCGCTTGATTTACCGCATTTTCATGGGACCCGGTGCATAAATCGATACGTGCCGCATCGCACGCATCGCTGTCGAGGGCCACAAAATGAATATGCAAGCCTCTGATGTCTTGGCCCCGCAATCGCCACGCAGCCTAGACGACATGCAACTGCCCACGGTGATGATGCGCGACATTGTGTTAAAGACGATGTTTCGCAAGAATATCGACATGGTCACATCCCTAAGTGCGGCGATTTGCCTGCCGATCCCTGTGACACAAGAATTGGTCGACATGGCACGCGAACAACGGTTGCTTGAGGCGACGGGCACATTAAATGCCAATAACGGCAATGAAATGGGCTATCAATTGACCGAACAGGGCAAGGCCCGCGCGCTTGATGCGTTGGCGCAGTCAGAGTATTTTGGCGCAATGCCCGTCCCGCTTGATGTCTACGCCGCGCAGGTAAAACGTCAATCAGTCCGCAACATGCAAATAACACGGGCTCAATTGACAGGGGCCATGGGGCATTTGGTGCTGCCTGACGCCTTGCTGGGGCAACTGGGGCCGGCGGTCTCGGCGGGGCGTTCGATCCTGATGTATGGCCCTCCCGGGAACGGCAAATCATCAATCTCCAACGGGATCCGCGATGCCTTGGGCGACCACGTCTTTGTACCGCGCGCCATCGAATATGCCGGGCAAGTGATCACCCTTTATGACCCAATCGTGCATGCCGCCGTCCCTGTGCAGCCAGACGACCCGACCGCGTTGCGCCGCACCGCGAGTTTCGATCTGCGGTATGTGAAATGTGAACGGCCAACCGTTATTACCGGCGGTGAGCTCAGCCTTGATATGCTTGATCTTGTATACAACCCAACCGCACGGACGTATCAGGCGCCATTGCAGTTGAAATCAACTGGTGGAATTTTCATTGTCGACGATTTAGGTCGCCAGGCCGAACCGCCGCAGGCGTTGGTCAATCGCTGGATTGTGCCATTGGAAGAAAACAAAGACATTCTAGCCCTGCAATCGGGGGAAAAATTCGAGGCCCCCTTCGATACATTGGTGATATTCTCGACCAACTTCCACCCGAATGAGATTTTCGACCAGGCCGCCTTGCGCCGCATTTTCTTCAAGATCAAAATCGACGGCCCCAACCAAGAGAACTTCCTCAAGATCTTTGCGATGGTTGCCAAAAAACGGAATATGCCGCTGGATGAAGCCACCTTGGTGCATCTTCTCAAGGTCAAATATCCCGAGATCGATAACCTATACGCCAACTACCAGCCCATTTTTCTGATTGATCAGATGATTGCTATTTGCGATTTCGAAGGTCTGCCATATCAGATGACCCCTGACCTCATCGACCGCGCGTGGGACAACATGTTTGTTCAAAACGAACAGATTATAAGATAGCCATACGTCTTGACGTGACAGGCCTGCCAGAATGCCGCCGGCTAAGGAGACAATCATAAGAGTACATCGAAGGGCGGTATTTGGCCGATTGTTCCCACTGCATAATCTTTATTTATGAGCATTATTAATAGATTAAATCCCACCCCATGCCGACACAGCAACCAAGGCGCAATGCAGGTCACATCTATCCGCTGGTAAACGGCGCGCCTTTGCGCAACAGACTGTTGCCATGACCCAAAAGACAAATACCGCCCCATGAAAGCCGCCACCCTTTTCGATCATATGATCCTTGTTGCGGGTGCCGTTGTGATGATGGCTCCGGTGGTATTTTTGATCACACAGCTAGATCTTGCCCCTACCGCTCTGCGCGATCTTTTTGGCGGCCTTTGGCGGGATGGCGTCAACGGAACGGGCATAAATGGCGCACGCATGCTGGTCAATTCGTTCGTTTTGGCCGTCGGTGTTGCGGTCACCAAAACCATATTTTCCCTGATCGCCGCGTTTGCGTTGGTGTATTTCCGACTTCCCGGCAAAGAGGCTCTTTATGCCATCATCCTCATGGCCATGTTTTTTCCCATCGAAACCCGGATCCTGCCGACCTTTGCGGTGACACACCAATTGGGGTTGCTGAATACCTACGCGGGGATGATCCTGCCGATCGCGGCCAGCGGCTTGGGCGTTTTGGTCTTTCGCCAATCTCTCAAACGTATCCCCATTGACGTCATTGATGCCGCCAAAATCGATGGTGCAGGCCCGATGCGGATCTTGTTCGACATTATTATACCGATCCTGTCTCCGATGATTGGCGCCCTGTTTGTCATTTTATTCGTGCTGGGGTGGAACCAATACGTCTGGCCCATCATGACGAATACCATCACCCAAGACCATGATACATTGGTGCGCGGGCTAACTTATGCGGGCGCCGGGTCGCCGCTGGGTATCGCGTTGGCGTTGTTGGCGTTGCTGCCGCCCGCCGTGTTGGTTGTCGTTTTACAACGATGGTTGATGCGTGGGCTCACGGCGGGCATTCACTGACGTCTGCACCCACCATTAGGCGGATCCAAATCGCGATCTGTGGCAAGAAGGCAATGAACCGCGACAGACACGGCACGCTGCACGTCACGACGTTGTGCTTTTGTCTCCAATTAAGACATAATTATGTCTAACGCGATAATTCGACCCCATGCACCTTTGAAATCAGAGGTCACGTCGGCCCCGCAAAGTCACAGCAATCGGAGCATCCATGCTGTCGTTCGAAAATGTATCAAAGTCTTTTTGGACCGGTACGCAGCACAAGATCATCCTTGATCAGGTGTCTTTTCGCGTGGAATTGGGCAATTCCTTGGGCGTATTGGCACCCAATGGAACCGGCAAAACGACCCTGATCAACATGATTGCGGGGTTGGAAAAACCCGACGAAGGTGAGATCCGGCGCGAATGCAAAATCTCATTCCCATTGGGGTTCATGGGCGGGGTTGTGTCCAAGGTATCGGCCATGGAAAACGCGCGCTACATCGCCCGGCTCTATGGACTTGACCCCGACTACGTCGAAAGCTTTTGCCGGTGGTTGTGTGGTCTGGAAGAGTATTTTGACCAACCTGTGGGGACGTATTCGGCGGGCATGCGAGCCCGGTTTTCCTTTGCGCTGATGTTGGCTTTGGATTTTGACATGTACCTGATCGACGAAGGCATGCCCGGCACCACAGACGTGGAATTCAACCGCAAAGCAGGCGAAATCCTGCAAGAACGCCTGCGCACGACGACGATTATTATCGTCTCACACCGGGCTAAAACTCTTAGAAAATTCGCCCGTTCGGCCGCAGTTTTGCTGGATGGTAAATTACACATGTTCGACACTCTGGAAGAGGCGAAACGGCTTTATGACTACGAAACCGACAGCTAAAAAATTCCGGATCAAACGAACCGCGCGGCGCCCTGCCCCCCAACCAGAGGCGCCTCAAAAACCGCCCCAAGGGGACCCGGCACCTACGCCGCAGGCCAAGGCAAAACCGTCAAAGGAAAACAAAAAACCCGCCAAGGGCAGCGTCACCGCAGAGCTTGACGCGATCCGCGCAGAGGGGCTGACAGACCGGCAATTGCGCATGGCCCGAAGGGTTGCACATAAGAACGACCTCACTCCTACGAGCGATCTCGATGCGGTGCGGCTCTTGCGGCAAAAGGGGATCGACCCGTTTCAACGGTCAAATATGTTGGAGCTTGTTGTTCCCAAGACGGCCAATGAACCTGGCGATGGGAAACCCGACGCCAAAACGGGCCGCATTCAACTGCCACAAACCACGCCTTCGACGAAACATACGCTGCCCTCGACCGAACGGCTCAGCCCGGCAGACCAGCGCAGCAAACAGATCTCGGACATCCAGCGCGATATCACGCGACGCAGGCGGCGTAAGATGGGTTTGTTGCTGGCGCGTCTGGCGTTTTTTGTATTCTTACCCACGTTTGTTGCCGGTTGGTATTACTACACCATTGCCACCCCGATGTTTTCGACCAAATCGGAATTCTTGATCCTGCAGGCAGATGGTGCGGGTGGCGGCGGCTTTGGTGGTTTGTTGTCGGGCACCCAATTTGCGACGGCGACCGACAGTATTGCCGTACAGGGGTTTTTGACCTCCAAGGCTGCTATGCTAAAACTCGACGAAGAACACGGCTTTAAGACCCACTTCACACAGCCCGAGATTGATCCGATCCAGCGATTGACCGAAGACGCGTCAAATGAAGACACCTACAAGGTCTACAAAAAGAACGTCAAAGTAGGCTATGATCCGACCGAAGGCATGATCCGTATGGAGATCATCGCCGCCGATCCACAGGTAAGCGCGATATTCAGCGAGGCGTTGATCGGTTTCGCCGAAGCGCGGATCAACAGCCTCAGCGCCAAAAAGCGCGACGACCAAATGTCAGAGGCCCGCGCCGGTTTTCAAGAAGCAGACCAAGAGCGGCGCTCCGCCCAAGAAGCGTTGGTGAATTTGCAGCTGCAAGGTGACACGCTTGATCCACAGGCGGTGATTGTTGGGCTGCGCGCGCAGATCAATCAGGTCGAATTGCAACTGCTGGAAAAAGATCTGCAATTGGCTGCGTTGCTCGACAATATAAGGCCAAACCAGTCGCGGGTTGATGGGGTTCAGGGCGATGTCCGCCGTCTTAACACGCAGTTGTCAGCATTAAATGCGCGCATGACCGATGCCAGCCAAGGCGAAAATTCGCTGGCTCAGTTGAACGTTCGTATCCAATTGGCTCAGGCCGATCTGGCCACCCGTGACATGTTGCTGCAATCGGCCTTGCAGCAAATGGAACAAACCCGCGTCGAAGCCAACCGTCAGGTGCGGTATCTGACGGTCAGCGTCGAACCTGTGCCATCGCAAGAACCTAGCTATCCACGCAAATTCGAAAACACCCTAGTGGCCTTTCTTGTGTTTGCGGGTGTATATCTGATGGTCTCTTTGACTGCTTCCATTCTCCGTGAACAGGTGACCTCTTAATATGACCCATGTCTCCGTCGGCGATCTAACGATCGGTAATGACTGCCCGCTCACCATCATTGCGGGCCCGTGCCAGCTTGAAAGCGCAGACCACGCGCAGATGATTGCCGGCAAGATGAAAGAAGCCTGCGATGCGGCAGGCGCGCAATACGTGTTCAAGGCCTCGTATGACAAAGCCAACCGCACATCACTGGACGGCGCGCGCGGAATGGGTATCGACGAAGGCCTGAAGGTGCTGCAATCGGTGGGGCGCGCCAATGGCGTGCCGGTCATCACCGATGTGCACTCCGAGGCGCAATGCGCCATCGCCGCCGACGCGGTTGATATCATCCAGATCCCTGCATTTTTGTGCCGCCAGACGGATATGTTGATTGCCGCAGGCAAAACCGGGGCTGCGATTAACGTCAAAAAGGGCCAGTTCCTCGCGCCTTGGGAGATGGAGAACATCGTCACCAAGATCGAATCGACCGGCAACAAGCGCATTCTTTTGACCGAACGTGGCACCACCTTTGGCTATAATACTCTGGTCGTCGACATGCGTTCGTTGCCGCAGATGGCACAAACCGGATACCCGGTGGTGATGGATGCGACCCATTCGGTGCAACAACCCGGTGGGCGTGGCGGGTCATCGGGTGGCCAGCGCGAATTCGCCCCCGTGATGGCACGCGCAGCGGCCGCCATCGGCGTGGGTGCGATTTTCATGGAAACCCATCAAGATCCAGACAACGCGCCCTGTGATGGGCCAAATATGATCTATCTGGACCAGATGCCCGCGTTGATCGAAACGCTGATGGCCTTTGATACCTTAGCCAAGGCCAAACCGCTGCAATTCTAAGACACCCGCGCGTTGCCAGACACGTAAGTATTCACAGCGGCGGCCCCGGATTTCACCACCGGTGGCCGCCGACAGACCATCAATCAAACAACTTGCGCAGCAACTTGTCCTTGACCTTGTCTTTGACGGCATCTTCGGTCGATTGCCCCTCTGTTGCAGACACCCCCAACCGCTCGCCAAGCTCTTCTTTCACCTTATTTTCAAGCTCTTCCGCTTTGGCGTCTATTTCCGCCTCAAAGGCCGCCTCAAGATCCGGGCGGATAGAAATATCCGACCACGGCCCCGAAAACCGCACCGGGATAGACACACCCTGTCCGCTATTCGCGCGCAATGCGATTGGTGTGGCCGTGTAATCTACGGTCTGCGTCCCCAATCCGACAACGCCTTTGCCAGTGGCGCGATAATTTGACAGCTGCAGTTCCAGATCATTGTTGCTCAGAACGCCCTTCGCAATTGTCCATGTCCCGCCCAGACTGTCGAACACCGTCGTCCCGCCTGTTGTGTCGCCCGACCGCATCAGCCTGTCGAGGTCAAAGCCCTGAATGGTGCCGCGCCCGATCTGAACCGACCCGTCGCCCGACAAAGATCGCATGATCGCATCCACCGATGCCCCGGACCCCAAAAACGACATGCGCGCGTCGCCTTGCCCAGTCAGACGGTCCAGCCCCGCGGCGTCAATCAAGACCGGCTGCATCTGGATCGCTTGGGCCGCCAAACGCCCCCCAACCGACAAACCAGCCCGGTTGTTGATCACAAATTCACCCGTAACCGTGCCGCCATAAGCCGCAACGTCGCGCAACTCGAACACCATGCGCGACGCATCATTACGCAGCAAAGCCCGCGTGGGCCCCAGCGCAAATTGCCCCAGATCGATGCTTTGAGCGGTCAAGGCAACCTCGCCATTGAGGGCAGCTAAACCACTGGCATCAATGGGGTCTTTTGGCCATCCGGTCGTCGCAGCGCCCCCGGCCGAACCACCCGCCCCGGTGGGCGCGCTGTCCGTAGACATATCGAAATTGCCCAAATCCAGTTGCGCGTTCACCTGTGGCACACCGTTCAGCCCGATGTCAGCGGCACCTGTGATTTGATTAGCCTCAAGCCCGACAACAAGGTCGCGCAACGCCAGCTTGCGATCCGGGGTCAGCGTCAGGGACGTGCGCAGATCAATGCTGCGCCCCAGATTTTCCGGCAGGTCCACCGCAGCCAACCCAAGGGTCTGCAAAAACGCGCCTGTCGTGGCCGTCTTGACCGCTAGATCACCAGCAACCGCACCCGCCGTGTTGCCCCGGCCTTCGAATGTGACCGACCCGGCATCCGTTTCGACCGCAGCCGTAATGGCCTGTGTTTCGCCGGTGATAAACCCCGCAAAACCGTCGATGACCGCATCAACCTGCACCGGCGTTCCGTTGGGCCGCAGGGCTGCCGAAATCTGTGCAGGGCCCAACCGTTCGGGCCAATCAAGGGTCAGATCCACCCCCTCATACGACACCAAATCACTGCCCTCGGCATCGTAGATCAGGCGCGCATCGGTAATTTTCACGCGGGCGATGCTGATGGATCGCGCCGGGCGTTCGGGGGTTGTTTCGGTTTCGATCTGGGCAGTTCCGGTGGCGTCGGTGAACTGCCAACTCGCACGCCCATCAGCCCGTTGTTCGAGGCGTAGCGTGGGGCTTTGGGCTTCGATGTTGGTGATCTCGATATCACCGCGCAACAGCGCCATCGCGTTCACGCCAATGGCGGTATTGGCGGCCTGCAACATCGGCCCTTGTTCGGACCAATCGGCATTCCCGACCTCTAGCCCCTCGGCGCGGACCCCGATAACAGGCCAAAAGCTCAATGCGACATCGCCCGTGATCGACACATCGCGCCCCGTCGCGGCCCGCAATTGTTCTGCCGCAATCTTGGCCACACGTTCTGCCGGTAAAAACAACACCAAGCCAATGATCACCCCCACAAGAACGACCATCAGTCCAACCAACCGCAGCACCCATTTCATGCCCGTCTCCTCACCCATTTTCTACGGCCCCTTTTCGGAGCCTCCTACATCTACTATAGCCCAAGTCATGAACACAAACCCACCCAACTTGCGCCCCGATCTTGCCCCAAGCCCCAAACTGCGCGACAGCACCCGCAGCGGCCAGCCCACAATTGGGATGGTCAGCCTTGGTTGTCCCAAAGCGCTGGTGGACAGTGAACGCATCCTGACGCGGTTGCGCGCCGAGGGCTATGGCATTTCGCCAGATTATTCAGGCGCTGATGCGGTGATCGTCAACACCTGCGGTTTTTTAGACAGCGCCAAGGCTGAAAGCCTGTCCGCGATTGGCGAAGCATTGTCGGAAAACGGCCGGGTGATTGTGACGGGATGTTTGGGCGCAGAACGCGATTACATCACCGGCGCGCACCCCAGCGTGCTGGCTGTGACCGGCCCGCATCAATATGAACAGGTACTTGACGCGGTGCATAACGCGGTGCCGCCCAGCCCCGACCCCTTTGTGGATCTGCTGCCAGCGTCCGGTGTTAGCCTGACCCCGCGACATTTCAGCTATCTCAAGATTTCCGAAGGGTGCAACCACAAGTGCAAATTTTGCATAATCCCCGATATGCGCGGACGTTTGGCCAGCCGCCCCGCCCATGCGGTGTTGCGCGAGGCCGAAAAGCTGGTGGACAATGGCGTCAAGGAACTGCTGGTGATCAGTCAGGATACCTCGGCATATGGGGTTGATATCAAGCACGCCCAAGACAGGGGCCACCGCGCGCATATCACCGATTTGGCCCGCGATTTAGGCAGCTTGGGCGCATGGGTGCGGCTGCATTACGTCTACCCTTATCCACATGTACGCCAGCTTATTCCGCTTATGGCTGAGGGGTTGGTGCTACCGTATCTCGACATCCCGTTTCAACACGCCAACCCCGATGTCTTAAAACGTATGGCGCGACCTGCGGCGGCCGCGCGGACCCTTGATGAAATCGCCGCCTGGCGCGATA
This sequence comes from Roseobacter sp., assembly GCF_039970775.1. GTDB lineage: Bacteria > Pseudomonadota > Alphaproteobacteria > Rhodobacterales > Rhodobacteraceae > Roseobacter. The sequence goes on from NZ_JBDVLG010000009.1 coordinate 96,365, forward strand.
TTTGCCCCGACCTAACGCTACGATCCACGTTTATTGTGGGATACCCCGGCGAGACAGAGTCAGAATTCCAAACCTTGCTGGATTGGCTGGACGAGGCGCAGTTGGACCGTGTAGGTTGTTTTCAATACGAAAATGTCGAAGGTGCGCGGTCAAACGCTCTGCCCGATCATGTACCCGCAGAGGTAAAACAGGACCGGTGGGATCGTTTCATGACCAAAGCTCAGGCGATCTCTGAGTCAAAACTTGCAGCGAAGGTTGGCCAACGTATGCAGGTCATCGTGGATGAAATCGACGCAGACGCCGCCACCTGCCGTACCAAGGCGGATGCGCCCGAGATTGATGGAAACCTTTTTATTGATGCGGGGTTTGACGGGTTGTCAGTGGGCGATATTGTCGACGTTGAGGTCGACGAGGCCGGTGAATACGACCTGTGGGGGCGGCTGATCGCCTAGCCCATTCCAGATCGCGCGGGAACGAAGTTTTTTCGCAAATAGGCCACCTATTGCGGCCCGTTAAACGAGATATTAACCAACATAAGCGCACCTTGATCAAATTAGTTTGCAAAGGTATCTTTGGCTATTCTGCAAATTTGCAAACCCACAAAAAAGGCGCGGGGATGGCGACACAAAAACTATACGCTGGGGCAAAACTCCGGGAACTTCGGACCCGGTTGGGCCTGACGCAAAAGGACTTTGCAGCAAAGCTTGGCGTATCGCTCCCCTACCTGAACCAGATGGAAAACAACAACAGGCCGGTCTCAACCACTGTTGTTTTGGCGTTGGCGCAGGAATTTGGCATCGATGTCACCGAACTAAGCACCGGCGACAGTGAGCGGCTGGTCACCGACATGCGCGAAGCCATGGCGGACCCATTGTTTGCAGACGCCCTGCCCCCCCTTGCCGATCTACGTCTTGCCGCGTCAAACGCCCCGGCCTTTGCCCGGTCGTTTCTGTCATTGCACCGCAATTACCGACAAATGCAGGAACGTTTGGCCTCGCTCGACGAAGCATTGGGCCGCGAAGATGGCCGTGCCACCCCTAGCCCATGGGAAGAAGTGCGTGACTTCTTTCACTATTGCGACAATTACATCGATGCCGTCGACCGCGCGGCCGAACATTTTGCGATCAAGGAAGGCGGGCACCACAACATCAGGGTGGCGGCGGTATCCACCCTTGGAAATTCGGACGTCACGGTGGCGTTTGCGGATACCGACAAATTGCGCAGCTTTGACGCACAAACCAAAACGGTCACTTTGTCCCGCCGCGCGCCCCCCGAAAGCCAGACGTTTCAGCTCCTCTTGCAGGTCGCGTTGATCAAACAAGATCCGCTGCTCGAAGCGACGCTCGATTCAGCGCGGTTTCACACCGCCGAGGCCCGCGCTATCGCCAAGATCGGGCTGGCCAATTACTTTGCCGGGGCGGCATTGATGCCCTATGCGAACTTCCTGCAACATGCCCGCGAATACCGCCATGATGTCGAAGCTCTGGCCGGGCAGTTTGGCGCATCTATCGAACAGGTCGCGCACCGGCTATCGACCCTGCAACGCCCCGGCGCCAAAGGTATTCCGTTCTTTTTTGTGCGTGTCGATCAAGCCGGGACAATCACAAAACGTCATTCCGCAACGCGGTTGCAATTTGCCCGGTTCGGCGGGGCCTGCCCCTTATGGAATGTGCATCGCGCGTTTGAATTGCCCAGCCAATTCTTGCGCCAACTCGCGGAAACCCCGGATGGGGTGCGCTATATCAGCTTGGCGCGCGACGTCTCCAAACCTGCCGGGCGGTTCGGCGCGCCCGTGCGCCGCTATGCGATCGCGCTTGGGTGCGATATCAGCCATGCCCAAGATCTGGTCTATGCCGATGGCTTGGATCTCAGCCGCGATGGATCGTTTGAACCCATTGGAATTTCGTGCAGAATCTGTGAACGCGTGCAGTGTCATCAACGTGCATTGCCCCCGCTTGAACGCAAATTGCACGTAGATCCCCACCAACGGGACCTTCTACCTTACCAGATCAATTAGCGTTTGGCCGCGCGCCAGCCTGCTGCCCGCGCGTCTGCGGCAGAACAAAACCAACGTTCATCTTGGTCTGTGCGAATGCCTGTACGGGCGTAATAACGCTGCCCCGGTGTGTGATAGATCTTGGTGCCGGTGCTGGAAATATTGCCCTTTATCACGCAGGCTGGGTCTGCGGGGCCCGATGCAGCCGCGTGGGTTTTGCGAAAGTCAGATGGGTTTTGAACACGGCCCGCATGCAGCCCCGCGTCACGAATTGCGGCACCTTTTTCAGCAAACACATACTCATCCGCGTACTTGCGATACGCAAAGGCCAGACCTTCGCTGACCAATTCATGGCCGACATCCTGCCCATCGACGCTACACCGGGCCACAACGCGGTCATATTTGTCTGTGGTGATGGCCTCGCAAACGGCCAAACGGCCGCTAAAAAGCGTCGTGACTTGGTCAATCACCCACGCGCCGCAGTCCCAAGCCCGGCCCTGTTTGGTTGTGCAGGTTTGGGCCGCCTCTGGTGCGTCAATCCCGAACAGGCGCACGCGGGTTCCGGCCACATCAATGGTATCGCCATCCACAACACGGACAGCACCAGAAAACGCGGCCTGCGCGTTGGTGGCAACGGGGGCTGACACGGCGGCGGCCAGCAAGGCAATCAATAATGTACGCATGGGGCCGGTATGGCGGCCGCCCCCATGTCGCGCAAGCGTTTTCATTAACGGCGGTTAATGGGCCGTTAACGCTGGGTGGTTTGCCAATCGGGGTGCACCCACGGGCCGTCGTTTGACCGGCTCAACGGGTCACGCCCCAACAGATGGTCCGACACCTTTTCACCCACCAAAATCGACGGCGCATTCAAGTTGCCATTGGTGATCCGTGGGAACACACTGCTGTCGGCCACGCGCAGCCCGTCAACACCTATGACACGCGCCTGCGGATCCACGACCGCCGTGGCGTCATCCGCACGGCCCATCCGACACGTCCCGCAGGGGTGGTATGCGCTTTCGGCGTGCTCGGCGATGAACCCGTTCAAATCGTCATCCGATTGCAGCGCAGCCCCCGGTTGGATCTCGTGCTTGACGAAGGGTTTGAACGCGTCTTGGCCGAAAATCTCGCGGGTAAGCCGCAGGCAGGCGCGGAAATCGGCCCAATCCTGATCGGTCGACATATAGTTGAATGCAATGCGCGGCGCAGCGGCGGCGTCTGCCGATGCCAGTGTCACCGCCCCACGCGAAGGCGACCGCATCGGGCCGACATGCGCCTGAAACCCATGCCCTTCGGCGGCGACCTTACCGTCATACCGCACGGCCAACGGCAAGAAATGAAACTGAACATCGGGGTATTCAACCCCCGCCCGAGACCGGATGAACCCGGCGCTTTCAAACTGATTAGACGCGCCAAACCCGCGTTTGAACAACAACCATTGCGCCCCGATCACCGCCTTGGACAGCACATTCCAGTGCCGGTAAAGCGTGACGGGTTGGCTCGCCGCCATCTGGAAATAGACCTCGAGGTGGTCTTGCAAATTTTGCCCCACGCCGGGTCTGTCAGCCACCACATCAATGCCATGCTCGGCCAAATGTGCCGCAGGCCCAATGCCCGACAGCATCAGCAACTTGGGCGAATTGATCGATGACGCCGCCAACACGACCTCGCGGGTAGCCGAGATAACCTGAGTGCGGTCGCCCTGACGGATCTGCACACCCGTTGCGCGCCCCTCTTCGATGACCACACGTTCGGCCAACCCGTTGACCACCGTACAACGTCCCGTGGCGATCGCCGGGCGCAGGTAGGCATTGGCCGCTGACCAACGCCGCCCCTTCCAGACGGTTTGCTCCATCGGGCCAAAGCCCTCTTGTTGGTAGCCGTTGTAATCATCGGTCGTCTCGTACCCGGCCTGACGCCCGGCATCGACGAACGCGTGATACAACGGATTTTTGCGCGGCCCACGGCTGACGTGCATCGGCCCATCGGTGCCCCGCCACGCGGTATCGCCGCCATGGCCACCGTCATGCCAGGTTTCCATCCGTTTGTAATAGGGCAGCACGTCTGCATAAGACCATCCATCCGCGCCTTGGTCTGCCCAATGGTCGAAATCTTTGGCGTGCCCTCGCACATAGACCATTCCGTTGATGCTGGACGATCCGCCGATTACCTTACCACGCGGGCAGGCCAGCCGACGGTTGTTCAAATGCGGTTCAAGCTCGGATGTATAGCCCCAGTCATAGCGCTTCATGTTCATCGGATACGACAGCGCCGCGGGCATCTGAATGAAGGGGCCCGCGTCTGTCCCGCCGTGTTCGATCACGATCACCGACGCGCCCGCAGCGCTAAGCCGGTATGCCATGGCGCAACCCGCGCTTCCGGCACCCACAATCACAAAATCTGCTTGCATTGATGAAATCCTCAGGCGTTCAAATAGCCGATAAAAAGAGAGATAAACGCGCCGACATGCACCACCATAATGGCTTTGTCGCGCCACATGACACCGACGGCGAACCACAAGAAAATACCAACGAAAAACGCAAATATATTCCAAGGCACGATGTTCAACCCCGTCAGGCCATAGCCGATCAACTGGATGATGGTGGCCACCCATTTGACAGCGTCTACGAATTTCCAACCCGTTTGGGGGTGATCTGACGTCGACATTAGAAAGGCGCCTCTAGGTCGCCCATCCGCACGTAAACGGATTTTAGCTGGCTGTAATATGCGATGGCCGCTTTGGAGTTTTCACGCCCAACGCCTGATGCCTTTGACCCGCCAAACGGGGCCTCTACGGGGGCATCGTTGTAGGTGTTGATAAAACATGTGCCCGCTTCGAAATTCGCGGCAACCCGGTGCGCGCGCGCCAGATCGCGGGTAAACACGCCCGCCGCCAAGCCAAATTCGGTGTCATTGGCGCGCGCCATAACGTCCGCTTCGTCGGTGAAATCCAAGACCGCCATCACCGGCCCAAAGATCTCCTCGCGCGCGATGGCCATGTCGTCGGTGACATCGGCAAACACAGTGGGCTGTATGTAGAACCCGTCGCGGTCCAGACGTTCCCCGCCGCACACCAGCCGCGCACCTTCTTGCGTGCCCTTTGCAATGTAGCCCTGTACGATTTGCAACTGTCGTTCGGACACCATCGGGCCAAAGCTGGTTTCAGGCTGCATCGGGTCGCCGATGACGGCGTTTTGCAAACGTTCGCTGAGCCGCGCCAAAAAGGCCTCCTTGATGTCCGCGTGTACAAACACCCGTGTCCCGTTTGAGCACACCTGCCCCGAGGAATAGAAATTACCCAAAATCGCACCGCTGACGGCGTTTTCGATATCAGCGTCATCAAAAATGATGATCGGGGATTTACCGCCCAATTCCATGGTGACGTGTTTCATGCCCGCGGCGGCGGCGGCATAAACCTTGCGCCCGGTGGGTACGGAGCCGGTCAGCGATACTTTGTCTACGCGCGCATCGGTGACCAGCTCAGCGCCGACATCGCCCAGCCCTTGCAGGACGTTAAACACCCCTGCCGGCAGCCCCGCTTCGTGCAGGATCTCGGCGACTTTCAACGCCGAAAGTGGCGTGGTTTCGGACGGTTTAAAGATCATCGTATTGCCGCAAGCCAACGCGGGCGCGGCCTTCCAGCAGGCGATTTGCGTGGGGTAATTCCACGCGCCGATACCCACACACAGGCCAAGCGGTTCGCGGCGGGTATACACCCAATCCTCGCCCAGCTGGATGTGTTCGCCGGTCAACGTGGCCGCCATGCCACCGAAATATTCAAGCGCATCGGCGCCGCTGGTCGCATCTGCAACGCTGGTTTCTTGATAGGGTTTGCCGGTGTCGTGGGTTTCTAAAACCGACAGGTCATGATTGCGCGCGCGCATGATATCAGCCGCGCGGCGCAGGATACGGCCACGTTCGGTTCCGGTCATTGCGGCCCACGTCTTTTGCGCCGCGCGCGCGCCGGTGATGGCACGCTCGATCAACGCTGGCGTGGCTGCATGCACGGTCGCGATTTGCGCGCCCGTTGCGGGGTAGATCACCTCGATGGGGGTGCCTGCCGTGTCTTCGACGTATTCACCGTTGATGAAATGGCTGGCGGTCGGTTGTGTTGGGTAGGTCATAATCGTCTCCGGCGGGCATAATTGAGGAATGGTAAAGAAATTTCAGGTCTTGCGCGGCGCACGTTTGGCGTGTTCCAGCACGTTCAGATCCATGTGATTGCGCATGTATTGATCAGAGGCATCACGCAGCGGTTGGTGGTCCCACGGGTAGTAGCCGCCCTGCCGCAACGCATCATATACCACCAGACGGCGGGCCTGGCTTTTGCGAACATCCGCATCCAAGGCGGCCAGATCCCATCGGGCTTCGGATTTGGCTTGCAGCTGGGTCAGCGTGCCTTGATGGGCGGCAACATCCGCGAGATTATTGAGCTCGTGCGGGTCGGCTTCTAGGTCAAAAAGCTGGTCGGGGTCCAACGCACAGCGGTTGTATTTCCATTTTCCGTACCGCAATGATACCATCGGGGCATAGCTGGCCTCGGCTGCGTATTCCATGGCGACGGGTTCGGTGCGCTCCACGCCTTGTCCCATCGGGACCAAGGACTGGCCCGTCGTCCATTCGGCGATATCGTCCATCGGCACGCCCGCCAGATCACACAGTGTGGGGCAGACGTCGATGTTTGAAACAGCTGTGGTTTGCAAACCCGGTGCCATCTGTGGTGCCGCGATCATCAGGGGTACGCGCGACGCCCCCTCAAAGAACGACATCTTGAACCAAAGACCCCGTTCGCCCAACATATCACCGTGATCAGACACAAAGAGAATGATCGCCTCTTGCTGGGTATCTTGCAAAGTTTGCAATATTTCCCCAACCTTATCATCAAGGTAGCTTATATTTGCAAAGTACGCCTGGCGGGAATTGCGAATATTTTCTTCTGAAATATCGAAATTGCGCCAGTCATTGGCGTCGAATATGCGTTGGCTGTGCGGGTCTTGATCTGCGTAGTCAAAGGCAGGCACCTGCGGCAAAAGATGCGCGCAGTCATCGTAGAGATCCCAGTACTTTTGCCGCGCGACATAGGGATCATGCGGGTGGGTAAAGCTAACCGTCAGGCACCACGGGCGCGCGTCTGCACCACGAGCCAAATCATAGATCTTGCGGGTCGCATTATAGGCGACCTCGTCGTCATATTCCATCTGGTTGCTGGTCTCGGCCACGCCGGCGCCGGTGACCGACCCCATATTATGATACCACCATTCGATGCGCTCACCGGGCTTGCGGTAGTCAGGTGTCCAGCCAAAATCGGCGGGGTAGATATCGGTGGTCAGACGGTCTTCGAACCCATGCAATTGATCGGGGCCGACAAAATGCATCTTGCCGGACAGGCACGTCTGGTACCCTGCGCGGCGCAGATGATGCGCATAGGTGGGGATCGACGATGCAAATTCGGCCGCATTGTCATACACACCAGTGGCCGACGGCAATTGCCCCGACATAAACGCCGCCCGCCCCGGCGCGCACAAAGGCGACGCCGTATACGCATTGCGAAACCGGGTAGAGCGCGCCGCGAGCTTTTTCAGATTGGGCGCGTGCAACCAATCCGCAGGCCCATCGGGAAACAGGGTGCCGTTGAGTTGATCTACCATCAGGACCAGAATGTTCGGGCGGGTCATGGCCGGTGTTCCAGCAGAACGTCCAACATGTCCAATGTCATCTGGCGCGCGGCATCCGGGCTTTGCGACCGCGACAGGGCTGCGCGCAGGTAAAGCCCGTCGATCAGCGCCGCCAACGTTTCTGCATGCGCGTGTGGATGCACAGTCAGCGGGCCCAACGCATGGCTAAAATTGGATTTCAGGCGGCGTTGATAAATCGTCAGCAGACGCAACATTTTGGGGTTGGCTTGGGCCTGACCGTATAGGGTCATCCACGCCCCGACCGTTTTGGGTGAAAAACAAGTGGGCGAAAAGCTCGCCTCGATCAGGGCGATAGCACGGTCTTTGGGGCCGGTGGCCGCGGCCAAACCGTGGCGTACTTCGCGGCCAAAGTCGCGCAAGATCTGCCCCATCGCGGCCAGTAGGATCTGGTCTTTGCCGCCAAAATAGTGATGCGCCAGCGCCGTCGACATGCCCGCCCGTTTGGCGATCTGGCCCACGGTCACGTCAAGCGATCCTTTCAGGGACAGCTCTATGATGGTGGCCTCTACCAGCGCGGTGCGGCGGATCGGCTCCATTCCTATTTTTGGCATGCGTCGCAATCCCATTCATCCGGCATTGAGCCAGATATGGGATTTTTTATTGATCCGTCAATCAATAAAAACAATCATCCCTTGGGGGCATGCACCATCGGGGTTGTTTCACCGCGTTTCAGGGCGGCCTCGCGAAGTGTGATAAACACAATCGACGCCAGAATGGTTAGACCGCCGACAACCACCCAGATATCAATCGCTTCGTCGAACACGATATAGCCCAACAACACCGCCCAGATCAGTTGCGCAAAGGTCACCGGCTGCGTCACCGTCAGGGGGGCTGCGGCAAAAGCGAGCGTCATGGTGAAATGCCCCGCCGTGGCAAAACACGCGACGCCAAACAACACCGCCAATTCGCCCAACGTCGGCGTGACCCAGTTGGCCAGCGCAAAGGGGGCCAGTGTGATCGTCACAAAGATCGACAGCATAGCGACCACCACCGCTGGTTTTACCTCGTCCGCCATGATCTTGGCCGTCAGATACGACCCACCAAAGGCCACCGCCGTAAACAACATGGCGATATGGCCGCTGCCGACCTCACGAAACCCCGGCCGCAAGATCAAGAACGCCCCCAGCAATGCCACCAAAATCGCTGCAATCCGGCGCACGGCCAGCCGCTCGCCCAAAAACAGCGCCGCGCCGATGGTCACGTAAATCGGAGCGAGATAATTCATCGCAGTGACATCCGCGATCGGGATGCGCGCCATGGCGTAGAACCACAGGATCACCCCCAGCCCGTGCATAAAACCGCGCAGACCGAACAGTTTCCATTGGCGTGGTGTCAGATGCGCGCGGCGCAGCGCGCCAACGGCTGGGATCAAAAACACCAAGCCCAATATATAGCGCAAAAAGGCCGATTCGGCGGGCGGCACACGGGTGCCCATGGATTTCACCAATGCAGTGACGGCGATAAAACATAGGCCTGTGGCCAACATCCAAAAGATGCCGACGACCGGGCGATGGGGGGTCTGGGTAGCCATACCGCATACACACCGCGTTTTGCCGCCCGCCGCAAGGGGCTAGACCAACAATAATCCTGCCGCGATGGCCCACATGGTTGCCGCGATCAGCGCATCCAGCACGCGCCAACTGGTCGGACGCGCAAACAGCGGCGCCAAAAGGCGCGCGCCGTATCCCAGCGCAAAGAAGAACGTCACACTGGACAAGACCGCGCCTGTCCCAAACAGCAGCCGGTTGTCATATTGCGCCGATATCGACCCAAGCAGCACCACCGTATCCAGATACACATGCGGGTTCAGCCACGTGATCGCCTGTAGGGTCAACAGCGTCGGCAGCAGCCCTTTTTGCACGGCACCTTGGGCCGCAAGCACCTGACCGCCGACCCACGCAGATCGCGCGCTGCGCCACCCGTACCACACCAAAAACACCGCGCCGCCGTACCGCATCGCGGTTTCGAACCATGGCAGATGTTCGGCCAAACGGCCAAACCCGGCGACGCCCCCCGCGATCAAGATCGCATCCGATACGCCGCATGTCAGGCACACCCAGAACACGTGCTCGCCGCGCAAACCCTGCCGCAACACAAAGGCGTTCTGCGCCCCGATCGCCACGATAAGCGACAGGCCAAGCGCAAACCCCGGTAAGAATGTATCGATCATGTGCGTGCTCCTGCAATGGACATCACGTTGACTAAAAGGCGCAGGCACATTACTCAAATTAATAGTATTGCGGCTAGTTAAGGATTGCTAATCTTGATAGATCCAAATCAGCTCGCCGCCCTTTCGGCAATCGTGCGCCATGGCAGCTTTGAAGCGGCAGCAGCGCATTTGGGGGTGACGCCCTCTGCGATTTCTCAACGCATCAAAGCGCTGGAAGACCGCATGGGCACCGCATTGATCCATCGCGGCCACCCCTGCACCCCAACGGCCCAGGGGATAAAGCTGGCGCGCCATGCCGAAGATGTTGCATTGCTGGAAGCCCACGTATTGCGTGATTTGCTGCCCGATCATGACAGATCGAACCCGCGGGTTCGGATCGCGATCAACGCCGATAGTTTGGCAACGTGGTTTGTGCCGGCCTTGGCCAAGACGACGGGGATGATGTTTGATCTGGTGATCGACGACCAAGACACCTCGGCCGATTGGCTGTTGCGGGGCGCGGTCAGTGCCGCCGTGACGGGGCAAGCGCTGCCTGTCTCGGGGTGCAATTGTACCCGCCTTGGCGCGCAACGCTACATCGCAATGGCCAGCCCGGCCTTTTATGACACTTGGTTTGCCGATGGCGTGACACCTCAAACCTTGGCGGCAGCACCGATGATGACCTTCAACGAAAAGGATTCGTTACAGCACCGCTGGATCACGCAACAAACGGGTCTCAGGTTAACACCGCCCACACATCAGCTGCCCTCGACACATGCGTTTGTTGATGCCGCCCTCGCGGGACTGGGATGGGGGATGAACCCCCTGCCCCTGGTTCACGACCACCTGATGCGCGGAACCTTGCGCGCGCTGATCCCAGAAACCCCTTTAGATGTAGCGCTTTACTGGCAAACGAGCCGCCTGATGATTTCAGCTCTTGCGCCACTAACCCAAGAGGTCATACACACCGCCGATGCGCGCCTCGTCAAAGAGCATCACGCAACCGTGCAATAGAAACATTCTATCACGGAAATCTTATTCGAGGTCATTGGCGTATACGCTTTCGTTTCCCATATACTAAGGGAGTAACAAGGATACATTTAAAATGCTGAACAGTTTGCACAGTCTGGATTTATCGGCGCAAGAAATCGAACTCATCGAGTCGGCGCTTCACACACAGCAAAAGATTCTCACCGTCCAAAGCGAGGCGGGCGGCAGCGGCGCGCACAAGCGTCTCACGGACCACAAGCAGCTGATCAAACGCATCAGCCGCAGCCGATTGCGCAAGCACACCGGGTTTATCCAAAGTTGGGTATCGGCCGTGCGCATGATGTTTTGCACGCACTGTAATCAGCCGCGCTAAACGCACACGCCTGACGTGATGACACCGCCGCCCTCGTATCCGGGGCGGCGGTGTCATTTTCTAAACAGGGTCGTTGATCAGAGCTGCGACATCACATCGTCAGACGCTTCGAAATTCGTCGTGACACGTTGGACGTCATCGTCATCTTCTAACGCATCCACCAACCGCATCAGCTTTTGCATGCTTTCTAGATCCATGTCGGTGGTCGTTGTCGGGCGCCAGACCAATTTGGTGCTGTCGGATTCGCCCAATTCGGCCTCTAGCCCGGTGGCGACATCATTCAGATCCGTGTCCGCACACCATACGATATGCCCGTCCTCGGTGCTCTCGACGTCTTCTGCACCGGCCTCAATCGCGGCCATCATAACAGTGTCTGCATCCCCAACCGACGCCGGGTAGGTCACCTCGCCCTTCCGGTCGAACATGAACCCAACGGACCCGGTTTCCCCCAGATTGCCGCCGTTCTTGGTGAACGTTGACCGCACGGTAGATGCCGTCCGGTTGCGGTTGTCGGTCATCGCCTCGACGATCACGGCCACACCGTTGGGGCCGTACCCTTCGTAGCGGATTTCTTCGTAGTCATCCCCGTCGCCCGCTTGCGATTTCTTGATCGCGCGGTCGATGTTGTCCTTGGGCATCGACTGGGATTTGGCTTCTTTGACCGCCAAGCGCAAACGCGGGTTTTTATCGGGATCGGGGTCGCCCATTTTGGCAGCCACGGTGATCTCTTTGCTGAACTTCGAAAACAGCTTTGCCCGCACGGCGTCCTGACGCCCCTTGCGGTGCTGGATATTCGCCCATTTTGAGTGTCCGGCCATTGGCGCTCTCCATTCATTCTGCTGAGTTTGGCGTTGTTTATCCGCCCGCGCGCCAACGCTCAACCCCCGTGGCTAACGCGCCGCCATACCCACGACGATCAAAACCACCCGAATGGCCAACCCAAGGGTCAGCGCCGCCAACATATAGTTGGGCATCACCCGCGCGAAATCTTGGTAATAGCGCGCCTCTTCACGTTTTAGCTGCACGGTGGGGGCATCGGCACCTTGTGCCATCAACCGGTCTGCGGCGCGTTCGTGCCACCGCGACCGTAACAAAAAAGAACAGGCCCACAGCGCGGGCCCCATGATCAAGGCGTCAGATACAAGCCCCGCATCAATCACTTTTTGACTGCGTTCAACTCGATCCGGTATCCCAGCGCCTCGGCCAGGGCAAATACCTTCCACAAGGTCGGGCCCGTCTTGGACTGGCCACGTGCCACCCGCGACAATGCCGTGTGGTCAAAACCCGATTGCGCCCCTATTTCGCGCGCGCTGAGGTCCGACCCATTTAGCATCTGCGCAATCACATCCGCCCCCAACGTGCGCGCCAGCTCTTCGCCGGCCGCACGAAACACCGCGTGTTTTTCCGCCGGGTCAAGCGCCTCAAACGCGGCGTCAAACCCTGCCTCGTCCAACGCGGCCACCGACCGGGGCGCGCTTGTCTCTGTGCGCGCGGCTTTGCGGGTGGCGGTCCGCCGGGGCTTTGCGGCACCGGCACCTGCGTTGATCTGGGCATCCGTCATAGGTCACCGTTCGGTTAGGTGGCTGAAAACTGTTGTCTTGCAAAGCAACACCTATGCCAAAACCCCCGCCCTGTCAAGATTTCACCGCGCGCCCCCCTTAGGCTTTGGTAAGGCGCGCACTTTGGCGATCATCTGTTTTGCGGCTGCGGGGTCGGCCAGCGCGCCCAATATGCGGTCACACTCGGTCAAGGCGCCCACAGTCACAAACGCCATCCGCCGGTCGGGGTGTTCTGTGTAAATTACAACGCAGGTCAGCTCGAACCGGCGCGCCCGAAACCGGGCAAAATAGCCCTGTGGGTCGACATCGTTTAACCCTTTAATCCCCTCAAAAGGCGCAATTCTTTCAATGCATTCCAGAAATGCGCCAAATTCAGGCGGCGGGTAGCCCGCTTTGATATGCCGGGCCTCTACCACATGCGTCAGGCGCAGATGATCAGGGCTGCGCCAGCTGTGTTCGACCCCATCAAGGTACCGTTTCAGGCCAAAAATACGCACCTTGGCCTTGGCCGCCGCCCGTGGTGCCAGCTTGGCGGCCTTGTCCAGCGCATCCAAAAATCCGTTAGTGATAATAAAGTTCAAATCAGACATAACCGCAGTTGAGGTAAAACACCTCCCAAACGCAAGAGCGGGGAGCAACCCAGCGTGACGACAGATCAAATCATTCTCTTTACGCTCTTTGGCGCGGTGTTCGGGCTGCTGCTATGGGGGCGGTTCCGCTATGATATCGTTGCGTTTTCGGCGCTGATGGTGGCGGTTGTTGTTGACGTTGTGCCCACCAAAGACGCGTTTTCAGGGTTTGGGCATCCAGCCACTTTGGTGGTCGCCTTGGTGCTGGTGGTCTCTGCGGGGCTTGTGCGGTCGGGTGCGGTGTTTTTGATCACCCGCACGTTGGTCGATGCCTCACGGTCATTGGGCACGCATATCGCATTGATGGGGGCGATCGGTGGGATTTTATCGGCGTTTATGAACAACGTCGCGGCGCTGGCCCTGCTGATGCCCGTCGACATCCAAACCGCCCGCAAGGCCGGACGCCCCGCCGGGCTCAGCCTGATGCCGCTAAGTTTTGCCACCATTTTAGGCGGCATGGCCACGTTGATCGGCACGCCGCCCAACATCATCATCGCCTCTATCCGCGAAGACTCTCTGGGCACGCCCTTTGCCATGTTCGATTTCGCGCCTGTGGGCGGGGTTGCCGCATTGGCAGGGTTGATATTTGTGGCGCTGATTGGCTGGCGTTTGATCCCACAGGTCGATCAAAACGCCACCTCGACCGACGTCGATCTGTCGCAATACATCGCAGAATTGACGGTCCCCGAGGGCAACAAACACATCGGCAAACGTGTGGCCGAACTGTCAGATGCGGCCGACAAAGCCGATGTGGCCATTCTGGGCCTCATCCGCGATGGCACCCGCCGCTACGGGCAGGCGCGCAACACGCAGCTTCGAGCGGACGATGCGCTGGTGCTTGAGGCGACGCCCGATGCGCTCGACGAATTCCGCAGCAGTCTGAATCTGGCCGTGGCCGATGCCAAACGCGAAGACGCCCTGCGCGCCGATGGTGAAGGTGTTGAAATCATTGAGGTTGTCGTGCCGGAAGGTGCGCGCATTCGTGGCAAGACGGCGCAATCGATCGGGCTGTCGTGGCGCCAACGCAGCGTGCTGCTGGGCATATCGCGCCAAGGCAAGCGCATCACCCAACGCCTGCGCAAAACCGAAGTCAAAGCTGGCGATATCCTGCTGCTGTTGGTCCCGCGCGACACCGGCCCTGATGTCACCGACTGGCTGGGCTGCCTGCCGCTGGCAGATCGCGGGCTGGCGGTGACGGAAGACCGCAAGGTTTGGTTGGCGATTGGGTTGTTTGCAGGGGCGGTGATCGCCGCGAGTGTCGGGCTGATCTATCTGCCCATCGCCTTGGGGTTGGTGGTGGTGGCCTATGTCTTGACCAAAATCGTGCCCCTCGGCGAGCTTTACGACCATATCAATTGGCCCGTTGTGGTGCTGCTTGGGTCGATGATCCCGCTGGGCGCGGCGCTGGAAAGCTCTGGCGGGACAGAACTGATCGCGGGGGCATTGTTATCGTGGACCGCCGGATTGCCGGCCTGGGCCGTGCTGACGGTGTTGATGATCGTGACAATGACCCTGTCGGATGTGCTCAACAACACCGCCACAACCATTGTCGCGGCACCCGTCGGCATCCAAATGGCGCACAGCCTAGAGGTGTCGCCTGACCCTTTCCTGATGGCCGTCGCGGTCGCGGCCTCTTCGGCCTTCCTGACGCCGATAGGGCACAAAAACAACACGCTGATCTTGGGCCCCGGCGGGTATAAATTCGGCGATTACTGGCGAATGGGGCTGCCGCTTGAATGTATCGTGGTTGCGGTGTCGATCCCAATGATTCTGATCGTTTGGCCGTTGTAGGGCCCAGACACAAAAAGACCCGTGTCAAAGGTGCTCTTTTCAGAACGTGACGCGGGTCTTGGGAAAATCATGGGGCGTTTAGCCCGTTGGGCGTTTAGCGCCCGTAAACCTGTGCGTAGGCCACATGGTAGGCATCTTCTGGAAACATGCCCAGATCGATCGCCGTCTCGCGCGGCATAAAACGCAGTTCATTGTATGTGCGGTTGAATTCAGCGCGTTTCGCTGCTGCGTTTTTTAGTCGTGTCATAATACTGTTCATCATGCGTTCCTTTCATCAAAATCGAATATCCTGATACCTGCAAAATGATGACTGAACTCTTAATAAACAACGTCCAAAAATGAAAAGCCGATCTGCAATTGCTGCATAGCAGCATTAATTCACAACGGCCAAATCAGCGGGATGATCGCAGAGACCAGCACCGCCATGCTTAGGTTCAGGGGGATGCCCACGCGCATAAAGTCGGTAAATCGGTACCCACCGGGGCCGTACACCAACGTGTTGGTCTGATACCCGATGGGTGTGGCAAACGCGCAGGACGCGGCGATCATCACGACCACCACCAAAGGCCGCGGATCAAGGCCCAAAGCCGTGCCCAGCCCGATTGCCAGTGGGGTCATGATCACCGCAACTGCGTTGTTTGAAACGATCTCGGTCAACGTGGATGTCATGACGAAAACCGTCAGCACAACAACCATCGGCGGCATCGTTGCCAAGGTCGGGGACACCGCATCTACGATCAACGCAATCGCGCCCGAATGCTGCAGCGCGGCACCAATTGAGAGCATCGCAAAGATTAACGCCAGCAACCGCCCGTCAATAAATGAGAACGCCTCATCCGCGTCAATACAGCCCGTCACCAGCACCAAGGCGACCGCCAGAACCGCCAACATCAAGATAGGCGCCACGTTGAACGCAGCCAATGTGACGATCCCCGCAAGCGCCACAATAGCGATGGGTGCATGCCTGCGCCGGAACGCGCGGGCCGTTGGGTGGGACACGTCCACCATATCCATATCGGCCGCCAAACGCTGGATATCTTCGGGGGCCCCTTCCAACAGCAGCGTATCGCCCACCTTGACCACCAGATCGTCCAGCTGCCGCCCGATGTTCTGATTGCGCCGGTGCACCGCCAATTGATACACCCCGTAGCGCCGCCGCAGCCGCATCGCGCCCAGTTTCCGCCCCACCAGCCGGCACCCCGGTGTAATCAGCGCCTCGACCGTGGTGGTTTCAACGGCGGACACCTGATCAACGCGTTTGAGCTCTTTGGTGGCTTGCAGGCTTAGCAGTTCGGTCATTTGTGTACGCAACACGACGCGGTCGCCCACTTGCAACGCCACCCCTTGCAGATTGCGCCGCAACGACGCATCGCCGCGGATCACGTCGATCAGCCGCACACCATCACGTTTGAACAATTGCACGCTCAGGACATCCCGGCCGATCAGGTTTGATTCAGGTGGGATAACGGCTTCGGTAAAGAACTTCATCTTGGACCGGTCCGACAGCATATTGGCCATACTGTCGCGATCCGGCAGCAACCGGCGCCCGAAGACAGACATATACAACAGCCCCCAAACGCAGACCACCAGCCCGATAGGCAGGATCTCGAAGATCGTGAACGGGGCCAGCCCCTGCGCCCGCGCCACCCCATCGACCAGCAGGTTCGTGGAGGTCCCTATCAACGTCAGCGACCCACCCATGATCGCCGCGTAACTCAGTGGGATCAGGAACTTAGACGCTTTGCTCCCCAATGTCTGGCTCAACTGGACAACTACGGGGATCATCACCACAACAACCGGCGTGTTGTTCATGATCGCCGACGCCCCCATGACGGATAGAATCACCCCAGCGACCGCAGCCCGCGGGTGGGTTTTTGCGTATCGTTCCGCCAGTTGGGTCAGCACCTCTAGCGCGCCCGTGCGCACCAACGCACCCATCACGATAAACATCGCAGCGATCGTCCACGGGGCAGGGTTGCTGAGCACCGCAAGCCCCATATCATAGGGCAAAACACCCAAAGCCAGCATCAACGCCGCCCCCGCGATCGCGACAACCTCGGTGGGGTATGTCTCGCGCACAAACAGCACGAACATCACGGCAACCACCCCAAGCGTCAGGAGCGCGGCCACATTTGGCGACAATTCAATCCAAGGGATCAAGGCGTTGCGACCTGCATGTTGTTTCAACCATAGGCAAGTGTGGCGGATTGCTTGAGCAGGGGCAAGCGCCGCTTGGTGGCCGCGCAAGGTCTGACATAGGCGCACAGATCAAAACGTCCGCGCCAGATACCGTAACCTGCCCGTTACGGCGCGGCAGCTTGCAGGGCGCCCCCATCCCGGATCGCAACGATACGGCTGGCTTTGCCTGTCCGGTCATCGGTTTCCACGTAGACGCCCGACAGCGTCGCCTCGCCTGCGGCGGGGGTAAACCGTTCCTTGGGCATGCCGGTGATAAACCGGCGCATCGGTTCGGCCTTGTCCATACCAATGACCGAATTGTAATCGCCGCACATCCCCGCATCGGTCAGGTACCCGGTGCCGCCCGGCAACACCATCGCGTCCGCAGTGGGGACATGGGTGTGCGTGCCAACAACCAAGCTTGCCCGGCCATCACAAAAATGCCCCATGGCCATTTTTTCTGATGTCGCTTCGCAGTGCACATCGATCACGGCGGCAGCCGCCTGCCCGCCTAATGGGTGCGTTTTCAAGACCGGCTCCAGCGCCGAAAACGGATCATCAAAGGGCCGTTTCATGAACACCTGCCCCAGCACCTGCGCCACCAGAACCTTGCGCCCGTTCTTGGCTGTGAACAGCCGTGCGCCCTTACCGGGTGACGTCTTGGAGAAATTCAGCGGCCGGATAACCCGCGGTTCGGCTTCGATGAATTGCAACATGTCCCGTTGATCAAAGGCGTGATCCCCCAAGGTGACGCAATCTGCGCCCGCCTCTAGGATGGTCTTGGCATGCGCCCCCGAAAGCCCCATGCCCGAGGTCGCATTTTCCCCGTTCACCACAATAAAATCGAGCTTCCAAGCCGACCGAAGACGCGGCAGGTTTTCTGAAATCGCCCGCCGTCCGGCGCGGCCCATTACATCGCCTAGGAACATAATTTTCATGATAGATGGGTAGGACGCACATCTGCGAAGGGCAAGAGGGCGCGACAATAATATTAGCGTGTTTTGCCATCTGCACGCTGGTTCCGGTGCGCCACCCGATCACGCAGGCATGTATTTCGCCCGATGTGGATCCGTGAAATCCTCCCTTTAAGCCTGGGCATACCTGCGGCGCGAAACCCTTTATATCATACGTCAAAATAGAGGTTTCCGGCGCGATGCGGGTCGTCGTGACGCCTAACGCAGATCAATCACGCCGGTTTCAGTCGCAATGCAGTCTAGCCGCTGGTCGGTGGCTTCTAACGGCAGCACGTCTGCCTGCTGCGCCGCATAGGCGAACCCCACCGCCAATGTGGCACGGCGCGCGCGCAGCTGTTCGAGCGTGCGGTCGTAGAAACCGCCCCCATACCCCAATCGCCCGCCCTGCGGGTCAAAGGCCACCAACGGTACGATCAGTATCTCTGGCTCGAAAAACACGGGGTTTTCGGGGATACGCACGCCAAAAGCCCCGGCCACCAGCGGCATGTCTGGCTCCCACTGGGCAAAGCGCAACGGCACGCCGGCGTCGGTGATCACGGGGATGCCAACGGGGCCGTGGGCTGCGGCTTCGGCCATGGCGGGTACTGGGTCAATTTCGGTGCGGATCGGCATGTACCCGGCCAACGGCACGCCGCGGTGCCCTGCCAACACGCCCGACAGCACCCCCGCCCCCGTGCCCGGATCGGCGGCATGTGCGGGGGCACGGCGGGCAAATCCATCTGCCCGCGCCGCTGCCTTCATCGCCCCCAGATTGGTCATAGCAACACCGCCGCCGCCAGCCCAAGAAACGCGAAAAACCCGACCACATCCGTGACCGTCGTCACGAAAGCGCCAGAGGCCAGTGCCGGATCAACCCCCATACGGTCCAACACCACAGGGATCACCGTGCCCGCCAACCCCGCGATGACCATATTGATCACCATCGCCATGGCGAT
>NZ_JBDVLG010000010.1:0-69168 GCF_039970775.1 Roseobacter sp.
TGCTTGCGCCTAAGCCCACTGGTTAGCGCGATCCGCACCGCATCCTGGCGGAATTCGTCCGTCCGTTTCAGTCCCATAGTAAATCTCCTTTGGTGCAGTAAATGCTATCAAAAGAGCGGTATCAAACCGCGACAGGTCCAAACAACCGCCGGGAAGTTAATGTGACAACACCCTCTTTACCGATGCTGCGCAGTGCACGGACGTTCTCTATCTGCGGCCGTTAATTCAAGAGCGTATTTCAGTCTCATCGGGCTCATGGTTCTCTCCGAGGTCGGCGCTGCCGCCTCATAATGGCGTCGGGGACTGGTGCCTCAAAAAGGTCTGCTGCGAGGTCGCCTGTTTTCAGGCGCATCGACATTCGACAGCGAGGTCATCCGGCCACCGTCCCGATGGGATGTCTGTACACCCGGACGGGCGTATTCCATTTTGGGCTATTTCATGCAGGCAGCTCCTCTTTGGTCCACGCAAAGGTTGTGCCGTCGCGCCAAATGCGGGTCATGATGACAGCCAGTTTTCGCGCTCTCGCAACAATGGCTTTTTTCATTCCCCTTCGTGCGACAAGTCGCATGGCCCATGCTTTAAGCGGTGAGAAGCGCGACACACGCTGGATGAGGATGTTGGCGGCTTCATAAAGCAGTTTGCGCATGGCCCCATCCCCGCGTTTTGAGATGCGCCCCGACCAATCCGTTTCGCCAGATTGATGCCGTCTCGGGGTTAATCCCAAGTACGCGCCAACTGCGCGAGCCCAGCAGCATCTGATTTGTCAGACTTATTCATCCGCGCTGACAACACCTTATGAGCTGCCCGTGCTTCAATGCAGACCACGGGTGCGCCTCGCTTGACCAGTTCTCGTGTTAACCAGATCGACAGCGGGCCGGACTCGTGAACGATCTTCTCAACGTCATCAACTTCAGAAGCTATCATGTGCACAATTTCATCAGGGTCTGTCACACAGGTCCCCTCAAACAAGATCCCGCCCGCATCATCCACAATGCAAAGGGCACATTCCTTTTGGGCGACATCAATTCCAACCTAGCGTTTCATGGTCGTTCTCGTCTGGCTTCAGGGTTCCTCCATCGACAGTAGCGATGTTTGAAACCTCACAAGCTGGATTCGCCGCAGATACGCCATGTCTGCTATCGCGAGAGAGCCAAAAACGTTCAACAACTGCTTGGGTTTTGGGAGGGGTTTTTGACAGCGCAAATCGATGAGGTTTGCGGCCGTGTCAAAAAGGAGGGTTTGTGGAAGTTCTATTTGAAATATTCTTTTCCAAATCCAGCATGGTCAAATCGGTCCCATATTTTTTCATGCAACCTGCCGCTATTAAGCGGGAGGCAATGTTTTAAAAAATACCAGGCTAGGTAGTTTTCAAATCCGGATTTCCGGGACAATTCCGTCTTAAGCGCATGAGCGAAATTATCAGATGACTTTACCGTTGTGACAAAGTGGTGGAAATCAGATTTTCCAAACAGAATTGCAGGGACTTTGTGCATAAACCCTTCAAGGGCGACGGTTGAGTTCACAGATACTGTCGCAATACTCTTACATAGAATGTCATGAACATTGGCATTCGTGACATGTATGCGCTCATCATTACGTGCTAACTCACGCATCATTTGCAAGCCTAATTCATCGCTAACCAAGGGGTGCGGTTTGACGACTATTGGGCGATCACCCGCTTGGTTTTGGACTGCGAGTAGCATTTCAATATCTGAAAATTTTGTAGCACCTGCGGCTGCGGGGTATTGCCCTTGAAAGAATACCGAAATCGCGCCTGTGGGAATAGATTGGATGTCGTTCGGTTGCCCATACTTGGAGCGCCGTTTATGTAGATACCGCTTTGTCAGATTGTCAAAAAAGATATTTGCTCTGTTGGGGCCAACTGACGCGGGGTCATAGACTTCACCACCAATTGACGAGAATGCTTTCGTTCCAATCAGGTCAAGGTGCCAATATTCCCAAAAATAAGCGACGCCTGCGTTCAATACTCCTTTCGCTTCGATGGAACGGTCATCAATGACATGAAGATTACCGTCTTGAAAACGTTTATCGTTAACGCTTCGGATACCTACTTTCAGGCCCTTGTCGCGGATTTGTATTTCACAGACGATGCCGGCGTCGGCGCACAATTCTCGAATTTCACGATAAAGTCGCAGATGCCAACCGTTGAGTTCGGGTGAAGCATCGCCACTTTTTAAATGTAAGATTATTTTGGACAAGTCAGCTTCTTACCCTCAATTGGTTAGCTGATGCTAGGGGGATTGAGGTCACAACTACAAGCCCTACGAAGCAAACCACAACGGTGTCATTTTGAGGTCTGCTTTAACGGGCGTTGTTGCATGGATCAGCTTACGTCTGATACGAAAGGCTTCTGTTTCATTCAGAATTCTGTAATTGCCGCACAAGTTCAATGCCGTCCATCGTGACAAGATCCCGAAGCAAAAATATTGTGTGACCAATTGGTCTGAATACAATGAGGGCTTACGACGCCGTGGTGATTTGACGGTTGACACCACCTTCGGCCTTATCTAATCAAAGTGCCCTCAAAATCCGGCTTTGCGCGGATGGGTTTTCTTTAGACTGGCGAGGTAGGACGGATGGTCGACCATCCCGCTGGGCCAGGTTTTGTTGGCATCATCGGCCAGCAACGCCAGTTGCCTCAGATACTTCGCGCCATGTGAATACCCTTCGTTTTGCCTGTGCGATGTACCGATGGCGGCGCTAAGGCCTCTCATTTGGCTCACGCAAGTAGTCTACTGAGGCTTCAAGTTCTTTTGCAACCCGTTTGATCACGCCATCTGCCGTCGGCAAATATTCAAATCGCCCTTGCCGTCCCGTCGATATGATTCCGAGTGCAGAAATCTCGGCTAATCGAGACTTTAAATTCGCCTCAAAGCCGAGCAAGTAAACGGGGTAGGCGGCTTCAACAATGTCATGTCCTTCTAGCTTGAGCCCGCTCGCAACGCCTAACTCCTCCAAATGCCGCCTTACATCTTCAAAGGCTTCTGCTGCCTCCAAAGGGCGTTCAAAAGGTTGCGTCAATTCGACCGAAAAGAACGCACGCTTGAGCGATATCTCTGGATAAATCCGCGAATACACTGTGATCCTCTTCCAAAGCCCGTCGGTGTGAAAGTTGAAGAGCACATTGCCGGACGATTCATTCAAATATTCAGCTGACACAAATAACGTGAGTAGATCCAAAGACTTCAAACCAGAGCTTTGCCCGAAGGCGGCTTTGTAGATGGTGTCGATCGGTGCCGTATTTACAACTGAATGTGCGGCGATCGTGCCCTTGGAGGTTTCAAATTCATACAGATCTCCTGCACGCTTGAGCCTAGCCACTTCGCAGTCCATTAGGAACCTCACACCGCGTGCTTCGAGTTCGATGCGGACAGCATCGTACATGGCATCGAACCCTTCGCGGGGCCGGACATAGAGGGAAGGACGTATCGCTTCGGGCTGCGAACCCGGAGCAAGCAGCTTTACCGCCGAGCGAAACAGCGCAGACCATCGCGTTGAGCTGGCAATAAAATTCATACGCTTTTCAAAAAAGCTCTCGTCAAGCTTGCTTGGAGTGATGTGATGGAAGCGTGTGATATAGCTCTTGAGGCCCGTTCTCTCAAAGAACCTCGGGCCCAAACGCGTCAGACAAATCCTTTCAAGGGTGCCATTGCGTTTGGCAAACAGCCTGTAGGCGAACATCTCCAAAATAGCCCATGTTGCAGAGCGTTTCGACCACGTAAGCAATTCTGCCGGCCTGATCGGGTATCTTGCTAAAGACCCTTCCTGATTGATCCGCATTTGCTGTCTTTGAACCATGGGGCAGTTCGACTTCAGATTAGCGGCCAATTGGAAGACTTTTGAAGATCGTTCAAAAAAGACGCTACCTACGTCGAATGTGTAGGGTCCAATGCTGTGCGACCTATGGGCTCCGCCGCAGCGTTCTTCTTTTTCGATAACCAAGACTGTCAGGCCGGCTTCCGATAGTGTCTTTGCAGCGGTTAAACCGGCGACACCGGCCCCCACAACCACAACAGAATAGGTCATCTCGTTCTCTCCAGGCGCCAAATAAGAAGCGCCAATCTCTCGTTCGCCGCAAGTGCGCCACTAGCAGCCAGTTCCCGCGCAGAGACACCTACACCACGCGATATAAAAAGGTCTACGAGGCCGTGGACGAATTTACGCCAGAGCCTGTCTAAAAAATGCGCAGTCGCTCAGGGGGTTGGGCGCTAAAATATAGCCAAACTGATTTGGGACCGTAGGAGCATGCTCTTTCAGGGGGCCGCTAAAATCATGGACATGTGCTTTGTTATCGATGTTTGCATGACGATTATGATTGAGATTTCGTAGGTCTGTTCGTGTTGAACCCTGCGGATATTCAGGGGCTACGATGGGCGCGGGCCTTGCCAGACCTGGCCCAAGGCCGAACGGCTAAGAATTAGGCGAAAAGTCGAAAATGTTCCACAATGCAGAACGGTCTTCTGAATTTATTTGACATGTTGCCTGTGCCAGTGAAGTTTCCGACTCGCAAAACCCGCCGTATGCATTGACCTGTTCGCGGCCAAAACCACAATAGGGAGTAACGCAATGTCCGCTACCAACTTCAACAGACGGAAGTTTCTCAAACATTCCACGGCCGCTGCAGGTTTACTAACACTTGCTGCACCCGCGTTGATCACAAAAGCGTCAGCCGCTGCGAAACACACGCTGACATTTGGCCACACATTCGGTGCTGCCACTGAAAACTACATGATCACTGGCCTGGCTCAGTTCAAAGCCGCAGCTGAAAAATACGCCGAGGGCGAGCTGCTTGTCGACATTCACGAGGCAGGCAGCCTGGGCGGTCAAAACGTGCTGCCGCAAAAGGTTCTGACCGGCGCCATCCAAGGGTGCCAACTGTCTACAGGGAACTTTGTAAACTATTCCGAAGTCTACAATATCTTGGATTTCCCGTACCTTTTTGCCTCGAACCAACAGTTTGAGAACACGATCCAGAAAGAAGGTTTCCGCGATTCCGCTTTCCTGTCGGCGCCTGCGTCTAACGGGTTCCAGGTTGTTCCGGGGATGTGGGCGAATGCCGGTTTCCGTGTTCTGGGGGTCAGTAAGAAAATCGACAGAGTCGTCAAAACACCCGAAGACCTTGAGGGTCTGAAAGTGCGCACCAACGGCACACGCGTCGAAGATGTGATGTTCAAGCTGACCTCTGCCAGCCCAGTGTCGATCGCATGGGGCGAGGCCTATCAGGCCATGCAACAAGGTGCGGCTGATGCATTGAGCGTGGGGCTTGGGCCACTGACCGCCACCAAGATCCACGAGACCCTGTCCAGCGCGACCCTGTACGAGCTAAACTTCAATTGCCACATCACCACGCTCAGCAAACGTTGGTTTGACGGCTTGCCGCCCCACATTCAAGAGGCGATCATGCGGGCCGGGCGCGAAAGCTATGAGTTCCAGCGCACCGAACAGCTGAAAGCCAACGACACCATGGTCAAGCTGTGGCAGGATTCTGGCATTGAAGTCACGCAGCTTCAGCAAGGTGAAAAAGACGTCTGGGTCGAAACCATGGGCCATCAGCGCAGCGAATATGACGCGTTGAAAGATGCCTTTGGGCGTGAAGCGTTCGACAAAATCGTCGAACTGCAAGCCTGATCCAAATCAGAAAGCGCCCGGATCTTGTCCGGGTGCTTTCCACCAGAAAAGCACATCAAAACATGACTTCACAGTTTCGCAGCGTACTCCGCTTTCTAGACGGACCTTTCGTCCGTTGGTTTATCATCCTTGCCTACGCGTATTTCTTTTTGATCATCATCAGTGAAGTCGCGATGCGCTATTTCTTTGCGCATTCAACAACATGGGGCGAAATGACGGCGCGCTACGCCTTCGTCTATTTTGCATATTTCGCAGCCGCCGAGGCCTTCCGCCACGACGAACACATCCGCATTGACCTGATCCCCAACTGGTTGGGGCCGCGCGCGCGTAACCTGCTGGAAACCTACATCGACCTGCTGTGTGTCGCGATTTCTATCGCGGTGATCTGGTATTCTATTCAATTGATGCAAATTCAACAGATGGCCAACATTCGCATGCATGCCCTGCCGGTGAACCTGTCGTGGGCGCAACTGGCGCTGCCGCTTGGCTGGGGTCTGATGATTATCCGCATTGGTCAACGGTTGGGGCGTCGATACGCGCCCAATTATTTTGAACCACTGCCTACACAAGCTGCTGGTCATGGGGGAATTTGATCATGGATAATTCTCAAATCGCAACGATCGTCATGGTTTTGATGGTCTTTCATCTGGTCATCGGGCTGCCGCTTTTTGTTGTGCTCGCTGTTGGCTCATTGTCACTGATGTTGCTGACGGGCGCCTATTCCCTCAGCAGTCTCAGCACGACCCTTTTCGCCAGCCTCGACAGTTGGGCACTGCTTGCCATGCCGCTGTTCATTCTGGCCGGTGAGATTATCTCACGCGGGCGCATCGCCCGTGACTTGATCAACCTAGGCGAAGCGCTTGTGGGTTGGTTGCGTGGCGGTCTGGGTATGGCCACGATCTTTGGGTGCTTCTTTTTCGCAGGCACCAGCGGGTCCAGCTCGGCTGATACGGCCACCATCGGTAAAATCATGGTGCCAGCCCTCAAAGAAAAAGGCTATGATCCCAGCTACGCAGCCTCTCTGGCGGCCTCTGGTGGTATCCTGGGGGTCATCGTGCCGCCCAGCCTGATTTTCATCATCTACGGCATCGCCACGGCGACATCGGTTGGTGACCTGTTCGTTGCGGGTATCCTGCCGGGGTTCATGATCGCCTTTGGCCTTTGTGTCGCCAACTATCTGGTCTGCCGGTTCGGCGTCTGGGGCGCCAGCGAACGCAACGCATTTTCCGGCTCCAACGCGCTCAAAGCTCTATGGCAGGCCCGCTACGGGTTCGGCGCGCCGGTGGTCATTTTGGGCGGGATCTACGGCGGGTTCTTTACCCCCACAGAAGCCGCTGCCGTGGCCGTCGGATATGTGTTCTTGGTGGAACTGGTCTTGGTCCGTGAAATCAGGTTTAGCGAAATCGGCGATATCTTTACCGCAGCTTCGCGCACAACCGGTATTCTGGCGCCCATCATTGCGTTTTCGATCCTGTTTGCCGAGGTTCTCGCGATCTTGCGCGTGCCCAGCACCATCGTCGAGGTCTTTACGTCGTTTGACGCCAGCTTTGCGGTTTCTGTCGGGTTGATCGTGTTGATGTTGCTGGTCATTGGGTGCCTGTTGGAACCCATCGCCGCCATTTTGGTGATCATGCCGATCCTTTACCCCATTGGGCAACAGCTTGGGTTTGACCCGGTGCATTTTGGGGTGTTCGTTGTGTCGACACTGTCGGTTGGCTTTATTACGCCACCTGTGGGGATCAACCTCTTTGCCGCCTCAGCGGTCAGTGGTGAACCCTTTATGCGGATCGCCGTGCGCGCAATACCAGCGTTTGTGGCACTGATCGCCATCTGCTTTGCGATCGCGTTCATGCCCTCCGTGATCTTGTGGTTTAGATAATCACGAAGGGCAGGGGGCCTTCAGTCGCGCGAGACTTGCGCGGCCAGCTTGATCCGCTGGATCTTGCCAGAAGGCCCCTTGGGCAGCGCGTCGAAAACATGCACATGATCGGGGGCCTTAAAGCTGCCGATCTTGGCAATACAATGGGCAACAAGACTGGCGCCGTCCATATCGGTGCCTTCTGTCAACACAACGCCCGCCTCGACCTTTTCCCCGTAATGCGGGCAGGGTAGGGCAAACGCGGCCGCCTCGATCACATCGGGGTGGCTGTAGAGGGCATCGTCGATTTCACGTGGGGCGATGTTTTCACCACCCTTGATGATCAGCTCTTTCAGACGGCCCGTGATAAACACATAGCCGTCCGCATCCATCCGCCCCAAATCACCGCTGCGCAGCCATCCGTCACTGGTTAGGCTGTCACGGGTGGCTTTTTCATTGTAGAGATATTCGCGCATGACGTTGGGCCCACGTACCAACAGTTCGCCTTCTTCGCCGGGCGGCATTTCTTGGCCCAGCGGGTCTGCGATGACCACCTCATTGCCAAATGCGATACCGGGCGATCCGATTTTGCGCGTACCGGGCGGCAATGGGTTCGACAAAATCTGCGCCGCGGTTTCTGTCAAACCCATGGTTTCGACAATGGGCACGCCAAAGGCGGCCTCAAACGCGGTCTGGACATCGGGCGACAAAGGCGCAGAGGCCGAGCGCGCAAACCGTACACCCGCAGGCGGTTCGGACAGTTTGACCTCGTGCAGCAAATACGAGATTTGCGTCGGCACCAGTGACAACCACGTGCACCGGGTCTCAACCACGGTTTCCCAAAACGTCGACACTCGGAATTTGGGCGGGATCACCACACTGCTGCCAGACACAAGCGACCCTAACAGGCTCACACACAGCCCATTGATATGATAGAGCGGCAAGACACACAGCGCCCGATCATCAGGCGTTAGCACATGCGCCAAAACCGCGTTTGCGCCCCCGGCCAGCAAATTGCCATGGGTTAACACAACGCCCTTGGGTCGCCCCGTGGTGCCAGAGGTGTACATCAACAGGCCATCTGCGCTGGCGGCGATATCGGGGTATGATATCGGGCTATGAATAAAAGCATCTGGGCCAATTTGCAGCAATTCCGGCGGGGTTTCCTGCCCGGACAAGGCCGAGGTCACCAGCTCTTTGGCGCCCTCATCGTGCAAAACCAGACGGGATTTGGAATGATCCAACACATAAGAAACAGTTTCCTGCCCCGCGACCAAATTCACCGCAACGGTCAAGTACCCGCCATAGAGCGCACCCAAAATCACCAAGGCGGCGTCTATCCCGTTGGACATGGCATAGGCGACGCTTTGGCCCGGTTGCACGCCCTGTGCGGCGATCAAGGCGGCCACGGATCTGGCGCCGGCATCTGCCTCGCGGTAGGTTAGGGTTTGGCCGGTTTCATCAATTAAATATGGCGCATCGGGGGTTTCGTCGGCCCGTTTTGCCAACAGGCTGCGCACCGAATGGTCGGCGATCAGCGGGGTCGCGAAATTCATGTTCATGCCCCCACCGCATCCCAATAGGTTTGAAAGATATCGGGCAGGCCGGGTTCATTCGCGGGGATCGGACGCACGACCTTGGTTGTGTTCATGAAATGGGTGTAATTGAGGTTTTCATCAATCGAATTTCCGCCCCATGACCCACAGCCCATCGACAGTGAAAACGGCAACCCGTTTTCAAATGACCCGCCGGTGGCAAAGGTATGCGCCTGGTTCACGATCACCCGGCACACGGGAAGCTTTAGCCCCAAGGTCACGGGCCGGTCTGCATCGGTGCTGTGCAGACCAATCGAATGCCCCGCACCTTGATGTTGCAAAATCCGCTCGGCCGTTGCGACCGCGCCTTCGTAATCGGCTGCCCGGTAAAGCGAGATCACCAACGAGAGTTTCTCGCCAGATTCAGGGTGGTCCGCGCCGATCCCCTCTGCGGGTAATATCAAAAACCGCGCGGTTGTGGGCGCATCGACGTGAACACCGGTCACGTCGATCACTTGGGTCACATCACGGGCGATGATCTGCCGGTTCAGGTGCCCGCCTTGAAACAACGTCGATTTCAGGGTGTTCTGGTCAGGCGCGCTGAGCATGCGCCCCCCCGCGCGCGTCAATTCGGCGACAAACGCATCATAGATGGCATCCACTACAACCAACGCGTTTTCCGACGAACACGACGTGGCGTTGTCAAAGCTCTTGGAGGCTGCGATTTTATCGGCTGCCGCCGCCAGATCTGCGGTTTCGTCTACGATCACGGTGGCATTGCCCGCCCCCACACCAATGCACGGCGTCCCCGACGAATAGGCCCGGCGCACGTTGTCCTGACTGCCGGTGACCACCAACAGGTCGGCCATTTCCATCAAGGCTTGGGTCTTGTCCTTGGCGGCGGGGGCGGGCAGCAATTGCACCAGATCCACGGGCAGGTCTAGTTTGCGCAGTTCCGCATGGATATACCCGACGAGCTTTTCGCACACGCGGACGCCCTTGGGCGAGGGGGCCAGAATAATCGCATTGCCGCATTTCAGCGCGTTGATCGTATTGTTGACCGGCGTCGCCACCGGGTTGGTCGACGGCACGATGGCCGCAATTACCCCGATGGGGCGCGCAATTTCGGTCAGCCCGATTTTGGTATCTTGCGCCAGCACACCGCAGGTCTTTTTGCCTTTGACGTCGCGCAACAGGCCCAACGTCTTGCGGTGGTTCTTGGTGATCTTATCCGCCACATTCCCAAGGCCGGTGTTGGCCACCGCCATTTCCGACAGTTCCTTGTTGCGGGTGGGGTCCAACAACGCCCACCCGACCGCAGTGGCGGCAAGGTCGTACCGCTCCTGTGTTGCGCCCTGTTCAAACAGGCGTTGTGCTGCGCGCCCCCGGTTGATGAGGGCCCCAATCACGTCGGTCACAGAAGGGTCAGAAGCGTTCATTTTGGTCGTCCTTGGTTAGTGTGCAGGGGTAGGGGGTGCCAACTGGCGTTGTTTGATGTGCCAGATCATCCACAAGATAAAGCAGATAGGCGTCACAAGGTGCAGTGCGATGCTGTCCACAAAGAGCGTTAGAACAAACACAACCGGCCCAACGACAGCGATAACCTGGCGTTCGGCGCGGCCCAGCAACCGGCCGGGTATGGCCCCGTAGGTGGCCGCCGACAGCATGATGGTGGCAAAGAAATAAGCGCCAATCATGGCAAAGGTTTCAAACGTGATGTTCGGAAAGCCGAGGATATTGGGAAAAGCCACAAACAAGAAGGGCAGCAAAAAGCACACGCCTCCGAGTTTGAAACATTCCCATGCGGTGCCCATAAACGTCCCGTTTGAGATGCGGATGGCCGTTAGGATGCCCACCGCTACCGGGGGCGACAGGGTCGAGAAGATCGCAAAGTAAAAGCCATAGAAATTGGCCACCAGCGGTTCGATCCCCAGATCAATCAGGGATGGCACCACCACAATCGCGATCAGCGCGTAGGCCGCCGGTGTGGGCAGACCCATCCCGATGACCAGCGACACCAGCATGCCAAGGATCAGACCAATCGCGAGGTTCCCTGCGGAGGCTTCGATCATCAGCCGGCCCAACGACAGACCTGTGCCCGTCGTCACCAGCATTTGCACGATGATCCCGATGGCCGATAAGATTACAGTCAGCTTGGCGCCTGCCAATGCCCCTTCGAGGAACCCACCCAGAAGGTTGTGCCAATTTGGGCGGTATTCTTTGGGGCGCAGGTAGCTGAGGCCCACGGCCAGAACGATACCCCAAAAGCCACCCATCGGCGGGGAATACCGCATGAGCAGCAGCGTGATCAGCACGCTGAACGAGATAATAAACGACGGGGCGATCCAGCCGATGAGCCGCCAATCCACCGCTTGGCGGTTGAACGGGATCTTGCGCGACGCCGCGATCAGGCAGACGATACCCGACAGCACCGCAAAGAGATACAAGATAGCAGGGACAATCGCCGCCGTGGCGACTTCGATGTAGGAAATTCCCAAAATCACGCTCATCAGGAACGCGCCAAGCCCCATGATGGGGGGCAACAGCTGGCTGCCGGTCGAGGCCAGAACCTCGATGGCGCCCGCCTCGTTGCGGGTGAACCCAGTGCGTGTCATCGTGGGGATGGTCATCGACCCGGACAGCGCGATATTGCTAACAGATTGCCCGGTGACCATGCCGATCAGCAGGCTGGCCGTGGTGGCCGAATAGGCCACGCCGCCGCGAAACAGATTGCCGATGGCGTTTCCGATTTCGCCGAACATATCGATGATCCGCGTGCCATGCAGCGTGCCGCCATAGACCAGCAACAAAAAGATCACATCCGCCGACAAGGGCGCATAGTTCAGCACACCACGCGGCCCGCCCATACCTGCCAGATAGCTGACGATCAGGTTCGCGTCGTATTTACGGCTGGTGGCCAGATCGCCCGGCAACATGTGCCCAAACGCAAAATAGGCGGCGGCGGCGATACAGATCAACGCAAGGGCCGGCCCCCATGTGATCCAGGCTACGGATAAGATTGCAAAGACCAGAAGCAGGCCAAACACAAAGTCGGTGGAGGAGATGAACGGTTGCGAGAATTCAAGCACTTTGGCCTGATCAATAAAATACAGCCCCGATGCGGCGATGGCTATCAACAGCAGCCCCGCAAAGACCGTCAGCAGCCGGTTGGTGGCATATTTCACCACCATGACTTCGGCGAGCACCAGCATGAAAATAAGCGAGACGTGGATGGTATAGTGTTCCATCGCGCCCGTCAGCGAGGCCCAGACCGTCGCACAGCTGTAGCCGATCAGCGCGATGGCGACGGCCACCAACAGGCCGCGCAGGATCAACGGGGAAGGGGTGTCGGTTGGAAGGTCGATGTCAGGTTGCGTCGTCACGTGGCGTACTCACCGGGTTAGATAAATCGGGTTGGAAAAAAGATCGGGCCCCTGCCAAAGCAGAGGCAAAGGCCCGACAAGTGGGGAGATTATTTGACGAGACCCAGCTCTTTGTAAGCGCGCATCGCACCGGGGTGGATCCGCTCTGGGTTGGTCCGCGCCATGTTGGCGATGGAATCCGCATCCCAGATGCCACCAACGGCGTTATATTTTGCCACGGTTGGACCCATGGTCACCCACAGTTTGGTGAACTCATACGCCATCTCTTCGGGAAAATCCTTGTGGGCGCTTAGCAGCACGTTGTTGCCCACAGTTGTGACCGGCTCTGGCTGGTTGCTCATGGTGTTGGCAGGTAGTTCGCGCACCATAAACGGCGCCCCGGTTTTTTCGACATAGGCCTCGATATCTGTCGGATCGATAGATACGAAATGCCAGTCGCGGCCAGAGCTTTCCAAGGTCTTAAACGGTCCGGCCTCTAGGTTGTTTTTCAACCCAAGCGCCGAGTGCAACACAACCGTGCCCACATCTGCACGCCCATCCAGCAGGGCCTCGACGTTGGCATTCGGGCCAAGCGGGCTGTAGCTGGCAACCTTGTCCATCAGGCCCAAACCTTCGACCATGAGACGCTGGTGCATACCCCATTCGTTCTGGCTCAGCAGACCTGTGGCGATGCGCTTGCCTTCAAAATCGCTGGGCCCCTGAATTTCAGGATCTGTCGCAACAAAGAGGTTCGAACTTTGGGTCATGGTCCCAATGACCCGGAAATCTTTGGCCGCTTCCAGTGGTTCGGGAAAGAACGGCGGTACACCATTTGCCGCAGCCCATTCGACGACTTCACCCGATCCGATCAATGTGTTTTTCCACAGGTCAGGGTTGGATGCGAAGTAACGCACGTTGTAGACGAACCCAGGTGTTTCAACGGCGACTGGGCGCAGGCTGTCGTGGAAGTCCGGCGCATAGGTTTGCACCGTGGCCCATGCCAAATACGGGCCGGTGCCTGTGGGCGACACCATGATGTCGACGGTATCTTCGGCAACCGCCTGAACTGCGGCGAGCGCGGCAACGCCGACCAGCGCTGCCTTGGCCGAGGCCAGTGTGATATGTTTCATGCAAAGCATCCCTGTTGAGTGTGTCACGCCTGTGGTGGCGCGTTATTTCGCAAAAGGCGCAGTCAAAAGTCAGACAGAACGTCCCCCAGACCAACCGCACGGCGAAAGACTGGTGCAATCTTGGGGCATTTGCATAATATTAACTTTGTTCAGGGGCCATAGGGAAAAGCTATGAGGTACACGTTACGCCAACTTACCTATTTTGTAGCGGCCTCCGACCACGGGTCGATCTCGAATGCCGCGCGTGTTTTGAATGTCTCACAGCCTTCGATTTCCAACGCGATTATTCAGCTGGAAAAACAGTATTCCGTGTCGTTGTTTCTCCGCCGAAACTCGAGCGGGGTGCGCCTGACGCCGTCGGGCGAACTATTGTTGCGCGAAGCCCGCAGTATCCTTGCCCATGCCAACGATTTCGAGGCCTTGGCCACCAGCGTGGTGAATGAGGTCACGGGCGATATCCGGGTGGCGTGTTTCGTCAATATCGCGCCGGTTTATATGGCTTCCGTCACCCGTTTGTTCCAAGAGAAATACCCCAATACGCATGTGGACATGATGATAGGCAACCAACAAGAGGTGTTCGACGCGATCGATTCAGGTCGGTACGAATTGGGCCTGACATTTGATCTGGATCTGCCGCAAGACTACCGCATCGACTATTTCGCCAGCTTCCCGCCGCAGCTGATCTTGCCGGTTGGGCACCGGTTCGCAGGCAAACCCGCCGTGCCGTTAAAGGAGATGCAGCAAGAGCCGTTTGTGTATCTTGATCTGCCCCATTCCAGCAGCTATTTTTTCTCG
Source organism: Roseobacter sp. (assembly GCF_039970775.1). Lineage (GTDB taxonomy): Bacteria > Pseudomonadota > Alphaproteobacteria > Rhodobacterales > Rhodobacteraceae > Roseobacter. The sequence continues at coordinate 14,330 of NZ_JBDVLG010000010.1, forward strand.
CTGTTCACCAGTCAGGGCCTGCAGGTTCAGCGCACGGTGCCCGTGGCTTCGTTTGAGACGATACGGTCTTTTGTGGGCAACGAACTTGGGTTTTCGATCCTGAACCTGATGCCCAAAAATCAACGAAACTATGATGGAACCCGCGTGCAATATGTCCCGATTGAAGGGGCTCACCGGCCCTTGAACCTGTGCGCCATTAGCCTGAAACGCAATATCTACCGGCGGTCGACCTTGGCTTTCATTGATCACCTAAAGGACTTTTTCTCAAAAGCTTAGGGGTGGGGAATTTTCGTCAAGTTGCGACAGATCAAGCTGTGTAACCACATCCTCGGTACAACGTAAAAAGGATTTGATCCGGTTCATCTGGCGTAAATCCGGGTGGGTCAGCAGCCACAGATCCAACGTCCATTTGTCCGGCCTGCTTTTGAGGCAGACAAGGTGTGGGTCCGTCGTGGCCAGAAAATGCGGCAGAAACCCGATGCCCATCCCGTGACGGATCGCGCCGAATTTGCTGATGAGACTGTCAAACCGTGTGCGCACGCGGGCGTTCGGAAATTCGCGCATGCGCCACTGGTTTGTCGTCACATGAGAGATCGAGTGATCGTCACCCACCCAGTCGAGCTGCTCTAGCCCCACATGCATGCCGAACTGATTGAGCAAGGTTTCGTGCACGTAAATTCCGTACCCCAATTTGGCGATTTTGCGACCCACCAGATTGTCAGGCGGGGTGCTGGCCGCCCGAAATGCCACATCGGCGTCGCGTTTTGTCAGCGATGCAAATTGCGGAGAAACCGACACCTCAATCTCAATACTGGGCTGGCGCTGGCGAAAGCTGTGCAAGACCGGCAACAAAAGGCTTTGCGCGATGAAATCAGAGGTCGCCAACCTGATTGTCCCCGATAGGCGCAGGTCCTGACCGGCCAGCCTGCGATACGCATCTTCGACGTCCTGATCGATGGCCAACGCCATGCGGCCCAGCTCTTCGCCCACCTCTGTGGGTTCATATCCGCGCGCGCCCCGGTGGAACAAAACAACGCCCATCCGTTGCTCAAACGCATTCAACCGCCGCAGAATGGTTGCGTGGTGCAGCGAGAGGATACGCGACGCCCCCGACAGCCCTTGGCCCTGCGTGATCGCGAGGACAAGACGCAGGTCTTCCCAATTGTGGTCCTGTGCGTTCATGTTTCCATCTGTTGAGTTTCGCACAGATAACCTCTCAAATTGGGGACTGGTGTGTCAATAATGATATGCGCTAGTTTTAGACAAGCCCCTGAAATAACGGCTGAAAAATTCAGCATTTTGCAAATAAGGACGAAACTGCATGGCAATCACGCTTTATGATGTTCCCAAGTCTGGCCACTGCCACCGCGCGCGACTCGCTGCCTCTTTGATGGGCGTGGACCTGAATTTGGTCCCCGTGATGGAGATGGAAGGCCAACGTCAGGGGGCTGAGTACCTTGCGATCAATCCGCTGGGTCAGGTGCCAACGCTTGTCGATGGCGACGCGACTGTGCGCGATTCCATCGCCATCATCCAACACCTCGAACGCACGCACGCGGCAGGCAAAGGTTGGATGCCAACCGACACGCAGCAACTGGCCGAAGTTGACGAATGGTTCGCAATCGCCGCGGGTGTGATGTTTCGGGGCCCGAACATGGCGCGCCTGATCAAGCTGTTCAAAATGCCCGGCGACCATGACGCCGCCGCCGCGATGAGCAAGAAACTGTTCGACCTGATGGAGGCACATCTTGCAGATCGCACGTGGCTTGTCGGTGACCGGGCCACGTTGGCGGATGTGGCCTGCTATTCGTATGTTGCGGTTTCGAACGAAGGCGAGCTTGATCTTGCACCTTACCCCAACATCTTGAAATGGTTGGTGTCTGTCGAAGCTCTGGACGGGTTCGTTGACATCCCACGGTCCTAAATCCCTGCGTGACGTCTGGCATGACGGCGAAAAACAAATGCACAATGCCCTTGGTGTCGCAGATCGTATGCGAGACCGGGGCAGCGTTGTTATTCGCGACCACATGCCAGACCAACACCGCGCGTTCTTTGCGGACCAACAGCTGGTTGTTCTGAGCGCGCTTGACACTGCCGGGCACCCTTGGCCGTTTCTGCGCAGCGGGCCTCAGGGGTTTATGACGTCGCCGTCGCCGGGGATGTTGTGCATCACGTCGCGGCCCACCGCGTTTGAACGGCCAGACCTTGATTTGACCGTCGGTGCCAAAGTCAGCGTCGTTGGCATTGAGTTTGAGACCAAGCGCCGCAACCGGCTGAACGGCACCATAGCGCAGGTTGAGGTCGATACCCTGTGGATCGCCGTAGATCAGAGCTTTGGCAATTGCCCGCGTTACATTCACGTGCGCGATGACCTGCGTGCAGCGGCCCCCGCCGCAGATCTGTCTGAAGGCCGTCATCTGAATGACCGCGATATCGCCCAGATAAATGCGGCTGACACGTGTTTTATCGCATCCCGTGCGCCGCAAATTGGCGCGGATCGGCGCGCGGGTGTTGATGTGAACCATCGCGGCGGGCGTCCGGGGTTTGTGCATGTGGCCAAGGACGGCCGCCTTGTGATCCCCGATTATGATGGCAATAAGTTCTTTAATACCATCGGTAATATCTTGCTGGACTCTCGGGTGTCCTTGATGTTCTTCGACTTTGACCGGGGTGATGTTTTGACCCTGTCAGGAGAGGCGCAGGTTGAACTGGATGCGGGCGCGCATGCGCAGACGTACGGCGCAGAACGGGTCATTCATGTCACGCCAACACATGTTGCACGGGCATTGGCGGCGCTTCCGGTCACTTGTACTCTCCGAGAATTATCGCGCGACCCACCCGCGCCCGGACTGACGAAGGAAACCCCATGACAGACCCTTGCGACCTATCCGCCGTTGATGCGCGGCGCCAAATTGCAGACGGGTCTTTGACCGTCAGCGCCCTGCTCGAGAGCTGCATCGCGCGGATCGAAGATCGCAATCCGCAGGTCAATGCCGTGGTCGCGACCTGCTATGACAGTGCCCGCGCGCAAGCCGCACAAATGGACAGCATACGCCCCACGCTTGCGGATTTGCCGGTATTGTTTGGATTGCCCGTGTTGATCAAAGATCTGATCGATACCGAAGGTTTGACCACCACCTACGGGTCGCTGTGTTTCCAAGGGCACATCCCCGAAACCGACGCTGGCATCATCACAAAGCTGCGTCAGGCGGGGGCCATTATTTTGGGCAAAACGAACACCCCGGAATTTGGCACAGGGGCGAACACCTTCAACAAGGTGTATGGCGCCACGCGGAACCCAGATAACACCGACCTCACCTGCGGGGGGTCTTCGGGTGGGTCGGCAGTTGCGGTGGCCTGCGGGATGGCGCCGTTGGCGATTGGGTCTGATTTTGGCGGCAGTTTGCGCATACCGGCCTCGTTTTGCGGCATCGTCGGGATGCGGCCAACGCCGGGGCGGGTGCCGTGTGGGGATTTAGCTATCGGGCATTCGCCATTGTGGACCGAAGGCCCAATGGCGCGTTCGGTCGCGGATGCGGCCCTTTGCATGACAGCGATAGAAGGATACACGCCTGACGATCCCCGCGCGGCGCCTTTATCTGCGCCCACGGGGCTGACGCCTGTGGCGCTTGACGGGCTCAAGGTGGGCGTGTCGGCAGATCTTGGGTTGGCCACGTTGGACCACGGCATTCGCAAAACCTTCGACGCGCTAGTTGCAACCTTGTCGCCGGATTTTGCCCAAACCGGCACCATTGCGCCCGATTTGTCGCCCGCCCCTGAGATTTTCAAAACCATTCGGGTGATGGATGTCTATGCCACCGCCCACGGGTTAAAAGAGCAACACGGCGACAAACTGGGCGATAACGTCCGTAACAACCTATCGTTGGCAGACAGCCTGACCTTTGTGGAAACCGCCAAGGCAAACGCCGCGCACACCGTCATTTTCAAAGAGTTCCAAAAGCTGTTCGACACCTACGACATCCTGATTTGCCCATCGACTGCGGTGTCGCCGTTCCCGGTGGACCAACCCTTCCCTGATCAAATCAACGGCGAACCGGTTGTGGATTATGTGGCGTGGTATGCGGTGACGTGGGCCTTGTCATTGATGGGGTGCCCGATTGTGTCGGTTCCGGCCGGGATGGACCACAAAGGCATGCCGTTCGGGCTTCAGGTTATCGCGCCCCGGCATCAAGACGCATTGGCCTTTAGCGTCGCAGCCGCCATCGAGACCAAGCTGAGTGGTACGCAAATCGCATAACCCAAAAGGATGATCCCCCATAGCACCGTCTGGTTATGACGCACCGGACGGCCCCCAAGTGAGGTGTTTGCCGCAAGGCGAATGCTGCATTTGGCGTGCGCGAATCTGCCACTGTTAAGATTGACAAATTCACAAAAGGCCCGCTAGCTAAGGGTCCGATTATTTGTGGGTAAATCGCGTGGATAAAGCAGTCGTTAAAGCGTTCGGCCTTTTGGAAATTTTGGCCCAGAACAACGCGCCGATGGGGATCACCGAACTGGCCAACAAGACCGACTTGGGCAAAAGCAATGTCCACCGGTTGTTGCAAACGTTGATGACGCTGGGATACGTCCGCAAACCCGACGAAACCCAGTACACCGCATCGTTGAAGGTGTGGGAATTGGGCAGCCAAATTATATCGCGCGTGAACATGCGTGATGTGGCGCGGCCCTACATGCAGATGTTGGCTGATGCGACGGGCGAGGCGGTGCATTTGTCGGAACTATACGCGGGCGAAGTCCTGTATATTGACAAGATCGAAAGCCGCGAGCCCGTGCGCGCCTACACCCAACTGGGCGGGCGGGCACCTGCATATTGCACTGCGACGGGTAAGGTTATGTTGGCCTACCAAAACGATGATGTCATCAACGATGTGATTGCCGGTGCCGCGGCCCACACACAAAAGACGATCATCCATGCGGATGCGTTTTTGGCACAGGCCCGTACGATCCGGCAGCAACGATATGCGATAAACCGAGGGGAATGGCGCAAGGATGTCATCGGGATTAGTGCGCCGATATCTTGTGCTATGGGGCGTGTGGATGGTGCCATTGGCGTGTCGGCGCCCGGCAGCCGCGTGTCTGAAAAACAGCTGACAGATCTGGCGCCTCAGTTGATTGAATACGCCGAAAGGATATCAACCGGTTTGGGTTGCACGCAGATGATCTGGTCGACGTTAGGGCAACGCTAGGGGCGGGTGCGCGCGCCCCAGCCCTTGGCGCTGAAGCGCTGGTTCAAGGGCAAATGCCACCCGCGTTAACGCAAGGTCGCTGTGCCTGCGCCCGACCAGTTGGATCCCAAAGGGCATGCCATTGTGATCCAGCCCACAGGGAATGGTCACAATCGGACATCCGACCAACGACAGCGCCCAAGTGATCGCATACCACGCATAATACCCGTCCAACGCCTGCCCGTTGATCGTGCGCGGGTGGTTTTCACCCACCGGAAACGGCGACACGGCCGTAGCAGGGCAAACCAACACATCGATATCGTCAAACAGGGCCTGAAACCGGCGGTAGATTTGCGTATGGACGGCATCGGCCTGCGCGGTTTGGGTCAGGGTGTAGTTTTCAGCCGCGCGAATATTTGCGGTGACATTTGCCCCGATCTCATCGCCGTGGCTGTTCACCAAATCGCCGTAGGCAGCATACAGGCTTTCGGCCCGCAGGATTTTGAACACCTCTGTCGCTGCGGACAGATCCAGATCTAGATCCCCAGCTTGTGCGAAATGCGATGCGATTGCGGTTTTGCGGGTCTCAAACAACGCGCGAATGTCGTGGTCAACAAGGGCCGCCCCTAGGTCGGTGGAAAACCCGACCCTAAGCTGCGCAAGATCCATTGGTTTTTGGAACGCCTCAAAGTCAAACGTTGATGCGGGCGTGGACAGCGGGTCGCGGGCATCAAAGCCCGAAATCGCCGACAGCATCAGCGCCAGATCTTGCACGGTGCGCGCCATCGGGCCGTCTGTCCAAAGCGGCGAGAACCCCGACACATGGGTGTTTGACGGCACCATCCCGGGCGACGGGCGCATACCAACGACGCTGCAAAAAGACGCGGGGATCCGCAAGGACCCGCCCAGGTCGGACCCGGACGCAAGCGGTGCCATGTCGCAGGCAAGCGCCGCGGCCGACCCGCCAGACGACCCACCGCTGGTGAGCGACGGGTCAAACGGGTTTCCTGTCGCGCCAAACACCATGTTTGACGTGTTCGCCCCGGCGCCGAATTCGGGTGTGTTTGTCTTGCCGATGACAATCGCCCCCGCGGCTTTTAGTTTGGCCACGACCAGCGCGTCAGTCTCGGGCACATGGTCTGCGAAATGTTTGCTGCCATAGGTCGTGCGGATGCCAGCCGTATCGGCCAGATCTTTTATCAGCACGGGCAGACCATGCAGGGGGCCCAGATCATCGCCCGCCAATACCTGTGCCTCGGCACGGATCGCGGCGTGCTTTGCGGTTTCAAAGCTGGTGGTGACGACGGCATTGATCGTGCCATTTTGCGCCTCAATCGCGGCTTGGCAATCGTGCAACACATCCACCGGGGACACCTGGCGCGTGGCGATCAGGGTGCGCAACTCGGTCGCGCTGCGCGTGTTGAGATCGCTCATGCGGGGAGCGCCTGTGTCACCCCGATCATGCTGTCGCGTGTGATCAGCTTTGCCAATTGCGTCTCGTTCCAGCCTTCGGTGCCCGCTGGCCGCATCGGCATCACCAGATACCGCATGTCGGCTGAACTGTCATGCACCCGCACCTCGACGGTGTCGGGCAATTCGGTGCCGAATTCGGCCAGAACGGCGCGTGGCATACGTACGACATTGGCACGGTAACTGCGGCTTTTGTACCAATCCGGCGGCAGCCCCAAGAGCGGCCACGGATAACACGAACACAAGGTGCACACGACGACATTATGCAGCTTTTCGGTGTTCTCAACCACGATCAGGTTCAGCCACGTGGGGTCGAGCCCGATCTCGCGGGCGGCTTGGCTGGCATCGGTGCGCATCAGCTGGTGGTAGTCAGGGTCGATCCACGCCTTGGCGATCATCGCGGCGCCGGTATGCGGGCCACGGTCGTCCATTTTGAGGTACAACTGGTTTAGGTCCGCCTGCGTCAGCACCTCTTTTTCGATCAACAACTCGCGCAGCGCGATCTCCATCAGACGGAATTCCGTCATGGGACCGTCTTCTTCGTCAGGCTGGTTGGGGTGGGGGTGATGGTGGTCATGCATGGCTTATTGTCCGTTTGCTGATCCGGCTGGCTGCAGCCAATGTTCAAACACTTCTACTTCGAGTGTGTCGTCTGTCTGGGTGCTGTCCTCGGGCCAAATGTCCGCGATGGCGATGCGCACGCGGTATAGTGGCACGGCGGGCAACCCATCCCGGCGGTAGGCCAATTCTTCTGGGTTGGCAAAGCTGCCGCAGTAGCGTTCTATCATGCCGCTTTTCCCGCGCGCATACCATGGCGTACGGCAATGGCCGATGGGAAACCCCTGCGCAATCGTCACCGTATCTTGGGGCTGGAATTTAGGCACCTTGGCCTGCCTTTATCTTAGCGATACGTTGGGCAAACTCATGGTCAGTGAACACACCCCGTTCGATCATCACCTGCGACATCGCCCAGACCCACTGTTCGTAATAGCTTAGACGTTTGTATTTATCTTCGCCCATGCCTTCGACGGTGCGGCGCAGCTCGTCTACCCGCAGCAGCCCTTTTTGCGCCAGCAGTTCACGCACCGCATGCACGCGTTTTTCCCACGGGTCATAGTCGTGCTCGGATTGATCCAAAGGCAGCATTATGAGGCCGCCCAAATCATGCATGCCACGAAATTCATCCATCATATCTGGCATTCAGTCACCTTTCTTTTTGCGCGCTTTCGCAACAGTCGCCGCATAGGTCTTGATCCGGTCTTTCAGGCCGGGCCGCCCTGCGGTTGCGACGATCGCTGCGATATCTTGATCGCGCGTGTCCGGCAGGGTCAAATCAAACATTGATGACAACGCAAATTCCGGCAAAGCGCGGCTGCGTTCAATCTGTTTTTTGACTTCATATGCCCAATTTTCCTGCGTGACAGTCGCCGACGTGAGCCCAATATTGAAGGCTTCATTGGCCATCACGCTGCGGGTGTCAATCAACATGTCGCGCGCGGTCTCAGACCCGATCAGGCGCGCCAAACGCCGCGTGCCAAGCGCCAGTTCGAAATTCCACCCCGGCATTTTGAACTTTGCCGAAGGGTCGGCGACCCGTTTCCAACACGCAGCAACCAGATCAGCGCCCGCGCCGACCACATGCCCGTGGCACATGGCCATCACCGGGAAAGGCGCGTGGTGAACCATTTGCAACATGGTTTCAATGCGCAAGAACCGATGCAACAAATCACCATCTGACAAGACATCAATATCCGACAAATCAAACCCCGCACAAAAGTTACGCCCCTCACCGTGGATGGTGCAGGACCGCACGTCGCGCGAGTCGGTGAATGCGTCGATCAACGCCTCGACCATATCGGGGCTTAGGGCGTTTGATGTGTCGGGGCTGGCCAGCGTGATAGACAGGTGGCCCTGTGAAATATTGGTCTTGATGGGCATATGTTAGGCCGCACTTTCATCAGTATCTGGGGCAAGCCCAAGCTCTGACAGCAGCTGATTTGTGTGTTCCCCCAACACAGGCGGTGGTGTCGTGATCGGGGTTTGCACGTCATTAAACCGCAACGGCGACCCAAAGGTTTGCGTCTCGCGCCCGCCCGGCAAGGTCATATCCTGAACCCAGCCCATATGGTGCACCTGCGGATCATTGAGCGCTTGCGAATAGGTGTTGATCGGGCTGCTGGGCACGCCTGCTTTGGCGAAGGCATCCAACCAATGGGCGGCGGGTTTGGTCACGAAAACCTCTGTTAGCAGCTCAAGAAGCTCGGTTTGGTTGGCGGCGCGCATGCTGGGGTTGATGAACCGATCTTGCTCAAACAGCTCGGGCATTCCCACCACATCACATACAGATTTCCAAAGCTTGTTGTTGCCCGCAGCCATGCCGAAATACCCGTCAGAGGCCTCAAACGCTTGGTAGGGCGCGTTGCGCGGATGTGCCGAGCCCAGCTTGCGCGGGTCTTTCCCGGTGCCGAAATATTCACTGGTTTGCAATGCGGCAATCGCCAATGTGGCCCCCAACATCGCGACATCGATATGTTTGCCCTGACCGGTTTGCGCGACCTCCAGCAACCCTGCGGCAGCTGCGTAGGATCCGTACAGGCCCGACACGAAATCGCACAAAGGCACGCCGCATTTCACCGGGGCACCGCCCGGCTCGCCGGTAACGCTCATGACGCCGGCCATCGCCTGCATGGTCAAATCAAACCCGCCTTCCCGCGAACGTGGGCCGCTTTGCCCAAACGCGGAGATTGAACAATAGATCAATGCGGGTTTCAGCGGGTTCATGGTGGTGAAATCGATGCCGTTGCGCTCCATGACGCCGGGCCGGAAGTTCTCGATCACGACATCAGCCGATAAAATCAACGCCTTGGCTGCGGCAATGCCATCGTCTGATTTCAGGTCCAGCACGACAGATTTCTTGCCGCGGTTGATCGACGCGAAATTTTCGGAATAGCCGTCATTGATCGGCGGCCACATGCGCATTGCGTCGCCCTGCGCGCGTTCCACCTTGATCACTTCGGCGCCCATATCGGCCAAAAGCATGCCGCAAAACGGGCCCGCTGCGACTTCGCAAAATTCGATTACGCGTTTTCCAGTGAGTGGCAGCATCAGGCGAGTTCCTTGTGTATCTAGTCCGCGGGGGCGGTCTTTGGCGTGTTTGACATGTCAATTTTTAACAAAACAGGATGACACCCACCTATTTGTACGATCAATCGCGGTCTTTAATTATATAGAACATGGTTCCGCATTATGGAATATCGAAATCGCCAGCGGATGGATTTGCAGATGGCTTTTGCGGGTTTGGACGGATGATGCGCAATTATCCCGAATTTGTGATCGAAATTTAGGCAACGCAACGGAACATTCAGGGCCAAATTGCCAGCATGGGGCGTTAAAAACAGGTGTATTCACGACATGTTGCACGCATGTTCCGCAATGCGGAATATTATTCCAAATATTGAAAGCCACCGGGCTTCGTGGCAAGTTTGGCGCGAAAATACAAGGTAAGCCAATGACATCTGATTCGCCTGAACGCATCTATCCGATGCAAAAGCCCGAAGGCCATCAGGCCGCGATCCAACGGTATTCGTCACGGGTTGATGCATCTGTTGACCGTATTCGAATGCTGGTGCTGGGCTGCCAATACGCAGCGGACGCGGAAAATGTCGTATCGCAGTGCAAGGCCACCGTCGCGGATATGTTTGGGCACGCGGGCACGCCGCTTCACCATGACCAAGCAGTCTTTCGCGACGATCAGGGGTTTCAGACCGTTCTTACGGTTTTGTATTGGCAAGACGAGGCCGCATTCGCCACGTGGCAAGCCAAATTCAACACGTGGTGGGCGGCGCAAGACCCTGCGACACTGGCCCATGGCATTTGGGTCGAGAGCTTTTCAGTGCCGCCGGCCTACCGCGAAACCAATGTATTTAAAGAATATATTCGCGGCGTGTCGGCGTGCCCGATGACCAAGATCAGCCCAATGGGCGAAAGTGGATATTGGGGGGCTGCCCGTGACCGGTTCACCGCGTCTGGGTATGATGACTTTAGCCCAAGCGCGCCCAGCGAACTGGCGTTCGACCCAACCCGCGACACGGTTGGGAAACGCATCGTGGTGAACAATATCCCCGACAACATGTGCGTCATCCGGTCTGGCGTGACCTGGCACAATTGTGGCCCCGAGCAGCTGGATAGTTATGAGACGAACCTCAAGCCAAAGCTGGACAAGGGCATGGATTTCCTGCGCGGCAACCCAGAAGAAACCGGGTGCTGTAGCTTGCGCCAGGTTATTTGCCTTGATGATACGGGCGCCGAAGAGAAAGAAGCCTATTCGTTGGGGATTTTCCGCACCTACGGGCATTTGGAAAAATGGGCGCATGATCACCCGACCCATTTGGCGATTTATACCCGCGCGTTGGCCGAACGTAAAAAGTACCAAGAAAACCTAGAGCTTTTGACCTACCACGAGATTTACGTCCTGAATGATGACGTCCGGTGCGAATATCTAAATTGTCATCCGCAAACGGGGCTGCTTCCATTCTTTGACAACACCGTTGCATAAGGCCGCAACCTAATGCGGGTGTTTGATGTGTTGCGCATGACAGACGCCAGCGCGTCGTAAACCGCAGGCCTGACCCTACCACAAAATTGCGCGTATTAACGTTGTTGTCCGGCTGAGAAATCTTGCCGGACAACGGTGTTTTTCACCGTAGATAGTGCCAATTTTCAACACACGCCATGCTGTTATGCCTGAGGCGCAGACGACACCGGCTTTTGAACCCAGGCTGAATTTATGGGCACAAGATGCGGGTCGTCGGCAATTGTTGGTGTGCATTCTATGCAAAACCACAAAATGCCACTAATCCTTAAATATCCCAAAATCCGCGCATGATTCGGGGCAATAAAACAAAAGATGGCGCCGGTTCTGACACAGGAATGTGGCGTTTTCTAAAATAAAAAAGCGCTCAACAATTTTGAAACAGGGACCTAATGATGATGAATAAAACAACCATAACCGCCGCATCTATTGTCGCGCTGTGCGCGGGATCTTTGGCGTTTGCAGAGCCGCTGACGGTGTATAGCGCGCTCGAAGAAGAAGAGATCGCGATCTATCTGGACGCCGCCAAAGCTGCGATGCCGGATCTTGAAATTGATGTGTTGCGATTGTCGACGGGCAAGCTTGGCGCAAGATTGCTGGCCGAAGCGGGCAACCCACAGGCGGATGTGATCTGGGGCTGGGCTGTGACGGCAATGATGGATCCGCAGGTGCTGGAATTGCTGGAACCTGTTGATATTGCGGGGGCTGAGACGCTCGCACCAGAATTTCGCGACGCAGACGGCCGGTGGTTCGCGCAAATCGGATATATGGGGGCGTTCTGCGTGAACACTGCGCGCCTGCAAGACAAAGGTCTGCCAATGCCGACCAGCTGGGCAGATCTGGCCGCGCCAGAGTTCAAAGGCGAAATCCTGATGCCAGATCCGAATGAATCGGGCACCGGTTATTTGCACGTGAACGCGGTTTTGCAGGGGCAGGGCGTCGAAGAGGGTTGGAAGACCTTGGAGGCGATTGACCCGAATATGGCGCAATACACGTCTTCGGGCTCAAAGCCGTGTAAATCTGCGCGCACCGGTGAATACACGGTTGGCATTTCGCTTGCGTTCACGGCGATGCAATCCATCGAAGAAGGCTATCCGCTAGCCATGGTGTTCCCGACCGAAGGCGTCGGCTACGAGCTGGAAGCATCAGGCATTTTGTCCAGCAGCGACAACCAAGACGCCGCCAAACAGTTCCTTGAATGGACGATGTCAGACGAAACAATCGCCCTTTTTGGGGAATACAAAGCACTGGTGACTGTCGCGGGCGCCGAAGCGTCTGCATCTGCGATCAATGCGGGGTTGCCGTCTGATATCTCGACGGTTCTGGCCCCTGTTGATTTCATTGAATCGGCGGGTCGCCAAACCGAGATCAAAGCCGAATGGCGCGAAAAGCTCGGGCGCTGAAACCCAAGACGGGTCGCGCGCGTCACCGTGCGACCCGTCACCGTGCACATTCAATCAAACGACCCGCCCAAAGCGGTGTTTTGACCATCACCGACCGGGGGCCAACGGCATGTATTTGACTGTCAGCAACGTGACCAAAAAATATGGGACGTTCACTGCCTTGGATGATGTTTCTATTTCCATTGAGCAAGGCGAATTTGTTTGCCTTCTGGGGCCAAGTGGCTGCGGTAAAACAACATTACTTAGGTTGATCGCGGGGCTGACGGATATCGACGCGGGCGCGGTGACCCTCGAAAACCAGACCCTCACGGACCTGCCAACGCGCAAACGTGGGTTTGGCATCGTGTTTCAATCGTATTCGTTGTTCCCCAATATGACGGTCGCAGAAAATATCGGGTACGGTCTGAAAATCCGGCATAGGGCGCTATCTGACATAACTGCGCGGGTCACGGAGCTGTTGGATATTATCAAGCTGCCGCACCTAGCCGACAAATTTCCCGGGCAATTGTCGGGGGGGCAACAGCAGCGTATCGCATTGGCGCGCGCGATTGCCGTCGATCCGCGGGTTTTATTGTTGGATGAACCACTGTCGGCGTTGGATGCCAAAGTGCGCGGCAGTCTACGTGACGAGATCCGGCAATTGCAGCGCACGTTGGGTATTCCGACGTTGATGGTGACCCACGACCAAGAAGAGGCGCTGGCGCTAGCGGATAAGATCATTTGCATGAACCACGGTGTGGTCGTGCAATCGGGCACACCCGAAGATCTGTACCACCGTCCCGCAACCCGTTTTGTGGCAGATTTCATGGGGGTTAGTAATCTGGTGCCAACGGCGGTGATCCGCCGGGAAATGCCGGCGCTTTTGTCACACCGTCCATCCGCCCCGGATGCCGATTTTGACGCCTGCATCCGGCCCGAAAATATCCAGATCACCGCCGACCCAAGCGGCAATGTGATCATCCGCGCGGTCAGCTTTTTGGGTAACCTGACGCGCTACAAAGTGGACGGCCCATTGGGCGCGTTGACCATCGAAACGAGCGGGTCTTTGGGCCTGCGCGAAGGCGACACCGCAACGATGACCCTCGCCGCGACGCACTGTGTTTGGGTGGCGGCATGACATCAGGGGCGGCGGATATATCACCAACGGTGCGTAGCACGCGGGTCGATGGTGACAAAATCTTGGTCGCGGCTTGCGTGATTATCCCGCTGATCGGGCTGGCGCTGTTTTTCCTATACCCCATGAGCATCGTTTTCCTACGTTCCATCACCACGCCAGACGGCACCTATGGGCTGGGGAATTATGCCGAGGTTTTAGGGTCAAAGGGATTTTGGCGCGCGACGCAACATTCGATGACAATGGGCGCCGCCACCACGGCCCTGAGCGTGTTTCTGGGGTTTATTATCGCGCATGGGCTGCACCGGTGCGCCTTTCGGGGCAAATGGTTGATCCGGGGGGCGATTGTCTTGCCGCTGCTGGCGCCATCACTGGTACAGGCACTTGGGTTGATCTTTCTACTGGGCCGCAACGGGCTGATCAGCCGGGCCATCGGCATTGAGCTTGAGATTTACGGTTTTTGGGGGCTGTTGATCGCCAATACGCTTTATGCGTTGCCTCAGGCCGTCATGATCATAGGCGCGTCACTGGTTTTGCTGGACGCCCGCACCTATGAGGCCGCCGAGGTGATCGGGGCCAAACCACTGCGGCAGTTTCGTGACCTGACATTGCCCGCCATCGTGTTCGCGCTTTTGAACAGCGCCTTTGTTGTGTTCATCATCACCATCACAGATTTTGGCAATGCTGCGGTCATTGGCGGTGATTATTCGGTGCTGGCCACCGAAATTTACACCCAAGTCATCGGTTTGCGGAATTTCAACATGGGGGCGGTTGTGGGGATCATGCTGCTGCTGCCGACGGTCATTTCTTACGTGATCGAACGGCAATCCATGAAACGGCAACAGGGCCGTCATGCCACCAACGTGCAGACCTTTGTGCCGCGGTTTTATGCGATCCGAGATGTGCCGATGGCGACTGCATGTTTTGTGGTGGTCGCGGCGATCCTGTCGGTCATCGGCATCGTGATTTACGCCAGTTTCGTCAAACTATGGCCCTACAATCACGACCTGACGTTCAAACATTTCAACATCACGCTGGCGGGGGGGTACGCGTCGCTGTGGATCACCATCGCCATTTCTGTTGGTGCTGCGGCGGGCGGGACGTTCCTGATTTTCATCATGGCTATGGGGCTGCGCAAACTGTCGGGCGGTCTGGCGCAGACGCTTCAGGTGCTGGCGGCCATGCCTGCGGCGGTGCCGGGTATCGTACTGGGCTTGGCGTATATCTTGACGTTCAATTCGACCGCAACGCCACTATATTTGCTGTATGGGACGGCGACATTGATCGCGGTGATCAATTTTTACCACTATCACACGCAGGCCTTTTTGACAGTGATGACAGGCTTTCGCCAATTCCCTGCGGCCCTTGAAGAAGCAGCGTCAACCTTGGGCGCGGGGTTCGGGCGCACAGCTGTGACCGTTGTGGCCCCGTTTGTGGCGCCCATGTTGGTGGCTGTGTTCTTTTTCTTGTTCATGCGTTCCATGGTGACGCTTTCGGCGGTGGTGTTCCTGACCACGGCCAAGCTTGACGTGGCGGCGGTGACGATCATGCGGTTGGATGATGCGGGGCTGACATCGCAGGCGGCGGCGTTTTCAACCTGCGTTATGGCTGTTGTTTGTGTGGCGTTGGGCGTGATGAAAATGATGTTGAAGCTGCTGTCGCGGACCCCGCAGACACCGAAGAAGGGTTAAGGCATGTGGTCTCAGGAACGCCATCAGCGTATTTTAACGCTCTTGAAAAGCAGCCAGCAGGTCAACGCGAACGAACTGGCGGATTTGCTTAATGTTTCGCGCGAAACGGTGCGACGCGATTTGCTAGACCTTGAAACCAACGGGTTGGTGAACCGGGTGCATGGGGGTGCCGTGTTGCCACCCAATGACAGCGAGGCCCCGTTTGAGGTGCGCAAAGGCGCCCACCACAGGGCAAAACAGGATATCGCGCGCAAAGCGGTGTCGCTGATCCGGCCCGGGTCGTCCATCATGGTGGATGCGGGCACCACGACAACCGTATTTGGCGATGTTCTGGCCAAACTGTCGGGGATCATGGTCGTGACCAATTCGATCGATATCGCGCAGACCATTCGCGCGGCGGGGTCCGACATTGATCTGATCTTGTTAGGGGGCCAAATCGTATCAGACGTGCCTGCGACCTACGGCGAGATGACCCTATCGGAGATCGCCCGATTTAACGTGGATCAGGTGTTTATCGCGCCCGTCGCCGTCAGCGCCACACAGGGCGCGTTTTCGTATGAATTCAGCGAGGCCGAAGTCGCCCGGACGATGGTAGGCCAGGCCGCCGAGGTGGTTCTACTTTGCGACCGAAGCAAACTGGGCGACACCAGCCGCGTGCAATTTTGCGCCCCCGGTCAGATCAACACGCTGGTGACCGACAGCCGGGTTTCACCGGACCAAACCGCACCATTTGAAAAGGGCGGCGTGACCGTCGTGGTTTAGCGCATTGCGCCAGCCCCGCACCATGAGGAGAAGACGACGTGACCCACCCCATTGCCACGCCCGCAACACACGCCCGTATCGCGCAAATCTTGGAGGATGGTGCTGCGTTCGCGCGCGCGGCCGGCAAAACGGCCCGGACGTATTTTCGTCAACACAACGATGTGGCGTTCAAGGATGACCAAAGCCCCGTCACGGTTGTTGACCAGATGATAGAACGCGAACTGAAGCAAGCGATTGCGCAGGCGTACCCAAATGACGCGATATTTGGTGAAGAAAGCGGCGTTGATGGCGACCTGACGGGCAATCTTTGGGTGATCGACCCCATCGATGGGACGCGGTCGTTTATCTCGGGCAATCCGTTGTTTGGGATGTTGATGGCCTATCTGGAACAAGGCGTGCCGATGGCGGGGGTCATTTCGATGCCGTTCTTTCAAGAGCTGTATTGCGGTGGGGTCGGGCACCCGGCCACCTGCAACGGCCAGCCTATCGCGGTGTCGGGCCAACAAGACATTGATGACTGCACGCTTTACATCAACGAGGGTGAAAAGCTGTTTGCGCACCACCCGGATATCTTTTCAAGGTTAGTGCAGGCGGGCAAAACGCGCAGGTTTGGGTATGATTGCTATCCGCACGCGTTGTTGGCCGCAGGGCATATCGATGCGGTCGTTGACTATGACCTAAAGCCTTACGATTATCTGGCGCTGACTGCGGTTGTGGGCGCTGCGGGTGGGATTGTATCGGATTGGCAGGGCAACGGGTTGGGTCTGTCATCGGGGGGGGCGGTGGTGTCGGCGGCGACACCGCAATTGCACCGGGCGCTGCTTGATCTGCTGAACGGTTAAACAACGCCGGATGCAGCGCACGTTGCTGAAATGTTATGGAAGGACTATCCAGATATCCATCCGCCGAACGATGGCGTGATGGTGAAGACGGCTTGGTTTGGCGGAACCTGGAAGGGAAGCAACGCCTATGAGACGAACCGACCTGATATTCAGCTGCGGCCATTCCATGTGGATCATCGCCGCTGTGCTAAGCGTGGCGTCAGGAGCAGCCATGTCAGACCCAAAAGGCCCTCTCATCGGGGCGGCGTCCAATTTCTCTCAGGGGCGCACCAGCACGACGCTGCCCTTTACCCAAGCCATCGGGGTCACCGATTTGCGCGATGGCAGCGCGTGGTCGCGGATCGAAACAACGCCCGGCATCTATGACTTTAGCGATTCCCGGGCGATCTTTGGCGATGACCTGCAAGAGGCGGGGATCGGCTTTAGCGCCGTGGTCAACTGGGGCAATCCGCTATACGACGATGGCAGGACCCCGACAAGCGCACAGGGTATTGCCGCCTTTGGCAATTTTGCGGCGGCATTGGCAGCGCGGTTCCCGGCGCTGCACAGTATTGAGGTTGGGAATGAATTCAACGGCGTAAATTTCGTCAACGGGCCCATCCGCAACATGGCCCCGCTTGAAAGGGCTGCGGCCTACGTGCCGTTGTTAAAGGCCACCGCCGAGGCGGTGCGCAAGGTCCGCCCGGATGTGCGCATTTTGGGCGGTGCGACCCATTCGATCCCGGTGCAATACATCGGGACGATCCTGGATGCCGGTGGGGCGGACTATATGGATGCGCTGGCGATCCACCCTTATACCACACCGGCAGAGCAACTTGTGCGTCAAATCAATGTGTTGCGCCAGCACCCCAAGGCCGCGAACCTCGATATCGAAGTGACCGAATTCGGCATAAAGGGTGCAGACCTCGCGCCCGGACATTTTTTGCGCAACTACTGCCAGATGGCTCTTGCCGGGATCAGCCGGACCACGTGGTATCCGTTGAACGCGCGCGGCGATGGGTTCGAGCCGTTGTTTGACGCAGAGGGTCAGGCCACACCGGTGGCGCGGGCGATCCAGTTTGCACAGGCGCATTTCGAAGGCCAGCCCGTTAGCGCATTCCGCCCGGACCCGTTTACCTACGGGTGCCGGTTTGGCAATGAATATTTGGTCCTGTGGGGTGAACCACGCAATGTGGTGCCGCGCGCGGGCGCACAGGTGTTTGACCCGACGGGTGCCGTGGTGGCGGGGCCCTATAGCCTGTCGCCCGATACCCCGTATATCGTGCACCGGGCGCGGGGGTCGGTGTTGCGTGGTGCGCGGCTCAAGGGTCAGTCTTTGGTCGCGGATAGCTTTCATCAGTTTGAATACCCCACAGGCACCGAATCGCGTGCAGGTACTGACCCATTTGCGCGGTTTGCCAGACGCGGCACCGAAATTATCCCCCTGCCGACCCTGCCCGGACAAGAGGCCAGCGGCACCCCCTGGTTTCCCTATCGGGGCAGCGTGTTGCACCGCCCGATGCGGTTGACAGCCGAAACTCTGGTGCCGGGGCGGTCCGGGAGCGGGCCCATCGAGATCGTGCACCAGCTGGTCGTGCCTGACAGCGGGCGGTTTGACCTGCGGGTTGATCTGGACGTCCCGGATCGGTCTGAAGATGGCATTTCGTTAACGCTCATGCGAAACGATACCGTCCTGCAAACGATGACCGTAGAAGGCACGCGCGATGTTTGGCTGCGCGCGATCACGTTTGAGGCGGGCGATGTGCTTGACGTAAGCGTGGGGCCAAACGGGACAACGCAAGGCGACGCGGTGACGTATCGCATTCGCCTTTACGAATCCTAACCTGCGCCGGCTTTCCGAACCGAACGACCTTTGCGGTAAGAATACTGCTGCGCGCTGGTCCGCGCAGGCCTTGATCGCCTGCGATCAAAGGTTGGTCGCCGGGACATCGTGAGGGTGTTCGCACCGATCATGCAACAGTGTCGTAAAGACCACAGCTGCGGTTGAAGGGGCCTCTTTGGCGCGGCTCATGATGCCGATGGCCCCGCGTGCGGATACAATGTCAGACGGCAGTGCGACCAGGCATTCATCTGCGAGATCCTGCGCGACAACGCCCCGGCTAACGACCCAAACGGTGTCGGGGTTGGCCAAGGTCGCCGCGCGCCCGAATGCCGTCGATGCGACCTCGATCCGGTTGCTAAACAGGGGAACGCCCTGCGCAATCAGGGACCGGGCGACCAAGGGCCTGATTGCCGCGTCTTTTGGCGGGTAGAGCACCCGAAACTCTGCTAACGCGCCCGAATTTTGGATCTGCTGCGCGGGGCTGTCGGGGCGGGCCACAACCACGACATCTTCGGAATAAAGCTGCTGAAAACTCAGGCCCAACATGGTGTCGGACATGCCCAAACGCCCCACCACAACATCCAGTTCACCGGCGCGCAGACGGTTGGTCAGATCCAGATGGGGCGCTTCGTAAATCTGCACCACGGTGTGGGGGCTTTGTGCCGCGAAATCAGACACGACGTCTGGCAATAACGACGACGCCACACTGGGCAACGCGCCCACCTTCAGCTGCCCAAACGCGCCGCTGGTTGCATCAAGACTGCGCAACCCGTGCCGCAATGCGGCGGTGCTTTGTTCGGCAAACTGCAAGAAAATCTCGCCCTGTGGGGTGAGGTCCACGCCGGACCGGCTGCGGGTCATGACGGCGACGCCCAAGATGTCTTCGAGGTCCTTTAGGGTTTTTGAGATCGCTGGTTGGGTCAGGTTTAACTGCACAGCGGCGGCCTTGAAACTGCGCGCCCGCGCGCCTGCGCTAAAGGCGTCGAGGTGGCGAAATTTAATGCGACGGTCCATATAGTTTCTAATTTGGGTAACTATATCCGGTAATATCTCATTTTTATTGCTCATTCAAATATGTGATCTTTGGCCGTGAATACGGGAAACGACATGAAAACCAAGGTTGTAATTATTGGCGGCGGTCCGTCGGGCCTGTTGTTGGGGCAATTGTTGAGCCGCCGGGGTATCGATAATATTGTGCTGGAACGGCGCTCCAAAGACTATGTTTTGGGACGCATCCGCGCGGGTGTATTGGAACAGGGGTTCGTGCAGTTGATGCAAGAGGCCGGGTGCGCGGACCGTTTGCACGCCGAAGGGATCGTGCATGACGGCACCGTTTTGGCGTGCGGCGGCACCGCGTTTCGGATTGATTTCAAACAACACACCGGGTCGCAGGTTGTCGTTTATGGCCAAACCGAAGTGACGCGCGATTTGTATGATGCGCGCGAAAAAACGGACGGCCAGACGGTGTTCAACGTCGAAGACGTGACGCTTCATGGTGTCGATACCGACGCGCCGCATGTCCGGTATTCGGTTGATGGGGTGGTGCACCACGTGGCCTGCGCGTTCATTGCGGGCTGCGATGGGTTTCACGGTGTAAGCCGCAAGAGCATCCCGCGCGATGTGCGAAAAGAGTATGAAAAGGTCTACCCGTTTGGCTGGCTGGGTGTGTTGGTTGAAAAACCGCCCGTGTATCACGAATTGATCTATGCCAATTCGCCGCGCGGGTTTGCGTTGTGTTCCATGCGGTCCGAAACCCTGAGTAGGTATTACATTCAATGCGCCGTGCAGGATAGCGTCCACGATTGGTCGGATGCGGCCTTTTGGCAAGAACTCAAACGGCGCATCCCAGCGCCATACGCCGACCAATTGATCACCGGCCCCAGCATTGAAAAATCAATCGCCCCGATGCGGTCGTTTGTAACAGAACCGATGCGTTGGGGGCGGCTTTTCCTATGTGGAGATGCCGCGCATATCGTGCCCCCGACGGGCGCAAAAGGCCTAAATACTGCGGCCTCAGATGTGCATTACCTCTATCAAGGTTTGCGCGCGTTCTACGAAACAGGCGATCAAGACGGGCTAGCGCGGTATTCCGAAAAGGCGCTTGGGCGTGTCTGGAAAACCCAACGGTTCAGTTGGTGGTTGTCGTCGTTGATGCACCGCTACCCGGATCAATCTGAATTTGATGCCAAAATCCAGATGGCCGAGCTGGAATTTCTGCGGTCAAACAGGGCCGCGCAAAAAACCATGGCGCAGGGCTATGTCGGGTTGCCATACTAAGGCGCCGGTGGTGCAGTGTCAGACCGTTCCGCAGATGTCGCAGATGGCGTGAATGTACATTTTGACACAGTCGATGAATTGCGTCCGACGCACGCGTTCGTCCGGCATGGTGTTGAATTCACCGCCCGGCCCGCACACGATCCCTTCCATGCCGGCGGCCGCAAGATGGGCGGCATCTGTCCCGAAAAACGATGGCGGTTTGATGGCACCTGTAGGCTGCGCCATGCCGCGCACCGCGAGATGGGCGGTGTTCATCACACCGACGATACGCGCGTCTTGGGGCACTTCGAAGGGTGGCATTTGGGGTTTGTTCTTGCGCACATCATGCGCCCCCAGCGTGGTTTCCAAACCGGGAAATTCGAGCTTGAGCGCATCTAGCATCTGTTCCAAATCGCGGATCACACCGGCGACCGACTGGCTGGGCGCATAGCGGCAGGTGCCGACAACCTTTGCGTGATCGGCAACCTGTGGGGGGCGCCATTCGTGAAATTCAGGGCCAAGCCCCGCCCGCAAAATCCCCACATGGCCACGGTTGACCGCCTTATGCGCAGGATCAGTGGCGCCCGAAAACGTGATGCCATTGATCCGGGGCACCAGGGCCGCGGCCGCAGCCAACGCATCACAGGCCTCTTCGCGTTTGGACAGATGGCGGGTGCTGCCGACAAGCCCTATCTCAAAACTGAACGCACCGGCGTGCAGGGTCAAAGCTTGTAGGTCGGTCGGTTCGGAGTTGATGAAATAATCCGCGCGCACGCCTTGTTCGATCATCCGCACCGTGCCGATGCCACCCTGAAGTTCGCCCACAACGAACGATAAAATCACATCGCCCTTTAGCGTCACCCCTGCGTTTTGGATCGTTTCGACCGCACATAAATACGCCGCATCGCCCGCCTTCATGTTTGACACGCCAATGCCATAGATGAACTCATCGTCGATCACGCCGCCCCATGGGTCGACCGTCCAGCCGGATGTCGCGGGGTTGGTATCAAGATGGCCGTTAAACAACAGCGATGCACCGCCGCCCGCGCCCTTTAGGGTGGCGATAGCATTCACGCGTTCGCCTTCGACGGGTTGCAGGTAGGAGTGCATGCCCAAATCGGTGCAGATATCGGCCATTTTGGCGGCCAACGCGCGTTCACCTTCGGTTTCGGTGTAGGATTTATGCTGCACCATGGCGGCCAACCGGTCGAGGCAGGCCATTTCATCGACGCGGGCGCAGATATCGTTGGGGGTCATGAAGGGGTCTCCGTGAATGTCCAAACCGGAGCATGCTGTGCAAGGTCGCGGGGCGGAATGTGGCAGGCGATAGAATGATCAGACGTGGCGTCGTGCACGGGCGGGGCTGCGGTGTCACAGCGGGCGTCGGGCTTATG
Source organism: Roseobacter sp. (assembly GCF_039970775.1). Classification (GTDB taxonomy): domain Bacteria; phylum Pseudomonadota; class Alphaproteobacteria; order Rhodobacterales; family Rhodobacteraceae; genus Roseobacter. Next base: position 36,861 of record NZ_JBDVLG010000010.1, read on the forward strand.
CTGGCACCGCCCCGCGAAAGGGCACCCCTGAAGGCGCGTGGTGCGGGTGGGCAAGGTGCCCGACAACCGGATCCGACGCGTTTCAGACAGCGGATCAATTGAGGGCGAAGACGACAACAGCGCCTCGGTGTAGGGGTGATAGGGGCGCGCGTCCAAGGTCGCGGTTGTGCGGGTTTCGACGATATCGCCCAAATACATCACCGCGATCCGGTGTGCCAGATGGCGTAAAATGGCCAGATCATGGGTTATAAAAATCAACGCAGTGCCGGTTGTGGCCTGAATATCGCGCAACAATGCGACAATCGCGGCCTGAACCGACGCATCCAGCCCGCTGGTGATTTCGTCGCAAATAATGACATCGGGGTCGGCGGCCAAAGCCCGCGCAATCGCGACGCGCTGTTTTTCACCCCCCGACAGTTGATGCGGATACCGCATGGCGTAGCTGCCCGGCAGTTGCACCCGTTGCAGAATGCTGGCCACCTCGGCACTGCGCTGCTGCGCGTTCAGGTCGGGACGGTATAGTTTTAATGGGCGCGACAGGATCGTGCCGATGGAATGTCTGGGGTTCAACGACGAATCCGGGTTTTGGAAAATAATCTGAACGCGTGCGCGGTAGGCCCGGTCGATCTGCCGGACCGGTTGCCCGTCGAGCGTGATCTGCCCGTCGTAGGGGCCAAGCCCTGCCAATGCGCGGGCCAACGTCGATTTCCCGCAGCCGCTTTCACCGACCAGCCCAAGGGTTTCGCCCCGGTGCACCGTGATGGACGCGCCGTTCAGTGCCAAAACCGGCGCAGTGGCTCGCCCCAACACGCGCGCCAACCACGACGACCCATCAAACCGGGCGTTCATGTCTGTCGCGCGCAAGGCCTCGGTGGTGTCGGGCACGGGCAGAGCCTGCGGGGTGGTATCGGAGGAGGTGCTGGCCAAGCTTTCGGCGCGCGCGCATGTGATCCGCCGCCCGCCAAGGGGCCGCGCGCGCACCGGCGCGATATCGCAGACATGTGGTTGGTGGTGCGGGCATTGATGGGCATAGATACACGCGGGCAACGGCCCGGTGCGCGGGGCCGGGGCATGGGCCAGATTGGACACCAGCGACCTGCCAGTCCGGCTGTCTGAGGGGCGCGGTAAGCTGGCGATCAAGCTTTGTGTGTACGGGTGCACGGGGTCCGCAAAGAGCACATCAGGCGTGGCTTCTTCGACGATCTGGCCGCCGTAAATCACCGCAACTCGGTCGGCGATGTCCGCGACCGTTCCCAGATCGTGGCTGATGAACAGCCCCGCGATGCCGGTTGTGGTTTTCAGGTCGCGCAGCAGATCCAACAGCGTGGCGGCGGTTGTTGCATCCAGAGCGGATGTCGGTTCATCGAACAAGATCAGATCGGGCTGGCACGCCAAGGCCAAGGCCAACACGACGCGCTGTTTTTCACCGCCCGATACTTCGTGCGGGAACCGGGCCATCATGGCGGCAGGATCGGGCAGCCCGACGGATGCAAACAGATCATGCGCCGCCGTGGCGATCCCGTGGCGCGCAAGCGTTTCATCAAGGTGGTCGCCAAGGGTTTGCACCGGATCCAGCGCCAGCGCCGCGTTTTGGAACACCATCGCGATGCGTTTGCCGCGCATCCCATGAAGGTGCGTGTCGGAGGCCTGCGTCAGGTCGACATCGGCCAAGGTGATCGCGCCGGCCTCGTGGGTCACGCGGCCGGGCAGGTCGCGCATAATGGCATTGGCCAGTGACGATTTCGCAGAGCCGCTTTCGCCCACCAACCCAAGAATTTCACCGGGCCGGATTTGCAAGGAAATATCCGTCAGGATGCGCACATCGCCCGCCCCTGTGCCGTAGGTCAGCGAATAGTTCGAGATGTCCAAGACCATTGCGTTAGTGCTCCGTTTTGGGGTTGAGCACATCGCGTAGGCCGTCCCCCAGCAGGTTAAACCCGATAGCAACCAGCGCAATGGCGGCCCCCGGTGCAATGATCGGCCAAGGCGAGCGGAACATATGTTCGCGCCCCTCCGAGATCATCAAACCCCATTCCGGCGAAGGCGGTTGCGCGCCCAGCCCCAAGAACGACAAGGTGGCCAACGTCATGATGGCAAAGGCCACGCGAATGGTGGCCTCGACGATGATGGGGGCGGCGACGTTGGGCAGAATTTCGGCCAGCACGATCCAACCGGGTCCTTCCCCGCGCGAACGTGCCGCCGAGACATAGTCAAGCGCGCGCACCTGCAAGGTCACCGACCGGGCGATCCGCGCCATGCCGGGCGCAAAGGCAACGCCGATGGCGATGACCGCGTTGATCGCCGACGACCCAAGCGCAGAGATGATCAAGAGCGCAAACAACAACCCCGGAATGGCCATAACTGCATCGACCATGCGCATGATGATTTCGTCTAACCAGCCGCCCAGATACCCCGACACGATGCCCACTAACGACCCAACGGCGGTCGCGATGACCGTCGCCAACAGCGCCAAAAGCACGGTAGACCGTGCGCCAACCATGATGCGGCTGGCCAGATCACGGCCAAACCAATCGGTGCCTAACGGAAACGCGCCTGACGGGGCTTCGAACCGGTTGGCAAAGTTCATTGTTTCGGGGTCAGCCGGGGCCAGCGTGGGGCCAAAGACCGCCAAAATCAGGACGCATCCTGTCAGGACAAACCCCAAAAGCCCCTGAGGATTTCGCGCAAGGCGTTTGAGCACGCTCATGAGAACTGGATCCTTTTGTCAAGCGCCGCATAGGCGAAATCTGCCGCCAGATTGGCCAACGCGTAGGTCATCGACATGACCAGAACACCGGCCTGCAACATCGGTAGATCGCGGTTTTGAATGGCCAAGATCAACTGTCGACCAACGCCGGGAAAGGCAAAGATTTCTTCGACCACGATGACCCCGCCGATCAGATACCCAATATCCAGGGCAATGATCGTGATGGCCGGCAGCATGGAGTTGCGCAGCGCGTGTTTATACAGCACCTGACGCCGCGACAGGCCGCGCAACCGGGCGGCACGAATGAAATCGCTGTTGAGGGTGTCGACCATTTCGGAGCGAACCATGCGGCTGATGTGGGCCATCAACACAATCGAAAGAGTGATCACTGGCAGCGCCATATGATGCAGCGCATCCAATGGGTTATCCAACGGCGACGTATACCCAGAGGCTGGAAACAACCCCACAGACGGCCCCGCCAACCACGCCAGCAGCAGCGTCGCCAGCACAAATTCGGGCAGCGAAATGCCCAGATAAGACACGATAGATACGCCAAGATCCGCGATCTTGCCACGTTTGGCCGCAGCCACCACACCCAATGGGATAGCGATCAGACTAACGGCGATCAGCGACAAAGCCGCCAGCATTGCAGACCGGCCAAAGGCGTCCAGAATAGTCGGTCCAACCGGTTGTCCGGTGCGCAGGGAGGTCCCGAAATCACCCTGCAACACCCCGCCCAGCCAATCCAGATACTGGACCGGCGCAGGACGGTCGAGCCCCAGCCGCGCAGCCAGGGCCTCCATCGCTTCGGGGGTTGCGTTTTCGCCCAGGATCATCACGGCGGCATCCGCCGGTAGCAACTGCGTCACACCGAACACGATGATCGACACAACAAAGGCAGTCAGCACCATATACAGCAGGCGCTTGACGAGAAATGGTGCTGACATGACTGGTTTACCGTGTTGGCGCGTCGGCGCTTAGGGACACGCGGTGCAGTGCATAGTTCGCGCCGCGTGGGTGTTGGGTATAGTGTTCAACGTATTGGGCTTTGGCGCCCAACAGATCGAAAAAGACGGGCACCAAGGCGGGCACGTCAGTGCGCATCAGGGATTGGGCCTGACCATAGAGGTCGGCGCGTTTGGCGGCGTCCACGGTGCGGTCTGCTTCTTGGACCAGCGCATCAAAAGTGGTGTTGTTCCATTTGGTTTCGTTCCACGAGGCGCCCGAGGTGAACAGCAGGTTAAAAATCGTGCCCTCGGTCGGTTGCATATTGTAAAAACCCACATAGAACGGTCCTTTTTTCCAGACCTGATCGAGGTAGGTGGGGTGATCCATCGTCTTGACCGAGATATCAAACCCAGCAGGCCGTGCCATTTCGCGCAAAACAACGGCCATCGCGCTGCGGTAGCCCGGTTTTTCTGACGCAACCAGTTCCAGTTCTAACCCATCGGGGTACCCTGCCTCGGCCAGCAACGCTTTGGCGGCGACCGGGTCGTAGGTTTTGACCGCGTCATCGGCAAAATACGCGTAGGCCGCGTTCACGGGGCTGTCGTTGCCTGCGGTGCCGTAGCCTTCGGCGACAAGCTCAACCATGGTTTCGCGGTCTACCGACATGGCCAAGGCCTGACGGACGCGCGGGTCAGACCACGGCGCTACCTGCGTGTCCATCACAACATCCAGAAACCGCCCCGAAGGAGTACGCAGCCCATCTATGCCATCGGTGGATGATATGCGTTCGAAATCAGTGGGTTGCACATCCAACATCATATCGACCTCGCCCGCTAACAACGCGGCCGTTGAGCCCGCCGCATCAGGGAATGTGACGACCTCGACGGTCTCAAGATAGGGCTGACCGGGGATGAAATAATCGTCGCGCCCCTCGAGAATGACGTTTTGGTCGGCGTTGAATTGCGACAATTGGAACGGGCCAGACCCCACAGGTGTCCGCGCGAGGCTTTCGAAATCATCGGTGATGATGCTGGCGGGCAGCACCTTGGCGGTCGGGTAGGTCAAGGCAACGGGCAGGTCTGCGAAAGGCCCGTCTGTGGTAAAGACCACGGTGTTGGCATCTGCGGCGGTGACGGTCGCGATGGGCCCCAGATTGCGTCGGCCAGGGGCCGCCGTTGCCGGATCAAGCAGTTTGGTAAAGCTGGCAACAACGTCTTGCGCGGTGACGGGGGCCCCATTGGAAAACATGGCGTCGGTGCGCAGGGTGAATGTCCATACGCTGGCGTCCGCATTTGCGGACCATTCGGTCGCAAGGTCAGGTTGCGCGGTCATGTCGTGGCCCAAGGTGGTCAGCCCGGAATACAGCATTTCTGCGATCATATATTCGGGGTTGGTGCGCACCAACATCGGGTTCAACACTTGCGGCGTGATGTTCACGCTGACCCGAAGCGCGCCACCGGGTGCGACGTGACCGTCGGCGAGGGCGGGCAGGGCAAAATTCAATGCGGTTACAGCGGCAGTTGCACGCAGCAAGGCGCGCCGGGTCAAATGTGTCATCAAGAGGTCTCCATGTTGGGGGGTGTTTGTTTCCGTTGATCGGAACTTGTTGGAAAATCAGCAGATAGAAACAGTGCGACAGCATGGGCGAGCGTTTCCATGTCGTCGACGGTTGTGTGTTCGTCGGGTCCGTGCACGGCGGCATCTGGGCGCATCAACCCGCCCAACAGCATGTGTTGGATGCCCGCCTTTTGCACCCAGCCGAAGTCGGACGAGGTGCCAGACCCATAGAGCGTAAACTCATCGACCGGTAGGTCAGCCGCCACCGCGCGGGCCTGTGTCCACCGGTCGGTCCAAGGGCCCGAGGGGTCGGTGACCGGGGGCAAATGGCCGATCTGATCGGACCGCCAGCCGCGCAACCGGGTCTTGGTGATCGCCGCGCGCAGTGTCTGGTCGATTTCTGCTCGCACAGCGTCTGGGTTTTCTTCGGGCAGATAGCGGCGGTTGATCACAACCCGGCATTGCCCCGGCAACGCGGACCCTTTGTCACCCGCGCGGATCGCGGTGATCGATAGCCGTGCACATAAATCGGGCGCGCCGGGTGGCGGGGGCATGGCCGTGGTGCGGGTTTCTATGTCTTGGCGCAGACCCTGTAGCGCGGCCAACACCGGCAACATTTCTTCGAGCGCATTGATGCCCTGATCAGGGCGCCCTGAATGGGCGGCTAGCCCTTGCACGGTCACGGCGATATCCATCGACCCCAGACACCCGCCCCAAATACGCGGCTGCGCGCCGCCGTTCAGGTTGAGCAATACATCCGGCAACGTCCGTGTTTCGGCCAGATACCGAATGCCGGGGTAAAGCCCGCCTTCTTCATCGGTGCAAATCGCCAAAACAGGGCGAAAGGCCAGCGCCGTTTCGGTTTGTTTCAGGTGACGCAGGGCGGCCAGGACGGCCGCGATGCAGCCTTTCATATCTGCGGTGCCGCGCCCAAATAACCGCGTGCCCTCGCGGGTGAGCATCAGTGGCGGGCGGGTCCATCCATCGCCAACGGGCGCTGTGTCGGCGTGAAAATAGATCAGGGCTTCGGGGGCGTCTGCAGGCCCGATGTCGGGTCGCAGCACCAGATTAACGCGTGCGCCTGTGACCCCGTCGGCTTGCCATAGATGGGGCGGCACGGCCACCCGTTCTGCGCGCCCGCCCAGATCCGCGGCGCGTGTCTCGATCAGGTCGCAAAACGCGCCGTAACTGGCAGCGGGCGGAAAGCAAGTGTCGCATGCAATCAACGCAGATAAATCCGCGTGCATGTCTTCGTAAGAAAGTTGTGATTTACTCGTCTTGCTCATTCCTATATAGTTTATGGAAATTAACTGTCTTGCAAGGAAAGATATTTAATATATGTCAGATACTTATGAAAAAGCCGTTGGCGCCGCTTTGACGGCCACCCCCCTTCATGAGCAAGTGACAACCCGCATTGCCGCGCGCATTGCAGACGGCCAGTGGCCCGAAGGATTTGTGTTGCCACCAGAAGCTGAACTGGCGCGCCAATTGGGTGTGTCTTACGGCACGGTCCGCCGTGCGATGCAGGCGCTGACCCAAGACGGGTTGGTGATCCGCCGCCGCCGCACTGGTACGGTGGTGACAGGGCGCGCGCCGCGCCATTCGTTGGATCGGTGGTACAAATATTATCGGTTGCACAGCAAAGACGGCCAATTGGTCAATACAGAAACCCGCAACATTGATCTGTATGAAGACACCGCGACCCTGAAAGAGGCCCAGCAATTGCGCCTGACAGAAGGCGCCCCGATTGGGCGGATCACGCGGCTTCGTATCTCGGATGGCCGCCCGGTGATGATCGATAGGATCGCGCTACCGATTGGGCGATTGTCGTCGTTCCCGCAAAAGCCTGAAGACCTGCCGCCGTTGTTGTACAAATGGCTGCTGGATGAACACGGCCTGCGGTTGGGCGCGCTGCGCGAAGAGGTGACTGCCCGGATCGCGAATGACGCGGACAGGCGGTTGTTAAACCTCGACGGGGCCGCGCCGGTTGCGTTGTTACAGATCGACGAGGTCGGCTATGATCTGCAGAACGAGCCACTGTTGGTCATGCAACACTCTGCGTTGACGGACGAACATTGCTACATAAACGAGGTGCGGTAATCCGCACTGCCCCAATTCGGGCTACATACGCCCCGTGATTTGGACGTGTATCGTGAAACCGATCCCAAACGCCTAAACGACTAGCGGGCTTTCAAACCTTTTGGCCCGCAGCACGCACTCACCGACAGAGGGTTGCTCTTTCCGAGCGCCCCGTCGGAGAGGAACGCAGCAATGCACAAAGGGGCAACCATAGCGACAGGCACCTTGATTGCACTGGCGGTTTTGGCAGCACCGGTTGCGTGGCAACTCGCCAAGACGCCGCAACCGGACATAGACAGATTTACCAAACTGCGGTCTGACACCGATGCCTTGCGTCAGGAAATCATCGCGTTGCGCGCCCGCGTGGACGGTTTGGATGCGCGCACTGCCATAGACCTGCGCGCGGTTCCGCCTGCCGATTTGCCCCGTTTGCCCAAGGCCGGACCTGCCCCGGAACTGCCTGACCCTTTGCGCCAGAACTTTGCGCAAGTGGTGCAGATCGCCGACCGTCGCGACGCCAACGCAGGCCTTTCAGTGGCGTCGCCCCGGTTTTTGCGCGACACCTTTGGGCCGCCACGCGCGGACCTGACCAACGACTGCCAAGGCCTGACAAACCCAAATCTGCGCGCCCTGATTGCAACAGAAGACGTAGGGCCCATTCGTGCGCGGCTTTTGACGCCGGCGCTTGCGTCGTTGCGTGGTGTTTTTGCAGAGGTGGCGACCCATGAACCCGCTCTGTATGATCGCATCGCGTCGTCGGGGTCGCTGTGTGTGCGGTTGATCCGGGGGTCTGCGGCGGCGGCATCGGCGCATGGGTATGGGCTGGCGGTCGATCTGAACATCGACGGTGAACTTGACCCTTTCGCAGACGGGCAAACGCAGCTTGGCCTTATCTTGCTGGCAGATTTTTTCCACCGGGCGGGCTGGATCTGGGGGGCTGGGTTCAGCCGCGAGGATTCCATGCATTTCGAGGTCAGCCGTGAAAAAATCGAGGAATGGCGCGCGCTCGGGTTGCTCTGAACCCGGCGGCGTTTGCAATAAATTACACCCTCACGTTGAACCTTTTGCGCCGCGGCCAGCACTTACCTAACGACACATTCGTCACCTGATCACTTGGAAAAGGAATTTCAAAATGCCGACACCCAACCTGGATACGGTTCGTAAAAACGCAGCACTTCACAAAGTTTTTGTTGCCTATATCAAGGCAAAACACCTCGGGAAACTTTATGCTTTTGTTTTGAAAACGGACAATCCGCTGAAGGCGATCGAGTTCTTTTTCAATGAGGTCAACAAGGCAGAAGAAAAATTCATTGGCAAATACCGAAATCCGGTTTTGAAGGCCTGGAGCATTACCAAGACTAACGTGGAAGCCAAAATGCGCCGCGACGGTCTTGACCCGGACGGCGCCGACAAAGGCAAGGTCTGGGACATCGTCGCCGAAGATCGCGCCTTTCACGGTATCTTTTTCAAGACAATGGAAAAGATCGACGAATTGTTTGATGGCCTGTCCCAAAGCCCCGAATTCCTGAAATCGGCCCCCTACAAGGCCTACGTCAAAGCCGAAATCAAGAAACAGGCCAAGGGGCTGAGAAAAAATCTCAAGTTGGATGCGGAGCTCGATGACATCATCGGTTTGGCGTTTGCGGTGCAAACGGGCGATGCAAACAGCACACGCAACCTGTCTGATCTGATCGCCGAGGTCGAAACCAAGACCAAGAAAAAGAAGACCAAGGGCAGCTCAATTGTGTCTGATATGAAAAAGGCGCTGACGCAGTTTAAATTCTAATCTGTGCGTATCTTGATGGGCCCTGTATGTGGGGCCCGTCTGGCCATGGTGGGGGCGAAGATCGAGAATGTACGCACGCACCGGAAATCGGAACGGGCGTCAAACCCTTGCATGGGCGCGGCCAACGGGTAGTGTTGAACACGCATTTCACGACAATCCCTAGTCCGCTCATCTTTTTTTTCAAAAAACGTCGTTTGCGGTGAACCTTTTCTCGCCGTGCGCGCACTAACGATCAGAGACAAGGGAAATTTGGTTCATGTGGAAGTTGAGATCTATCACGACGAAAGGCAAGGCACCGGCTGCGCTTGGCGATGATGCGCTGATCAAGGCCATCGCTGGCGGCGATGTATCGGCCTTTGAGCATATTCATAAAAAGTACTTTCCCAAACTGATGCATTTTGCGCGCCGGATCACCGGCAGTGCAGAGGTGGCCGAAGAGGTCGCAAATGACACGTTGATGACAATCTGGCGCACAGCGGACCGGTTTGAGGGGCGTTCCAAACCGTCGACCTGGATTTTTGGCATTGCCTACCGCGTGGCGTTGAAACAGCGCACCAAATTGATGCGCCGTGCAGGCGACGTAGAGCTTGACGAGGGCATGGTGGCCGATCAGGCCGACACAGCCGAGACCGTGATGCGCGCAACGGACCTGAAAAACGCGCTGGACCAGTTGAAGCCCGAATTGCGCGCGGTGGTGGAACTGACGTATTACAACGGTTATCTCTATACCGAGATCGCCGAAATTCTGGACTGCCCCGTGGGGACCGTTAAGACACGGATGATGACCGCACGGCGCCGTTTACGCGACATCCTGGGGGATGAGGACTTTTCTGACGATGAAAAAAAGGGTGGTGAGCATGCCGTTGCGTGATGACACTTCGAACGATCCACAGAGCGAATATGACGAGATATGGGGGCTGATCCCGTGGTACGTGAATGGCACGCTGCCGCAGGCCGACGCCGCGCGGCTTGAGGCGTTTGCAAGCACCGATACCACCATGACGGACGAGATCCGACGTCAAAGGAACCTGGCGCAGAAAGTGGTCAAGACGGACCCTTTTGACGTGCCCCTGCAGCGCAGTTGGGAGACCCTGCGCGCGCAGGCCGAGGCTGATCTCAAAGCCCGCACACCGGTGGACACACGCGGTGGTTGGTGGGATGCGCTGCAGGGGCGTGGCAAAGCAGCTTTGGGTGGTTTGGCCATTGCCTGTTTGGCGTTGGTGATGGTTGTGCAATTCAACGCGCCTGTTGAGGATGGGTTTGTCACCCTGACCAGCGCGCCGGATGGGGATGCCCCCACCATTCAATTCCAACCTGCCGCAGGTGTGGAAACGACGCAGCTTGCCGCAGTGTTGGAGCCTATGGGCGTGCTGGCCATCGCCGGTCCTTCGGAGGCAGGCGTGTATTCTGCAATTCTCGCCGAGGGCGCGGATGTGTCGGCGGTGGCGCAGGCCATGATGGCCGCAGAACAGATTGCATTTGCAGCCCCACGAGCAGATCAATGACCCGTTTCATCGCCTGCTTGGCACTGCTGACGTTAATCTGGGTCCGGCCTGTGATGGCGCAAGATTGGCAATTGGCCAATGCCGATACCCTTGCGCCCGCGACCTTTCTGATCTTGACGATCCCGCGGGATGACCCAGAGGCGCTTGCCGCTTTGGGGGACAGGTTAGAGGCAGATTTCAACGTTCCGTTGACGGCTGAATGGCCGTTGAATGCGCTTGATGTGCATTGTTTTGTCTTTGATGCCCGCGATGTCGCGGATGTGCAGGAGCTGATCGACCAGATGGAGGCGGACACTCGCATCCGCACGGTGCAACGTATCCGCAATTTTACCCTGACAGAGATGTATCACAGTGATCCACTGCTACCGATGCAATGGGCGTTAAAAGGGATGCAAGTTTTGCCCGTGCACAGCAAATGGCGTGGCGAAGGCGTACGCATCGGTATCGTGGACAGCGCGATTGATCGCGACCACCCTGATCTTGCGGGGCAAATGGTGGATCTGCGCGATTTCGTGGCCGCCAACCCCGAACCAGTGGCCGAAGCCCACGGCACTGCCATCGCCGGGGTGATCGGGGCGGGTGTCACCAATGAGGGCATCGTGGGTGTCGCCCCCGGCGCCCAGATGGTCGGGCTGCGCGCGTGTTGGCAAGACGGCAGCACGCCAGGTGTTTGCAACAGCTTTTCACTGGCGCGCGCGATCAACTTCGCCATTCTCAATGACATCGACGTGCTGAACCTGAGCATTGGCGGGCCGGATGATCCGCTGTTGGCCGAGCTGATCGAGACCGCCTTACAGGCCGGGATCGTGGTTGTCGCGGCGTCCGGCGAGGGTGATGCGTTGGTCTATCCCGCCGCTTTGGATGGCGTGATCGCAGCCGGGCAGGGGGTCGGGAAAAGCGTGCCCGCCCCGATGATCGATGTTTTGACCACGGCACCGGGGGCAAGCCACCGCTATGCGTCGGGGTCCTCTATTGCCACAGCGCATGTGTCGGGGGTGGTTGCATTGATGCTGGCCAAAGACCCGGCGTTGACGCCCCGCCAGATCGCTCAAAAACTTAGCGCGGCGATTTATGCAACCGAAACGCAACCGATGCTGAGCGCCTGCAAGGCGACGTTTGGACCAAACGCAGAGTGCGCATTGTGACACGCGGTGCTTTTTTGCGGTGCGTGATGCAGGTGTTTTGTGTCGCAGCGCTGGGTCTTGGTACGCCGGTTGGGGCGCAAACGCGTATCGTGGGCATGGTGGTGTCTTCGGGGTCCGAAACGGCGCGGGCGGATCAGGTCTTACAAAGCCTGACGGCACTTGATGCGGAAATCTTGCAAGCCAGTGATCCCAGCAACGCGCAGCTGCGCGCCATGATGCGGCGGTTTGCGCAAGAAGCATCGCAGGCGGACGCCGCGATCGTGTTTCTGGACATGCCCGCCGTGACAGTCGGAGACCGGCTTTTTGCGCTGCCCCGCGACACAAGGCTCACCCGTGCGAGCGATATTTTCACCCAAGCCGTACCCCTGCGCGCCTTTGCCCGCATGACCGTCTTGGCCGAACGCGGTGGTGCTGTCATCTTGTCGGTTGGTACGCCGCCTGAAGACCTGTCACCTGACATGAACGCCGCCACAACCGCGCCCGCGCCGCTTGGTGGCGTTAGTGAAATCCTTGTGGTGCCTGCGCTGGCCGCTGGGGGCGTGCTCGACATCTTTGCACGCGAAACCACGGGGCCGCGCGTGGACCTAAGCACAGTACTTGCCCGTATGGCGGCGGTGCCGGGTGCCACGCTTTCGGGCACCCCTGCGGCACCGATTATTCTGCGCGCGCCCAAAGCTCTGCCGCCTGTGGTATTGCCGCAGGTCGTGGCCGGCCCCGAAGCCACCCCCCCAGCATCCACAGAAGAATTGGCGGTGCTCGAACAATCGTTGTCCCCTCCGGTTCGGCGCGATCTGCAACGCGCCCTCCGCGCGCAGCGGCACTACAAAAGGCTGATCGACGGGATCATGGGTGTGCAGACACGCGCAGCCATCCGTGGCTTTCAAGAGACGCGCACCGAGGCCGACACCGGCTTGTTGACGCCCCGCCAACTGTTGGAACTTTTGGCGCAGGGATGAACCTTTTGGCCCTGCGGGGGCACTTACCCTAGAGACAATAAGGGTAAGTGCACATGGGCCTTCGGTTCAAATATAATCTGGTTCTGATCACGGCGAGCACCCTCGGGGCTGCCGCGGCCGTGGCCATCAGTTATGCGATGGTCAAGGACAGCGCGCTGCGTGATGTGGAACGCGAGGCGCAGCTGATGCGCGCCAATGCAACGGCTGTGCGCAACTACACGCTGGAACACATCGAGCCGTTGCTTCGCACCGATGGCGATATCCTTTTCCAGCCCGAGGCCGTCACGTCTTTTGCCGCACGCCGGGTGTTTGAAGCCGTCACCAAGGCCTTTCCGCAGTATCATTACAAAGAGGCCGCGCTGAACCCGCTGAACCCCGCCGATTTGCCCACCCCCGCAGAGGCCGAGATGATCGCGCAGTTCCGTGCGGATCCCGAACTGACCCAGCTTTCAGCGCGGATCGAAACAGACGCAGGCGCGCTGTTGATGATGGGCGCGCCGGTCACGATCTCTAAGACCGGATGCCTGAATTGCCACGGCAGTGCCGATACGGCCCCTCCGGCCTTGGTGGATCTTTATGGATCGGCCAATGGGTTTGGCTGGAAAATGGGCGAAACGGTGGGCGCGCAGATCGTCACGGTGCCTCTCGAAGTGGTCGCGGACCGGGCCCGTGGGACAGCCGTGATGGTGGCCATCGCGCTCAGCGTGGCCTTTGGGTTGGTGTTGATCGTGACCAATATGTTGCTGAGCCGCGTGGTGATCGGGCCGGTGTCTTACCTGACCAAGATGGCCGAAAAAGTCAGTTTGGGGGATTTCTCTGTACCCGAATACAACCGCAATTCGCGCGATGAAATTGGCTCGCTTGCGACGTCGTTCAACCGGATGCGCCGCAGCCTTGACCGCGCGATGTGGATGCTCGATGACTGATCACACCATCATTGCACCGGGCGGCCCGCAGCGGGTCGGCAAATACCTGATCCGCGCGCGTTTGGGCGAGGGCGCGATGGGCGTTGTCTATGAAGCGCATGACCGTGACATTGACCGCACCGTGGCGATCAAGACGGTGCACAAACACCTGATTGATGCCGCAGGCGGGGCCGACTGGCTGGCCCGGTTTTCGCGCGAAGCTCGCGCCGCAGGCCGGGTTTTGCACCCCAATTTGGTGACGATTTTCGACTATCTTGAACAAGACGGTCTGCCCTATCTGGTGATGGAACGCCTTGATGCGCAAACGCTAGAACAGCGCCTGACCGAGCCCCGGCCCCTGTGTCTGTCGCAGGTCGCAGACATCATGGCCCAACTGCTGGATGGTCTGGCGACGATCCATGCCGCCAAAATCGTGCACCGCGATATGAAACCCGCCAATATCATGCTGACCCAGACAGGCGGCGTGAAACTTACTGATTTTGGCATCGCGCGGTTTACCCAGATGGAACACACCGGCGCGGGCATGATCGGCACGCCGGCCTATATGGCACCCGAGCAGTTTTCAGGCGCGCAGGTAGATGCGCGCGCCGATATTTATGCGGCAGGTGTCGTGCTTTACGAAGTGTTGACCGGCCAACAACCCTATCGCGGCGGGGGCATCACGGCGGTGATGATGGCGGGCAAAGGGCAAAGCGCACCGCCGCCCTCAACCCATGCCACGGACCTGCCCACCGCACTTGATGCGGTGGTGATGCGTGCCATCGCGGCGGACCCGGCAGATCGGTATCCCGGTGCGGATGAGATGCGGACCGACCTGATGGCGGCCATCGGCGGGCATGGAGGCGCGCGCACCACACCGCGCCCCGCCGGGCAGGTGCCGTCAGCCGCAACTATGATAGGTAAGCTATCTGTGCTGACGATGCGCGGGCTGGAGGAAAGTTTGGTTTCTCAGATCGGACCCATCGGCAAGATACTCGCGCGTCGCGCCGCACAGACGGCCGTGACCCATGATGATTTGCTGACCCAATTACTGGATGAAATCACCGATCCTGCGGAACGCGAAGCCTTACGCCGCCAGATTTCCGGGCTGTTGCATGCCGACCCCGGGCACACACCCGGCGGGGTCGCCGAGGCTGACCTTGGGGTCATCATCGCGGCCCTGACACCGCATCTTGGGCCCATCGCAGGGACGCTTGTGCGGCGCCAAGCTCGGCACGCCACCAACCTGCCGCAGCTGCTTGATAGTGTGGCCGAGGCCATCCCCGACCTCTCTGCCCGTGCGGAGTTTTTGCAGGCGATCCAAACCCAATCCTCAAAAGGAACCTATGATGCCTGACCTCGACCTTGATGCCCTGTTGTTGCCCATCCACGACGATGCGCCGAGCGGCAATGATCTGGAATATGACCCTGATTTCATCGCCCTAGAGCAAGCCAGCAAACCCTCTGAGGAACGCGTGATCGGTGACAGTGTCATCCCCGCAGAGGACCCCGAATACGGGACCGTAGCAACGCAGGCCGCAGGTTTGCTGACCCGCACGCAGGATCTGCGCATCGCCGCGATCCTTGCCAATGCACAGCTGCGCACGCGTGGTTTGGACGGCTTTGCCAAGGCGTTGAAGTACATGGGCGGCGTGCTGGAAATCCATTGGGACCATGTGCATCCGCAACCCGACCCGGACGATGGCGATTTGACGATGCGTGTCAATGCGGTGCTGGCGCTGACCAGCCGCGAGGGGATCTTGATGTCGCTGAGGCAGGCGGGTTTGATCGACGGCCGTGGTGTTGGCCCCGTGTGTCTGCGCGACCTAGAGATCGCCAGCGGTGATGCCAATCCGGGCACCGGCAAAACGCTGGACGCACAGACCATTTCTGCGGTGTTCGCAGATGCCGGGGATCAGGTGGCGCAGAACCTGCGCATGGTGCATCAATCGCAGGCGGCGGTTGAACAGATTGGCGCGCTTTTTGATACCCATGTGGGCGCTGCGGGGCCTGATCTTGACCCTTTGCGCAAGATGTTGGTCGATATCGACCGCAGGCTGGCACCCTACACCGATGCCGCCCCCACGCCCGAACCACAGACACCCGCAGAGCCCACCCTTGACGCCCCGCCGCCGACGGCAAACGCGGGTGCGGCGATCACCACGCCACAGGATGTGACCGCAGCGCTTGACCGGATCATGGCGTATTATGCGCGCTATGAACCCTCCAGCCCGCTGCCCATTTTGTTGCGCCGCGCCAAGCGGTTGGTGTCGGCTGATTTCGTCACAATCATGAAGGATATGGCCCCCGAAGGCGTCAGCAATGTCGCGTTGATCGGTGGATTTGAACCTTTTGACGGGGACGAGGGCACTTACTGATCAGACAATGCCCGTTCCGGGCGATTTCAACCGCTTCGGGAAAGGAAACCCCAATGGCCAGCAGCCAGAAATTTATCGCCCGCAACCGCGCGCCGCGCGTTCAGATCGAATATGACGTTGAACTATACGGCGCGGAAAAGACCATTCAACTGCCTTTTGTGATGGGTGTTATGGCGGATCTGTCGGGCAAATCCGAAGAACCACTGCCTGCCGTGGCTGACCGCAAATTTCTCGAAATCGACGTGGATAATTTTGATGACCGCATGCGGGCGATCAAACCGCGTGCGGCCTTTACCGTGGCCAACACACTGACCGGTGAAGGCAACATCGCGGTGGACATGAATTTTGAGCGGATGGAGGATTTTTCCCCCGCTGCCATCGCCGAAAAAGTCGCGCCGCTGAAAAAATTGCTCGAGGCGCGAACCCATTTGTCGAACCTGGGCACTTACATGGATGGAAAGACAGGCGCGGAGGATTTGATGGCCAAGATCATCAACGACCCCGAATTGCTCAAGGCTTTGGCCGCAGCGACCGCACCGACGTCGACAGATGAGGGCTAGGCCATGAATGACGCACCACAAACCGCCGCGGCACAGGGTGAAACGATCTTTGGGTCATCCGATTTCGCCGACCTGTTGCAAAAGGAATTCCGCCCCAAATCCGAAACGGCCAAACGTGCCGTGGAAGAAGCGGTCCAGACGTTGGCCCAGCAGGTGTTGGAAAACGCCGATGTGGTATCGGATGACGCGCTGCGGTCCATCGATGCGCTGGTCGCGGAAATCGACACCAAGCTGACCGAGCAGATCAATGAGATCTTGCACCACGCAGAGTATCAAAAACTGGAAAGCGCTTGGCGTGGGTTGCATTTTCTGGTGAACAACACCGAAACCGACGAGATGCTCAAGATCCGGTTTATGGATCTGTCCAAAAAGGATTTGTCCAAGACGCTGCGCAAATTCAAGGGCACCGCGTGGGATCAATCGCCGATCTTCAAGAAGATCTACGAGGAAGAATACGGCCAGTTTGGCGGTGAACCCTATGCCTGTTTGGTGGGCGATTATCACTTTGATCACAGCCCGCGGGACGTCGAACTCTTAGGCGAAATGTCCAAGATCGCCGCCGCGTCGCATGCGCCCTTTCTGACCGGGGCGGATCCCGCGCTGTTGCAGATGGAGGGCTGGGATGAATTGGCCAACCCGCGTGATCTGACCAAGATTTTCCAGACGCCCGAATATGCCGCATGGCGGTCGCTGCGCGACAGCGAAGATGCGCGTTATCTTGGCCTTGCCATGCCACGTTTTCTGGGCCGTCACCCCTATGGCGCCAAAACCGATCCGGTTGAGGAATTCGCCTTTGAAGAGGACACAACGGGTGCAGGTTCGAACAAATACTGCTGGGTCAACGCGTCTTATGCGATGGCGCGTAACATCAACCGGTCGTTCAAGGAATACGGCTGGTGTTCGCGCATCCGGGGCGTGGAATCCGGCGGTACGGTGGACGGATTGCCCACCCATAGCTTCCCGTCTGATGACGGTGGCGTGGACATGAAATGCCCCACCGAAATCGCCATTTCGGACCGGCGCGAGGCAGAGTTAGGCACCAACGGTTTGATGCCGTTGATCCACCGGAAAAACACCGACACGGCGGCGTTTATTGGCGCGCAATCGTTGCAAAAACCAACCGAATATGACGACCACAACGCCACGGCCAATGCCAATTTGGCCGCGCGGTTGCCCTATCTTTTTGCGACTTGCCGGTTCGCCCATTACCTCAAGTGCATCGTGCGCGATAAGGTGGGTTCGTTCTCGAGCCGCACAGACATGGAACAGTGGCTTCAAGACTGGATCAGCCGCTACATCGACTACAACGCCGAAACCTCTACCGAAGAAGTCAAATCGCGCAAACCGCTGGCCGCTGCAGAGGTTGTTGTCGAAGAGGTCGAGGGCAATCCCGGCTACTACGACAGCAAGTTCTACCTGCGCCCGCACTACCAGCTTGAAGGGCTGTCCGTCTCATTGCGGCTGGTGTCGCGGCTGCCGTCCGAGACCGAATAACCCCAACATATCGCATACCCTTACCCTATAGAAAGGATGTAAAAATGGCATTTGACTCATTTCTCTATTTTCCCAAGAACCCCACGATCAAAGGCGAAACCCTTGATGAAGAAATGGCCAAACAAGGCGCGTTTCAGATCACCCAATTCGGTTTTGGGGCCACCAACAGTTCCGTCATCGACAGCCAGTCAGGCGGGGGGGGCGTCGGCAAGACCGATTTTGAGGATTTCACCTGCGACAAGCTGACGGATAGTGCGTCAGCAGGGCTGTACCGCGCCTGCGCGACCGGCACCCACATTGAAGAGGCGATCATGGAATGCCGGCGCCAAGGGTCTGGTACAAAATCGGGCCAGCGCAGCTTTTTTCTGGTGCGTTTCAAGACCGTGATCGTCAAAGGCGTGACTTGGGCCGGGTCGGGCGATGAACTGACCGAGAGCCTCGTTTTTTCTTATGGCGCCAAGCAGATCGAATACCGCCGTCAGGGCAAAGACGGCACCATGATCAAACCGTCGGGCGGTCAGGGCGAGGCAGAATGGAGCAAAGTGCTCAACCAAGAGAAATACGAGGTCCAGCGTTAACCGATCTGACCTCTTGCTCCGGATGCTGTTGCCCTCTTTGCGAACTGGCATCCGGGGCTGATTTTCAAATAATTACAGAGATTTAACGCCATGCTTTCTGAAACCCTGCTCAAGACCGGCGATGTGCCCGCAGCGTATGATGCGTTAAAATCACAGGTGCGCGCGGCCCCCGATGATGCGCGGTTGCGGATCTTTTTGTTCCAGATTTTATGCGTTTTAGGGGATTGGCCGCGCGCCGCGCAACAGCTCAAGACTTGTGTCGCACTTGACCCCGCGGCGGCACCGATGGCCGCGCTTTACGGCCCGGCAATTGCCGCCGAACAGACCCGTGCGCGCGTTTTGCGCGGCGAAACACCCCCACCTTTTGACGCGGAAGGGCCGTCGTGGTTGCCGGTTTTGTGGGATGCGTTGAAAAAGCAAGCTGCCGGGGATCAGCAAGATGCCGAAACCTTGCGCGCCATGGCCCTGCGCGCGGCACCGGCCACAGCCGGGCAGGTAGATGGTCAAAATTTTGAGTGGATCGCGGATGCGGACGCGCGCTTTGGTCCGGTTTTAGAGATCATCCTTGAGGGCGAATATCGCTGGCTGCCCTTCGCAGCACTGCGCCGGATGACGGTACAGCCGCCGCAGGATCTGCGCGATCTGGTCTGGGCCCCGGTCACGTTGACGTTGGTTTGCGGGCGCGAAACGGGGGGGCTGTTGCCTGTGCGCTACCCCGCTACGACGTCCCACGGCACATCCGCGCACATGCTGGCGCGCGGCACAGATTGGAACGCTGCGGGCGAAGGCACCGGCCAACGGATGTTCTGCACGCCCGAGGCGGATGTCCCACTGCTCGCCCTGCGTGAGGTTACGATTGGGTCTGTGGCCTCTCCCAAGGCGGTGCATCATGGCTGATCGCGCGCGTCTTGAACGGTTGCAACCTGCGCTGCTTGATCGGCTTATAGACGAGGCGCCGGACGTGCAGGTCGAGGCAAATAGCGCGTGGATCATCGACATTCACAGGCTGCGCGACATCATCCAGCGCGATTTGCATTGGCTGTTGAACACCACCCATCTGGCCGCGGATCGCGACCTGACAGGGCATGAACAAACGGCGGCCTCTGTATTGAATTTTGGCATTGCCGATGTCACCGGAACCACCGCGACCAAGGCGCGTGCCGCCGAGATCCAGCAGGCCATTCGCGCGGCCATCGAACGGTTTGAACCGCGCTTGTTGCCGGGCACGCTGGACGTCACCACGACCCAACGCAAAGACACCCGCGCCGCGCTGATTTCCTTCGACATCCGTGCGGAACTTTGGGCGCAACCGGTGCCGCTCGATCTTTATCTGCGCACGCAGCTTGATGTGACCACGGGCGACGTCACCGTCCGCAGGCAGGGATAACCCATTATGGATCAACGGTTTCTCAATCACTACGAACAAGAACTCAGCTTTATCCGCGAGATGGGAAATGAGTTCGCCACGTCTTATCCCAAAATCGCGGGCCGTCTTGGTACGGGGCAGCTAGAGGTCATGGACCCATACGTGGAACGCCTGATGGAAGGGTTCGCCTTTATGGCGGCGCGCGTGCAGACCGAGTTGGACCAACAGCATGCGAACCTGACCCAAAGCCTGCTAGAGGTGGTCTACCCGCATTACCTCGCGCCGATCCCGTCGATGATGATCGCGCGGTTGGATCCTGACCCGGCGCAGGGCAATTTGGCGTCGGGTGTGACATTGCCGCGCGGGACCGAACTGCGCGGCCAACCGCGCGAGGGCGCGCAAACCGGTGTGACCTACACCACCGCGCAAGACGTCACCCTTTGGCCGCTAGAGATCAGCGAAACCGAATATCTCAGCAGTCGTGGCGATCTGGTCACCGCTGGTCTGGGGCATCACACAGCGGCCAAGGCGGCCCTGCGCCTGCGGTTGCGCCGCACCGATGGCGCCGCGCTAGCCGATCTGCCGCTAGAGCAGCTGCGCGTTTTTCTGACCGGTGCAGGGGCCGAACCCTGGCGTCTTTATGAGGCAATTCTGGGGCAGGGGGTCGGGCTGGCCGGGCGCTCGACCGACCGGCGGGCAGATTGGGCGCAATATTTGGGGGGCGGCATCCACCCTTGCGGGTTCGAACCCGAAGACGCGCTACTGCCCACGCCCGCCGCGTCCTTTGATGGCTACCGGTTGTTGCAGGAATATTTCGCGATGCCGCAGCGGTTGTTTTTCGTTGATCTTGCAGGCCTTGGTCCCGCGACCACACGGGCCACGGGGGCCGATCTTGACGTCTATATTTTGCTGCGCGACGGGCTTCCTGCGCTGGCTTCGGTGACGCCTACGAACTTTGATTTGCACGCTGTGCCCGCGATCAACCTGTTTCGCAAACGCTGCGATCGGGTGCATGTGACTACGACCGAAACCGAACATCTGGTCACCGTCGATCGCACCTCCCCGATGGATTTTGAAATCTACCGTCTCGAAAGCGTCACTGGCATTACATCCGACACGCAGGCAGATGTGGCGTTTCGCCCGTTTTACAGTGCGCAGGATTTCATACCCGCAGGTGATAGCCATCTGGCCTATTACAGCCAACGCCGCCGCCCTCGTCAGCGTTCAGAACGTCAGCGGCTGGCGGGGTCGCGCACCTCTTATTTGGGTTCGGAACTTTACCTGTCGCTGACGGATCGTACCCAAGCGCCGTATCCCGGCGAGGTCAAACAACTGGCCGTCAATGCGTTGTGTACCAACCGGGATCTGGCGCTGCTGACACCGGTTGGGGTGGGCGATACCGACTTTACCCTGCCCGCAGGCGGCCCCGTGCGCCGTATTCGCGCGATCATCCCGCCGACGCGCCCACGTTCGAGCTTGGCCGAAGGGCAGCAGGCCTGGCAGCTGATTTCCCACCTGAGCCTGAATTATCTGTCGCTGGTGGACGCCGATCGCGGCAAAGGTGCGGCTGCCCTGCGCGAAATTCTGACGCTTTACGCGGGCTTGGGGGAACCGGCGCTGGCCAAACAGTTGAGCGGTCTCACGTCTGTGGCGTCGCGCCCAAAGGTGCGCCGACTGTCCGAAGGTGCACTGAGCACCGCCGTGCGCGGCATCGAAATCCGCCTTGGTTTTGACGAAAGCGCCTTTCAAGGCACGGGGTGTTACGTGTTGGGCGCGGTCCTTGAACGGTTTTTTGCCAAATACGTCAGCCTCAACAGTTTCACCGAAACATCGATCCATTCACCCGAACGCGGAGACATCGCCCAATGGCCAGCCAGAAGCGGACGCAGGGTCCTGATCTGACGCGGCTGGCCGCGCTGAGCAAGACCCCCGAAAAATTCAACATCTTCCAAGCCTTGCGCCTGATTGAGGGTGCATATCCTGACTGTCCGGGCTTGGGCAATTCGCGCAGCCCTGCCCAAGATCCCGTACGCCTTGCGCAGGCGGTCGAACTGGCCTTTCCGCCCGCCACGATCACCGATTTTGATGCGAGCAGCCCCGGCGCGCCGCGATTGACACAGCTTGCCTTTGGTCTTTTCGGGCCCAACGGACCGTTGCCCTTGCACCTGACCGAATTCGCGCGCGACCGCAAACGCAATGCGGATGATCCCACGATGATTGGCTTTGCCGATATGTTCCACCACCGCATGCTGTCGCTGCTCTATCGTGCTTGGGTCAGCGGCCAGCCTGCCGCCTCTTTTGACCGGGCGGGGGGGGATACATTCGGCGATAAGGTCGGGGCGTTGGCGGGTTTCGGCGGGGCCGAACTCCAAGACCGCGATGCGATGCCCGACGTGGCCAAACGCCACTTTGCAGGGTTGATGGCAGCCAGCCCGCGCAGCGAGGCGGGGCTGCGTGCTGTGTTGTCGGGCCTGTTGGGCGCCCCCGTCGAGATCGAGAGCTTTACCGGTAGCTGGTTACATCTGGACCCAGAAGACAGGGGTCAATTGGGGCGCGCGACGCTGGGCCAAAACGCCAACCTTGGGGCGCGCGTCTGGTCCCGTTCTGCCAGTTTTTGTCTGCGCATCGGGCCCTTGTCGCTCTCGGCGTTCAAGGGGCTTTTCCCCGGCACACCGGGGTTCAAACAGCTTGCCGCGATCATCCGGAACTATGCCGGCGACACGCTGGAATGGAACGCAAACCTTATTTTGCGGGCGGATGAAATCCCGCGCGCCACCCTTGGCCAAACCGCAACCTTAGGCCGCACCGCTTGGATTGGCACACGCCCAAAGCAAGACGCCGATGACCTGACCCTGACCCAACCCGCCCTCTGACGGGCCCCGACCGGAGACCCCCCAATGCCCGAGATCAGCCGCACCGCCCTGTTTGGGAAACTGAACACACGCGCCTTTCAAGCCGTTGAAAGCGCCACAGTGTTCTGCAAAATGCGTGGAAACCCCTATGTAGAACTGGCACATGTCCTGCACCAGATCCTCAAGGCGGGCGACAGTGATCTGCACCGAATCATTCAGTTTTACGGGCTGGACGAGGGGCGCATCGCCACCGAATTACAGCGCGCGTTGGATGGGTTGCCGCGCGGTGCCACAACGATTTCTGATCTGTCACCGCATCTGGAACAAACGGTCGAGCGGGCTTGGGTGCAGGCGTCGTTGGGCTTTGGCACACACCAGATTGGCACCGGGCATGTGTTGCTAGGCCTGTTGGGGGATGGGGGGTTGCGCAATGTGTTACGCGTCATTTCACCGGAATTGGCCGGCTTGGATGCGCCCGCAGTTGCACGAGAATTTGGCGCAGCAACGGACGGGTCGCCAGAGGCCGGGCTTGCGGCGCAAGATGGCGCAACGCTGGGCGCTGATCCCGGGCAGGCCTCGGCCGCGATGACGCCTGCGCAAAGCGGTGACAGCGCCTTGGCGCGGTTTTGCACCGATCTGACGGCGCAGGCGCGCGCCGGTGAGATTGACCCCATCGTCGGGCGCGATGCGGAAATTCGTCAAATCATCGACGTGTTGACACGGCGCCGCCAGAACAACCCCATTCTGACCGGTGAGGCAGGCGTGGGGAAAACCGCCGTGGTTGAGGGGTTTGCCCTGCGGATTGCCCACGGGGACGTGCCCCCCGCGCTGGCGGACGCGCGGTTGATGACCCTAGACGTGGGGCTGTTGCAGGCCGGCGCATCCATGAAAGGTGAATTCGAAAACCGCCTGCGCAGCGTGATCGACGAGGTGCAAGCCAGCGCCGCGCCGGTGATTTTGTTTGTCGATGAAACCCATACGCTGGTGGGGGCTGGTGGGGCCGAGGGCACCGGCGATGCGGCCAATCTGCTCAAACCCGCACTGGCCCGTGGAACATTGCGCACCATCGGGGCCACCACATGGGCGGAATATAAAAAGCACATCGAAAAGGACCCCGCCCTGACCCGGCGGTTTCAGGTTGTGCAGGTGGGCGAACCTGACCCTGACACCGCCATTGCCATGATGCGCGCCATGACCGCCACGTTGGAACGTCACCACAAGGTGCAAATCTTGGATGAAGCATTAGAGGCCAGCGTGCGCCTGTCTGCGCGTTATATCCCCGCGCGGCAATTGCCTGATAAATCGGTCAGCGTGCTTGATACCGCTTGCGCGCGCGTGGGTATCAGTTTGCACGCCACACCGGCGCCGCTGGAAGATTGCGCGCGCCGTATGGCGGGGTTCAAGACCGAATTAGAGATTATCGCGCGTGATACCGCCGCCGGGGCCGATACCGCCGAACGTGCAGCGCGCGCGCAAACGGCCCTTGATGCGGCCACCGCACAGCACACCCGTTTGACCGCGCAGTGGGATGCCGAACAGACCCACGTCACCCGTATCATGGACCTGCGCCAGATTTTGCAGGGGGCGCAGGACCCAGAGACGCTGGCGCAGTTGCACACAGAACAGGCGGCGTTGGCCGATATTCAGGGCGACACACCGATGATCTTGCCCATCGTGGACGCCGCCGCCGTGGGCGCCGTTGTGGCCGATTGGACGGGCATCCCCGTGGGCCGCATGGTGCGCGATGAAATCCGCACAGTGCTGACCCTCGCGGATCACTTGTCCGAGCGCGTTATAGGGCAAGACCACGCCATGGAGATGATCGCCAAACGTGTGAAATCCGCGCGCGCGGGGCTGGATAATCCGGATAAACCCATCGGGGTGTTTATGCTGGCGGGCAGTTCCGGCGTGGGCAAGACCGAAACTGCGCTGGCCATTGCTGACACGCTTTATGGTGGGGTGCAGAACCTCATCACCATCAACATGAGCGAGTATCAAGAGGCCCATACCGTCAGCAGTCTCAAGGGCGCGCCGCCGGGATATGTGGGGTACGGGCAGGGCGGTGTGCTGACCGAGGCGGTGCGGCGCAGGCCCTATTCTGTCGTGCTGCTTGATGAGGTCGAAAAGGCCCACCCGGACGTGCATGAGATCTTTTTCCAAGTGTTCGACAAGGGCGTGATGGAAGACGGCGAAGGCCGCCGCATCGATTTTCGCAACACCCTCATTTTGATGACCTCCAACGTCGGATCGCAACTGATCATGGACCTCTGCGCCGACCCTGATTTGATGCCGGACCCGGACGGCGTGGCGGACGCGTTGCGTGCCCCAATGCAAGAGGTCTTTCCCCCCGCGCTGTTAGGCCGGATGGTGACGATCCCGTATTATCCATTGAGCCCTCAGATGATTGCCCAGATCACCCGGTTGCAATTGGACCGCATCGCGGCCCGGGTCAGAGACGCATATGAGGTGCCGTTTTGCTATACCGATGCGGTGGTGGACACGATCGTTGCGCGGTGCCGCGAGGTCGAAAGCGGCGGGCGTATGATCGATGCGATCGTGACCAACACACTGCTGCCTGCGCTCTCGGGCGAGGTCTTGAACCGGCGGTTGCTGGGAGGGGCGGTGTCTCGCATGGCCATCGATGTGGCGGAGGGGGATTTCACCTACGCCTTTGATGATGCAGCAGCCACGGCGCGTTAGGTTTTTCTGCGCAGGTCGTGAACCTCTGAGGGCCGTGCGGGCACTTACCAAGTGACCCCATGTGAAAAGGCCCGCACGATGTCTAAAAGCAGTCAGAAGTTCATCGCCCGCAACCGCGCCCCCCGTGTTCAGATCGAATATGATGTGGAGCTGTATGGCGCGGAAAAGACCATCCAGTTGCCTTTTGTCATGGGGGTGATGGCCGATCTGTCGGGTGCATCATTGGTCCATCAGGACCCTGTGGCACAGCGTAAATTTCTGGACATTGACGGTGATAATTTTGATGACCGCATGCGGGCGATGCAACCGCGCGCGGCCTTTAACGTGCCCAACACGCTGACAGGGCAGGGGAATATCCCCGTTGATCTGCGGTTTGAGCGGATCGAAGATTTCACCCCCGGCGCGATTGCGCGCAAAACGGAACCCTTGGCCAAGCTATTGGAAACGCGCACGCAATTGGAACATTTGCGCACCTATATGGACGGCAAATCGGGCGCCGAAGCGTTGATTGCACAGCTGATGGCTGATCCAGATGCAATGCTGGCGTTGGCGGCTCGGGCGGAGGTTTCGCACGAAGATGACGCGGCCTTGGAGACCCTGCGGGATGCGGCCCCGGCAAAGGACGACGCGCGCCCGGATAAGACGGGGACGATCCTTGAAGCCATGGCCGCGCAGGCACCCACTGACGAAGTGGAACGTGTAGATGACACCGATGCCGTTTTTGCCGGTTTGGCCGCGCAAGTCTCTGAGGACAATTGCGCGGCCGAGAGCATCGATACGACACCAGTATCGTTGGCGAGCGTGAGTGACCATGCTGAGCCCCCCGCGCCTGATCCGGCCTTTGAGACGCCGCATGAAGCTGAAGAACCAGACGTTGATCTGACCGAATTCGACCCAGAGCCCGAAGCCGAAGACCCGCTTTCTGAGCCCTCTCCTCATGGCACGCTCGACTTGCCAAAACCCGATGACCGCGACGCCGCTCGCCTCAAGTTCCGCATCGCAATCTTGGGTGATTTCACCGGGCGCGCGGTCAGCGGCACGTTAGAAACCGGGGCGGACCTTGCCACACGTAAACCCATTCGTTTCGATGTCGACGCGCTTGATCAGGTGATCGCGCGGTTTGCCACGACGTTGGTCTTGCCGGTTGGTGTAGACGGGGCCGGGGTGCAGGTCGCCTTGTCGAGCCTTGAGGACCTGCACCCGGATGAGCTCTTTGAAAATGTACTGCTGTTCGAAGACCTTAGCGATCTGCGGGCCCGCATTGCCACCGCGCGTGGCACGCAAGAGATCGCGCAGATGCAGGAATGGGCCGCGCTTTTTGGCGACCTAAAACCTGCCCCGCGTGCGCGTGCCAAAGGGGCCGAGGTGCCTGCGGACCTCAAACTAAGCGCCTTTCAGTCGCTGATTGGCGATACCACGGGCCGCCTGACCACGGCCACACCAACCGATGACCTGATCGCGCGCATCATCGCGCCCCACGTGCAGGCGGCCCCAGACCCGGAACAGCCCGCGATGTTGGCCGCCGTCGATAATGCGCTGTCCAGTGCGATGCGCGCCATCCTGCAACACCCCGATTTTCAGGCGGTGGAAAGCACATGGCGATCGCTGGAGCTGCTCGCGCGGCGTATCCGCACCGGGCCGGGGCTGGAAATTGTTCTGTATGATGTTTCCGCCGAAGAATGGGCCGCCGATCTGGCAGGCCATGAGGATCTGGCGCAAAGCGGGTTGTTCCAAATGCTGGCCGAAGAGCCCCGTCTTGATGCGGCGCAGGGGGCGCTGTCGGCTGTCTTTGGGCTCTATACGCTCGAAGAAACACCGCCCCACGCCGATCTGATGGCGCGCATGGCCAAGATCAGCGATTGGATGAAAGCGCCGTTTCTGGCGTCTATTTCGGACGGGTTTCTTGAGACACCCAAACACGAACGTCACCCGCTGGTGGTCAAATCCTGGGACGCGTTGCGGGCCCTGCCCGAGGCATCTTTTGTGGGGCTGGCGGCGCCGCGGTTTTTGTTGCGTCTGCCCTATGGTGCGCGCACCGAACCCGTGGATCCCTTTGATTTCGAAGAATTTACCTTGCGGGATGGGCTGCGCGGGATGCTCTGGGCCAATCCGGTGGTGCTCAGCGCGATTTTGATGTGTGAGATGGTGAATAAGGGCGGCAAGGACATGAAGCTGGGCGATGTCATGTCGCTGGGCGATCTGCCGATGCACTACATCACCGACCCGCATGGCGATCAGGTGGCGTTGCCGTGTACGGGGCGGTTGCTCAACACACGCACCATGGCCGAGGTGGTCGCGCGCGGCTATATCCCGCTGGTGTCGATCAAGGGTCGCAACGAGGTGCGGCAAGGTGCGTTTCAAGGGTTGGGGGCTGGGCTTCTGGCCGGACCGTGGGGGCAAAGCGCGGGGGCTGGGCCAGCCTTGGGCGGCACAAGCATCAGTCTGGATACCACGCGTGACGCAGGCGCGGGCCCTGCGCAATTTGATGAAATGGCCCCATCGCGCCCCGGTGGCGCCGGCGAAGACTACGACGAACAATTCGCGCAGGACACAGACGACGAGAGCGATGATCCGATGGAGGCGGATGATGATCTGGGGCTTGATCTTGGCGGTGATGATGACTTTGGCATGGACCTTGGAGGCGATGACGCCAGCGATACCGATCTGGAGGATCTGCTCGCCGGGTTCGGCGATACAGAGAGCGCCGATGAGGACAGTACCGATATGGGCGGCGGCGATGCAGATGCAGAGATCGACCCCGAGCTTGCCGCCCTGATGGCAGGCCTGTGATGGCGCGCGCGCGCAAATTGGAGGTGCTTTGAATGGCACAGAACATCTTGCTGGAAAACCGCCCCGCGACCCTGACATTGCCCGGTGGCATCAAGGGCTATCTGGTGCGCGCGCAGATAGACGAGGCCTTGGGGGAAATCCCCTGCACGACTGTGGAATTCATGTGCGCGGATCTAGATCTGGATCTGGGGCGGCTGGTCGGGGAACGCCTGAGCCTCGCGCTCGATGCGCCCAAGAAAAAGACGCGGCATTTCCAAGGGCTCTGTGTGAGCGTCGAATTTCTGGGGGCGTCGGGCAGTCAGGGTTATTTCCGCGCCGAGGTGCGCCCGTGGGTGTGGTTTTTGACGCAGACGACCAATTGCCGGATTTTTCAGGATAAAACCGTGATCGAAATCCTGCGCGAGGTTTTCGGCGCGCATGGGTTTTCCGACTTCAAGGATAAAACCAAACACAAGTTTACCAAGCGCAGCTATTGTGTCCAATACCGCGAGAGCGATTTCGCCTTTGTATCGCGGTTGATGGAGGAGGAGGGGATTTATCATTTTCTCCAACATGACAAGGCGCGTGAAACGCTTGTGTTGGCTGATGACGCCAGTTGTCATATGCCCATCGAGGATCACGCCGAGCTGAATTATTTCATGCGCACAACCGATATGTTTCGCGATGAAGACCACCTTTATGAATGGCGCGGCAGCGAACAGATCCGCCCCGGCAAGGTGACGTTGCAAGGCTATGATTTTGAAAAGCCCAAGACCGATTTGACCTGTAGCAAATCGTTGCCTAAAGGGCGCGGCGCGCATCGCGGTTATGAAATCTACGACAGCGCCGGGCGCCATGACAGCACCGACACGGGCATGCATCACGCGCGCATCCGGGCCGAAGGTTTGGCGGCGCAAACCCAACGGGCCCGCGCGGTTGGCAGTGTCCGTCAGATGGCGGTGGGCGCCAAGTTCAGGCTGGCCAAACACCCGCGCAAAGGTGAGAACGCCGAATATTTGGTGGTGCGCGCGCGCCATCAGATCCAGCTGGATATGATCGTTGAAGACCGCGATATTGTTGATGCGATCTTGGGGCCAGTGCTGGCGTTCGACGCCGATACCAACCCAGAGCTGTACCGCTGTGAGATCGACGTGCAGCCCGCGCGCGAACCCTACCGCACGGCCCCGCGCACGCCGCGCACGGAAAACCCCGGCGTGCAGACGGCCATGGTTGTGGGCAAACAGGGCGAAGAGGTCTGGACCGACAGTTTGGGCCGCGTAAAGGTGCAATTTCATTGGGATAGGGATGGAAAACGGGATGAGAAATCGTCGTGTTGGATCCGGTCTGCCGTGCCTTGGAGCGGGAAGGGATACGGCATGCTGGCTATCCCGCGCATCGGTCAAGAGGTCGTTGTGCAGTTCGAACAAGGCGACCCAGACCGGCCGATCATCACGGGAATGGTGTATAACGCAGAGGCCAAACCCTCTGTGACGCTGCCCGGCGAGGCGACGCAAATTGGACTGCGCACCAACAGCGCCAAGGGCGGCAATGGCTATAGTGAACTGATCTTTGAAGACAAAAAAGACGCCGAATTTGTGCGGCTCCAATCCGAACGTGATTTCAAGCAGATCGTCAAGAACAACGTCGAAATCGAGGTGGGTCTGGACCACAAATCCCCCGGCGGATTGAAACAAACGATCCACGGCGACAAGACCGAAACCCTGCGCGAGGGAGATCACAGTTTTACCGTGGCCAAGGGCGGCGAGACGCGCCAGATCGCCAAGGATTGCGAGATAGACGTGGGCGCTGCCCTGACGTTGACGGCGAAATCCAAGATCACGTTGAAATGCGGCGGTGCGCAGATCGAACTGACCCCCAGTGGCGTGACGATTTCGGCGCCCACGGTCACGGTCAAGGCACAGGCCACCGCCAAGATCGAAGCAGGCGGTCAACTGGCGTTGGAGGGCAAAGGACAGGCCGCCCTTAAAGGGGCGGGCATGTTGAGCCTTGAAGGTGGCGGCATGACACAGCTTAAATCCTCGGGGATTTTAACGGTCAAGGGCAGCTTGACGATGATCAATTGAGCGCGCCGATGCATACGATGTCCTTTGATGACCTGGGCAAACTGCCGCAAGGCCCCGTCGCGCGCATTCTCAGCCAGAACAACGTGCGCCTGCAAACCACGCTTACGACCCCGGCCGGCGCACCCGCCGCGCGTGTCTTAGAAGCGTTGCATTCCCAACACGCCACGCTGGATATGTTGCAACTGCTGGCCCATGCCCTGCCCGCGCGCGAGGCAACGTGGTGGGCGTGTTTGGCCGCGCGTGAAATGGGGGCTGTCACCGCGTCAGTGACGGCCGCCGAAGCCTGGGTGCGCCAGCCGGGGTTTGAGTCGCGATTGGCCGCACGCACGGCACTAGAGGCTGTCGCAACAGACGATGACACCGGGTTTTGCGCGATGGCGGCCTGTTTTGCCGATGGTACGATGGGGCCGGGCGCGTTGGATGACCACGCGGCCCCGCCGGGGGCTGTTGGCGCTGCGGTTTATGGCATGGTGTTGATCGCGGTCTATGCGGATCCCGCGCAAACACCCACACGTCAGTTGGATTTTTTGACCCGTGGGCTCAATATTGCGCGCGGTGGCAGCGGCCAATCTGAACCTTAAGGCGCGTAGGCGGCACTAACGGAGTGAACCGCGCAAAATTGCGCCCGTCCGAATGAGGTTTCGCCATGTCATTCCCCGCCGCCCGCGTTGCTGATATGCACGTCTGCCCGATGATCACAGGCGTTGTCCCGCATGTGGGTGGGCCGATTGTGACGCCGGTGCCCACGGTGTTGATCGGCATGATGCCCGCAACCGCGGCCACGGCCATGGCGGTCTGTGTGGGCCCGCTTGATGTCGTGGTGCAAGGGTCGGGCACTGTGTTGACTGGCAAATTGCCCCAAGCACGGCTCGGTGATGCCTGCGCCCATGGCGGGAAAATCGTCATGGGGTGCGTGACCGTTCTGGTGGGGGGCTAAACCCGATGACGCTTTGTCTTAAGGCCCATGACCCAAGCCACCCAGATGCAGCGCCCATTGAGGTCGTGATGCAGGGCGCGGCGCTCTGTGTGGGGCGTGGGGCTGAAAACGATCTGGTATTGCCTGACCCCGACCGCATGCTGTC
The DNA here is from genome assembly GCF_039970775.1 of Roseobacter sp. Classification (GTDB taxonomy): domain Bacteria; phylum Pseudomonadota; class Alphaproteobacteria; order Rhodobacterales; family Rhodobacteraceae; genus Roseobacter. The sequence continues at coordinate 68,312 of NZ_JBDVLG010000010.1, forward strand.
GAAAAGACACTGTGTGCTGGAACGCGATGGCGCGGGCTATACGGTGCGCGATCTTTCCACCAACGGGACGTTTTTGAACTACCAGCCTGGCCGCCTGGACGGCACACCCACCCGGGTGAATGCCGGCGATGTGATCTTGGTCGGGCCGTTTGAACTGGTTGTTGAGATCCGCGCGCAAACACAGCCATCGCCCCCGCCCACTGCGGCGCAAATTGGCGTGTTGGAAAACATTGGCGACGAGAATACTGATTTCCTTGATGAATTGCTTGGCGGCGATGAACCCCCCGGCGCGGATCCGTTTGCGGTGCCGCCACAAGGCGCCAGCGCCCCCGATCATAGCGCCCCGATGCAAGATCATTTCGACGCCCCGCGCGCACAGGCGGCCGTGATCCCCGATAACTGGGACGCAGATCTCACCGCCCCCGTGCCCGGTGCGCCCCCCCCGCCTGCGCCGAAAGCAGCCCCGACAGATGCCGCCGCACTGCGTGCCTTTATGGACGGTCTGGGCCTTGGGGATGCGGCTTTCCCGGAGGAGGACACCGCAGAGACCATGGCGCGTCTGGGCCGGGTGATGGCGGCGATGATCACGGGCCTGCGCGACATAATGATGACGCGCGCGGCCCTCAAAAGCGAGATGCGTGTGAACCGCACCATGATCGAGGCAGGCGCGAACAATCCGTTGAAATTCTCCGTCAGCGCCGTGCAAGCCATCGAGGCGATGATCCTGCCTGCGCAACCCGGGTATCTGGCCCCCGAGGCTGCCGCCGCAGAGGTGCTGAGTGATATCAAATCTCACGAGGTCGCAACCATGACCGGCATGCAGGCCGCCCTGCGCGCGCTCTTGGCACAGCTGAGCC
>NZ_JBDVLG010000011.1:0-25188 GCF_039970775.1 Roseobacter sp.
ACTGGAACCTGCTGACCAGCTTTGTGCCGTTGACGGTGCTGATCGCGCTGGTGCTTGGGTCGATCTTGGGCGGGCTCGCCACCCCCGCCGAAGCCGCCGCGATGGGCGCATTGGGCGGCATGGTGCTGGCCGTGCTCTACCGATCCATGAGCTGGACCAAGCTCAAGGAAAGCGTGTTTCTGACGGCCAAGGCCACCGCAATGGTGTGTTGGTTGTTCGTCGGGTCATGGACCTTCGCATCGGTGTTTTCCTACCTTGGCGGGCACGACATCATCGCCGATTGGGTGGGCGGCATGGATCTGGAACCCTGGGAGTTCCTGGTGCTGGCGCAGATCATCATCTTTTTGCTGGGCTGGCCGCTCGAATGGTCCGAGATCCTGATTATCTTTGTGCCGATCTTCCTGCCCTTGCTCGAGGTCTTTGGCGTGAACCCCTATTTCTTTGCCATGCTGGTGGCGTTGAACCTGCAAACATCGTTCCTGACCCCGCCCATGGCCATGTCGGCCTATTACCTAAAAGGGGTCCTGAAAAACCAGATCGAACTGATGGATATCTTTCGTGGCATCATGCCGTATCTAGGTATTGTCATCTTTACGATGGTGTTGATGTATCAATTCCCCGGTATCGCGCTGTGGTTCCCTGACTACCTGTTCGGAGTATACATCCCTTGAAGATCAAACCCCATGAGCTGTCGGCCAGTGAGGCTGCCACGCATATCGCGGCCGGACGGCTGTCATCGGTGCAATTGGTGCGGTCCTGTCTGGACCGGATCGCCACCACCGATGGCGATATCCACGCCTGGGCGCATCTCGACCCGGATGCGGCACTGAAACAGGCCGCCGCCTGTGACCAACGCCGCCAATCCGGGCTGGCCACCGGGCCCCTGCATGGCATTCCGGTGGGGCTCAAAGACATCATCGATACCCGCGATATGCCAACCACACGCGGCACGCCGATCTTTGCCCACAGACAGCCCGACGCCGATGCCCGTATCGTCGAAATGCTGCGCGAGGCGGGTGCTGTCATCATAGGCAAAACCGTCACCACCGAAATGGCCTTTGTGCACCCCAGCATCACACGCAACCCGCACAACGCCGCACACACGCCGGGGGGGTCCTCCAGCGGATCCGCCGCCGCGGTCGCCGCAGGCCATGTGCCGCTGGCCATCGGGACACAAACCAACGGGTCAGTCATCCGGCCGGCGTCCTTTTGCGGCACCTTCGGGTTTAAACCGACGCGCGGTACCCTGCCCCGCACGGGCGTGCTGCAAACCTCGCAATCGCTCGATCAGCTGGGGACCTTCGCGCGCACCCTCGAAGACGCCGCACGGCTGGCCGATGCGCTGGCCGGATACGACCAACGCGACGCCGAAAGCCACCCCCACGCCCGCCCTGCCATGGCCGCAGGGGCGCGCAGCGAACCGCCCGTTGACCCGGATCTGGTGTGGCTGAACCTGCCCTTCCATGATCGGCTGTCGGGGGCGGCACAAGACGGGCTGGACGGTATCTTGGGTATATTGGGCCCCCGCGTCACCCGGATGGACCCGGCCAATCAACTGGCCGAGCTGGTCGCCGTTCAGGCGCGTATCCACGAATATGAGATCATCCAACACCAAGGCCACGTGTTTGACGCCCATTGGGATCAGATCAGCGATACCCTGAAACCCGTCCTGACCCGCGCCCGCACCATCAGCGCAGCCGAATACCAAGACGCTCTGGCAGTCAAAACCTCGGCGCAGGCGTTTTTCGCAGAGTTTTTCATTGATTACGACGCGATCATCGCCCCATCCGCCGCAGGCGAAGCCCCCGGTTTTGACACCGGCACAGGCGACCCGATTTTTTGCACGCTTTGGACATTGGCGGGGCTGCCCTGCGTGACGATACCGCTATTGGTCGGCGAAACCGGCCTGCCCATCGGGGTGCAACTGATCGGCCCCGCCCATAAAGACGACCGGTTGCTGCGCACCGCAGCTTGGCTGCAACAGCACATCATGGCCACTGCCTGACAGAGAGGACAACACAATGTCATACATCATCAAAGTGATCGTGGGTTTGGTCGGCACCGCCCTGCTGGTGATTTTTGTGGGCGAATTATCCCACAGCATTTCCACCGGGTTTGCCGGATTTTGGGGCGGGTTTCCCTTTATGGTCATCGTAATCATCGTCTGCGCTATGGCGATTTACGACTACTGGGACGAATGCATTCGCAAAAAATAAACCCCGCGCGCGGGTCAGTCGGGCCCGGCAAACATCGCGGCATACTCTTGGCGCAGCATGTTCTTTTGCACCTTGCCCATGGTGTTGCGCGGCAGTTCGGGCAGGATGATCAGCCGGCGTGGGTGTTTGAACCGCGCCAGATGTTCGCGCACGGCGCTACCCATGGCATCAAGATCCGGGGACTGCCCCGGTGCGGCAACCACAAACCCCACAACCGTTTCGCCAAAATCGGGATGCGGCAGTCCAACAACCGCGCTTTCCAACACGCCCGGCTGGTCGTCCAACACTGTTTCGATCTCTTTTGGGTAGATGTTATACCCCCCCGAAATGATCAGATCTTTGTTGCGGCCGACGATCTGCACGTATCCCTGATCGTCGATCAGCCCCAGATCACCGGTGATGAAAAACCCATCTGCGCGCAGTTCTTCGCGGGTCTTTTCGGGCATCTGCCAGTAGCCTTTGAACACATTGGGCCCGCGCACTTCGATTTGGCCAATGTCGCCGTCCGGCAGGGTGACGCCGGTGGTCGGGTCGGTGATTTTCAACGCAACCCCGGGCAGCGGCATCCCCACCGTGCCCGCGCGCCGCGCGCCATCATAGGGGTTAGACGTGTTCATATTCGTTTCGGTCATGCCGTAGCGTTCAAGGATGCGGTGGCCGGTGCGGGTCTCAAACTGGGTGTGGGTTTCTGCCAGCAAAGGCGCGCTGCCCGACACAAACAGCCGCATGTGCCGCACCAGATCGCCAGTGAACCGCGCATCATCCAGCAACCGGGTGTAGAAGGTCGGCACCCCCATCATCGCCGTGGCCTGCGGCATCTGCGCGATCATCTGATCAAGGTCAAACTTCGGCAGGAAAATCATTGGGCCACCGGCCAGCAACATCACATTGGTCGCGACAAAAAGCCCATGCGTGTGAAAAATCGGCAACGCATGCAGCAGCACGTCGTCTTTGGTAAAACGCCATAGATCCACCAGCGTCTCGGCATTGGACAGCAGGTTGGTCTGGGTCAACATCGCGCCCTTGGACCGGCCCGTTGTGCCCGATGTGTAAAGGAACGCGGCCAGATCATCACCCCCCCGCGCCACGGTTTCAAACTGCGCAGGTGCGCGCGCGGCACGGTCGGCCAAACTGCCTGTGCCATCCGCGCCCAAGGTTTCTAGGTGCGCGCCCGCCGCCTGCGCGACCGGCTGTAGGTTGCCCGCATTGGCCGGATCGCAGATCAGCACACCCGCGCCGCTGTTTTGCACAAAATACGACAGTTCTGATGCGGTGTACCCTGTGTTGAGCGGTAAAAACACGATCCCTGCCTGCACGGCCGCGGCATAAACCGCCAAGGCCTGAGGTGACTTTTCGACCTGTAGGGCCAGCCGGTCGCCCGGTTTCAGGCCAAGGTCAACAAACACATGCGCATACCGCGCAGCCATCGCCAGAAATGCCGCGTGGGTCAGGGTTTGCCCACCCGGGAGGATCAAAAAAGCAGTGTCTTGGCCGTCGTGGCGCCCAAACAGATGGTCAAATAGCGGGTTTGTCATCAACCGGCCTCCGGACTGAAAATGGTTTGTTTTACGCTGCATGCCACCCGGACATCAAACGTGAAAGGGCAAAATCAAAATGACGGGCCCATCACCTGATCTGGCAACCACGTGGCCAGCCCCGGAAACACGCACAACAACACAATCGCGATCACCATACAGGCCACAAACGGCAGCGACCCCATGAGGATAGTCTTGAGCGAAATGTCGGGCGCGATGCCGTTGATCACATATAGGTTCAGGCCCACGGGCGGGCTGATCAGCCCGATTTCCATGTTGATGGTCAGCACCACAGCAAACCAAATCGGGTCAAACCCGGCGGTGGTGATGATGGGCAACAAAATCGGTGCGGCCATCAAAATCACAGCGACGGGCGGCAAGAAAAACCCTGCAATCAGCAAAAACAGGTTCACCGTGCCCATCAGCACCCAACGGTTGACATCCAATGTGCCGATCCATTCTGCAATCGATTGCGTGATGAACAGGCTCGACAGCATATAGGAAAACACGCCAGCAGCGGCGATGATGAACAAGATCATCACGCTTTCTTTGGTGCTGTCGCGCAGGATGTGCCACAGGGCCTTTGGGCTCCAGAGTTTGTAGATCACCATCGCGATGATCAGACACAACAGCGCACCAACAGCGGCGGTTTCAGAAGGCGTCGCTATGCCGCCGTACATGGCATAAAGCACGCCGATGATGATCGCGACAAACGGCAACACACGGGGCAAGATTTCCAGCCGTTCGCGCCACGTATAGCTGCGCGTTGCCAGCAGATCTGCGTCGCCTGATTTCCATGTGGAATAGAGCGACCACGCCATAAACAACGCCACCAACATCAGCCCTGGTATCACCCCCGCCAAAAACAACCGCCCGATGGATGTTTCGGTTGCGATGCCATAGACGATCATGGTGACCGAGGGCGGGATCAGGATGCCCAACGTGCCACCGGCCGCAATGGACCCCGCCGCAACACCGTCGGGATAGCCGCGTTTGCGCATCTCGGGGATGCCCATTTTGCCGATGGCCGCGCAGGTCGCGGGGCTGGACCCCGACATCGCCGCAAACAGCGCGCAGGCCCCGAGGTTTGAGATCACCAGCCCGCCGGGGACGCGCGTCAGCCACCGTTCAAGCGCCTCATAGAGGTCCGCGCCCGCACGAGTTGACGCAATCGACGCGCCCATAATGATGAACATCGGGATCGACAACAGCGCGAAATTGTCCAGCTTGCCAAACAAGATTTCCGGCATCAGTTCGAGGCTGCGCATGCCGTCAAAGATGATCAGGAACCCCGCAGACACAATCAGCAACCCAATCGCCACCGACACGCCCGAAAACAGCACAAAGATCGTCGTCAGCGCCACCAGCGCGCCCAAAACAAGCGGATCCATCAGGTGTCCTCCAGGCCAAAGGGGGCTTCGGCCCCCGTCACCACACCGATAAGGTCGGCAATCAACTGCAAGAACAACAGCCCAAACCCCACAGGCAACGCCATATACGGGATCCACAGTCGCACGCCCCAGACCGTATCGGATTTCCATCCGCGGTCCCACGCGAAATGCCAGTAGTCGTAGCCGTACCATACCATCACGCCGATGATCACAATCGACACCGACAGCGTGACCACCGCCAGCCCCCGACGCGCGCCCATCGGCAGCGCCAGCGGGATCAGATCAACGTTCACATGACCACGCAGACGTTGCACATAGGGCAACCCCACCAACGTGGCCGCGATGACCAGATAGATCACCATTTCGGTTTGCCACACGGTCGATCCGTTCAGCACAAAGCGCACAAAGATCATCTGGCAGGTGATCCCCACCGCCAGAACGATCATTGCCGCCGAACACCATCCGGCCACCGTGGACAGGGCCGCGATGACGCGCACAAAGAGATTATCGCCAACACGCGCAGTGGTGGCGGAATTTGGACCAGACATGGGGGTTTTCCTAAAAGATCAGCGCATGAGGGGCGGCATTTGCACGCCACCCCACCTGCAATTTAGTCGACGGCCAGCGCCATATCGAGCAACGCTTGCCCATCGGGGACCTCTTCGACGAAGGCCTTGAACGACGTGTCTGTGGCGATCTCCTGCCATGCGGCGAAATCATCTGCCGTCATCTTGGCGATCTCGACGCCTGCGTCTTGGAACACTTTGACCGATGCGGCATCTTGCTTTTTGGCCTCTTCCAGATAGAAGGCCTCGGCCTTGCTTGAGGCCTCGCGGAGCGCTGTTTGCTGCGCATCAGTCAGGCCGTCAAAGGTGGATTTGTTCATCAAAACAGGCTGGTACATGAACCACAACGCCACATCTGACGCAGGCGTATAACACGCAACTTGCTCGTAAATCCGGTACGACACAAACGACGACGACGATGTGTTGGCCGCCGTCAGAACACCCGTTTGCATGGCGTTATATATCTCGGACGATGCCATTGACGCGATCGACGCGCCCGCGCCTGCCAACATTTGTTCAAACGCCTTGCCAGCCGCCCGCGTTTGTTGGCCCACCACATCATCCGGCCGGGTGATGCATTTGTCTTTGCCAACAAAACCGCCCGCCAGATAGCCATGCACCAAGACCATAACGTCATCTTCGGCCATCTTGGCCTCGAGCGCCTCCATAAAGGGGCTGTCGCTGAGACGGGCGGCGTGGTCGTGGTTTTTCACCAAACCGGGCATCAACGTCAGGTTAAACGCGGGTTGCTGTCCACCAGCGTAGCTTAGCGGCAGGACCGTCATATCCAGCTGGCCCCGGCTGAGCGGTTTATACTGTTCACGCGGTTTAAACAGGGACTTGGAACCGAAGATCTTGATGTCCAGATCCACATCTGCGGCCGCAACATCATCTGCGATGATTTGCGCGACCTGATGGCGCACGTCCTTGTTTGACCATTGGTGCGACAACCGCAGTTCCGTCGCCTGCGCGGTTGCGGCCCCTGTGGCCAGAACAGCCACAAGGGCTGCCGAAAGCAGTAAGTGTTTCATATATTCCTCCCAGAATACCGGTTTTATACGTCCGGTTGTTATCGCAGCATTCCGGTTGCCGCATTCAGAGTCAATAATTTTGTATACAAGAAATTCGTTGTCGCACACGTGGTTCGCGCCTAGGATCGCCCCATGACGATGCGCCATGCTGATAAAATTGCAGATGCTCTCGAAGAGTTGGTGTTCACCGGCCAATTCGACGATGGCGACCGGTTGGATGAAATCAAGCTAGCCGCGCAATTTGACGTCTCGCGCACCCCGATCCGTGAAGCGCTGCAACGGCTCGTGGCATCAGGAATTGCCGAACATCTGCCACGCCGAGGGGTGTTTGTGCGCCAACCCGGCCCCGTCGAGTTGATGGAAATGTTCGAGACTATGGCCGAAATTGAGGCAGCCTGCGGACGGTTGGCAGCTTTGCGCATTTCTGACGCGGCACTGGCCGAGCTGGAACAGGCCAATGCGCTGTGCCAAGCCGCCGTCGCGTCGGGCGACACCGACGCCTACTACCTTGAAAACGAGCGGTTTCACCACACAATTTACGCGCAATCTGGCAACAGCCACCTGGCAGAGCATGCACTGAGATTGCACCGGCGCCTCAAGCCGTTTCGTCGGTTACAGCTGCGGCTGCGGGGACGTTTGGCGCAATCCATGGCCGAACACGAGGCAATCGTGGCCGCGTTGAAATCGGGAGATCAGGTCACCTGCGCGACAGTGTTGCGCGACCACGTGGGCATTCAGGGTGAAAAATTCCGCCACCTGATGGCGGAACTGCGCACTGTGGCGCAATAGGGTCAGTCGCCTAGACGCACTGCGGGGCTGCTGCCGCGTTCCGCCGCCGAAAACCCCGCCGCGTGCAGCCCATAAAACGCGCCGACCGAGATCGCCATCATCGCAAGACCAGCAAAGAACATCTCTCTCATGTTGAGCCCGCCTTAGATTGTTTTTCCTCGACCTCAGCAACCCAAATGCTGTGGTGTTCGCGGGCCCATTGCACTTCGACTTCGCCGTCGCCCATCGCAGCATAGGCGCCTTCCATGCCGACGGACCCGATGTAGATATGTGCGATCACGATGGCCATCAGGATAAAGCTGACGATCGCGTGCCATGATTGCGCCAACTGCATTTCTTCATGCGGGGTCAGCGTCGTCGACAGCTCACCCAACCCAACGAGTTGCGGCAGGCCCAACGCGTTCAGTTTCTCGAAGGTCGCGGCAAACATCGGCAGCTCAAACGGAAAGAGCAATGACACCCCCGACACCGCGATCGAACTGCCCAACAAGATCACCGACCAAAAGATCATCTTTTGCCCTGCGTTGAATTTCTTGGCAGGTGGGTGGCCACCCCCAAAAATACCGCCGCCTTTCAGCAGCCAATTGATGTCAGTTCTGTCTGGCAGATTGTGCACCACCCAGAAAACAAACACCAAAACCAACGCCAATATAAACGCCCACGACACGTTGTTGTGGATCCACTTGGACCCAACCGCAAGCGTCGCAAAAGCCTCGTGGCCAAACGCAGGGATCAGCAGTTTACGGCCCGTCAACGTGACAATGCCCGTCAGCCCCAGCAAGATAAACGACCCAGCCAGCAACCAATGCGCAAACCGTTCGATCGATTTGAATCGCAGGATTGTCTGGCCCGTCTTTTCGCCATCGATGCGGATACGTCCGCGGATCAGGTAAAATACCGCCAATAAAACGACCATCGCCCCCAAAAGACCGGTGCCATACGTCAGCAACGGGCCTTCGCGAAAGGTCAGCCACCGCATGCCACCGTCCTGGATGACGACGCCCGCCGCAGGGCCGCGCGCTTGGGTCGTGATATCGGCCGAATTATACCGATACGCGCGCCACAGGTCCGGGTCAGACGCGCCGCCACGGGTGCCTAATTGGTCTGATGCATTGGCCGCCGCGTCGGGGTCCCCCGTCACGCTGCTGCGGAACTCATCGTTTAGGTTCAGGCCGTCTTGGCGTTTGAGAATGTCCTCAAGCGTCTGCGCACCACCCGTCGCGCTGCGGTCTACAGGCGCGGTGTCCTGCGCCTGCGCACCAAAGGACACGCCAAATGTGAGGATCAACAGGCACAAAAATCGCAGCATGGGCATATCCATATTTTGCTGTCGTTCAAGACGGCCCCGACGGGGCCGCCCTGCGATAGGGTTCAGATCGCGACGTCAGCCGCCCTTTTGATCGTAGGCCGTTCCCCAGCCCCAAGCGCCAGAGCCAAAGCCGCGCGCCACAACACGTTCGCGGTAGATGCTGGACACGACATCGCCGTCCCCTGCCAACAACGCTTTGGTGGCACACATTTCCGCGCAGATCGGCAGCTTGCCTTCCGCGATCCGGTTGCGCCCGTATTTGGCGAATTCGGCGGTGGAATTGTTTTCCTCGGGACCACCTGCGCAGAAGGTGCATTTGTCCATCTTGCCCCGGCTGCCAAAATTGCCCGCTTGCGGGAACTGTGGCGCGCCGAAGGGGCATGCGTAGAAACAATACCCACACCCGATGCACAGATCTTTGGAATGCAGCACCACGCCTTCGTCGCTTTGGTAAAAACAATCCACCGGGCAGACGGCCATGCACGGCGCGTCTGAACAATGCATGCAGGCGACCGATATCGACCGTTCGCCGGGTTTGCCATCGTTGATGGTGACGACCTTGCGGCGGTTGATGCCCCACGGCACTTCATGCTCGTTTTTACAGGCGGTGACACAGGCGTTGCATTCAATGCAGCGTTCGGCGTCGACGAGAAATTTTGCTCTAGCGGCCATGTTTCATGCTCCCCTTATGCTGCCCAGATTTTGCAAAGAGTCGACTTGGTCTCTTGCATCTGCGTTACGCTATCATAGCCGTAGGTCTGCGCGGTGTTGGTGGATTCCCCCAACACATACGGGTCCGCACCCTCGGGGTAATTTTCGCGTAGATCGCGCCCCTCCATGTGACCACCAAAGTGGAATGGCATAAACGCCACGCCCGCCTCGACCCGTTCGGTGACCATGGCCATAACCTTGACCTTGCCGCCTTCAGGACCTTCGACCCAAACCTGTTCGCCATCGCGCAACCCAAGGTTATTGGCGTCACGGGTGTTCACCTCGACAAACATGTCTTGCTGCAGTTCTGCGAGCCATGGGTTAGACCGCGATTCGTCCCCGCCGCCTTCATATTCAACCAACCGGCCAGACGTCAGGACAATGGGGTATTCCTTAGAGAAATCATTGTCTTGGATGGATTTATACATGGTCGGCAGGCGCCAGAATTTCTTATCCTCGTAGGTCGGATAATCCGCCACCAGATCACGCCGGTTGGTATAAAGCGGCTCGCGGTGCACAGGCACCGGATCGGGGAAGGTCCACACGACGGCGCGGGCCTTGGCGTTGCCAAAGGGCGCGCAGCCATGTTTGATCGCCACCCGCTGGATGCCGCCTGACAGGTCGGTTTTCCAGTTGGTTTTGGGTCCCGCAACCGCATCAATAGCGGCGCGTTCATCGGCCGTTAAATCACCGTCCCAACCCAGATCCATTAGCATTTGCATGGTGAATTCGGGATATCCGTCCTGAATTTCCGCGCCTGGGTTAGACACCCCTTCTGCCAATAGATTGTCGCCGTCTCTTTCCACGCCAAAGCGCGCACGGAAGGCAAGACCACCCTCTGCGACGGGCAACGACATATCATAAAGGTTCGGCGTACCAGGGTGGTTCATCTCGGGCGTGCCCCAACAAGGCCACGGCATCCCGTAAAAATCTCCATCCGCCGGACCACCCACCGCACGCAGCGAGGTGCGATCAAAGGTGTGTTGGTTGGCCATGTGCATTTTCAGCCGCTCTGGGCTTTGAGCCGTATACCCGACCGTCCACATACCGCGGTTGAATTCACGGGTGATGTCTTCGACCACCGGCTCGTCGCCCTCTACGGCAATATTGCGGAACAATTTATCGTGGAAGCCCAGTTTTTTCGCGAACATGGATATGATCGTATGGTCGGGCAGCGATTCAAAAAGCGGGTCCACCACCTGATCACGCCATTGCAGCGACCGGTTCGAAGCGGTGGCAGAGCCGCGCGTTTCAAACTGAGTGCACGCCGGCAACAGATACACCCCATCGGTCCGATCCTGCATGACGGCAGAGACGGTTGGATAGGGATCAACCACCACCATCATGTCGAGCTTCTCCATCGCCGTCTTCATCTCTTTCTGACGGGTCTGCGAGTTAGGGGCGTGCCCCCAAAGCATCATGATACGGGTGTTATCAGGTTGATCTATATTGTCTTTTTCTTCCAATACACCGTCGATCCAACGCGACACCGGAATGCCGGTTTCGTTCATCATCAAACGATCCGCACCATCTTTACCGGCACCTTCCATCACGGCAAACCGCGATTTCAGCCAATCCAGATCTTCTTCCCAGACCCGCGACCAATGGGCCCAAGACCCCGGCGCAAGACCATAATACCCAGGCAACGTATTGGCCAAAACGCCCAGATCCGTCGCACCTTGCACGTTGTCGTGGCCGCGGAAAATATTGGTACCGCCACCTGCGGTGCCCATGTTCCCCAACGCCAGCTGCAAGATACAATACGCACGCGTATTGTTATTGCCGTTGGTGTGCTGCGTGCCGCCCATGCACCAAATCACAGTGCCGGGGCGGTTGTTTGCCAACGTCCGCGCCACGCGCCGCAATTGGCTGCCGGGTGCGCCCGTTACGCGTTCGACCTCTTCGGGGGTCCATTTGGCAACCTCTGTTTTGATCTCGTCCATGCCCCAAACACGGGTACGGATGAATTCCTGATCTTCCCAACCGTTCTCAAAGATATGGTACAAAATGCCCCAGACCAGCGCCACATCGGTGCCCGGACGGAAACGAACGTATTCATCCGCGTGGGCCGCCGTGCGGGTAAAGCGCGGATCGCACACGATCAGCGGTGCGTTGTTTTGTTCTTTGGCCTTGAGCATATGCAGCAACGACACCGGGTGCGCCTCGGCCGGGTTGCCACCGATCACAAACATCGCTTTGGAGTTGTGCATGTCGTTATAGCTGTTGGTCATGGCGCCGTAGCCCCATGTGTTGGCCACGCCAGCCACCGTTGTCGAATGGCAGATCCGCGCCTGATGGTCGACGTTATTGGTGCCCCAATAGGCAGCGAATTTGCGGAACAGATAAGCCTGTTCGTTGTTGTGCTTGGCCGACCCCAGCAAATACACCGAATCCGGGCCGCTTTCCGCGCGCACCTTGTTCATGCCATCGCCGATCTCTTCGATCGCCTGTGCCCAGGAAATGCGCTTCCATTCCCCGCCTTCTTTTTTCATCGGATATTTCAGACGACGTTCACCATGGGCATGATCACGGACTGCCGCACCCTTGGCGCAATGCGCGCCTAGGTTAAACGGGCTGTCCCAGCCGGGCTCTTGCCCCGTCCACACACCGTTGGACACCTCTGCAATCACCGTACAACCGACCGAACAATGGGTACAAACTGATTTGATCGTCTCGACAGAACCCACCGCCGATGTCGCCGCCGAAGCCTGCGTTACCGTGCCGCCTGTCGCTGAAATCGCGGCCAACCCACCAATGGCCAAACCCGACCCTCTTAGGAAACTGCGGCGATCCACAGATTTATTCGCGGTTTCAGACAGGATGTTTGTCCGCCCCGCACGATGTGCAACCGAATTGGTCTTTTTCCTTAGCATAGTGTCCTCCCTTGCTGCCCCGGTCAGGTGGCTAGGTCATATATAAGTGGTGATCGAATGCCCGCCGGCCTGCGGCGCGCCTAACAATCAAAAACGGGTGCTCTCCAGATACGCGCGCGTATGGGCGGTATCTTGCATTTTGTTGGACGTCAGATCGACCTCCGCAGCCGCGGCGCTGGCGCCACCGGCAACTGCGACCGCCGCTGCGGGCCCCGCCGTGCCTGCAAGTTTAAGAAAGTCGCGGCGGTTTGTATCGCCTTCAGATGTCTTTGCCATGGTGTCTCTCTTCCTCTTCATCTCTTTGAGGGCACATACCCCCAACGCGGATCAACCCGCCGCCATTCTAAATGCGTCTTTTTCGATCTCCATAAAGGCATGGCCGACGGCACCAACACCCGCATAAAAAACCGATGTTTTCGCCCCCTGAAGGTCGGTGTAAAAATGCGCGGCCCAAGGCGCGATATGGTTGTTGAAAAATCCGCGCTGCTGCTCGACGTCGGGCGCTGGCCCAAACCGGGCGACAATCATGCCCCCCATCATTTCCATCAACGCCGCCATGCTGTCTTCAGGCTCAAATGTGTTTTCTGACCGGGTGATCTGAAGCCCCACCATATCCTTGCGCAGTTTCGCCAGCGGTTTTTCATTGAGAAACCCCGTCAGGTAGTAGCTGGCATAGGGCAGCAATTCACCGCGACCCAACCCAATGAACAGCCCGGTAAATTCGCGTTCGACGGCTTGTGGTGTAGTGGACTTGGCCACCCGTGCCAACCCGTTGATCGCCTGCCCAAGGGGGCTGTCATCGCCGCGCAATTCTGCGGATTGGTCCAGCAACATCTGGTCTGCCGGGCGCGCCAATAGCACTCCCAAAAAGTTGTACAAATCCGCGCGCAGGCGGTCTTCGTCTTTGGTGTCCGTCACATGCGCTGTCTGTGTCATACTGTGGTCTCCTCAAACCGAAACCGCATGCGGCGGGGCGCGGGGTCTGGCGTGTCGTCTTGTGCCACCACAACAGGTGCAGGTTCTGGGGTGGGCTTGGTGATCTCTTGTTGCGGAGCCTCAACGGGTGCCTCGGTCATAGGTGGCTCGTCCGCTTCGGCTGCGGCGGCGACGCGCGCGGCCTCTTCTTGACGCGCCATTTCCTCAACATGCGCCAACATCCCCTTGCCAACCTGATAGGCCGTGCGCACCGGGCCACCCGCCAACATGGCTGCACGATAATCATCGTCATATTCATTCAACCCGTCGACACAGGCCAACACAGGATTGCTCCGCCATAGCTTGCGCAACGCCTTGTTGCGCAGATGTTCGGGGACTTCGCGCGCCATAAATGACGCGAAATCATCCCCCGGCTGCAATGTATCAGGATCCGGCAGGCCCATTTCTTCGAGCACAACCGCATCGTCCTGCTCTGCCAACTCGGCTTGCTGCGCGGCCACGCGCGCCTGATCATCTGCGCGGGTCTCGGCCTCTACGGCGGCGCGACGCCGCGACCAAAACGATCTATCCACGCTCATTCAGATGTCTCCCGTGTGGACGCGGCGGGCACTCTGTATACATCAGACACCTGCGCAATGCGTGCATCTCCGATTCCATCCTGCGTGCGTGCTGTGCGGTGCTTATCCCGGCGGCGCTTTACAAAAGGTTCATCGCGGTAGTGCTGGGCCACAAAATCGCTGACCCATGCCAAAACCGCACGCGGCATCGCCACACGTTCGACAAGTTCTTCACCGCTGTCGGAATAATCCTGCGCCTCATAGGGCGACGCGCTGACCTTCAAAACATCCAGCGGCATGTGCGGTGCGTCTTCCTGATCGGTTTCGCGCAAAATAATATAGACGCTGGGCGTTTCGGCCTGCAATTCGTGGGCGTATGCTTCGGCGTCCGAGACATACAACCAAAGGTCGTGGGTGGCGGCGTGAAATTCGGACACGCTCTCTTCGTCGCGCAGCAATTTCCAGGACGCCTCGCCCGCACCGGGCAGGACGGCTGACGCGCTCCAGACCCACTTGGCCCAAGGCGTTACGCCCGGCGCCCGGCGCATCACAACGCCCAGTCTTATAGACTCCGAATTTGGGTAGACGATGGACAAAGGTGTTCCTTGATTTCGCGCCGTTCCTGAAACCACCTTAGCAAAACATGCCCGGTATCCTAGAAAAATCTGCATTCCAATGTACACAAATGATGACTATATTGTGTCACTTTCCCCCAAAACATCCGTAACACACTGTAATAAAACGAAAACATAACTCGATAGTTTTCGAATGAATGACCAAACACCCGCGCGGCCACGCAACATACGGCACTCGATGGTGGGGCCGTGGTCGATTACCGGTTTACGGCCCGACGGTTTCCTGCCTTTCTGTGGCGCGGTGGTCCGCCCACATATAGCCAAGCAGCCCATGCCAGCCAGAGGAACCAACAATGACAAAAACGCTGATTTTATGCGATTGCCTGGGCAGCCAAACCCTGGATGGCGCCGCCCTGTCCAAAGCAACCGGCCTGCGCTGCACATCGGTCATGTCACATGCCTGTGGCGCGCAAATCGCCGAATCGGCTCAGCATTTGGCGTCGGGGGATACCATCGTTGCGTGCCAGCAAGAGGCACGCCTTTTCAGCGATTTGGCCGATGAGGTCGACGCACCTGCCCCCGGCTTCGTCGATCTGCGTGACCGTGCCGGTTGGGGCGACGAGGGCGCGGATGCGACCCCCAAAATGGCCGCTCTCGCCGCCGAGGCGCTGTTGCCGATGCCCCCTGAGCCAACGATCGATATAACCTCTGCGGGCACATGTCTTATTTTGGGCGATGGTGACATCGTGCTGCAGGCCGCGCGCGATCTGGCAGATATTCTGGCGGTAACCGTCTTGTGCGCAACCCCGTCCGATACCCAGCCCGGCAGCGGCTTTGACGTGGTCTGCGGCAACCTGCGCCGTGCCAGCGGGACATTGGGCCAGTTCGACCT
The DNA here is from genome assembly GCF_039970775.1 of Roseobacter sp. Classification (GTDB taxonomy): domain Bacteria; phylum Pseudomonadota; class Alphaproteobacteria; order Rhodobacterales; family Rhodobacteraceae; genus Roseobacter. The sequence continues at coordinate 15,382 of NZ_JBDVLG010000011.1, forward strand.
GCACATTGACCACTTTCAGCAGATGATTGCAGGCGGTCGTGGGGCTACCCAATGGACCCAACCCAAAGACGGCGCGCGCAGCAATTGCAATGTCATTTTAGACCTGCGCGGGGGGTCAGCCTTGTTTCCTGCCCCTGAAAAACGCGATGGATATCTGCGCGCAGACCCCGGCAGCCAACCTGCGGTGGCCAAAGCCGTGCTGGACGCCTCGCAGATGATCGGGACGTTTGAGAAACCCCTTTACGTGCGACTTGAGCCTTCGCTGTGCGCCCATTCGCGCGCGGAACAAACCGCCTGTTCGAAATGTCTTGATACCTGTCCAACGGGCGCGATCACGTCGGCTGGCGATCATGTGGCCATCGACCCGCTGATCTGTGCCGGGTGCGGCGCCTGCGCAGCCCTGTGCCCCCCCGGTGCGATCACATATGACGCGCCCCCCGTGGCCACGGTGTTCAACCGGTTGCACACGCTTGCCAGCACATTTCGCAAAGCGGGCGCCAGCGACCCGCGGCTGTTGGTGCATGACGAAACATACGGCACCGAATTGATCACACTCGCCGCGCGATATGGCCGTGGACTGCCCGCAGATGTCATCCCCCTGTCGGTGTCGGCGCTGTCGGGGTTTGGCCATGCCGAGATGTTGGCAGCACTGGCCTGTGGCTTTGGTCAAGTGTCTGTTTTGATCGCCCCGCGCAGCGAAACCGACGTTCTCGCACACGAAACCGCACTGGCCAATGCGATGGCGGGCCGCACCGGCGTCACGTTGATTGATGTGGCAGACCCTGATGCGCTTTGTGATACGCTTTATGGTGCAGATCCCGCCCCGGCACTGGCCAACCCGGTTCTGCCGCTGGGAACGCGCCGCCAAGTCAGCCGCCTGGCCGCCAAGGCGTTGCAGCCAGAGGCGGCCACTGTCGCCCTGCCCGATGCCGCCCCCTATGGCGCGGTTTTGGTCGATACGGATGCCTGCACCCTGTGCCTGTCGTGCGTGTCATTGTGCCCCGCAGGTGCGTTGGGCGACAACCCCGACAAACCCCAATTGCGGTTCCAGGAAGATGCCTGTCTGCAATGCGGGCTTTGCGCCAATATCTGCCCCGAACAGGCGATCACGCTGGCGCCGCAGATGAACCTGACAGACGCCGCCTTTGACCAGCGGGTGCTGCACGAAGAAGACCCCTTTGCCTGTGTCGAATGCGGCACGTTGTTTGGGTCCAAATCCACGGTCGAACGGATCATGGAAAAACTGGCGGGCAACCACGCGATGTTTTCCAACCCGCAAGCGATCCGAATGATCCAGATGTGTGACAACTGCCGCATTCAGGCGCAGTATCATTCGCAAAATAACCCCTTCACCAGCAAAGATCGCCCCGCTGTGCGCACCACTGATGACTACCTCAGTGACCGCAAAGACCACTGATCAAAGCTGCGCTAATATCCCCTCTCCCAGCCGCAAAGGAGCCAGACAATGAGCGATGATTTCAACATGTCCATGCGTAAATTCCTCAAACAAGTGGGGGTGACCTCGCAGCAAGCAATCGAAGACGCGCTGCGCAACACCGCCGACACGGCGGGCAAGACCTATACCGCCAAGATGGTTCTGACCATCGATGGCGTCGATCTGGAACATGTCGTCACGGGGCACATCACCGGCCGCACCGATGGATCGCCTGAATGAGCCTGACCCGCGACGACGTTCTGACCGCCCTGAAAACCATCACCGACCCGGTATCGGGCAGCGACATCATGGCCGCCGGGCTGATCAAAGCCCTGACCGTCAGTGACACGCATGATGTGCGTTTTGTGATCGAAGTGCCGCCCTCGCAGGCCAAAACCTACGCGGCCGTACAAGCCGACGCCGAAGCCGCCGTCAAGGCGCTGGACGGTGTGGGTGCTGTCAGCGTGGTGATGACGGCCCACTGCACGCCTGCGGCCCCACCTGATTTGAAGCCCCAAAAATCCACCCCCACAGGGCCGCAGAAAATCCCCGGTATCGACCGGATCTTGGCCGTGGCGTCGGGCAAAGGCGGCGTGGGCAAATCAACGGTCGCGGCGAACCTTGCCTGTGCGCTGGCCGCCGAAGGACGGCGCGTGGGGCTGCTGGATGCAGACGTCTACGGGCCCTCGCAGCCGCGCATGTTGGGGGTGTCGGGGCGGCCCGCGTCGCCTGACGGAAAAACCATCCTGCCGATGCGCAATTTCGGCGTGACCATGATGTCTATCGGGTTGATGACAAACGATGATCAGGCCGTCGTGTGGCGGGGCCCGATGTTGATGGGCGCCTTGCAACAGATGATGACGCAGGTGCAATGGGGCGCGTTGGATGTGCTGATCGTTGACCTGCCGCCCGGCACCGGTGACGTGCAAATGACGCTGGCTCAAAAGGCCGATGTCACCGGCGCGATTGTGGTATCGACGCCGCAGGATGTCGCATTGTTGGACGCACGCAAGGGCATTGATATGTTCAACCAGCTGGGCACGCCTATCCTTGGCATGATCGAAAATATGTCGACGCATATTTGTTCAAACTGTGGGCACGAAGAACATGTGTTTGGGCACGGCGGTGTGGCGGCTGAGGCTAAGAAGCTCGGCGTGCCGTTGCTTGCCGAAATCCCGTTGCACCTAGATATCAGACTGGCCGCCGACGGGGGTGCGCCCATCGTGGTGTCTAAACCTGACAGCCCACAGGCGGGTGCGTTCCGCGACGTGGCGCGCGCGCTGGTGGCCGACGGGTTCGCATGAACACCGTGCATTTGCCGCCCCTCTTTACGGCGATGTTAACCGCCGGGGCCGACCCGTTCGAGGCCGCCTGCACTGCCGCGCGTCAGGGGTGCGATGCGGGGCTGGTGACCTACGACATCAGCGCCGACAGGCTGCGTGCCGCGATTGTCTTTGCCCCCGAAATCGCATTGACCCACGCCATGGTCATGCAGCCCATTTGCGGTATCGGGTTCCAAAATGCGTTGGGGACACTGGCACCGCCTGAAGTGTCGGTGCATCTGGAATGGGGCGGCGCGCTGCGCGTGAACGGGGCCAAATGCGGCACCCTCAAGACCGCCGCGCACCCGGCCGATCCGGCCCAAGTGCCCAATTGGCTGGTGGTCGGCCTTGACCTGACCCTTTGGGCCGACACGCAAGACACCGGGCTGACGCCGGATGTGACCTCGCTTTATGCCGAAGGGTGCAGCGACGTGCCCGCCGGTGACCTGCTTGAGGCCTGGGTGCGCCACACGTTGTCCTGGATCAATCGCTGGGACGAAGACGGCGTGCAACCGGTACATTCGGAATGGACAGGCCTGGCCCACGGGATCAGCGACAACGTAACAGTGAACGGCCTGACGGGCACCTTCCGCGGGATCGACGAAACCTTTGGTTTGCTCTTGCAGCCCGACGGCCCCGCGCAGATTATACCGCTGACCCACACGCTAAAGGATGTGTCATGAAACTGGCCCGCGCGATCCATTTTGACGACAGCGACACACGTGTCTTTCACAACCCCGCCCGCACCGGCGAATGGTGCATTTCAGGGGGGTTCGAGTTTTCCAACTGGTCGCAGGGCGATCTGACGGGCAAGGCAAAACAGGCCTTTACCAACGGGTGGATGGGTGTCGAAACATTCGGCCGCACCAGTTTCGTCGCGGTCACCCAGATCGAAGAGACCGAACGCGACGCCATTGCCGCCACGCTCGCCCAGCATTTCGTGGACATCTACGGCGCGCCATCCGTCGAGGCCGCGATGGGCGTGGCGTTGGAAGAGATCACCCAGATGATCGACCTATGCGAAGATCAAGCATTCAACACCTTGCTGACTGTCACCCGCGAACTGACCCCAGCGGGCGTCAAGGAAAGCTACCGCATGATAGAGCCCCAAGATGCCGGTATCGAGCAATTCGCCGTGCACGGATCATTGGACGAGGACCCTCACCAGCACTAGACACAGTCCCCCACCCTGCACGTTCATTAGACTGCAATCCGTGGGCGTTTTGCGTCAATTTTTGTGTCGTTAAGAGCGATACAGTACAGAACGCCGCACGGCCGTGCGGTAACGTGAATTCAGTCGTGACCAACGAGCAACCGAATGCCGACAGCATGGGCGGTTGGGAGCCTTTGCTGACGGCCTTTACGCAACCAGAAATGGCTCCGTTTCTGGATCTGGATCTGGAGGCATTTCTCCCGCCCGCACTTGCGCAATGGAGCAGGGATGCCGTCAAGGGAAAGAGCGCTCTGCCAGATTACGCATTATTTGCGGTTTTGCGTGTCGCGCCGCGGTAATCCCCCCGAAAAGTGGTTGTGTTAAAAGCTAGAATTTTCGTGGCAAGATATGCCACGGAGATTCACTATGAAGAGGTCACGTGTTCAGAGGCCCAGATTGTCTCGTCCTTGAAAGAGGCAGAGAACAAGATGCTCGTTTCTGAGCTGTGTCGCATGCACGGGATGAGCCAACCATCACTTTACCAATTGCGCTCTAAATTCGGTGGATTGGATGCATCAGTGACTTCCGAAATGAAGCAGTTGTAGGTTGAGAATGCGCGTTTGAAGCAGTTTTTGGGCTGCGAGAATATAGGGATTTCCGGCTGGCTTTGACGGACGCGCGGCGCAATTGGGGATTTGGGCTAGCTATCGCGCTTCATCGCCCGCCCCATCGAGGCAAAGACGGGCATTGGAGTGCGCGGAAAGCATCGGTGCCTTGATCGAAGCCGCACCAACCCAGCCGTTCTACAAGGCTTACGACCGCGCGGCGGTCACCTTGTCGGCGGAGTTCGGCATCACCCAGATTGCGGCGAAGGAGATGATGAAAGACGCCTTCAAGCAGCATCACGGCACGGAGCTCTATGCCCACGGCAAGGCGGTGGAGGAGAAATTCCACACGCCTGTGCGGGAGGCCGCGCGGCAAGCTCGAAACGCAGAGCAGCAACCCGTTCGCAGTCAATCACAGTCCTACCCCTGATCCGTAACCATCTGGAAATAGGAAAATATTCCTTGCCAGAACCCAAAACAACACGCACCATGTTCCGCTTATGTTCACATATGGAGAGCAACCCAAACGAAAGGACCACCCGTGAAAGACACGCCCCCAACACCACCGCCGCAACGCCCCAGCATCCATCTCAACTGGCAGGACTGGCTGCCCTAATTTGAGGCCAGCACCGCCTCCGAATCTGAGAAACAACAAATCATTGAAACCGTCTGGTCCATCGTCATGGGCTTTGTTGATCTAGGCTGGACGCTGAATGTTGACGCAGAAAACAGGGGACAAAGCTTCGATCTGACCGCCGCCTTGCGCGCGGCTGTGCTATACTCAGAAGAAAACGCAGAGCTGGAGGCGCTATGAACATACACAAAGCCTTAATCTACTGCGGTGTATCCTCGAAGGGGCAGGAAACCGACGGACACGGATTGGAATCTCAGGAAACCCGTTGCCGTCAATATGCGCAGGCCAAAGGGTACGAGGTCGCCGCTGTCTTTCCCGACACGATGACGGGAGGTGGTAGCTTCATGAAGCGCCCCGGGATGGTGGCGTTGCTGTCCTTTCTCGACGCCCATCCCAACGAGCAATTCATCGTCATCTTTGATGATCTCAAGCGCTTTGCCCGCGACCGCGATTTCCATTTCCGTCTGCGCCGGGCTTTCCGTGATCGACAGGCGCAACTTGAATGCCTGAACTTCTCCTTTGACGAGACGCCAGAAGGTGAGTTCGTGGAGACCATTTTTGCGGCGCAAGGCCAGTTGGAGCGCAAACAAAACGCCCGTCAGGTCTCGCAGAAAATGAAAGCGCGGATGCAATCTGGGTATTTTGTGCACCGCGCGCCCGTCGGATATCGCTACGAGGCTCAAAAAGGGCGGGCCAAGATTTTAGTGCCGAACGCGCCGCTGTCTGACATCATTCGCGAAGCATTTGAAGGCTACGCATCGGGGCGCTTTCAGACGCAGGCCGAAGTGAAACGGTTCTTTGAGGGGTTTGCCGACTTCCCGCATCTGAAGAACGGGCGGCTCACCCAGCAACGGGTGACTGACATCCTGACGCATCCGATCTACACCGGCTATATTTGTTCCGAAAACTAAGGGATCAATTGGCTGAAGGCGCAGCATGACCCGCTGATCTCGCTGGAGACCTTCGACAAAGTGCAGGAGCGCCGCGCTGGCAAGGTCGAAGCGCCCAATAGTAAGAACATCGGGGATACCTTTGTGCTGCGTGGCATTGCCTGCTGTGCGGGCTGTAACGTGCCGCTGCGCTCGTCCTTCACACGAGGAAATGGTGGGCAATACGCATATTATCTATGCCAAACAAAGGGCTGTGAGGCCTACGGCAAATCGATCAAACGCGACAAGATTGAGGGAGACGTGGGCGATATCATCAAAACGCTGCAACCAAATCCAAGCGCAATCCGCATGATGACTGCGATGTTCCGTCAAATCTGGGAGGCGCGTCGGGCGCAGGCCGCGTCCGCGAAGACCGAGGCTAAGAAAGAGCTGTCCCGCATTGATAAACGCATCGACGCGCTACTGGGGCGTATCGTGAACGCGCAAAGCGACGCGATTGTGCCCGTCTATGAAGGCGAGATCGTCGCATTGGAGCGTGGCAAGGCGGTTTTGGCGGAACAAATGCACAAACAGGTTGAGCCGAAGGGGGTTTTGAAGAAAAACTAGAACCAGCGATCATGTTTCTCGCAAACCCTTGGAAACTCTGGGAAACACCCGGTACCGCACAGGTGCACCTGCGTCGTTTGGTGCTGAAACTGGCCCTTAAAACCCGCATCAAATATTGCCGAAATGAAGGCGCTAGAACCCCGGAAACATCGTTTCCGCTCAGAGCTTTAGGGGTAGTTTCAGACCCGAAGGTCTGTTTTGGTGCGGGCGGGGGGACTCGAACCCCCACGGGCATACGCCCAACAGATTTTAAGTCTGGTGTGTCTACCATTCCACCACGCCCGCATCTGACGCTTTTTTCTAACCACCTGCGTTTTACCGCGGGAGCACACAGGATTTAGCCCTTTGTGCGTACCAATTCATCACACACATCCGGCGATATTTACAACGCCAGCGGGCTCGTTGCAACGACTCTGCAACCGCCCTTAACGCGTAGGTACAGCCCTACCACGAGGTTCGCAAGCGATCGCTTGCTGTATTGGCCGAAGTGTATCCGCCGTGCACATGCCACACCGCCCGTCCGCAACGGCCCTGCCGAATACCATCCAACGGTCACGTTGGATCCGCCAGCATCGTCTCTTTGACGGCCTGCATTGCCACGAACGTCGAGGTGCCTGCGACATGTGGCAAGGCCGAAATTGTCTCGCCCAGAAATCGCCGGTAGCGTGTCATATCTCGCGTGCGTACTTTGAGCAGGTAGTCAAAATTGCCCGCAATCATATGGGCTTGTTCTATCTCGGGCACTTTGGCCACCGCCGCATTAAACGCCATTAACGCCTGTTCGCGCGTATCGCTTAGCCGCACTTCTACAAAGGCCACATGGTCCAGACCCAGCTGAATGGGGTCCAACAACGCCCGGTACCCGATGATCACACCGCTTTGTTCTAACCGCCGCAACCGCGCTTGGGTGGGGGATTTTGACAGACCGATGCGTTTGGCCAAATCTGTTATGCTCACCCGTCCGTCTTCGGCCAATACACCCAGAATCGCCTGATCAAACCGGTCCATCTCAAACGGGCCGTTTGCACTCGCTTTTAAACCATCACTGATCATTTCATCCTCCAATTCCCTGATATAAAGTCATTACGACTTCGGTATTCCATGTACAACGGTCAAAAGAACACTGGAGACATCTCATGGCCCACGATACACCTCTCCCGCTGCGCGACCGCATCGATGCAGACAAATACGCCACCTCAAAGGTGACCCTGCGCAAGTTGATGGACAGCAGCGCCCTGACACCTCAGGCCCGCACCGCGATCAGCGCCACAGCCGCGCAATTGGTGCGCGACATCCGCGGCACAACGGCACCGGGCCTGATGGAGGTGTTTCTGGCCGAATATGGTCTATCGACCGACGAAGGCGTCGCGTTAATGTGTCTGGCCGAAGCCCTGTTGCGCGTGCCCGACGCAGAAACCATCGACGCGCTGATCGAGGATAAAATCGCGCCCTCCGATTGGGGGCGGCATTTCGGACGGTCGACCTCTAGCTTGGTGAATGCATCCACCTGGGCCTTGATGTTGACAGGGCGCGTTTTGGACGATGAACAACCCGGCCCTGTGCGCCATCTTCGAGGGGCGATCAAACGTCTGGGCGAGCCGGTGATCCGCACCGCCGTCAGCCGCGCCATGAAAGAAATGGGGCGGCAGTTTGTGTTGGGTGAAAACATCACAAGTGCTATGCAACGCGCCGCAAACATGGAGAAAAATGGGTTTACCTATTCCTATGACATGCTTGGTGAAGCCGCCCGTACCGAAGCCGATGCCAAACGTTACCATCTCAGCTATTCGCGTGCGATATCGGCCATTGCGACGGCATGCACATCGGATGATATCCGCAAGAACCCCGGAATTTCGGTAAAGCTCTCTGCCCTGCATCCGCGCTACGAAGTCGCGCAACAGGCCAATATGCAGACCGATCTGGTGCCCCGCCTGACGGCGCTGGCGCTTTTGGCGAAATCCGCAGGCATGGGGTTGAATGTCGACGCCGAAGAAGCCGACCGTCTGGCCCTATCGCTGGAGGTGATCGAACAGGTCATGGCGGACCCTGCCCTCGCCGGTTGGGATGGGTTTGGCGTGGTGGTGCAGGCCTATGGCCCACGTGCGGGCACGGTGATCGACGCGCTTTATGACATGGCCGAACGGCACGACCGCAAGATCATGGTGCGGCTGGTGAAGGGCGCCTATTGGGATACCGAAATCAAACAGGCACAGGTCGAAGGCATCGATGGGTTCCCTGTGTTCACCCAAAAGGCCGCGACCGATGTGTCCTATATCTGCAACGCAGAACGGCTGTTGCGTATGACCGACAGGATCTACCCGCAGTTTGCGACCCATAACGCCCACACCGTCGCCGCCATTTTGCATATGGCCGACGACCCTGATGCCTATGAATTCCAGCGGTTGCATGGAATGGGCGAAACCCTGCACACATTGGTGATGACGCAAAACCAGACTCGTTGCCGTATTTATGCACCGGTTGGGGCGCATCGCGATCTACTGGCCTATCTGGTGCGGCGCTTGTTGGAAAACGGTGCCAATTCCAGCTTTGTGAACCAGATCGTCGATGAAACTGTCGCGCCCGAGGTCGTCGCCGCCGATCCCTTTGACACCTTTGCAAATGTGCCCGCGCCGCATATTGCCAAGGGCCCTGCGCTGTTTCAACCGCTGCGGGCCAATGCCATCGGGTTTGACCTGACCCACAGCCAAACATTGGCCGCCATCGAGACCGCGCGCGCCCCCTTTGCCGACCACCAGTGGCAGGCGGGTCCGGTGTTGGCCGGGCCTGTCGCAAAAACCGGGTCGGTGCCGGTCACAAACCCTGCCCAACCTGACGATACCCCCGGCATGGTCCAACCTGCGACACCCGCCGATGTTGCAACGGCGTTTGATACCGCCGCGCCGTGGTCAGCCCCGTTGGATGACCGGCGCGCCACCTTGTTGCGGGCCGCCGACATGATGGAAACGCGGTTCGGAGAGATCTTTGCCCTGCTCGCCCGCGAGGCTGGTAAGGGTCTGCCCGATTGTGTGGCCGAACTGCGCGAAGCCGTTGATTTTCTGCGCTATTATGCGGCACAAGCCACTGCAGCCCCTGCCGCGGGCGTGTTTACGTGTATTTCACCGTGGAACTTCCCCTTGGCGATCTTTTGTGGGCAGGTCAGCG
>NZ_JBDVLG010000012.1:0-5703 GCF_039970775.1 Roseobacter sp.
TTGCTTGCGTGTAAGCCCACTGGTCAGCGCGATGCCCACCGCATCTTGTCTAAATTCGTCCGTCCGTTTCAGTCCCATAGTCAGTCTCCTTTGTTGCAGTAAATGCTACCAAAGGAGCGGCATCAAATCGCGACAGGTCCAGTCTTAAACTGAGGCTCTACAGCACCGTCGCGAAGATACTTTTTGATGGTGTTGCGAGACAGCCCAGTGTGCCGTGCAATCTCACGAATTGGCATTTATCACGCGATGCACCCTTTCGTGCATGTCAACATGCACGAAAGGGCAGTGAGCGTCGTATGACACTCGAAATCCCATGTCGATCACTCCATGTCTCCCCGAGACAAAACCGTCAGGGCCATGTGTTCACATGGGTCAGTTCTCACTGGCATTCAACAGTCGCCAAGGCCCTCGCGTTGCCCGGCTGTGTATACAGAGCATGCATGAGAGGGAAAGTTTATCTCATCGGTTACGTTGATTGTAACCAGTAGCCTTCTGCCAGGCCATCCGCCCGTGGGCTGCGATCTCGGCGATATAGTAGTCACGCGCCCTCGGATCTTTGGCCGCATTGGAGCTCAGGATCGCGTGTCTGGGAGGTGGGATCGTGACCTCATTCATCGCTCCGAAGCGGGCGGTAAGAAGGCCGCGTGTTGGACCACCATCGTATGCACCGTCTGCCAGAAATCAGGCGACCGGGCTGGCTATTTGGTCCAGCAAATCCGGTAGGACTGCCGGATCACCGACATCATTAGCTGTCAGGTCGGCGCAGACGATCTCGCCGCAGACAGCCGGCATAGAAAAACACAGCATACAGGATCATCGACTTTGGATGAGAGCTGCCCTTGAAATCAATCGGCATATTTAAGCGCTCACATTCAAAATTAAAGACCCACTGCTAACACCGCACTACCTTCCCATCAAATAACAAGAACTTTGCAATAGTACCGCGTAATCAATCACACAAACAAACCAGAGACTCCGGTATTCAAATCGCTCTAACGTCCAAATTTATATGACGGCGGACAATCATTCGACATCTGCTTCACCCCTTTACAAAGAAGAAGATGGTTCCCCGGCGAGCTCTGCGCAAATGCTATTTATTCAGCCCAGCGGTGCAAAAACTGAACAGGACCCTGCCGAATTCCGGTGACGTCACGATGACTCCCTTCTCAGTCCAAAAGCAAGCTCAAATCCCGTATCAAAATCTCTTTACGATTGACCGTCAGAATACCCTCAGATTGCAAGCGATCCAGCGACTGCGTGACCCACTGTCGGGTCGCACCGACAATCGACGCGATCTGATCGTAGGTGATGGTGCGCTCAATGATGACGTACCCACCTTCATGGCGCCCATAGGTTTCCGCCAGAATCAAAAGCAGTTGCCGCAGGCGTTCCGAAACGGTGCGGGTGCCCAGCATCTGGATCAGCGCAGAATAGCATTTACCCTTGTTCACCAGCCCGTTGATCACTGCGATGGCCACATCCGGCACCTCGCGGACCAGCCGCTGCAGGCTCATGCCTGACACGAACAGCAGCTCGCAGTCCTCAAGGGCGTCGGCCGACCACACGTGCCGCCCCGTCCCAAAGACCTCGGGGCCACCGACAAAATGCCCCATGCTCCAATAGGCCAGCGTGATTTCCCGCCCCGAGGGGCCCGCATAAAATGTGCGCACCCGCCCCGTTTCTATGATCCAGACGCCGGTGTGGGGATCGCCCTGAAAAAACACCCCCTCACCCTTGGCCACTTTGCACCGCGTGCCCAACAGCCGTACCTTCTTTTGATCATCGCGCGACAGCGAGCTCAGAAACCCCGCGCCCTTGTTGATATCCAGCAGATATTCCGACAGGAAAATGGCACTGGGCCCTTCCAGTTTGTCATTTAGGTCTTTGATCACATGGTCCTTTCGTCACACAACGCTGCAGTGCATGGGGTTACTGGTTTTGCTCTGCAAATGCCTTGCGGCTCTCTGATCTGATCGTTTCAAGGCAGAACTTTCGCGCCTCAAGATATTCGGGCGACGTCGCCATATCGGTGGACCGGGGCCGCGCCAGATTGATTTTAACGTCTTCGATGATGCGCCCCGGCGCCGCGCTCATGATCAAAACGCGGTCAGCCAGGAACACGGCCTCGTCTACGTCATGGGTGATGAACACCACGGTGGTCCCGAACTTGCGCCAAATATCAAGCAAGCTTTCTTGCATCATCAAACGTGTCTGCGCATCAAGCGCGCCAAACGGTTCGTCCATCAATAAAACGCTGGGATAATTCGCCAGAGCGCGCGCAATGCCCACGCGCTGCTGCATGCCGCCGGACAGCTCTGCGGGGTACCTGTCGCCGAATTTCTTGAGCCCCACCAACCCCAGAAACGTATTGGCGATCGAGCCCGCTTCGGTCCGTGTCGCACCTGCCATTTGGGGGCCGAAGGCCACGTTTTCATAGACAGTTTTCCACGGTAAAAGCGAATATTGCTGGAACACCATGCCCCTGTCGGGGCCCGGACCCGTCACCGCAACGTCATCGACGCATACGCTGCCGGTGGTGGGCGGCGTGTACCCCGCGACCGCATTCAAAAGCGTGGATTTTCCGCAACCAGACGGCCCCAGGATACAGACGAATTCCCCGGCCTGAATATCAATCGACGTGGTTTCGACGGCGCGGTGTGCCCCGGCCCCTGTGCCAAAGGTGACCGACACATCGCTGATCTTGATCTGACCTTTGCCGACACTGCGTTCGGCCGCGTCTTCGGGTGTCTTGAACTTTAGGACATCAAGCATGTTTTGCCCCCCCTTTTGAGTAATCTGTTGCCGCACATCAGCGCGTCCGTTTTTGCCATTTCAGCATCGGTTGCGTCAGCAGGCGAATGCCGTAGGTCGATGCCGTGCCCAGCCCGCCGATCATCAACATACCCAGCACGATGTCGGGCGTGCGGACCATCGAATAGGCATCCCAGGTAAAGTACCCGATCCCATATTGCCCCGATATGATTTCCCCCGCGAGCAACGAGAACCACGCCACCCCCATGCCCACCGCCAGCCCCGCCGAGATGGACGGAAGCGCCGAAGGAAAGACCACATGCCGGAATTCAGCGAACCGCGACGCGCCCAATGACCGGGTGGCGCGCAGCAGCACCTCGGGTGTTTGTTCGGCCCCGTTGATTGTGTTTAAGACGATGGGAAAAAACGCCCCCAGAAACGTAATAAAGATGATCGAGGATTCCTCGGTTGGCCACATCAGAATGGCCAGCGGGATCCACGCGACCGCCGGAATGGGGCGCATGATTTCGATGTAGGGGATCAAAGCCGCTCGCGCGATACGGTTGCGCGCCATCAGTAGCCCAATGGGCACACCGACCAACACAGCAAGCACAAAGCTCAACATGACACGCCAGATCGACACGCCGATATGCACATAAAACTCCGGGTCAGCGATACTACCCAAGGTTGCCTCGAACACGTCAATCGGTGTGGGGATATTGCGGAAGTTTAGATAGATATCCCAACCTTGGGTGCTGCCCATATGCCACACGATCAGGCCCACAAGGATGGACACGACCATGATGCCGCCTTGTGCCGCCCAGCCTGGCAAAACGAACCGGGCCTGTGGTGCGGCAACGTCAACAGGCGGGGGTGGTGCGGGCGGATCTGCAATTGTGACGTCGGGCATTTTGGATTGGACTTGTTCAAGGGGCATGGGTGCGCTCCGGGCTTTTGGTCAAGAAGACACCGCGCAGATGCGCGATGCCCTTCTTTTTGGGTCGCTGGGTGCGGTTATTGCGTTGCGGTGGCGTCCAGAATGTCGTGATAGCTCACGATTTCACCGTAGGCCTCGGCGTCCGCCTTTTTCAGGAAGGCTGCAACCTCGCCGTCAGCTTGTGCGTAGAACGCACTGGTGCCAAAGAGTTTGAGACCAGAGTTCGCATCATAGACATAGCTCGCCAGCGGGGCGAACCCTGTGTCGCGGATAGACGCAAGACCGGTAAAGAATTCGGCCATTGTACCGTAGGATGAGATCCCATCACGCGGGTGCCAGATCTCGGCGGGCTTCCCAACGTTGGCGACCGCCGTATCAACCACAGAGCTGACCATGGCATCGTAGTCTTCGCCCCGGTCTGCCACGGCTGCTTTGACATAGCTGTCATCAACCCACTTGCCGAAATCCAGCGCTGGCACATCCCGTTCGCGCACCAACAATGCATGGCTTTCTTGCAGGCTCGTCACCCACTCGGGCTTGATGGAGCTTTCAAACGTCGAGATCCCACCGTCGCTGAAATAGAGATACAGCACTTCCTTTTCGATGCCCGTCCATTCGGACACTTTGGTGGCGGCAAACACCGGGTCATCGGCGATCCAATCTTGCGCCTCCAGCGTCGCTTTGCTGTATGCATCGATGATTTCGGGGTATTTTTCGGCGAAAGATTTCAAAACCACAGTGCCGTGAAACGTCGGGATCAATGCCTCTGAACCATCATAGATCTTGCGCCCGGTGCCGCGAAATTCCATCACCTCGGACCACGGCGTGAAATCCACATGTGCGTCGATCCGACCCACCGCGATATTGTTGACGCCCACGGGCGGGCTTTGGTTCACCAGTGTCACATCATCCACCAGCTTTTCGCGATCCAAGACGGCAAGGAACATCCCCCAAGCCGCAGATCCAAACGGCGCCGACACGGATTTGCCGCGCAGATCATCCAACGTGAACACATCCGAATCCACCGGCACCACAACACCGTTGCCTGTGCCCTTGAGGTTGTAGCCAGAGATCTGGATCAGCAGCGATTCATCATTGCCCTGATCCTGGAACGTGGCGCCGTTCACGATCAGCGGATAATCCCCCATCACGCCAAAATGCAATTTGCCCGCAATCATCTGGTTGGTGATCGGCGGGCCCGACGTATAGTCGCGGTACACGATGTCATAGTCGACATCCGCATATTTGCCCGTAGTCGGCAAATGTTTTTCCAGAAGCTCCAACTTTTCCATAATGATCCCGCCGGGCACAGTGTTGGTCACTGTACTTTGGTGGCCGATCCCGATGGTGATGGTTTCAGCCTGCGTGACGTGCCCAACCGTCAAAAACGTCGCAGCGCACAGCGCCGCTTTGAGAGACAAAGAATTCTGCATGGGAGGTACTCCTGTGTTGGTTTCTTAGAATGGGTATTGAAGCCAGTATCAGCGTTAACTTTTGATATCGGCAGGGATTTCAGGAGGAACTAGGGCGTCTTTTTCAAACGATTATCTTTTACGCAGATTTTCACGGGATCAGGGGTTTTATTACCCGGTAAAAGAACAAAAAACGGGGTTTTGCACACGAATCGCGCATTAAATTTATATAATTAATTCAAATAGTTAGATCTATTTATTAAGACACATCAAGCACCCAAGGAGAGATCTCCAAGGGTGCTTAAAACGTCATCTTTTTGGTCGAAATGAACGCCGATCAGGCGGCAATTCGGCCCATCGCCCAACGGACGTTTTTGCGCACGTCAGGGTCTGGGTCATCTACGTATTTTTCCAGATATGGCAGCGTTTCAACCACCGCCATTTCCCCCAAAACGGCCGCACATTCTTTGCGTAGATTTGGAATGGACAGATCCATCATCGGGGCAATTTCGACGGCGGCCTCTGTCGCACCAAGTTTGCCCAATGAGCGCACAGCTTTCACCCGGACTTGCCAAAATTCGTCAGCCAACGCCGACCGCAGGT
>NZ_JBDVLG010000013.1:0-32185 GCF_039970775.1 Roseobacter sp.
GCTTTGAGAAAGCTGGGTGGTGCGTCAGGGAATGGGTTGCCGCTCGCAATCAGTTCGCCATTCTTTATCCAGAACGGTTCAACAGATGACCCGTCTCAATAGCATGGGCCGAACCCCATACAAAGAGTTTCAGACACTTCCTGAGCACCTGTTCGACAACCTGCAACATGCCCATAAGCTGATCACTGCATGGCGCATCGATTTTATCCAACACCGGCCACACACAAGCCTCGCTGGTCTGACACCAGCGGAATATGCTAACCGGTCAATAGAAGATCAAAACCTGAACAGAACTAACCTAAATTAGCGGACTCAATCAGGAGCAGGGCAACTGCCACGAACGTTGTGATAGCAATCGCCGAGTAAAGTCCTTCTCAGAGCGTAAAAATCTTGCACATCTGCGTTCACATGAATTGCATGCCTCTCTGAACCATGGTTTACTTTCCTGCATTTGGTGGGGGTAACCTACCCGACTGCTTTAAAACTGACACCTGATGATACGCGAACTGAAAAACTTTAGAGCTTGGCCGAAATGGACTTCGGGGATCTGTGAGCGGTGTCCGTGCATGGCAGAAAGACGACGCTCAGTTGGGCATAAGGGTGTCATGTATTTTGAGAAACGACCGCGAGGACCGACGGTGCTGATCCTTGATCCGTTTGATCGCAATCTCGGAAACCTTACTATACCTTTTGCGAAATACTGGTTTTCTACGCGTCCCGTAAGGCGTGGTCGTTCTGCTCTATTAGCGCCGATTTTTGGCAGCGTTTCGGTGCACGAAGCTTCGTTTCAGTGCTGGTGACTTTTTGATCCAACTCAACCTCTCTGTGGAGTGTGATTTTGACGAACACGAATGAAACCATAGAGTCCTCTGCCGTAGCTAAGCAGCCGGGACATTGGCGCTTCCTTGTTCCAAGTTCAGTTGCGATGATCGTATCAAGTTTGTTCGTTTTAGGCCTCGCTACGTTCTTCGTTTTACGCGTCTGGTTTGAAAGTGATGGGATCGTTCCTGACGCACTTATCCTACCAGAATTGCGCGAATTCCTAATTCAGTCTGGCGGCTTTCGCGACCAAATTGCGCAACGCGCTAGTTTTATTGTCTGGTTTGTGGGGCTCTGGGCGAGCGTTTTGGTTATATTGCTCATCCCCTCCAGCGCCGCACACGGCAGACCGGGACGCCGTGCGGCACACACGCTCTGGCGCAATTTGAAGCGAAGCGGTGCCGTAGGTTTGCTTGCGTTGATTGTGTTGTGTCTGTGGGAAATGAACCGCGGTTCAGCCTTAATCACAGCAGTGCCCGTATGGGCGCTACTTGTCGGAATTGTCGCTTGCTATCTGATCGGTGCGCCAATGCGCACAGGTCTGAGGCGCGGGTGTTGGAAGATTGCGCTGCCGCTTATGGCCCTCGGCGGGGCTGTGGTGCTTTTGGCGGGGCTGTTTTTACCAGTGAATATTTCCTTTTGGGATAGTCAGATGGTTAGTATGGTCGATCTCCATTTCGCGATGCTTCTGGGGCCTGCAGAACGGCTGGCTCACGGGCAGATCCCCTTCCGGGATGTGTCACCTTTCTACGGGCTGTTGCCTTCCGCAGTTACTGCCGCT
Organism: Roseobacter sp.; assembly: GCF_039970775.1. Lineage (GTDB taxonomy): Bacteria > Pseudomonadota > Alphaproteobacteria > Rhodobacterales > Rhodobacteraceae > Roseobacter. Next base: position 1,601 of record NZ_JBDVLG010000013.1, read on the forward strand.
GCAGAGCGCTTTGGCGCGACGCCCAATTGGGGGGATCTGTACCGCGCCATACAACTGCTACAAGTCACAATGTTTGTGGCACTGGCGGGCGTGTTGTTCTGGTTACGCCCGCGAGGCAGCCTCTTAATGACATTGGGACCCTACGTCGCTCTACCATTACTTATCGTGCTTCCGGACTTAGCTACCGGGTACCATATGAATTGGTTTCCTAATCAGACTGGGTGGCGATTTTTGCCGTTTTCGGCTGTTCTGATCACCTTCGTGATGCTGCTTGGCGCGCCCTTGCGTGTGCGGGGGCTTTCGCTGGGAGGTCTGGTTGTGGTTTTGATTTTTTACAATCCTGAGACCGCTCTGGCTGCGCTGTTCGGTGGGCTTGTATTTACCGTCTCAGCGGCGCCCAAATTTACTTTGGGGGCTTTAACGCGTTGTCTAGGATGGACACTTCTAGGAAGTGGCGTCGGAATTGCGGTGGTTGCCGTTGTGCTGCGCGTAGCTCTTGGACTATGGATCCTGCCCACACCAGATGACCTTTTTGGTTTCATTATCAAATTCAGTCAAGGGTTTGGCGGGCTGCGGCTCGTTGATATTGATGCGCTTGCACTGCTCATAACGCTGCATTCAAGCTGGATCATGCTCCAGGCCGCTATTCGCTGGCGATCCGGGCCGCTCACTTCACGCCAGCAACTGCGCGCTGGGGTCGCCGCCATGATCACGCTTTGGCTGGCGTATTATGTGAACAGGCCGCAAACGCTCAACCTTTGGAGCCATCTCTATTTGTACACGATTTTGCTACCGGTTCTCTGGGATCCACGGCGACTGGCCTTACTTTGGAAAGGAAAGCGTCCGCGGCTCCAGTTTTTTCAAGTGCCCGCAATACTTCTTGCAGCGCTCTTGGCGGACGGTGTTTGGTCTTCTACAACAACTGTCGTCGCGCGGGCGGTAAACCAGCCTGTTCAAGGCGCGGGCGCGTCGCAGCTATCAGGCGTTTGGTTGCAACCCGCCTTGGCCGAACATCTGGAACGTCTCGCCGGCTACTTGCGCGCACATCCAGCCCGCGATGAACTTGTCTATTTTACGCCCTTTTCCTTTTCGATGCCTGTGGTCTCCGGCGTTCACCCGATGGTGCCGGTGCGTGACCCATTCTGGGAAGCGCATACTCAGGCCGCACTGGATGATCTGCTTTTAAGGATACGCGCGACGCAACCACCGGTTATTCTGTTTCACGACATCACAAGCGTGCCGGGTGACATATTCGGCGGCTCAGGTCCGGCGGACTTCTACTCAAAGGTTCGCAAGACCTTGTCGCCGGATTATCGTTTTGATGGACAACAGGCTGGCTGGAATGTTCTAGTTTTGAGGGAAGGGTTTTGAACCACATGGGTGACACATAATGGATGGTGCGACGAGGGCAGATGCCGTACTCGAAAAACGGCGCCCATTGATCTCAATTATTTGCCCGGTTTTCAATGAAGAAGACAACGTCGCAAATCTCCATGCTGAGGTCTCGCGGGTTTTTGAGAATGCGGTTCCTGACTATGATCATGAGCTAATCTTCACTGACAATCACAGCACCGACGACACCTTTGGCCGCCTTTCCCAGATCGCGGAGAAAGATCCAAGAGTGCGCGTCGCACGGTTTGCCCGCAACTTTGGCTTCCACAAATCAGTCATGACGGGCTATCGGCTCGCGTCGGGAGATGCCGCAATACAGATTGATTGCGATCTTCAGGATCCCCCTGACCTTTTTGTTGAATTCCTACAGCATTGGGAAGACGGCCACGATGCAGTAGTCGGTGTTCGCCGCAACCGCGATGAACCCAAAGTACTTCAAACCATGCGCAATGCCTTTTATCACCTGATGAATAAGCTAGCAGGTGACAGTATGCTCGTCGGAGGCGGGGATTTCCGCCTCATCGACCGATCAATTCTTGATCAGCTCCGCTGGATCGATGACGTGCAACCCTATACGCGTGGATTGACCTCGTCATTGGCCCGGCGACAGATTGGGGTGCCCTTTGATCGAAAGGCCCGTCAACACGGCGAGAGCAAATACCCGCTACGTCGACTGTTCGGATTGGCTGCCGAAGGTGTGTTGGCGCATTCGATTTTACCACTCCGGATCGCGTCTTTCGTCGGGCTGTTGATCGCAGTTGCCACTGTGTTGCTAACTGGGGGTTATCTGATTGGCGGTATATTCTTTGGGTCCGAGTGGCCATCAGGATTTTCCACGCTGGTCGTTCTTACCCTGTTCGGAATCGGGTTGAATGCAATCTTTCTTGGCGTGATCGGCGAATATGTTGGGCGACTTTACCTTCAAATGCAAAAGCGCCCGATGACGATTATAGAACAAACGGCCAATTTTCCGTCGGGAGTTTCCGAGCATTCGATAAAAGCCGCACCCAAGACAAGCGCCTCAGAACAAATTGAGACGGAAAGCGAACTATCATGAGCGAATTCGATCAATTTCGGGACACCTATGCCGAGGACATCGAGGACGCCATTCGCTTTAGCGGCAAACCACTTGCGTTCTTTACCAAAGCAAAAGCAGATCTCATCATCCCACTCTTAGCAGAGCATATGCCTGATGGGCCGCTGGATATCCTCGACATCGGTTGCGGTCATGGATTGGTGCACCCCTATCTTCTGGAAGCACGTCCGAGCCTTCGTCTGCGGGGCGTCGACAATGCCGCCGATGTGATTGACGAGGCCCGTAAAATGAACCCAAATGTTCTTTTCGACGCCTACAACGGACATCGGCTCCCGTATGACGACCGCAGCTTTGATGTCGCCTTCACGATCTGCGTTATGCATCATGTCCTTCCTGAACAGCGAAGAAACTTCATGCAAGAGATGGCCCGGGTTCTGCGCCCTGGAGGCCTGTGTGTCGTAATCGAACATAATCCACTGAACCCTCTTACCCAATACATCGTGCGAACATGCCCAATTGATGAGAACGCGGTTATTCTTTGGCCACGTGAGGTTCGCAAGCTGGCGATGAACGCGGGCCTGCATTCGGTGACAACGCAATATCTCCTCTTTACGCCTTTTGAAGCGCCCATCTTTCGATCACTGGATCGCGGACTGGGCAAGCTGCCCTTGGGTGCGCAATACTGTCAATGTGCGCTCAAGCCTGCCTCATGAAACAGATGTTTCCTCTGTTGTTGCGTTTTGGACTTGGGGGCGGGGTCGCAACGCTGGTTTATGCTGGTCTTGCCTTTGCCTTGAGCACCTGGACACAAACAACCAGCATGGCAACTCATTTTTGGGCGATTTGTCTGGCAATCCCAAGCAGTTATTGCATCCAACGTTTCTTCGTTTTTCGCGATAAACAGGCAATGGCGCGTACGTTGCCGCGGTTTATGGTAACGGCTTGTTTTGCGTTTTCGCTGTCGACGGTAGCTGTTTATCTATGTGAATCTACTTTCGGCTTACCAAAGGTCTTAAGTTTCTTGGTCGCGACCGCCGCCGTCGTATCTGCTAATTTTCTGCTTTTGCTAGGCTGGGTTTTCCGACCACAGCGTTAACTTGAGATAGGCGTGCGAACCCCATCCAAAAGTTCATGCAGCCGCGCAAACAACCGCTCGGGCGAGACGCAGTCGTCGGGATGGAGCGCTGTTGGAAGTTGCTCTGCTAAGTGCTCGGTCCATGTCGGATCCCAGACTTTGTAAGGCTGTTCTCCTGCAAAGCCGCGCCGAACAACCAACGGCGCGAGGTGTCCGGTCAAAATCTCGGCAAGCTGCAAGGTCGTTGGGGCAACTGCGCCGGCCTTCCATGTCCCGATCAGACGTGTGTCATTGATTGCGAGCGCCGCTTGCGCCTGCTGCGCAGTTGCGACACTGCCAAGATTACGGCGGGCGGCCAAGGCGTGATCTGTGGCTCCATCGCGTGCCGATGACAAAAATGACGACAGAACTGTCTCGAGGGGCCTTTTCGATGGTATGGCTTGCGGAGTAACAGTTTCGTCGGCCCCGCGGATCATGCCGGGTTCGGTGGAAAAATCCAACGATGTGGTCGCTGAATTGGTGCCTTTGACGGTGACCGATCGGATGCGGCGCTCTGCGCGTCGCCCGAGGGTCGCGCGCAGCACCATATTCTCCGCGCGACCCTCGATTGCAATAGTGCCCGTTTTTGTCGTTTTCGCACTAATAATTTCCCAGTCGGCGTCTGGGGCTATGGCCCGTGCGATCGACCAAATATGCGGAAAGACATCCCAGACCAAGGGCGTGCCGATGCGCGGAGTCTTTGCGCTGCCATGGCGGATTTCGCTTGCAGGATCTTGCCAGTCGATGATGATTTCAGAGACCGGTACGTGGAGCTTCGCAGCAAATAGCTGCAGAAAGGGTGCGGTACGAAACACTAAATCTACGGCAAGAAGCCGGTCTTGATGGTCCGCGAGGTCGCAAAGTGCCTCTGCGCTCTGATAATCCAGCGCCATCGGTTTCTCTACCAGCACGTGCGTTTGCGCTTTAAGCGCTGCGGTGGTCAATGCAGGGTGGTTCAAAGGTTCGGTTGCCACAATTGTGGCGAATGGGCGTTTCGCCAATGCAGCGTCAGCCCCGGTCCAGAGTGAGACGCGGCTACCCAGACCAGCCTGCTGAAGAAAGTTCTGACGATCTTCGACGCTGGTCTGCGACACCCATAGAACTTTTTCCCATGACAACATGTGGCGGTGTAGTTCAGTCAGTAGCACCCTTGACCATCGCCCCCCTCCAAAGAGAGCAATCCCCGTGCTGGCTTCACTCATGTCTGTCCGGCTGCCCGCTGTGGTCCGCAGGGTTGACCCCAATGGGGACATATTCAATCCGCTGAGGCAGATCATGATGTCGCAGAAAATTGCGCCCATCCACAACCAAGGGGCGGCGCATTCGATCCGGCAGAGTAACCCAATCTAGCGTGGCGAACTGGGGCCAAGCCGTGACCACTAGGGCTGCGTCGGCGTCCTCCAGTGCTGCTTCTGCGGATGGTGCCAGATCAATCGGCACGGCAAACGCAGGCGGCAATGTTTTTACAAGTGGATCAAAGGCCGTCACAGTCGCGCCCTCGGCGTGCAATTGTTCGGCAATTTCAAAGGCCACTGATGCGCGTGTATCATCTGTTCCCGGTTTAAAGGCGAGGCCCAGCAGCGAGATCTTGCGGTCGTTCAACGTGCCAAGCCGCGCGCGCGTCAGCGCCAGTAATTGCTTCGGACGGTCAGAATTGGCGGTGAGGACAGCGTCTAGCATTGCCGATGGCCGGCCCATATCGTGCGAAAGCCGTGCCAAGGCAGCCACATCTTTTGGTAGGCAACTGCCGCCAAATCCTGTACCCGCGCGGAGATAGCTAAGAATACCAGGACGAATGATGGTGCCGTCGACCAGAGGCGAAAGCCGCCGGTCAAGCGCGACCGCATCGCTCACCGCTTCGATATCGGTGCCCTCTAGCCCTTCGCTTATGGTCGCAAGATCATTCATCAAAGACACCAAAGTGGCCAAAAGAGCGTTGTTCGCGTATTTGGAAAGTTCGGCAGTTTCTGCGGTGGTCTCAATCACAGGGCAATCGTAGGGTGCGTAAAGTGCGCGCAAAAGGGTCAATGCATCGCGATCCCCAGTGCCCAATACGATCCGATCGGGGTCCTGAAAATCTGCGACGGCGCTACCTTCGCGCAGAAATTCCGGGTTCATCGCCAGCGCGAAGGATACGCCCGGCCGACCGGTCTCTATGGCCTCGCGGACGGGCCCTTCGGTGGTGCCCGGAACAACAGTGCTCTTCACGACGATGACTGGGCGGGCCGAAGCAGAGATGTGCTGCGCTAGATCACGGGCGGCGGAAAGAAGCTGGCTCAGGTCAATAGTACCATCGACGGTTGGCGTACCAACCGCCAGAAAAATCACCTCACAATTTGATACGGCGCCCATGTCTGGGGTGATACGCAAACCTCCAGCACCGAGCGCGGTGCTCAGCATGTCATCGAGGTTGGGTTCAAAGAACGGTGCCTTGCCCGCCGCGATCATGTCCACGCGCGCTGCATCACGTTCGATACAGACCACATCATGACCATTTTCAGCGAAACAGGCCGCTGTCACCAGTCCAACAAACCCGCATCCAACCACGCCAACTCGCATTACGCCATCCCTTGAAAAGGCTCTTTGCGCAGGCTGCAATGCCTGGCACAGTCAGAGCAAAAGACCTTGTCGCGGGGGCGGGACGGAACTTTTATTGTAACAGTTCGTGCGCCATCTGGGACGAGGCGCCGCACACAGGCACCGGCAGGGACGTGGGAAACATCTCCCGCGTTGAACCAACGGGTCTGGCCTGTCGCGGCTTCTAGAAACCCAAGCCGTCCCTCAAGGATAATCTGATATTCATCAACGGCCTCATGCCAATGAAGACGGCCGTCATCTCCCGCGACGTAGGTGCAGATTATCATTTCGGCACGCGCATCACGAAAGAACGGATGGGGTGCCGGCTTTTGTAGATCGCCGGTCAGAAAGACATGGTCCAGCCCGGTGTTCGCGTAATCGGTGTGGGAAATTGCCCCCACGCGGGCTGCTGGGTGGGTCAGGGCGCTTTTGGTCACAGGCCGTGGCTCTCTGGTTCGACATATGACGTTATCATTCTGCGCAAGCCGTCAGGCAAGCTGACCGCTGGGCTCCACCGAATTGCAGCCCGAATTTTTGTCAGATCCGGACAGCGACGATTGGGATTGTCGACGAGGTAATCAGGGTCCGCACTTTGCTGGAACTGGACCTCGACGATTTCGGACCCAAGTACGTCTGCTCCGCTCTTTGCGACCTGCCGGGCGAGGTCCAGCATCGAAATTTCACCCAGATCATTACCCACATTGTAGGCCTCTCCAGCGTCTCCGTGGATCAGTAGAAGCAGCATCGCACGCACTGCGTCAGTGACGTAGCAGAAGGTGCGAGTGGGCCGTCCATCGCTGAGCAGGACAATTGACTGGCCCGCCAGCGCCGCACTTATGAAATCTGGAAGGACCCTTTGATCATCTAGCCGGAAATCCGGCCCATAGACGTTGAAGGGCCGGATAGAAACCACTGGCAGTCCGAATTTCTTAGCATAGACCGTCGCCAAGGTTTCGGCGAGCCGTTTGGATTCATCATAGCAGGCCCTCGGCCCAGTGCATGAAACACTGCCCCTGTAGTCCTCGGGGGTCGGGATCATGTCGGGTTCCGGATCGCCGTAGATTTCGCTCGTGCTCATGACCAGCATGCCACGCACCTTCTGCGCGCGCGCCAGTTCAAGCATGTTCCGTGTGCCGCCGACATTGGCGTCTATGGTTTCGAGCGGAAACTGGCGATAGACCATAGGCGAGGCAATGCTTGCGCCGTGCACGATCCGGTGTACAGGCCGGTCCGGCGTGTAGTTTTCGGTGACATCATGTGCGCAAATCGTAACATCGGGCCGTCGGTCCAGATGCGCCAGCCGAATAGGTTTACCCGTCATGTGGTTGTCTAGCGCAATTACATGGATCGGCTGCGCGAGATCGAGATCGTTCCATGCACAAAGCACATCAACGAGAAACCCCATCAAAAAGCCACTGGCCCCAGTGACCAAAACGGTTTCGCCTGCGAGTTCGAAGAGAGCTTCTTGCAATTCAATTGCCACGGAGCGGCTATCTTCAAGAGAGATTTTCGATATGCATTTTTGCGGTGTTCCCGAACTCATTTCCAGACCTTCCATGGTGCTTGTCCGGTGGACCAGGCGTTTTCTAGCATCGTCTTTTCGCGAAGCGTATCCATCGGCTGCCAGAAGCCCTCATGCCTGTAGGCGCTCAGCTCGCCGTCGTGTGCGAGGCTCTCCAGAGGCTCTTTTTCCCAGATGGTACCCGGCCCGGCAACGCGATCGAGCACGGCCGGTTCGAGTACGAAAAAGCCGCCGTTGATCCAATTGTCTTCGCCGACAGGTTTCTCACGCATTTCGTCCACGCTCGCGCCATCGAGCCGCAGTGCGCCAAAACGCCCCGGCTGACGGATCGCGGTCACTGTTGCAAGCTTGCCATTGTCGCGGTGATGCTGCTGCAGCGCACCGATGTCAACGTCTGACAAGCCGTCGCCATAGGTCATACAAAAGGTTTCATCGCCGATGATGTCGCGGACGGCGCGGACCCGTCCGCCCGTCATTGTATCAAACCCTGTATCGACGAGTGTAACGCGCCAAGGTTCAGAGCGGGATTGAAGGTAGCATTGCGTCCCTGCCTCCAGGTCGAAGGTCACGTCACTGCGGTGCAAAAGAAAATCGGAAAAATACTCTTTGATCACAAATCCCTTGTACCCAAGGCAGATGACAAAATCAGTGAGCCCATAGTGCCCAAAGATCTTCATGATATGCCAAAGGATCGGCTGACCACCAATTTCGACCATGGGCTTTGGTAAACGGGCGGTTTCTTCGGAAAGCCGCGTGCCAAGCCCGCCGGCAAGAATGACAACTTTCATGAGTTAGACGTCTAACACGGTCATTTCGGGGAGCGGCACGATGAACTTTGACCGCAATCCGCGCGCGCGCAATTGCTCTGCGATGGGTCTGGCGTAATGCCACGCCAACAAGACCACACATTCGGGCTGCTCTTTGATGAGGCGTTCGTTGTCCACGATTGGAATATGCGTCCCGCACAGGTGACGCCCAAGTTTAAGCGAAGTTGGCTGTTCGGCGATCCAGGGCATCAGATCTTTCTTGATACCCACATAGTTCAACAGTGTCGCGCTGCGGGCGGGACAAGAGTTCCCGATCAGAGGTGCACCTTTCCGCTGGCATTCAATAGCCAACGTCAGCAGGTCCATCTTGGCCTTCTGCGCCCGGGCCTGAAAACGCGCATAACACTCCGGGTCAAACAGACCAAAGTCCCGCTCCATCGCGAGGATCTCACCGACTTGCCGCGACGCTGGCCGGCCTTTGCCTTTCCCGACAACAACGCGAATGTTGCCGCCATAGCGACTAACCTGACTGGCATCGAGCACCGAATATCCATGCAATTCGAAAAGCCGCACAAGCGATGTAAGCGAATAGGATCTCAGGTGCTCGTGGTAAATAGTGTCGAACTGGCCGCCGCGCATGATCTCCACAAGGTAGTGGTTTTCAAGAACGAAAAGCCCGTCATCGCCCAGTAATATATCAAGCCCACGTAGAAATGATCCAAGCGCTGCCACGTGAGCGAACACATTCGTCGCTGTCACAAGCCGGGCGGGGCCATGGCTCTCGCGCACCATGCGCGCAGACTTCTCGTCAAAAAAGCACTGAAGCGTCTCGATCCCAGCGTCCTGTGCGATCTTGGCAATATTGGTTGGCTCGACACCGACGGCGCGCATCCCGCGGGTTTTGAAGCCTGACAAGAGCGTGCCATCGTTCGATCCAATATCCACAACGAGATCGTCAGATTTAAGGCCAAGCGCCTTTATTAACTCGCCGGACATGCCGTCTTGGTATTCGGCCAGCTCGCGCGTGATCCCTGCACGATAGGGATATTCAGGATGGAAGACATGTTCTCCAGGAACAACGTAGTCCAATTGGGACAAGGTACACGACGAACACCAGACTTGCCGCAGCGGGTAGGTTGGTTCAGGCAGCGACAGCTCTTCGATCGTTGGCAGTGTGTCGGACAACGGCTGGTGGCCTAAATCAATAACGGTTTCTAGGTTTTCGGAACCGCAGACCTGACAACGCGTTACAGGTCCGCTGGCGATGTCTTGCACGCGCTCGTCAGTTTGGAATTTTAACATTTGATCTTTGGCCTTCTATACTGTTGGGACTTTGGCCTACCGTGGGTGGCATGACAACCCGAAATACAAGCGAAGGTTCTTGAGGATTGATAGCAGGCTTGTCCTTTCGAGTGCCGCAACATCGCCCCTCTTTCAGGTCAGCGTTTCAACGTACGAGGCTACTGGTGGTCTGGATATTCCGGCACTATCCCACGCTTGAGGCACGGGTTGCCCAGCCTGACGCGGGCATGATAGCGACTGTCACTGCGCCCCAATTGGTCCGAATTTAACAGCAGGGTAGCTTTTCGGGCCCTTTTGTATCCCTAATCACAATATATCCAAAGATGCCTTGCGGTTTCTAACTCAACCCGCCGATTTGTGGTGCCGCATAAACTCTCAAAAGTTGTAGGCCGCATGGCAAACCATGACGTGATCAAGGCAATGCGGACCATCAAACGCGGCGATATTGATCAAAAAAAGAAGATGTGTTGGGTAAGAGCCGGTTTATCGGATAGCTCTTTGTAAACGTATGATCCGGCGCGTCTCCAATACTCTCAACTGAGCTGAATACGCTAGTCTGGTAGAATCGCACACGTTCATGGGTTGATGCAATAATAGGCGTATTGTATTCTAAATTGATAATTATGCATATATTGTATACAAAGAATGGCATTTCAGCCTATTTCTACTCTAATTTCCCTCGCTTTTCCAGGTGAGGTCTTTCTTTAAGACCCATCTTCTCAACGAAAAGGTCTGATCATGGATAGAAGAAAGTTACTCCTCTCTGCCGCCACGCTCGGCGCCGCGGCCCCCCTTGCCGCGCCCTCCATCGTACGCGCGCAGGACACATTTAACTGGACGATGACAAATGCCTATGGCCCCGGATCGCCCTTCTATGTTGAAGGTCCCGGCAGCCCGATGGATTTCTGCGACAAGGTGTCGAAGATGTCTGGGGGTCGTTTGACGATCAAACATTTTGCCGCTGGCGAACTGATCCCCGCATTGGAAGGGTTTGATGCCGTACGGTCAGGCGCCGTGCAGATGAATGCCGCCAACGCTTACTTTTGGGCCGGGCGTTTGCCAGCGGCGCAATATTTCACCACCGTTCCCTTTGGCCTGAACTTCCAAGGGATGAACGCCTGGCTTTATCATGGCGGCGGTATGGAGTTGTGGGATGAACTCTATGAACCTCTCGGGCTGAAGGCGCTGCCCATGGGCAACACCGGCGTACAAATGACCGGATGGTTCCGCGACCCAATTGAGAGTGCGGCTGACTTTAAAGACCTGAAAATGCGTATCCCCGGCCTTGCGGGCAAAGTCTATGCCGAGCTTGGCGTTGACGTGCGTCTGCTGCCCGGCGGCGAGATCTTCCCCGCTTTGGAGCGTGGCGTGATTGATGCAGCCGAATTTGTGGGCCCCTATCAGGACCGCCGGTTGGGCCTGCAGAATGCCGCGAAATACTATTACACGACCGGCTGGCACGAGCCGTCCAATGTCACCGAACTGTTGATTGGCAAAGCCGCCTGGGACAGCTTGCCCGAGGACCTACAAGCCATCGTCGAAGCGGCCGCCATGGCTTGCAACATCGAAAGCCACACGTGGTGCGAGGCAAACAACTCTAGCGCGCTCAAGGATTTAGTGGAAAATGAAGGCGTTATTGCCCAGACGTTGCCCGCAAGCGTGGTTGCCGAACTTAAATCGGTCACGGACAGGGTGCTCGAAGAGGGCGCGGCAGCAGATCCTGCCACACGCAAGGTCCACGACGCCTATATGGCTTTCAAAGCCGAACACGAAAGCTGGGCAGCGGTCTCCGAAGCGCCACTTTATAACCTGTGATCTGAACGATGGGTCAAACGCTCAATACTGTCGCGAACGGGGCCTCTGGCCTCGTTCGTGTGATCGGCCACGTCACCGCCTGGAGCGGTCTGGCGCTGGTCTTACTTGTGGCCTTTAACGTGTTGGGCCGCTACCTGTTTTCCTTCGGCACCGTCGCTTTGCAAGAGGCCGAATGGCATCTGATGGCAGCCTCCGCACTGTTTGGAATGTCCTATGGGCTGAACCAAGGCGGAGAGGTTCGTGTTGATATCTTTTACAGCCGAATGTCGCAGCGCAGGCAGTCCCTCATCGACGTCTTTGCGACGGTGGCCCTGTGTGGGTGCGCCTTGGTAATCGCCTGGCTGAGCCTGAATTTCGTCCAGCAAAGCTATTCCATCGGCGAAAGTTCTCCTGATCCGGGTGGCCTGCCGCACCGCTATCTGCTCAAGGCACTGCTGCCGGTGTCGTTTGTCCTGCTGGCGGTTCAGGCTCTTGCCATGTGCGCCGAGGCCCTGTTGCGTGTGATGGGCCACGGGCCCGAAATGAAAGAATAACCTATGCCATTCACAGAAATTCTGGCCCTGAGCATGATCGGGTCTTTCTTTGCCCTGTTGCTTGCCGGTGTACCAGTTGCCGTGTGCCTTGGGCTGACGGGTTTTGTCTTTGGGTATTGGGGATTTGGCGGCATGCTGTTTACCTTGATGCCCGCGCGTATCTTTGGTGTCGTGACCAATTATACACTGCTCGCTTTGCCGTTGTTTATTTTTATGGGCATCATGCTCGAGAAATCCAAGATCGCCGAGGAACTGCTCGAGGTCATTGGCCTCGCTATGGGCGGGTTGCGCGGTGGTATGGCGCTGGCCATTATCCTTGTGGGTGTGTTGATGGGGGCCGCATCGGGTGTCGTCGGCGCGACCGTAGTGACGATGGGTCTGATCGCCCTTAGGCCGTTGTTGCGTCGAGGCTATGATGTGGGCGTGACGTCAGGCGTGATCTGTGCGTCGGGCACCTTGGGGCAGATCATCCCGCCGAGCCTCGTATTGATCCTTTTGGCCGACATCATGGGCGAAAGCGTCGGCACGCTCTTTGCGGCGGCTCTCTTTCCCGGCCTGATCTTGGCAAGCCTGTTTGTCGCCTATGTTTTGTTGCTCGGCGTCTTCGCACCCGACAAAGTGCCCGCGATCCCCGCAGAAGAACGCGCCCTGACATCCAAACGCCAGCTGGCGGTCAAACTGGTCAAGGTGGTGTTTCCCCCCATTGCCCTTATCTTTGTGGTGCTGGGATCGATCATTGGCGGTGTCGCCGCTCCAACCGAGGCCGCGTCTATGGGGGCCTTTGGTGCCATTGTCCTTGCGGCGCTGGCGGGCCGCCTGAACTACAAGATCCTGCGTGATACTGTGCGCGCGGCCTTTGTGACCTCGGCAATGGTGTTCCTGATCTTGATCTTTGCGCAGCCCTTTGGCTTGGCCTTTCGTGGGCTGGGCGGCGAGCATCTTGTGCAATCAGTGTTTTCTGATGTGCCTGGCGGGCTCGACGGGCAGATCCTTGTGTTGATGATCTTGCTGTTCATCTTGGGGTTCTTCCTTGAGTGGATCGAAATTTCCTACATCGCTTTACCGCTGTTTCTACCGGTCTTCCTGTCCTCAGGGGTCGATATGGCATGGGTCGCGATCCTTGTCGCGATGAACTTGCAGACCTCTTTTCTGACACCGCCTTTCGGATGGGCGCTGTTCTTTCTCAAGGGTGTGGCACCCCCCGAAGTGAAAACCGGTATGATTTACAAAGGAGTTCTGCCGTTTATTGGGTTGCAGATCATGGGATTGTTTTTGGTTTATACTTATCCCGGCCTTGCGCTATGGCTTCCTCAGGCGATTGGATGGTGAAACAATGTTAACTGCTGCTTTGGGATATAACGGCGCCATCAGCGCCCCACACCGCGCCGCGGCACTGGCGGGCCAACATGTTCTAAGCGAAGGCGGCTCGGCCATCGAGGCGATGGTTGCCGCTGCGGCAACAATCGCGGTGGTCTATCCCCACATGAACGGCATAGGCGGCGATGGGTTTTGGTTGATCCGACAGCCCGGTGCGGCGCCCATCGGTGTTTTTGCAGGCGGCCGGGCGGCCGCGATGGCCACGCCAGACTGGTACGCCAAACGGGGGCATTCTGACACCATCCCCGCCCGTGGCGCGCCTGCGGCCCTGACCGTACCCGGCACGATCGCCGGATGGGAAACGGCGCTGTCGCTTGTAGATGACCCGCTGCCTTTGTCCCGGCTGATGGAACCCGCGATCTCTTATGCCCACGATGGCATCGCCGTTACCGGCAATCAGTCACGCACCACCACCGAAAAGCTGGACGGTCTTGTGGATGTTCCGGGCTTCGCGCAGCACTTCTTGGAGGGGGGCACAGTACCCGCACCGGGGGCCCGGCTGAAACAACCCGCGCTTGGTCAGACCCTCAAGCAGATCGCACAGCATGGCACACGCGCCTTTTACGAAGGCGACATCGCGCGCGCCCATGATGCGTTTCTGACGGCACAGGGGTCTCCGCTCCGAGGGGCCGATTTTGCCGCGCAACATGCGCCAACCGTGAAACCGCTGATGCTTGAGACGCACTGGGGTCGGTTGTGGAATATGACGCCCCCAACACAGGGCGTGTCGTCGCTGATGATCCTTGGCATCTACGATCGGCTGGCGCGTGCCACGGGTGAGAGTTTTGCCCATGTGCATGGGCTGATCGAAGCCACAAAACAGGCGTTCATCCTGCGCAATGCCGAACTTGGTGACCCAACGGGCATGGCCACAGACGCGCAGGATTGGCTGACACCCGACAAACTGGACGCGCTGGCCGCCCGTGTTGACCCAACCCGCGCGCTGCCTTGGCCCCACGACCCAAAGGCGGGCGATACCGTCTATATGGCGGCCAGCGATGCGGCAGGTACAACCGTTAGTTTTATCCAGTCGGTGTTTTGGGAATTTGGCAGCGGGTTGACCTGCCCCGACACGGGCGTGTTTTTCCAAAACCGTGGGGCGGGCTTTTCGCTGGCGCCGGGGCCGAACCAACTGACCCCCGGACGCGTGCCCTTTCATACGCTCAACCCCGCTATGGCTGAATTGAACGACGGGCGGATCATGGCGTACGGCACGATGGGCGGTGAGGGCCAGCCCCAAACGCAGGCTGCGGTCTTTACCCGCTATGCCGACCATGGGATGGACCTGCAACGCGCTATCGACGCCCCACGCTGGCTTTTGGGCAAGACCTGGGGCGACAATACGACCTCCCTGAAACTAGAACGCCGCATGGATCCCGATCTTGTTGCGGCCCTGCGTCAGGCCGGTCATGCCGTCGAGATGGTGCCTGAATATTCTGACCTTGCGGGCCATGCGGGCGCCGTTGTACGCCACCCCTCGGGGTTGCTTGAAGCCGCCAGCGACCCGCGCGCCGATGGCGCCGCACTAAGTTTTTGAGGACATCATGACAGATCTTACCACACTGCAACTTATCTTGGTCTTGGGCGGCGTTATTCTTGCTGCAATATCGGCCGGTATTTTGGCAGGTCTTCTGGGCGTGGGCGGGGGCATTGTGCTGGTGCCGGTGCTGTTTTGGCTGCTGTCGCTGACGGAATTCCCTGCTGAATTATCGATGCATATGGCCGTGGCGACGTCGCTTGCGACAATCATATTCACCTCCATCTCTTCGGCCCGCGCCCATGATGCGCGCGGCACATTGGACCGCGCATTGCTCAAGCTCTGGGGGCCCGGCTTGGTGATCGGCGCGCTGGCGGGGGGGTTGGTGGCCCGGTTCATCGACGCCGACGGCTTGCGTGTGATCTTTGGCGGCTTGGCGATGATCGTGGCAGTTAACATGATGTTGCCGCGCACTCTTGTGGTTGCGCCGTCCTTGCCTCAGGGCAGGGGCGCAACCGGGGCGATGTCGTCTGTGACGGGTCTGTTGTCTGCATTGATGGGCATCGGGGGCGGCACGTTGTCGGTGCCGTTGCTTTGTGCTTTTTCGGTCGAGATCAGGCGCGCCGTCGGCACCGCCGCCGCCTTTGGGTTTCTCATCGCGCTGCCTGCTGCCGTTGGTTTTGTGATTTCAGGGTGGGGTATTCCGGATCGCCCGCCCTTGTCACTGGGCTACATCAGCCTGCCCGCTGCGGTGGTGATTTTGCCGTTTACAGTCAGCTTTGCGCCTCTGGGTGCGAAACTGGCCCATGCGGTCGATACGGTCTGGATCAAACGGGTCTTTGCCGCGTTCTTGCTACTGACAGCCGTGCGGATGCTGGCGTCAGTCTTGGGGTAAAGGCTGGCGGCGCAGCAATACTTCCTGTGCCGCACTAAACAGATGCCTGCGCAAACAGCGTTCGGCCTCTTGCGGATCGCGGTCCAAGATCGCGGTCACAATTGCCTCGTGCTCTACATTCGAACGCTTCATGCGCTCCGTTGAGCTCAGTTGCGACTTGCGGAACGGCGCCAGCTTTAACCGCAGCGCCATCGACAAGTCAGCCAGATCAACGTTATGCGCGCCTGCATGGATCATGTCATGAAAGATCACGTTTGCGGCCTCATATGCCCCGATCCCGCCTGCATGCGAAATCGCAGTCATCTGGCGGTGCTGCGCTTCTAATGCTGCGCGTTCACCCATTGTCATGCGTTCACTGGCCAGCCGGCCACACAGAGCCTCCATTTCGCCCATTGCTTCGAACATCTGGGCAATCCGCTCTTCGGTGATCTCATTCACGATGACACCGCGGTAAGGCACCCGTTCGGCCAGCGACTTGGCCACCAGCACATGCAGCGCTTCTCTGATTGGCGTGCGCGACACCCCAAATCGCCGGGTTAACCCGGCCTCATCCAGCTTGGTTCCCGCCGCGATATCGCCATTTACGATCTCACTCTCCAGCGTGCTGGCAATACTGGTGCTTTGCACCTCTCGGCTGCCGTCTTGCAGGTTTTCCATATCCTCCCCAACACTTATCCTGTGCCACCGTACCACAAATGCTTTACCCCGCGCACGGTTGCGCGGCAATGGCGCGTTCTGAATCGCGCCTTTAATTGTCCAGCCTTTTCTGTCTCGATTGAACGCTGGCAAACACCCGACCTTTTTAACGTCATTTAGGGATATGCGATCGCTCAAGGGCTTGCGACAGAGCACGATACATGGTTTCTTTGCCCGCAAAGAGCATCCAGCCATTGCCAGACCGCTCGCACCAAAACGAAAGAGTGCGATATGAAACCTGAGCGATTTTACGCGCTGGCTGCCATCTTGCTTGTGGGGTTTACCCAGGCGGCCATTGCATCTGACACACCCCAAAAGACTGGGGCCTTGGCCATAGAACTCAACACCACATCGGATGACGAGAACGGCTGCACCTTGACCTTTATGGTGACCAATGGGCACCCGGTCGAGATTGACAAACTGGTTTTTGAAACAGTCCTTTTTGACACCGCCGGGCAGGTGACGCAGCTCACATTGTTCGATTTTGGCAAGCTGCCTGCATCAAGGCCGCGCGTGCGTCAATTCGCTTTGCCGCAAACCACATGTGACCGCGTCGGGCGCATCTTGTTTAACGGCCTTCACACCTGCACAGCCGATGGGCTGGGCGCAGACACATGTGGCGCCATGCAAGACCCAACAAGCCGCACCAACATCGAGGTTCTGGGGTGATGGTTGAAATTGTCCTTGCGCAGCTTGTAGCCGTTTTCGACCTTGGTGGCCCGGTTGTCGTGCTTTTGATGGTCGTGTCTGTGCTGACACTTGCGGTGGTGCTCTACAAGCTATGGCAGTTTTCGACCGCCCATGTCGGGACCCATGCGGCCTTGCGGGCGGCCGTATTGGCATGGGATGCCGGTGATCGCGCAGCGGCTGTGGCAGAACTTGCGCGCTCAAAAAGCTATCTTGCACCTGTGGTTGCCGCGGCCTTTGAGAGCACCGCCCCCAACAAGGACCGTCTTTTTGCCATGGCGGAAGAGCGGTTCTCCAAACTGGAGCGCGGGTTCCGGTTTCTCGATTCTGTTGTGCAACTGTCGCCGTTGTTAGGGCTATTTGGAACTGTCTTGGGCATGATCGAGGCGTTTCAGGCCTTGCAGGCCGCAGGGTCGCAGGTTGATCCGTCATTGCTGGCGGGTGGGATTTGGGTTGCCTTGATGACAACCGCGGTGGGTCTGGTGGTCGCGATGCCCACATCCATGATCCTGTCGTGGTTCGAGGGGCGGATGGACGCAGAACGCGTTGAGGCAGATGTTTTCATCCTGACAGCGCTGTCGCCATCCGGCCACGCACAAAGAACAGATACCTACGCCATCGGGATGCCGGCCCATGCCTAGGCGCATACGCGCACAGAGGAAATTAGGGCTGACGCCCCTCATTGATGTAATTTTCCTATTGCTACTGTTTTTCATGCTGACGTCGACGTTCACGAATTTTTCGGAAGTTGAACTGGCCTCTGCAGGTGCCGGGCAGCAGGCTGCGCCACTGGGTGTACCACCGCTCTTTTTGCAGGTCGGGCCAGAACAGCTGCGTGTGAATGGCGATACACTGGTGTTGGATACCCTTGCCTCTGCGGTGGCGGACCGGGCAGCACAGGATAAGGACCAGCCGGTTTTGATCAGCCTGCGGGATGGCGTGACGGCGCAACGCCTAACGGATGTTTTGATTCTATTGCATGCAGTGCAAGGGCTAAAGATCACTGTGTTGGGCACGAGCTGATGCGTCACCGTCGGACCAAACCCCAAAAAGAGCCCACAATAGCCCTGATCAATATCGTATTCTTGATGTTGGTTTTTTTCATGGTGGCGGGGACGTTGTCGCCCCCTTTGGATACGTCCCTGACGCTGGTAAAAACGGAGGATCTGGATGGCAGGCCGCCCCCCGATGCGCTTGTCTTGCATCCAGACGGGCGGTTGAGCTTCCGTGGCGTGGATCAACCCGATGCCGAGACATATCTGGCCAGCCTTCCCGCTGAGGCGCGCGCCACTGTCCGGATTATCCCAGATCGGGCGGTCCCGGCTGATGTATTGGTCGCGGTTGGGCGGCGCTTGTCGCAGGCGGGCGCTGCGGCGGTAATGATTGTGACAGAGCGAGGTTTGCAATGATCGCGGGGTCAAAACGTATGGCTGTCTTTGCGTTTACGGTCGCGGCAGGGGCGCATCTGGGCGGCCTCAATCAATGGGGCCTTACCGACCCTGTGCAAATTGCAG
Organism: Roseobacter sp.; assembly: GCF_039970775.1. Classification (GTDB taxonomy): domain Bacteria; phylum Pseudomonadota; class Alphaproteobacteria; order Rhodobacterales; family Rhodobacteraceae; genus Roseobacter. Next base: position 20,305 of record NZ_JBDVLG010000013.1, read on the forward strand.
GGGGGCAGGCCAACGGGGTGCAGGCGTCTTTAGGCGACGCCTTTGCGGACCTGACGGCGGGCACCATATCGCCGGTGGAAGCGATAGAAACGTCTGACGTCGTTCACCCCACCGAAGCCACTAAAATCGCCACAGTGGCGCCAACAACTTTGGCGCAACGCCTAGACATTGAAACGCAGGTCGAGAGTGCCGAGCCGCGGGTCGCAGCAACAGATGTGCGCGCGCCGCAGCCGATCACACACAGGGCCGTTGTACAAACACCGCAAAAAACGCTCGCGGCGGTGACGCCTCTGCCCGCGACACCCGCGCGCCCCGAACCACAGACCCTCAAACCGCTGCCCGTGATTGAAACACCGCCCGCCGTTGATCCGACGGACGCGCCGCCCGAGACAATAACCGCGACGACCCCCGAGACATCGGCGCGCGCCCCCTCGCTACGGCCCAAGAAACGGCCTGCCTTCGTTCAAAAGCGCACTGCCAAGGCACAGCCACGCCAGCAGTCACCGGCGCGGGCAGGCGGGCAAACCAACGCACGGGCAGGGCAATCCGATGGTGCAAAAGACGCCCCGGCAAACCGCGCGACATCAGGCCAGAGTGCGACGGCCCAGCCCGGCAATGCAGCCGTCTCGAGCTATCCGGGAAAGGTCATGCGAAAGATCCAACGTGTACGGCGCCCGCGTGTGGGCACCCGTGGAACGGCGGTGATCGCGTTTCGGGTGGCCAGCAACGGCGGCTTGGGCGGTCTTTCCGTCGCGCGCAGTTCGGGGAGCGACAGGCTCGACAAGGCCGCGATGCAAGTCATTCAACGCGCAGCCCCGTTTCCAACGCCGCCACCGGGCGCAAAACGGGCGTTCTCCATTCAGATCAATGGGCAATGAAGGCGTTTGCGGGCGAAACATGGGCGAAATAGAAACGCCGAGTAGAATTTGCTGTTTCACGGAAAACAATACTAGTTAACAAAAAGTTGAATAAACGTGATCAATTACATTGACTGGTTGTGCGAACACAGGCATAGCACAATCTAGGTACTAGAGCGGCACCCATTAAATTTTCTCCTGAAGGAAACGGAAATGGGACTGAAAACGCTTTTGACAACCGCCGCATTCGTCGGCGCCGCATTCGCAACCACCGCACAGGCCACAACAGTGGTCACCAGCGGTACCGCGACAGTGGAATTCACCGCAGATCTAGACGCTTTGGGCTTGGCAATCACGACGCGCCAGTGGTCTGAAAACGCGGCTGGCAACACCGAACGCACATTCACCATCCGCCCCGCCGAAGGGTTGGAATACGACTGGGTCGCCGGCAGCGGCGCAATCCGGACCTCCACCGCATCTGCGACAAGCCAAAGCGTCGTTGACGACGACGGCAATGCCTACCTTCGTTTTGCCAGCGGCACCGCCGCTATTGTCGCGACTGACGACGACGGCAACGAAATCGAAACCTTTGCAACGGTGTTCGTACTGCCCCAAAACGGCGACAACGCGGATCTTTTCTCTGACGAACTGCGCGACATCAACTACATCGCAACAGCAGATCCGCTTGTTTTCGAAGACTTTGAAAACCCCGGTAATTTCTATACATTTACCGCAGACGAAGTCGCGTTGATGTCCGAGGAAGACAACCTTCGCTTGTGCTGCACACACTCGTTGAACGACTTGGCGATCGACACCGCAGCGATGGCGGTTGATGGTCTGCTTGACGATGTGGCCGAACGCGACATCAACTTTGACGGCGTGATCGACGAAAACGACGAGTTCTTCCTTTTTGACCTGGTCGCGACCGCCGAAGACGGTGTTTTTGACATGGCGTTGACGGACACATTCGCGGAATTCTTGAACTTTGCCTTCTCGCCGCTTGGGTTTGCCGACGCGACGGACCTGATTGAGGACTGGAGCAACGAGGCTGGTTTCCTCGACTTTGCAGGCGGTGACGTGATCGGGAACCTGTCTTACTCTTACGAGGTCGCTGCGGTTCCAGTGCCTGCCTCTATGCCGCTGCTGATTGGTGGCCTTGGCGTCATGGGGTACGTCGGTCGTCGCCGCAAGCAACGCAAAGCGGCCTAAATAGTTTTGAGTAACGCGTATATTGGTTTTTGGGGTGGACGTTCGCGCGCCCACTCCAGCCTGTAAGGGCTGGCAAAACGACGGAAATATCGATTGCCTTGATCGTGTGAAAGACCGCTGATGTGGCCATTGTCCAACAGGGTTTTGCCCATGCTACATTTTCAACGGCCTCACAAACACGGCGCCGAATGGCATGGCGTCTATGCCCCGAAGGCGGCATTATACCGGGACCAACATCAAGGCCGGGACGATGACCAAACACACACCCACCACACAGATATCGCGGCGCGCAGCTATCGGCATGATGGCTTCGGGCACTGTTTTGGCGCCGGTGGGGTTTGCCGTGGCGTGGGCGCAACCCCTTGAACCACTTGATATTACGATCCAAAATGCGGTGTATAAAATCACCGATGCGGTGACGCGGGATCTTATCTCGACCAGACCAGACGGCCCGCCACCAGTGATCCGTCTCAGACAGGGGCAGCCGTTTGCCGCGCGGGTGACCAACACCTTGTCCGACTACACGACAATGCATTGGCATGGCATTCGCGTCCCCAATGCGATGGACGGTGTGCCCTATCTCACGCAGTTTCCGTTTGGGCCGGGTCAGAGCTTTGAGTATAAATTCACCCCCCAAGACGCGGGCACCTACTGGTATCACCCCCATTGCTTGACGATGGATCAAATGGCGATGGGGCTGACAGGTGTTTTGGTGGTCGAGGAAGAAACCGACCCGGGTTTTGATGGCGAAGTCATCCTGAACCTGCGGGATTTTCGGTTGCGCCCCACGGGTGAATGGCTTGACCTATGGACCCCCAGAGGGGCTGCGCGTGCGGGCACGTTTGGCACCGCGATCACCGCGAATTGGGAGACCAACCCCGTCTATGACGGGCCCACCGGTGGGCTGATGCGCCTGCGGTTGGCCGCGACAGATACCACCCGCATCTACAAGCCCTACGTCGTTGGGGCGGGCGGGGTCATCATCGCCGCAGATGGGCACCCCCTGCGCGAACCATTGGAATGGCCCACCGAAGACGCCCCCTATTTGCTATCGCCGGGGCAACGTATTGATATGGCCATCAAAATGCCGGAAATCGAAGGCGCGTATGTCGACATCATGGGTGATTTCCCCGGCGGCCCCCGCCCATTGGCGCGCGTGCGCGCAGTCGGGCCAAATACCGCACGGTCGCTGCACGAATTGCGCCCATTGCCGCAAAACGACGTCCCCGAACCTGATTTGGACAATGCCCGCCTTGAAGAGCTGGTTTTTGGGTGGTCCCCAGAAGGCGGCGCCCAGCAAAACGGGTTTTGTGGCACGTTGGGGTATTCTTTTTGGTCGATCAACCGCATGCCTTGGCCGGGGGATGCGGCCCCAGACGGCACACCCGGCGCAGGCCCGCTTGCGGTGTTTCGTCTGGGCGAAAGCGTGATTTTGCGCCTGCGCAATGAAAGCCCAAACGACCACCCTATTCACCTACACGGTCTGGTGTTTCGCCCCCTGCGGTCGAACAAACGCAAGCTGGCATCAAACTGGACAGACACCGTGTTATTGACCCGCGATGAGATCATCGATGTGTGCCTTGTCGCGGACAACCCCGGTGACTGGGTGTTTCACTGCCATGTTATCGAACACCAGAAAACGGGGCTTGCCGGGTTCATCCGGGTTGAGGCTTGAACCGCACTAGCACGTATTTTCAGGTCAGGTTTGATCGGCTCGTCTTGCGGGGTTTTACCTGTGTGGCGTGGTCAATTGCTTGACTCCGAGACCGGGGTATCGCATCAACACCCCAAATTGGTAATTATTTATTACCAAAGCCAACAGGGAGACGATCATGGGCGTAGCCTCTTGCCATAACTTTCAGGATTTTCGCAAACTGGCCAAACGTCGCCTGCCAGCGCCGATTTTTCACTATATCGACGGCGCCGCAGACGACGAGATCACGTACAAGCGCAACACCTCGTCTTTTGATGACGTCGATCTGGTGCCCAACGTGTTGGCGGGGGTCGATGAGGTCGACATGAGGGTCGAGGTCATGGGGCAAAAAATGGATATGCCCGTTTATTGCGCCCCCACAGCGTTGCAGCGGTTGTTTCACCACGAAGGCGAACGCGCGGTGGGCAAAGCTGCGACCAAATACGGGACGATGTTTGGTGTGTCGTCGCTTGCGACTGTCACGGTTGAGGAAATCGCCGAAGTCGCACCCGGGCCCAAGATGTTCCAGTTCTATTTCCACAAAGACCGCGGCCTAAACGATGCGCTGCTCGAACGCGCACGGGCGGCAAAGTTTCAGGTGATGGCGCTGACGGTTGATACCATCACGGGCGGCAACCGGGAACGCGACCTGCGCACCGGGTTTACGTCGCCGCCAAAACTGACGCCCGCGTCTTTGCTGAGCTTTGCCACACACCCTATGTGGGCATGGAACTTTCTGACGAAAGACAAATTCGATATGCCGCATCTGTCCGGGCATGTCAGCGCGGGCACCAATCTGGCGGTGTCGGTGGGGGATTATTTCTCGACCATGCTGGACCAATCTATGAACTGGGAAGACGCCGAAAAGCTGTGCGCGCAGTGGGATGGGCAGTTTGCGCTAAAGGGCATCATGTCGGTCGAAGATGCCAAACGTGCCGTAGAAATCGGTTGCACGGGGATCATGGTGTCCAACCACGGCGGGCGGCAGCTTGATGGGTCGCGCGCGCCCTTTGACCAGCTGGCCGAGATTTGCGACGCCGTGGGCGACAAGATCGATGTCATCTGCGAAGGCGGGATCCAACGCGGGACCCATGTGCTCAAGGCGCTGTCGGTGGGGGCTAAGGCCTGTTCTGGGGGGCGGATGTATCTCTATGCCTTGGCGGGCGGCGGACAGGCCGGTGTCGAAAAAGCGTTGGGCAATTTCCGGTCCGAAATCGAACGTGACATGAAGCTGATGGGGATCACCAGCCTTGATCAGTTAAACCGCACCAACCTGCGTTGGCGCTAACCCGGAGCCGATGATGACCGACCTGCCAGACCAATTGCGCGCCATTGTCGGCGCACGTTACGTGATCACCACCGCCCGCGCGATGGAACCTTATTGCAAGGGCTACAGGTCTGGCGGCGGTACCGCATTGGCCGTGGTCCGCCCCGGATCGTTGGTGGAACAATGGAAGGTGTTGCAAGCCTGTGTCGCGGCGGATGTTGTGGTGATTTTCCAAGCCGCCAACACCGGGCTGACCGAAGGGTCCGCGCCCAGCGGAACCTACGACCGCGACGCCGTGGTGATCAGCACAACGCGCATGGATACGATCCATACGTTACGCGACGGCGCGCAGGTGGTTAGTCTGCCCGGCGCCACATTATTTGATCTGGAGAAACAATTGGCCCCCTTGGGCCGGCAACCGCATTCTGTGATTGGGTCATCGTGCATCGGTGCGTCCATCATGGGGGGCGTGTGCAACAATTCGGGCGGCGCGTTGGTGGAGCGCGGGCCGTCCTACACCGAAATGGCGGTTTATGCCCAAATCGCAGCAGACGGCCAGCTAGAGCTCGTGAACCACCTTGGCATTGCGTTGGGCGATGATCCCGAAGACATATTGGGGCGGTTGGATGCGGGCACCTTCACCGACGATGATATCGAAGCGTCCAATGCCAAGGGATCCGACACCGATTATGGCGCGCGCATTCGCGACGTTGACGCCGATACACCCGCCCGCTGGAATGCCGACCCGCGGCGCCTGCACGAAGCTGCGGGGTGTGCCGGTAAGTTGGCGGTTTTTGCCGTGCGGCTGGATACCTACCCGCAAAACAACCGCGAGCAGATGTTTTACGTCGGGGCAAAAGACACCGCGACATTGGGACAGCTGCGCCGCGACGTGTTACGCGATTTTACCGTGTTGCCAGTGTCGGGCGAATACATGCACGCCGAAGCCTACGACGTGTCAAAACGCTATGGCAAAGATACGTTGGTGTTGATCGACAAATTGGGCACCGATCGGTTGCCCCTGATCTTTGGCATCAAAGGCTGGCTTGACGCGCGGCTGAACAAAATACCCGTGCTGCCCAAAAACCTGACGGACCGGGTGATGCAGGGAGTGATGCGCCTTTGGCCCAACCCGTTGCCCGCCCGGATGGAGACATTTCGCAGCCGGTTTGACCACCACCTGATCTTGAAAATGCGCGACGCGGGTGTCGATGAGGCCCAGACGTGGTTGGCCGAAAACCTTGATGGCGACACCGCTGATTGGTTTGCCTGCACCCCGCGCGAAGGTAAAATCGCGGGCTTGCACCGGTTTGCGGCGGCTGGTGCTGCGGTGCGCTATATGGCTGTGAACGGATCAAAAGTGGCAGATATTCTTGCGCTGGACATCGCGTTGCGCCGCAATGATCAAGATTGGTTCGAGGTTTTACCGCCGCAGATTGCCGAGGCGTTGGATCTCAAACTGTATTACGGGCACTTCTTTTGCCACGTTTTGCACCAAGACTACGTGGTAAAGGCCGGGTACGATCCGGCTGTGATTAAGGCTCAGATGTTGGAACTGCTGGACAAACGCGGTGCTAAATATCCCGCCGAACACAATGTTGGGCACATCTACGCCGCCGAACAATCGCTGCAAGACCACTACCGCAGCTGCGACCCCACGAACACCATGAACCCAGGCATTGGGAAAATGTCCAAGCGTAAGAATTACGTATAACGCGGGTTGCCCAAGCAAGACCGGGGTATGTTGTGCCACAACCTGCATGGGCTAGGCTGTCCGTATGTGACGGGCCAATTGCGGTGGTTCGCGGTGACTGCCCGGTGGCTGTGGCGCGCAAACCCGGGGCATAAATTCGCAGTATGCGCGGTTGGCGAACTAAGTTAACTGTCAGGTCCTAAGGGGTGGCAGGTTCCGCAAAGCGGTCGTGCCTGCCCTGATGCGTTGGTGTTATGGATTTCAGGGGGTAGGCCCAGTTGACACAGGTCAAGCTCGAGGGCGTGGGTAAAGATTTTGGCGAATTCACCGCGATTTCTAGAATAGACCTAGAGATCAATTCGGGCGAATTGGTTGCGTTGTTGGGGCCGTCGGGCTGTGGCAAAACGACGACCCTGCGCATGATTGCGGGCCTTGAAACCCCAACTGTCGGGCGCATTTTGTTTGATGGCGCGGACATATCCGAGGTGCCGGTGCAGGATCGCAACGTTGGAATGGTGTTTCAACGGTATGCGTTATTTCCCCATATGACGGTCGAGAAGAACGTGATGTTCGGGTTGAAAGTGCGCGGCACGCCAAAGGCGCAAATCACCGAACGGTTGGACGAGATCCTTGATGTGGTGCAGCTTCAACCGTTCCGGCGCCGCTTTCCTGCGCAACTGTCGGGGGGACAAATGCAACGGGTTGCTATTGCCCGCACGTTAATCACCAACCCGTCGGTCTTGATGATGGATGAACCACTGGCGAACCTTGATACCAAGCTACGTGGTGAGATGCGGCGTTTCATCCGCACCTTACAGCAACGGCTGGGCATCACGACGATTTTCGTCACCCACGATCAGGTCGAAGCGATGGAGTTGGCAGATCGCGTTGCGGTGATTTTTGACGGTGCACTGGCGCAATATGATACGCCGGGGGCCGTCTACCAGCGCCCAAACAGTGTTGAAATCGCTGATTTTATGGGGGTCAGCAACATCTTTGACGCCACGATACGCGATGGGGCCGCCAAGACGGTCTTTGCGACGTTGCAGTTGGACCCCGATGTGTCGCGCGCGCGCGATGGGGCAGGGCGGGCGCTGTTGCGTGCAGAAGCGATAGACCTTTGTTTAGAGGCACCTGGCGCACGCCTGAACGTCATTCAAGGCAACGTGACCGCGCGTGACTTTTTCGGGGCCACGGTGAGCTATACTGTGGTGTGCCAAGGCGAGACGATCATCGTGGACGAACAATCCCGGCGCATGGTCGACGTCGGACAGCAGGTGTGGTTGACCATTCAACCGGACCAGATTTGGGTCATCCAAGACGATGCCTAAGGTCACATAAAACAGTCGGGAGAACCGGACATGAAGACGATATTGACAGGGCTCATACTCACGGCGAGCGTGCTATCCAGCGCCGGTTTGGCCCAAGACGCAGGTGCGTTTCGCGATGCGTTTCTAAACGGCACGGTCAGTTGGGCCGACGTGCAGGCGCGCGCCCAAGACGAAGGAACCGTGAACCTCTATTATTGGGGCGGCAGCGACCAGATTAACATCTGGATGGATCAGATCGCGGTGGCGGGTCTTGCCAAGGAAGGCATCACGCTGAACCCCGTGCGCATCACCGGCACAAAAGATGCCGTTGATCTGGTTCTGACAGAGATGGGGGCGGGCAAAGGTCTGGGCGAAGGCAGCGTTGATGCGATCTGGGTGAACGGCGAAAACTTCGCGACGCTCAAACGCCAAGACGCGCTGTTTGGTGCCTTTGCAGATAAGGTCCCGAACAGTCAAAACATCGAATGGAACGCCAAAGACCCACGATCTTTGCTAAATCTGCGCGACTTTGGGGTCGAAACGGGCAACGCCGAGATGCCGTGGTCTGGCGAGCAATATGTATGCGCGGCAAACACGGCCCGCGTGGATCGCGCGGATCTTCCCGTCACGTTTGAAGGCCTGAAAACCTACCTTGCGGCGCATCCAGGCAAGTTCACATATGTGAAACCGCCCCATTACGAGGGCAATACATTTGTGCAGGCAGCCGTCTATGCACATAACCCGGACGGCACGGGTGCGGCGCCATTTCAAAATTCGGTTACGGATCTTGGTGCGCAAGAGCTGGCGCGGTTGATCACACCGGGTCTTGAATATCTTAAGGCGCTTGAACCGCATCTTCTGGGCGCGCAGGGCGGCAGTGCCCGTTACGCCGAAGACGCCACTGCATTGGATGGGATGTTCCTGAACGGCGAAATCGATATGGCGTGCAAGTTTGGCCTTTATGCGGTGGCGCAGGGCCTTGCGGATGGCACGTACCCTGAAGGGGCCGAAGCGTTTGTTTTCCCCGAAGGCAACATGATCAAAAACAAGAACTACCTTGTGATCCCCGCCAACGCACCCCACCCAGCCGCGGCCTTGGTCATGACCAACTTTATGGCGTCGGTGGATGCGCAGGCCACCAAGCTGAAATACACGGGCATGCCTCCGGGGGTCGACCCTTGGACGCTGAACGAGGCCGAGGTGCAGGTGTTGGCGGACGCATCCCCCGGCCTGATCGGGGTGTCGCAAGCCGATTTGGACGGCAACACAGCGCCTGACACCAACGCAACACTTGTCGATGTGATAGAGGCAACCTGGCTCGAATACATCGAACGTGACAGCGCCAAAAGCATCGACGTGATTGTCGCAACCGCCGTTGAGAACCTGAAAAAATAACGCCTTCGGCGTGATAACATGCGCGACGGGCCGGATGCCAATTATCTAGGCCCGTCGCATAATGAGCTTCCCGCACAAGGACGTGCTATGCCTCGCTCCAAGACACCAGACTTGGCCCGCCACCGCAAAGAGCGCGTGTGGATGTGGGTGCAACTGCTGCCAGTTTTGACAGTGCTGACCGTCTTGTTTGGCGGGGCTTTGGTGTTGGCGGTCATGCAATCGTTGGGGTTTGCCCCATGGTTCGGGGTGAATACCTTCCCCGATTTCAGGTACTTCAGCGCTCTCTGGGGCGACACGTCGTTCTGGCATTCTCTTGGGTTGACCCTGTACTACGCGGTTGCGTCAACGGGGATCGCGCTGGTCATGGGCACCCTGCTTGCACTGGCATTGGTGCGCGCGTTTCCGGGCAAATCGTTGTATAAATTCCTCTATAAACTCCCCCTGATGATCCCCTATACGGTCGGTATCGCGCTGGCGGTTATTATGCTGGGCAATGGGGGGATGATCTCGCGGGTCTTTGCATTTCTTGGCTTCATCGGAGACCCATCTGAGTTTCCGCAGATCCTAAAAACGCACTACGGGTGGGGCATCATCGCTGTTTACGTCTGGAAACAAACGCCATTCGTCACGCTGGCAATCTATGCTGTTTTACTGGGGGTCGGCCGCGAAACGGAAGAGGCCGCAGCCCTTTTGGGTGCCAACAAACGCCAAATGTTTTTCCAAGTCACGCTGCCCCAAATCCTACCGGGCATCGTGTCTTCGACGCTGATTGTCTTTGCCTTCAACATCGGCGCATTTGAAGCACCGTTCATTTTGGGCGGCGGTTTTCCCGATACATTGCCCGTCGTCGCATGGCGATATTTCAACGATGCCGACTACACGTTGCAACTGCAAGGTATGGCGACGGTCGTGTCAATTGCCTTGATCGCAGGCGGAATTTTATACAGCTATCTAGCGTTTTATCGCCGGTATGAACATCGGATAGGGCGGTAGTAGATGGCCCGTAGCACCCCCCAAACCGCGTTGAGCATGCGTTTATCGATCTTCCAAAAGATCTACTTGCTGCTGATCGTCGGGTTCATTCTGGGCCCGTTCATCCCGCTGATTATTCAAAGCTTCGCATTCCGTTGGGCGTGGCCGGACATGTTGCCCAGCACTTGGTGGCTGGAGCAACGCGAAAAGACGTTGCTGCCTTTGGCATGGGACTATATCTTATCGCCCTACAGCAAATTATGGGAGGCAACCGTTAATACGGTTTTCATCGGGTCGGTCGTTACGGTCATTTGCCTTGCCATTTGCCTTCCCGCAGCGCGGGTTCTGGCGCGCGAAACGTTTCGCGGCAAAGCGGCGTTTGAATTTTTCCTGTCGATGCCGCTGATTGTGCCCGAAGCGGCCATTGGAATTGCCCTGTTGATGATCTTCATCAAGCTGGGGTTGGCGGGCAGTTACACCGGGATCATCATCGTGCATCTGATCCCAACGATCCCATATATGATCCGCATGCTTACGGCGGTCTACCAAGGTTTGGGGCGTGACTTTGAAGAACAGGCGTTGATCTTGGGCGCCTCGCGCTGGCAGGTGATGCGTCATGTGACATTGCCCATGCTGTTGCCCGGAGTGGTCGCGGGTGCATTGTTTACGTTTCTGGTGTCGACCAACATCTTTCTGCTGACCTTCTTTATGGGACAGGGAAAGATCATCACCTTGCCAACCTTGCTATTTTCCAAGATCTCAGGCGGCACGTTGGATGCGTCAGCCGCGGGCATCGCCCTTGTGGTTACAGTTCCGGGCATCATCCTGTTGCTGATCACCGAACCCTTCATCAAGGAAGAGGCCTTTGGGCAGGGTTTCGGAAATTAGGGTAAAGGCGCGGTGGCCCTTAAGATGGAGGAAAAGTCGCAGCCTTGTTTAAACTGTGTCTCAGTCTGAACTCGCGGCGAAGCGCAATTGCGGCAGCTCCATCTTATCAGGAGTAGGTATTTGATGCACTAGACATTTGCGCGGTGTTGTCTTCAGGCGGTCGCGAATCGACTTTAAATATCGATTTGTGAACGCCGTGGGATCAGACTTGCGGCGCAGGCGGTTGTTGAAATTCTCAACAGTCCTTATTTGCCACGGCGAACGCGGGTTACAGAACCATGGATCAACGCCAAGATCATCCTTCATATGTTGCCATGGGCTGAACTCTATCCCGCGATCAAAGGTGATCGATTGACGTGCATATTTTAGCAAGGAAGACAGACCGTCCACTAGGCCTTCCAAGACGGGCTTGGACCGCCTGTCGAGGTTTTCCAGAACGACTGCAGACCTGCTGCTCGAGGCTCCCTCATTCGAGAGTGCCCGATTTTCTGTGTCAGAGTAATTTGACCCATGCTACCAAATTGAAGGAGCATGACGACAATGACGACAATGACGATTTCCAAGGAACTACTGGACGAGCTGCTTAGCGGGGTTGAA
>NZ_JBDVLG010000014.1:0-45409 GCF_039970775.1 Roseobacter sp.
GCTTTGAGAAAGCTGGGTGGTGCGTCAGGGAATGGGTTGCCGCTCGCAATCAGTTCGCCATTCTTTATCCAGAACGGTTCAACAGATGACCCGTCTCAATAGCATGGGCCGAACCCCATACAAAGAGTTTCAGACACTTCCAAGCGTTGTGATAAAATCAACCAATAAGGCTAGCCACCAAGCTGCGCCATCTTTGCTCGAGTAAGCGAAGACAGTTGCGCCAATGATGCCGACATCCGCCCCAGCAGTCGTTGCGACCTTAGCCGACTGCTCAAACACCAAGCCGAGAACAATTCGCAGTAATGCGCAAATTGGTGACAAAAGCAGCGCTATTGGAAGGATCACAGACTGCGCATTGCCCATACGCCGACGCCTTCAAGAACAGACAGCGGGCGGCTGTCGAGGATTATGCATACCAATGCAGATATGCCCCACCCAATCGGCGAGTGTGGAGCGATGCAGGCCTATTTGATCTCGGGCGTAGATTTTGGACTGTTGGTCAAGCGGCAGGTGATTGCACTTCTTGCCGACCAGTATGTACGCCAAAAGGCCAGAGCCGGGCCGACCACGTTTGATAGGTCGTGAAGGCAGATCAGCTTGGGTAAAGCGCTCGCAGGCCTTGCAGGCCATACGTGGGCGGATGACTTTGTTCACGACGAAGCGGTTAATGATGTATTCCAGTTCTTCGGTGATGTCCTCGCCGACTTGGCGCAACGCACCACCGCAAGCACAACTCTCCTCGGGTGACAAAACCTGTTCGCGCCGTTCCAGACCCTCTCGGGACATTGCTGCGTAGTACCCTACCTGACAGTGGATGGCCTCAGCGCTTTTTCCAAGCGCCTCCAGCAAATCGTCTCGGACATGCTCATCTCGGCGTATATTCGCTTCAGAAGGGGGTTCTCCTCGGCCATATCCTTCATCTCAGAAAACATCGACGCGCCGATACCGCCAAACTTCGCACACCATTTGTAAAAACTGGCAGCGCTCATGTCATGCTCGCGGCATGGTTCAGAAACCGGTACATCGCCCTCCACTTGCTTCAGGATCGCCCGCCGGGCAATGCATGATCAGCGCGTCGCTGGATCGTCTGTTCCTCATCGTAAATCTCCTCAGATATCTTGCCGAGAAAATTCTACTTTTGAACACCAATAATTCCCGGAGAGATTACCGGATGTCCATTATCAATGGTACACAATATTTGTGGACCGGGGCATTGAAGTTAAGCGGCTGTATCCTTGTTGCCATCGTTGTGTCGGTGCAATGAGCTTCTGATGCTTTTAGGTGTCGAAGAATCGACCACAAAACCAGCAACAAGAGTTGCCAGTTGACTTGCCTCATCAGTAAGCGCCTGACTGGCTGCGGTCGTGGTTTCAAACATCGCTGCGTTGTGCTGCGTTGACCGATCTAGTTGATCTACAGCGGTGTTGATTTCGGCAATGCCGGTAGATTGTTCATTCGTGGAGTTGGCAATGTCGGCAACATTTTGAGACACATTGATGATCCCACCAAGTATCGTGTCCAAGGCTGTATTGGTTTTATCAATCAACGAGACACCATTCTCGACATGTCCAGCAGATTCCGAAATGAGTTGGCTAATCTGCAACGCGGCTTCTGCACAGCGGTGTGCAAGGGTTCGAACTTCCGAGGCGACAACCGCGAACCCGCGCCCAGCTTCGCCTGCTCTTGCAGCCTCCACTCCGGCGTTTAGCGCGAGTAGGTTGGTTTGAAATGCGATGGAATCGATGACTTCCACAATTTTTGTGATCTTTGAGGACGAGGCTTCAATTTCACTCATTGCGTCGACTGCGTCCTGCATGACTTCCTGACTGTTTTCTGCGTCCTTTTTCACCGTCTCGACCGTCATGTTGGCGTCTGATGCACCACGCGCTGCGGACGAAACACTGCTTGTAAGTTCACTCAAAGCCGCGGCAGTTTCTTCCAACGTCGCCGCTGCTTTTTCGGTTCGATGAGATAGGTCAAGAGACGAAGACGCAATCTCCCCGCTGCTGGCGTCGATGTTGCCCGCACTATCCCCAATTTGACGTATTAGACCGGACAGGTTTGCAACGGCACCGTTGAAATCCTGCCTCAAGGCTTCATACGCGCCGGGGAATTCTTCGTAAATTTGGTGCGATAAATCACCTGCCGATAAGCGTTGTAAGCCGTTTGCTAATTGTTTCACAACGGCTTCTTGTTCCTCGGCATGAGCCTTGCGTTCGGCTTCTGTGGTTGCACGAAGTTCTTCATTGCGCGCCAGTTCTGCAGCCTCGCGATCTCTTTCATCGCGTTCACGTTTGGCTTGTGCTTCGCGTTCGCGATTTGCTGCTTCTTGTTGGGCTACTTCTGCTGCGCGTTCGGCGTCCATTGCCTGTTTTTGGCGCTCCTGTTCTTGTTCTTGCAGTTGAATGCGTTCTAAAGCACCGGTTCTGAACACCTCCAAAGCCCGTGCCAAACGCCCAATTTCGCCTTTTTGTTTTCCCAAGCCTTCGATAGGCGATAGGTCACCTTGTGCTAACCGCTCGGTCACCGAAGTGACTTTGTTTAAGGGGCCCGTCACCATCCGCCAAATAAAGAACGGAGCAAGAATAACGAGCACAAGGCTCGCGAGGCCAATTTGTTGCATTTGTTTCTTTGCATGCGCGGCTTCGGCATCAAGCTGTGCAGCCGCTGTATCGATCGCATCCTGCGCACCTGCAGCGAATGTATTTATCACGGATGCGATTTCACGCACGGCTTGAGTCGCACTCTGTGTGGAATTGAGTACTTTTTCACTTGCTTCGAATGCTGCGGCGCGGGTTGCGGCGATGCCAGTTTCAGGATCCGCGATCCGAATAATAGTTTGAAGGTTCTCGATGACATCGTCCGGTGCACCGGTCATAGCTTCTTCTAATTGAACGCTGCTCAATGTTAGGGCGCCCTGCAGGTTGCCCAACTCGACGATGTTGCGAGCCAATGCGGTTTGAATCGCGGAGGCAAAGAACGATTTTACAGCAGAGTCGAGAGCCGCTTGTTGTCGTATGCGGTTGACTTGACCATCCATCAAATTGCGAATGCTCTGTTCGTTGGTTGTCTTCGCGTCATCGCTGTTGATCACGAGTTCAAAGTATATGTCGTCCAACGCAGTTGCGAGCGCTGTGTCAGTTTGCTGCCGTAGGGCTAGAATGCTCTGGGGGCGCAATAGCGAACGGTTCTGGCCAAAGAGTTTCTCGAATTCGTTATGCGCGTTTTCTACGGTCTCATAGAGAGTGGGCGCGCCTCCTGCATCCGCGATGACAGGCAAAAGGTTTTGGAGTTCGCCTATTGCCGCATCAGAAAGATCTGTCAAAATTGAAAGTATGGCGGGATCATTGGTTTGCATCACGCTGATGGCCAAACCTGACAACAGATTGATTTCCGCGCGCACCTGCAACGTCGCTTGATATGCTGCGAAATCTCGCTCAATAAGCAGTGAAAGCGTGCCATCGATCTGTGCGATAGTATCGTCGGAGCCGAGCACCAAATCAAAATATGCATCGTCGGTAGCTTGATCTAGCAGCGCACTGGTCTGAGTTGACAGCGACAATGCTGCATCGACACGTGCCGACAAAGCATCTGCGCGGGAAAATTGTTCCAGACGCGCCTCTCTAAGCGAGGCGAGCGCGGTTTCGGTTTGTGCGATCTTGTCTGCAAGCATCGCTTTGCGTTCGGTCCCTAAGCTTTCAGCCGCCGAATCCAACTCTGCCAACACCAGGTTTGTCCTGCCAAGTAGACTATCGACTTCTTCAGACGTGGATGCTGTGAGGATGTTCGTGAGGGTTGCGCGAACACGGTCTGCTGCGGCAACAACGTGGGCGCTTTTGCGCAGCTCCGGTAACCGCTCGTGTGAAAGCTCGGTCATATGGCTCGCCATAGATTGAAAAACCATCCAGCCGATGACAATCGCGGCGGCGGTCATCGTTGCTAGAGCCCCAACTATCAATGCAAGGCGCATGAGAACTGAACCAAAGAGGTTTGAAACGGCGGAGCTCATAGGGAAGTGACCTTCTACTTCGAGATATGCTGGAGGCGGCTAGCGCACAGGTGTTTGGGAATGGCCCGCCATAACGGCGGGCCATTGTGTTAGCTTCCGGGACGCATTGCCTCAAAGCTGCCGTCGGCCAGAATGCGGGTCAAAAACACGTCGTCCGATCCCTGGTTGTCGCCTGGGCCAAAGCTCAAGGTCATCCCGCCTAGGTCTAACGTACCAAGCGTGTTCATGGCGTTGGTGAAGCTTTCACGCGACAGATCTGCCCCAGTTTGGCGCAAGCCTTCGATCACAAGACGACCGGCGACATAGCCTTCCAAGGAAACAAAACCTGGCTCTGCTGTGGCTTCAAGCGCGCTGAGAGCCGCTTGGTATTCTGCGACGATGGGCAGGTTGGTGTCCCAAGGCTCTGGCACGACTTGGCTGACAATGACGCCGTCTCCGTCGGGGCCCAGTTCGGCGGCCAGCGCTTTGGATCCGACAAACGAAATGGTCACAAATGTCGGATCCATTTTCATTTTTCGCGACAGTTTAATAAACTCTGACAGTGGCTTATACGCGCCAACCATAACCACGGCTTGCGGTTTTGCTTTGCGAATATCCAGCAGCGCCGACTTAACAGCGACGGTGTTACGGGTATAGCTGCCTTCGGCGACCAAAGACATGCCACGGGCTTCCAGCGCTTTTTTCACGCCGGACAAACCTACGCGACCAAACCCGTCATCTTGAAACAAGATCGCGATGTCTGTGTGTCCAAGCTCATCAACCAGGTAATCCACCCAAGCTTGGGTTTCGGCGTCGTATGTTGCGCGCACGTTTACCACATTTTGTAATGAAGGATCGCGCAGGAAACCGGCCCCGGTGAAGGGCGCAATCATTGGCATTCCGGCTTGTGTTGCAAGAGGTTGGGTGGCTTTGGTTGTTGGCGTGCCGACCGGGCCGACCAATGCGAGATAGTCATCGCCTTCGATTACGGAACGTGTGTGCGACACAGAGCGATCAGGCTCGTACCCGTCATCCATGCTGGTCAGGCTGATCGTGCGCCCATGAATGCCGCCCGCGCGGTTGGCCTCTTCAAATGCGGCCAACATGCCTTGGCGCATGCCAGTGCCCAAAGCAGCGGCAGGCCCTTCGAGGGCTGCGACCTGCGCGAGCCGGATTTCAGTGTCGGTTACGCCTTGATCGGCGGCGAGTGGGGCAGCAGTCAGAGCACATGCGGCAAAGGCCGCCGCGCGGGAAAGATGGAGCATAATATCGTCCTGAGTTTTGTGACTATCTGCGCCCAAAAGCACCGCAAAGTATCAAAAAACACTTAAAGGAGGATCAGCCTGCGTGAGAGGTTAGCTGGCGTGTCCTATGCCTTGAGGTGTTCGCACATTACAGCAGGTTGAAAAAAATATTTTAAAACAAGGTAGTAAAGGACTTCTGAAAACTGCATATATATTTTTGAGCCAAAACCGTGGCAGGGATTAATCGAATTTGAGCAATTTTCCACTCCGCCTGCGTGATATATCAGCCTTTGTTTCCAATAGCTTGTTGCTTAATCGCGATGGGACGTGTGCCGATCCGCTTTCTTGCGCACTAACACAGACCTTAGGTCATGCATGGCCAGTAAAAGCGCATCTGTGATGGTTTCGAGCTGCTCGGGGGTGGCGCGTGATTGTGCCCATTGAGCGGTCAGGTTCAGGTGGTCCACCGTCCGGTTGATCTGATCCGAATCGCGCGCAGTAAGGACGGTTTTGCGCGTATTCATCCAGTCTGCGATGGCCCGTTTGTCCGCATCCGACAAGACCCGACCGCCCTGCGGTTTGATCTCTCCGTTGCGCATGTTGAGAACGGCGATCTGCTCCATCTCGATCCGGCGTTGGCGGTTTTGCGTATCAACACGAAACACCGCCGCGCCATTTTCGCGGATTCGAAAGTAATACTCGGGCAGATCAGCCGTCATTCACGTGCCTCAATCAGGTCAATCCCGCACAGAAGGTTTGGATGCGCGTGCAGGCTTCGGTCAGGGCCGCGTCGGATGTGGCATAGCTGACCCGGAAATTCGGAGACAAACCAAACGCCGCACCAAACACCACGGCGACACCGGTTTCTTCGAGCAGTGCGGTGGCGAATGTTTCGTCATCGTTGATTTTCACGCCGCCCGCCGATGTTTTGCCAATGCAGCCCGCGATGGACGGATAAACGTAGAACGCGCCATCCGGCACCGGGCAACGGATGCCTTCGGCGTCGTTTAGCATTTTAACCACCAAATCGCGACGACGTGCGAACATCTCGTTGTTGGGGGCGATGAAATCCTGCGGGCCGTTTAGGGCCTCGACGGCGGCCCATTGGCTGATCGAACAGGGGTTCGAAGTGGATTGCGATTGCACCTTGCGCATCGCCTTGATCAAGTCTTCAGGCCCTGCGGCATAGCCAATGCGCCAGCCGGTCATGGCATAGGCCTTGCTGACGCCGTTCACCGTAAGCGTCCGGTCATAGAGCGCGGGTTCGACCTGTGCTGGGGTGCAGAATTCGAAGTCATCATAGACCAGATGTTCATACATATCGTCTGTCATAACCCAGACATGGGGGTGGCGCAGCAAGACGTCTGTTAGCTGTTTCAGTTCGTCGCGGGTATAGCCTGCGCCGGTGGGGTTTGAGGGGGAATTGAAGATCAGCCATTTGGTTTTGTCGGTGATCGCGGCTTCGAGCTGATCGGCGGTCAGCTTGAACCCCGTCTGCAACGACGCCTCGGCCACAACAGGGGTGCCGCCGGCCAACAACACCATATCGGGGTAGCTGACCCAATAGGGTGCGGGGATCACGACCTCGTCGCCTTCGTTCAGCGTGGCCATCAACGCGTTATACAGGATTTGTTTGCCGCCGGTGCCGACGCTGACCTGTGCGGGCGTGTAGGTCAGATCATTGTCGCGCTTGAGTTTTGCGCAGATAGCTTGTTTCAGTTCGGGAATGCCGTCGACCGCGGTGTATTTCGTTTTGCCATCTGCGATCGCGGCCACGGCGGCATCTTTGATGTTTTGTGGTGTGTCAAAATCCGGTTCACCAGCGCCCAGGCCGATGACATCGCGCCCTGCAGCCTTCAATTCTGCCGCCTTGGTTGTTACAGCAATGGTAGGAGACGGTTTGACGCGGGCAAGTGTCGTAGACAGGAATTCCATTTCGGCCTCTGGTTGGTAAGATCAGGACCGAGTAGTAGGGGGCAGAGTGCCGCCGTTCAAGCGCGATCATCACAAAGGAGATCACAGCATGCAAGATACTCAGGACTGGTATGGCCCCGATACCGCGACCTTCGGAGACCGTGTGGCGGCCGCCCGTGAGGTGGCAGAAATGACCCAGGCACAGTTGGCGCGCCGTTTGGGGGTGCGTGTCGCGACCTTACGATCGTGGGAAAACGACCTGAGCGAACCGCGCGCCAATCGGTTGTCGATGATGGCGGGTTTGTTGAATGTGTCGATGATGTGGTTGATCAACGGGCAGGGCGAAGGTCTGGATGCGCCGATGGAAGAAGCCACGTTACCGGCGTCGGCCCATGAAATTCTGAATGAACTGCGTGAATTGCGCACGGATATGTTGGCGCGGGTCGAACAAATGGCGCGTCTTGAGAAGAAATTACGGACAGCTTTGAAGGATGCCGGACATGAGCGAGCAGCGTGAAACCCGTATCAAGCGGTTAAAAATGCGGTCTATGCGGCGAGGGATCAAGGAGATGGATGTGATCCTGCAACCTTTTTCGGAAGCAAATTTGGCCGATATGGAGAGCGCCGATCTTGACCGCTATGAAGAGATGCTAAACGAGAATGACCATGACCTTTATCAATGGGTTAGCGGTCAAACCCCTGCGCCCGATCACTATAGTAATTTGATTGCCATGATCGCGAAACAGCTGCCGGGAATGACGGCCTGATACCACAACGTACGGTTTGTTCGACTGTTTTTAACGAATTATTGGCGTTTCTCATGCAAATTCTGACCAAATTGGAAAGAGTCGGAGCGTGCCGTAAATGAGTATTCAGGACCAAATCCCGTCAGACGCGTCAACGATGAGCCGCACTGAAGGCTTCATGAACAACTATCTGGAGGCGTTGTCGCTGGTAGAGCGGTTGCACCGCCTGCTGCTGGACGTCATCAAAGATGAGTTTGAGCGGGTTGGCGTGCTTGAGATCAACGCGGTGCAAGCATTGCTGTTGTTCAACATTGGCGACAACGAGGTCACCGCTGGCGAATTGAAAAGCCGTGGTTACTATCAGGGCAGCAACGTCAGCTATAACCTGAAAAAGCTGGTGGATGCAGGGTATATGCATCACCAACGCTGTGAGATTGATCGCCGGTCTGTCCGGGTGAAACTCACGGAAAAAGGCCAGAAAATTCGCCATGTGGTGTCAGACCTGTTCTCACGTCATGCGGACGGGCTGGAAGCCAAAGGCGTCTTGGGGCCGGACGGCATTGATGACATCACGCGATCCCTCAAACGGATGGAGCGGTATTGGTCAGACCAGATCCGTTATATCTACTGAAGCGCGCCGATGGTCATGCCTTCAATCTCTCGTTTGAGCTTGGCCGTCATCGCAGCTCCATAGTCGTCAAAACCCCGGGCCATTTGGACAAACGCATCCGGCCCGGTGATCACTTCGGCGGCAAAATAAGACGCTAGCGCATCAATCCCTATTTGACGTTGACTATCCGCAGGAACAGCCGCTGACCCGATAACCAGTGCATTGATGGTGATACCACGCGCGCCGATGGCCTCTTTTATATCCCGCGGGCGGGGGCCCAGATTTGATGGCCCGTCGCCGGATATATCCAGTGTCCGTTTCCAACACGCGCCTTTTTCATCCAACTGTGCCGCACCGTATTGCATCGCCGTTCCGAGTGCCGTTCCCGGCGTTGCAGCCCGTCGTGTTGTGTCTGCCAATGCGTTGCTGACATCCAAAAGCGCAGCATCGTCAACCAAGCTTGTCCATGGTACTAAAATGGCCTGATCGTCACGGCCGCTCCATTCGAAAACCATCAACATGACCGGCGCATTGGGCATAGCCAATATCGCGTGTGTTACATCGGGGTCATTCAGGGCTGAGACCAGACCATCCAATTGCAACCGGTATTCCCGTAAATCGACTGACCCCGACACATCAAGACCAAGCGCAAGTGCCTGACGGCACTCAGCAAAAGACGGACCCGCCAAGGCGGGAGCCGCGAATAAACCAAAGAGCGCGCGCCGAATGTAGTTCATCCCTGTGTCCCCTGTTGTGGGGTAAGCGACCCAATCACAGGCGGGGTCAATTCCCGCACCAGTTTGCGTCGCATCGCACGTTCGTAATCTTCAAAACCTTGGGCAATCTCAAGAAACGCGCCGGGGCCGTGCAAAACTTGCGATCGGTAATATGCGATCAAACCGGTCTGGGCTGGATCATCCGCCACATGCACGACCAACCCATTGACCGTCACATCGTCAAAGGGAAATGCGGCATAGGCCTGCGCGGGCCCAAACCCTTCATTGTTTTTCCCATCACCAGCCATATCAAGCGTCCGGTTATGGCACTGCGGCCCACGCCGGAACACACCGACCCCATATCCCAGAGCGTAACCCATCGCCGTGGGGAAATCATTGTGGCTCCGCGTGCTATGACGAATGACGCTGGCCGCGCCGAACAACGCCGCAGGGGTATCGATGATACGCCAATCCAACAGCAGCTTCTGATTGTGGCGGCCCGACCATTCGTAGATCGCAAGCGCCACGTGGTCGTCGGTCGCGAAAACCGCATCGCGCACATCGTCAGACATCAGGGCGGCCGCGAGACCGCCCCGTTGCAACAGGTCTTCTGCGGCATCCACGGAACTTGACACATCTAACGCCAAAACCAAGGCCAGCCGGCAGTCCGCTATTGCCGGACCGCCCAGAAACACCGCAGAAATGAAACCCGCGCGGATCACCAGTGACCAGTGTTTTCCATGCTCGCCCAAGGCTCCGCAGGGGCAAGGTCGTCACCCTCTTGCAGCAGCTCGATCGAGATATTATCGGGCGACCGGACAAACGCCATATGCCCATCGCGGGGGGGGCGGTTAACGGTCACACCGTTGTCCATAAGGTGCTGGCAGACCTCGTAAATATTGCCGACGCGGTATGCCAAATGGCCGAAATGACGGCTGTCGCCGGGCAACCCGGCGTCCCCATCCCAGTTATAGGTCAACTCGATCGGGCAGTCTTCCTGGCCGGGGGCGGCCATGAAAACCAACGTGAACCGGCCGCCTTCACTGTCCGTGCGGCGGGTCTCTTTTAAGCCTAAAAGCGCATAGAACGCGATCGAAGCCTCCAAATCTTTGACGCGGACCATCGTGTGCAGATACTTCAGGCTCATACCGTCTCTCCTCAATTTTTGATGTTCCGAGATACTAACACGGTCGCGGGCGGACACCAGTCACATGGGCCTGATGCGGCCTATGGGTTGTGGCTTTTTCAGAATACACCATATAGGTGTTCCGCGTATCGCATCCTCCAGATATAGTCGCCCCGACTCACGCCGCCGAAAGGATCTTTCCCATGCCGCTGACCCCCGAACATCAGGCCGAAATCGAAGAGCAGCGCAGCCAAAGCACGCAAACCCTGCGTGCCACTGCGCCGGGCATGGAAAAGCATTTGTATACCGCCCAACCGGTTCTGGATCATGGGTTTGTCCGGGTCATCGACTATATGGGCGACGATGCGGCGATTTGCCAAGCCGCCCGTGTGTCTTATGGGCGCGGCACCAAATCTGTTCAGAATGATGAAGGGCTGATCCGGTATCTGATGCGCCATTGGCATTCTACGCCGTTTGAGATGTGCGAGCTGAAATTGCATGTGAAATTACCGGTGTTTGTTGCCCGCCAGTGGATCCGTCACCGGACGGCCAACGTGAATGAATATTCCGCCCGTTATTCGATCTTGGACCGTGAATTTTACATCCCTGCGGCCGAAGATCTGGCCGCCCAGTCGGTTGTGAATAACCAAGGTCGTGGCGAGGCGCTGACTGGTGAAGAAGCGCAACGCGTTTTGCGGTATCTGCAGGACGATGCGATGCGCTGCTACGATCACTACGACGAGATGATTTCCCAAGATGGGCAGCAAGGGTTGGCCCGCGAATTAGCCCGCATGAACCTGCCTGCGAATGTCTATACGCAGTGGTATTGGAAGGTAGATTTGCACAATCTGTTCCATTTCTTGCGCCTACGTGCCGATGCGCATGCGCAATACGAGATCCGCGTCTACGCCGAAGCAATCTGTGCCATGGTCGCAGATTGGGTGCCTGCCGCATATGGCGCTTTTGAGGACTACCGTTTGGGGGGCGCAACCCTGTCAGGCCGGGCTTTGGAGTGCATCAAAAAGATGTTGGCGGGCGAAAACGTGACCCAAGAAACGTCGGGTATGTCCAAAGGCGAATGGCGTGAGTTTGTGGGGGTGGTCGGCGATCCCAAATGACCGGGTTGCTCTGATTATCCGAGCCTTAACTCTCTTTTGCTAAGTTATCGTCAGTCTTACGGCTGTGAAGGGCTTTGCAATGCAACTCTGGCGCAAGAACCGCGCGCCGACGCGATATTCGGCAAACCTACTCGTTGGTGGGGGATCGCATCGTGTGACAATCATGAATGTGCATGACGAAGGCGTTGGTCTTGAAGGTGCGCCGCAGATTGCGGTGGGGGCCACCGTAACGTTGCAGGTTATTCATCATCGGTTGCCGGCCAAGGTGGTTTGGCGCAAAGGCACCGCGTCGGGGGTCGTTTTCCAAACGCGCCTTGGGCCGCAAATATTGACGATCCTGCGCCGCTTGGTTGGGCAACCCATACGTTAAAGAAACGTGTTGGCGCCTATACCCAGAGAGCCAGGGCACCAACCGAGGTTGCATGGGTTTTGAACTTGCTACCTGAAATTACTGTCTGTTTTGTCTGACCGAACAAGGCCTTTGTCGGATCCAGAGCGGCTTGTTACCCGCAGACAACCTAAAGCAGTTTCAGATCGCTCGCCATATGGCGCCCGTCACGCCCTTCTTCCAACTCGAAGCTGACTTTTTGGTCGTCAGGTAGCCCTTGCAGCCCAGAGCGTTCCACGGCTGAAATATGTACAAACACATCAGATCCGCCTTCGTCTGGCGCAATGAAACCATACCCTTTTGTGGTGTTGAACCACTTCACGGTGCCATTTGGCATAAATTCCGTGCCTCCTTTGCCTTGTTGATCTGCCACAGGAGTGCCCGGACAGTTTCTCTATGAATTTGCCCAATATCTTGGGTTTAAATGCCCTTTAAAAGATTGCGCATGCTGTGTAAAAATCAAGAAAAACGGGCAAAAAAATAATCTTGTTTTGCTGAAATTCTTAGAAATGTGAGTAAAATATGCTGCTTTACGGTTTGAAAAACTGCGACACCTGTCGAAAAGCGATGAAGGCCCTGCCAAGTGCGGAGCTTGTTGACGTACGTGCAGACGGTATTTCTGATGATGTTTTGGGGCAGGCGTATGAGCGTTTTGGCGCTGCATTGGTGAACACACGTTCGACCACATGGCGCGGCCTAGACGAGGCGGCGCGCGCGCAGCCTCATTTAGATCTGTTGAAAGCGCACCCCAGTTTGATGAAACGTCCCCTGATCGTTGTCGGGGACGACATGCATCTGGGGTGGACGCGCAATGTTCAGCAGGCGTTGGGTGTTGCTTAACCTGCTCAGGTCGTTGGGTCGGATGCAGACACGCGGTTTTTGAGCAGGCGATCAAGCGAAAGCGGCCCGGCACCTTTGATCACTAAGACCAACAACACAAAGATCCAGAACGCACGTTGGTCAAGGATCGCGCTGTTGGGCAGACGGTCAAACCAAGCGCCAACCGTTTCGAGGTGTTCAAAGCCGCCATGGCCGATCAGATCTGTCAGGCTTTGTACGACGATAAAGCCGATCATACCCAGCGCTGACAGTCGGGTGAACAAACCAACCACGATCAATGCCGGCAGGATGAATTCCGCCCAAGTTCCGGCCACCACGACGGCCCAATGAAAGAGTGACAACTGCGACGTATCATAGGTGACGGTCTCCATCACCTTGGGGAAAATTTGCGCATAGGCCCCCACTGACGGTTGAAACAGGCCCAAGAAACCATCGCCCAGTTTTGTCACCCCCGAGGCCCAGAAATACATCAACAAGACAGCCGCAAACACGAAGCGCGCCAATGTTGTCAGCAGCCAGTCCGATTTGCCAAGCCGGTCTGTCACGGAAGCGTAGAGAGAGATCATTTAATGGTCCTTTGTGTGATGGTCTGTCAGCGCGCCGGTGTGTAGCGCCACAGACAATGTCTGGGTGAGATCAAAATCAGGGGTGGCCATTTGCGCAGTTTCAGTCGCTTCGCCAAGGGGGTACCCCTTGTGCAACTGTTCCAACCATGTGGCCCCGCCGGGGGGCAACAGATGGGGGGTCGGATCGAAGTTTGGCCGGGTGATGAGAACATTTTGCGCGACGGCGCGGGGTTTGGGCGCGCCTTCGACGGTGTTCATTTTCCAAATGTCATAGAGCGGCCAGCTGGAGCGGATAATTTGGGTCGCAGGGGCCAGAGCCAACTGTAACTGCATCAGATCTTCGGGGTCACATTGCAATTTTTCCGCCGATAGGGGGGCGCAGTCGCTCGCGTGATAAGAGGACCGAAGCGCCAGATCAAGACGCGCACAATCAGCCAGATATCCAATTTGGGCAAGAGGCGCGAAACCGGCAAGAAAATCCGGCAGGGCCGCGCCGTAATGCATCATCATAGGTGAGGCAGGTGGATGTGCGCGCACAAATATAGCGGCCAACTGGCCGAATGTGGCCCCGCCCAGAAGTTTGTGCACCAATGGGAAAGCCGTGCGCAGCGCTTCGGTCAGGGACACGACCACGTTATTGCGATACACGGAAAACCGGCGACCTGCAGGACCATCGGCCCCGTCTATCAGGCCATCGGGCACTGCTTGGGACGGATCCAGCACTGCCTGCCGGAAACTGGTCTGCGAGACGGTCATTTTGCCGGCGACAGTGCCAGCGCAGCACGTTCTGTTTCGCGACGCAAAGTGGGCCAATCGGGGACATCCGTATCCCATTCAACCAGTACGGGGCGAGGGCCGGATTTTTCTAATGTCATGTCCAACAGCGCCCAAACGGGATCATCCACGGGCTTGCCGTGGCTGTCGATCAACAATGGGGCGCCGTGGTCGTCGTGTTCTTCGTCGTGGCCCCCGACGTGAATTTCGCCAACGGCATCCAGCGGGAAGGCGTTTATGTAATCTTGGGTGGACAGGCCCAAATTCGTGGCTGAAATGAACACGTTATTGACGTCTAGCAGCAACCCGCAGCCCGTACGCCGCACCAATTCCCGCAAGAAATCCGTTTCTGACCAAGTGCTTTCAGCGAAGGCCAGATAGCTGGATGGATTTTCCAGCAACATTTGACAGCCCAATGCCGATTGAACTTGATCAATATGTTCGGCCACGCGGGCCAGGGTCACGGTGGTGTAGGGCAGGGGAAGCAGATCGTTCAGAAATTCGGCCCCATGCGTGGACCACGCAAGATGTTCCGAGAAACTTGCAGGTTTCGACCAGCTCACCAGATGTTTCAGCCGCGCCAGATGGTCTGCATCAAGCGCACCTTCGCCGCCAATGCTCAACCCGACACCATGCACCGACAGCGCGAATTGTTCCGACAGCGCGCGCAGCTGCGCGAGGGGTCGCCCGCCGTCGCCCATGTAGTTTTCCGCATGTACTTCGATCCACCGGACGGGGCCGGGGTCTGCACGCAACTCGTTGAAATGCTGAGGTTTGTAACCCACGCCGGGGGCGGGAGGCAGGCGGTCGAACCGAGGGGTGTTATCCAGCATCGTAGCTCTCCGAAAAATTCGGGTTCTGCGTATCAACAGGCCGTGAAACGCCGGCGGCGGGGTGCCGCCGGGTCTCAATTCGTATCACATCGTCGCCTTATGCGGGCAGATCGCGAGACAGTTCTTCGAGCGCGCCGTGGCGTGCGGAGCCATCTGCCTGTTGTGGCAATTCGATTTCGGCGCATGTGCCTGCGTCTACCAGCGTCCAGGCGTTGCCTTGGTAATCAACCGTGGATGTGCCTGCGCAAGTTGTGCCGGGGCCTGCGGCGCAATCATTCGCGCCTGCAAGCGACACACCAAAGCACTTCTCTTTGGACGCGGCGTCAACGGTGGTTACTTGTGCAGCCATAGCAGCGGCGACGGCACCGGCGATTGCAACGGTTTTCATGGTTTTTGACATGGTGTACTTCCCTATTTGTGGACCGATGTGGCCAAGAATAGATCAAAGAATAGATCTTGGGGAACAGACAATCCATTCACGACCGCGTGTGTCACGCTGGCGTCAGTGGAAGGTGACCGTCACCCATAGAAATCTCCTTCTACCCGCCAAAATGTTACAAAATCCCTACTCGCGCCATGGTTGGGCCCGGTGTCGTACACGAAATGTTACAAAAGGTCGGGTGGCGTGGCATCGCGGCCAAGGGTCTGTGCAACATCTGTCAACGCCTCTACGCGGGTCTGTTTTTCACCCAAACGCCGGACTGTGACGGTCCGTTCTTCGACCTCACGGGCCCCAACCGCCAAAATAACCGGGACCTTCCCAACGGAATGTTCGCGCACTTTGTAGTTGATCTTTTCGTTGCGAATATCGGCTTCAGCGCGCACGCCTGCCGCCACGAGCATGGCCACGACCTCGTGCACATAGTCATCTGCGTCCGAGATAATCGACGCCACAACCACCTGCCGCGGTGCCAGCCAAAACGGCAATTTGCCTGCGTGCTCTTCGATCAAGATACCAATAAAACGTTCGAACGACCCCAGCGTGGCGCGGTGCAACATGACGGGCATGTGTTTGCTGCCGTCTTGACCGATGTAGCTAGCACCCAGGCGTTCTGGCATATTGGTGTCGACCTGCAGCGTGCCGCATTGCCAAGTGCGCCCGATCGCGTCGGTCAGGGTAAATTCGAGCTTGGGGCCATAAAACGCGCCTTCGCCGGGCAGCAGATCGAACTCATATCCGGCAGCGTTACACGCATCCCCCAGCGATTTTTCGAGCACATCCCAGGTTTCATCCGACCCGATCCGTTTTTCCGGGCGGGTCGACAATTTCACCGTCCAGTTTTCGAACCCCAAATCGGCGTAGACCTTGGCCAAAAAGGCGATGAACTTTTTGGTCTCAGATTCGATCTGATCCATGCCGCAGAAAATATGCCCGTCGTCTTGGGTAAATCCGCGCACCCGCATGATACCATGCAGCGCGCCCGAGGGTTCATACCGGTGACACGCGCCAAATTCGCAAATCCGCAACGGAAGATCGCGGTAAGATTTGAGACCTTGGTTGAAGACCTGCACGTGACCGGGGCAGTTCATGGGCTTTAGGGCGTTCACGGCCTTTTCGCGCGCATGCTCTTCGTCGACCTCAACGATGAACATGTTCTCTTGGTATTTGTCCCAATGGCCCGAGGCTTCCCACAGTTTACGGTCAACCACTTCGGGGGTGTTGACCTCGTGATAGCCGTCTTGGGTCTGCATCCGGCGCATGTAATC
Source organism: Roseobacter sp. (assembly GCF_039970775.1). Classification (GTDB taxonomy): domain Bacteria; phylum Pseudomonadota; class Alphaproteobacteria; order Rhodobacterales; family Rhodobacteraceae; genus Roseobacter. The sequence continues at coordinate 16,571 of NZ_JBDVLG010000014.1, forward strand.
CATTAGGGTGGTGTAGATTTTCCAACCGTTGGGGTGCCAGAAAACCTGCCCCGTTGCCTCTTCTTGCATATGGAACAGACCCATCTCGCGGCCCAGCTTGCGGTGGTCGCGTTTGGCGGCCTCTTCGAGCATATTCAAATGCGCGCGCAGCTTTTCCTTGCCGGTGAATGCCACACCGTAGATCCGTTGCAACATCGCGCGGTCGCTGTCACCGCGCCAATAAGCACCGGCAATGGACATCAATTTAAACGCATCACCCGGCACCTGACCGGTGTGTTGCAAGTGCGGACCCCGGCACAGATCTTGCCAGTCACCATGCCAATACATGCGCAGCGGCTCGTCGCCGGGGATCGCTTCGATCAATTCGACCTTGTAAGGCTCGCCCAGATCTTCGTAATGCTTGATCGCACGCGCGCGGTCCCAGACTTCGGTGCGCACGGGCTCGCGCTTGTTGATGATTTCCTTCATCTTTTTCTCGATGAGGCTCAGATCTTCGGGAGTAAACGCCTCTGCGCGGTCAAAGTCATAATACCAGCCGTCCTTGATCACCGGACCGATGGTGACCTTGGTGTCCGGCCAAATCTCTTGCACGGCGCGGGCCATGATATGGGCCAGATCGTGGCGCACCAATTCGTTGGCCTGATCTTCGTCTTGCATGGTGTGGATGGCGATGGTGGCATCTGCATCAATCGGCCAGGCCAGATCGTGATGCGCGCCGTTTACGGTCGCAGAGATCGCCTTTTTGCGCAGCGACGTGGATATGCTGGCTGCGACGTCGCCTGCGGTGATACCGGCGTCATAATCGCGTGCGTTGCCATCGGGAAAGGTGAGAGAGATCTGGGCCATGTCAGGCGCTCCTCGTCAGTTTGGCGCCTACGAGACGCCCGGTTGCGGGTTATGTGCGGCGCTGATGCGGCGTGGGGCGGTCAAAGTCAAGCGGTCAGGGCAATGTATACCCATGAATACGTTGACTGCGACATTCCATGTGGTAGTTCCGACGCATGTTAACCTGTATTGACCAAAGGTGAACCTCTATGCCGCGCTACAACCGGACATTTGATCTGAGCATCCGTGACGTTGATTTGATCGAAGAAGCTCTGCGGGCGCGTGGGCGCGAATTGTGCAAGATGCGGCGGGCGCTGTCGGATGATACCCCCGCAGATCTACCATCCATCGCGGTGATCGAAGCCGACCAACGCGAGAATGCAGAGCTTTTGGGGCGGTTGCACAACCAAAAGGTCTTTTACCGCCCCGAAAAGGCGGCCTACGTCAGCGGCTAACGGATACGCGCGCGCATACCGCGGTTTGGCTGACGTCTGGGTCGCCAAACCCAACGCGATCTTTTGCCCATAAATCTTGCCCCTTTTGACCTACCACACGAAGGCGTGCTGCCCCCGCGCCGCTGTCCCTTTCGCAGCGCAGGTCATTCTGTTACCGCACGTGAAACGCTCCCAATGCAATGGTCCCGCATCAGATGATGTTTCACAGATTCATCCAGGTCTTTATGCCGGCCTGTTTTCTGCAATCGGCGACCTACGGGTTGACCTTTTTATTGCCCGATCTGGTCGCGTCTATTGGCGGCACGACGGGGGATGTTGGTGCGGTGCTGGGGGGTAGCGCGCTGGTCACCTTGGTGGTCGTGCTGTTTTTGGGCGCACTCACGAAACGCGCGGGCTTTATGCTGCCTCTGGCCGGGTCGGGTGTGGTCTGCGCGGCGAGCCTGGCGCTATTTGCAACGGCATCATCTGTCGGTGCGCAGATATACATCGCAGGAGCGTTGCTTGGGCTGGGGTGGGGCGTGTTTTATGTGCTGGGCCCGATCACCTTGGCGCAGGTGCTGACGTCGGACCGGCGGGTTGTGTATTTCACATGGATGTCGACATTCGTAATCGCGGGTATCGGGGTCGGCCCTGTGATCGGATACGTGATTGGCGTGCCACAAGCCTTCTGGTTTGTCGCAGTATCGTGCCTTGTCTGCGCGGCGATATTTGCCGCCCTAAGGCCCAGCATGGCGGGGCTGCGCGTCACCAAAGCAGACGTAGAAAGTGATCTGTCCCTGCGCACGGGGCTGCAGGTTTTACGTTCGCCTGCATGGCGCCCTATCGTGATGGTGGGGTTGGGGGGCGCCGTATTCGCCGCGATTTCGAATTTTCAGACGGTCTATGCCGATGCAAACGGGCAAAGCTATGCGTTGTTTTTTCTGGCCTATACAGTGACGGTTATTGTCGGTCGGTTGGCCATGGCGCGGATGATCAGCGCGTGGGTGCCTTATGGGGTGATCGCCGGGTTGATGGGGGTCATGACACTGGCGGTGGGGGTGTTGTCGCTGCAATCGACCCATCTGACGTTATACCTGCTGGCCTCGGTCTTGTTCGGGGTCGGCTATGGGGTGGCCTATCCGATCGTCAAAGCGATGGCGGCCAATGACGCGCGCCCCGACCTGACGGCGGCAACCTTGCAGATGTTTGGGCTGTCGTATTTTGTGGGCATCTTTGGGTTCCCGTTTTTGGCAGGCGAGGTGATTGATGCGGCGGGGTTCGGGGTGCTCTTGATCATCGCGGTGATCCTAAGCATGATGGAAGGCGCGTTGGCCTACACGCGCTGGCGTCGCGATACGCGGGCGGCCTGAACGCACACCTCGATCACTGGCGCGCGCAGTTTCCGCACCAACCAGCGGCGGCCCATTGCACACCCGCCCAAGCGGCGCAGCGGACGGAATACACAATGCATGTTCTTACCATTCTGGACCACCCCAACCCCAAATCGTTTAGCGCCGCGGTGGCTCAGACCTTTCATCAAGGGGCGCAAAGTGCGGGCCATACGGTCGAATTGGCCGACCTGCACGCCGAAGGCTTTGACCCGCTGTGGTCAATGGCCGACATCAACGGCGATGGTGAGGGTGGTGGTAACGGTGGCGGGCCCCCACCAGACATCCGCGCGCAACACGACCGGATCGCACGCGCAGATGCGGTGGCGTTTGTGTTTCCGTTGTTTTGGTGGGGCATGCCCGCAATGACCAAAGGTTGGGTAGACAGAGTTTGGACGTGGGGTTGGGCCTATGATCAACTCGATGACCCAGAGGTGTCCTTGCAACGCCCCCGACGCGGGCTGTTGCTGGTGCCAGCGGGCGCGCGGTCTGACGAAATGCACGACCGTGGGTATACGTCCGCGCTCGAGACCATATGGATGGGCGGCACATTCGGGTATTTCGGCTTTGTGCGGCGGGACCTTGTGCTGTTACATGGCGCAACGGGGTCGGCGGCGCGACGAGACGCCCTGTTGGCACGTGCATATGACGCAGGAAAGGCGCTGCGACCTGTTGCAGGTTGCGGGGACGATCAAGGCAAAAGGATACCTTCGTGACGACAGCTGCATTTTTCGATGGCCCAAAGGGGCGTCGTCTGGCCTACCATCTGACACCGGGGCGCGGCCCTTGTATCGTGTTTCTGGGGGGGCTGAAATCAGACATGGAGGGCACCAAAGCGGTGCACCTAGAGGCATGGGCCAAACGCACGGGCCGGGGGTTCTTGCGGTTTGATTATTCGGGCCACGGGCAGTCTTCGAACCGCTTTGAAGACGGTGCAATTGGCGATTGGGCCGAGGATACATATGCGATTGTTGATGCGTTGACGCACGGGCCTATCGTGCCGGTTGGGTCATCGATGGGGGGGTGGCAGGCGCTGTTGCTGGCCCGCCGTGTGCCTGACCGTCTGGCGGGGGTGGTGACCATCGCCGCGGCGCCGGATTTCACCGAAGACGGGTATTGGGCGGGGTTTTCGGAGGCCCAAAAACAACAGGTTATGGAGGCAGGGCAGGTTGAGCTGCCATCTGACTACATGGACCCTTATATCGTCACGCGCCGCATGATCGAAGACGGGCGGCGCAATCTGGTGTTGCGGGGTCCGCTGCATCTGCCGTGCCCGGTGCGCTGTTTGCAAGGCACCGCCGATAGCGCCGTCAGCACGCAAACCGCGCTGCGGTTGCTGGATCATGCGACCTGCCCGGATATGCAACTGACGTTGGTCAAAGACGCCGATCACCGGTTTTCGGATGACGCGTGTTTGCGGCTGATTGAACAGGCCGTTACTGATGTGCTTAGCCACGCGGAGGGGGCAGATTGATGCAACAACGTACAAGCCTGATCACGCTTGGTGCCCGCGATGTGCCGGCACTTGCGCTGTTTTACGATGCCTTGGGCTGGGCGCGCACGCCGTCGCCCGAAGGTGTCGTGGCCTATGATTTGATCGGCCAGACGCTGGGCCTGTACCCGCTGGACAAATTGGCCGAAGACATCGGCGTGCCGGTCGCTGAGCTTGGGCATGGTGCAAGCACATTGGGCCATAACGTTCGACAAAAACCCGAAGTCGCCGAGATTTTGACCCGCGCGCAAGAGGCCGGCGCACGTCTGCTCAAACCCGCGCAGGATGTGTTTTGGGGCGGGCACCATGGCTATTTCGCCGATCCCGAAGGCCATATCTGGGAAATCGCATACAACCCGTTTTCGCCACTGCGTGCGGATGGCGCATTCCGGTGGTTGGGCTACGAGGCCGAATGATGCGCCGCCCCAAATCCATGTGGAGCCTCGAAACATTGGGCCGCGTGCGTTTGTCGAAACATTTTTATATGCGGGATTTTCTCTATTCTGAAATCAGCAATATGCACCGCGTCCCAAACGTGCCGCGCGACCCTGATCTGGCCATAGAAAACGGGCGCCGGTTGTGCGTTGATCTGTTGGATCCACTAGAGGCCACATTTGGCCGTCTTGCGATACGGTCCGGATATCGGTCGCCCGAAGTGAACGGGTACGGCAATGCGCACAAACTGAATTGCGCGGCCAACGACAACCCTATCGAATGCCATATCTGGGACAGGGGGCGCGGCGATGATGCGATCGCGGGTACCTCGCTGGCGATCCCGTGGTTCACCGACCAATACGAAGCGGGCAGGGATTGGCGAGATCTGGCTTGGTGGATCCACGACCATTTGCCCTATTCCGAGATGTGGTTTTTCCCGAAACTTGCGGCGTTTAATCTGGTCTGGCGACCCCGGCCTTTGCGCACAATCTCTAGCTATATCGCGCCACGGGGGATGTTGCTGCGCGCGGGCTATGACCCGGTTGAACCGCTGGCGCAGCGACGCGCGCGGTATGCGGATTTTCCCGGTCTTTGCGCGATCACATACCCCTAACGCAGGCGGGCCTTGCGATTATGGACCGCGCGGGCCAGTGTGGCCTGTGGCGCTAACCATGGGGGAGGCCATATGACGTGTAATCAGCTTAGTGCGGGGCCGTGCGATGCCTGATCCGTTGGTGTTTTTACCCGGTTTCATGTGTGACGCACGGGTTTTTGGCCCCCAAATCGCCGAGATGTCTTCGGACACGGCGGTGATGGTCGCGCCGGTCACCCAAGGGGAGCGGATCGAAGAAATCGCATCGATGTTGCTTGATCAATTGCCCGTGCGGTTTGCGCTGGCGGGGTTGGGTATGGGCGGGGTTGTCGCGCTGGAATTGTTGCGCCGCGCCCCGGACCGGATCACCCGGATCGCGCTAATGGCGACGACCCCGTTGGCCGACACCCCGCAGGTTGCGGCCGCGCGGGAACCGCAGATCGTTGCCGCGCGCACGGGTCGCGTGCTGGATGTGATGCGCGAGACAATCGACCGCAACATCATTGCGCCCGGGGCGCATCACGCACAGGTGTTGGATCTTGCCATGGATATGGCGGATGTTTTGGGCGCCGACGTGTTTGTGCGCCAATCCCGCGCGCTGCAACGCAGGCGCGATCAGCAAAGCACGCTGCGCAAATGCAAAACCCCCGCGTTGATTTTATGTGGCGCACATGATGCGCAGTGCCCTGTCAAACGGCACGGGTCTATGGCTGATCTGGCACCCAATGCGCAGCTGGAAATTTTGGAACACTCAGGGCATCTGCCAACGTTGGAACAGCCTGCCGAAACCACCCAAGCCCTGCGGGGTTGGATGGCCAGACCTGCCGTGCCGTAGTGAGCTATAAATCAGGCCGCGGCGTTTTTATTGGCTGATTTGCGTGGTTTTTTGGTTGGTTTGGGTGTGTTTGCGTCGATGAAATCCAACACCAGCGGGCGGATATTTTTACGCCAGCTTTTGCCTGCGAAAATCCCGTAGTGGCCCGCACCGTCTTCGAGGTGGCTGGCCTTTTTCGCGTCTGGCAGGCCCGTGCACAGATCCAATGCGGCGATGCATTGACCGGGCGCCGAGATGTCATCTTTGGACCCTTCAACGGTTTTAACCGCAACAGTCGTGATTTTACCGATATCAACCTGTTTGCCCGCGACAGAAAACTGGTTTTTGGCGATCTCACCGTTTTTGAAGATACGCTCAACCGTCGATAGGTAAAATTCGGCGGTCATATCCATAACAGCCAGGTATTCGTCGTAGAATTTATTGTGCTTGTCGTGGTCAGCGGCTTCGCCACGGGCGACACGGCCGATTTGATCGGTGAAGGCCTTGGCGTGGGTTTCGGCGTTCATCGAAATAAAAGAGCTGAGCTGTAACAGGCCGGGGTACACCAACCGCCCAACGCCGGGGTGCTTGAACCCAACCCGCTGGATCATCATTTCTTCGAGCTGACCCATGTTCATGCGGTGGCCAAAATCGGTCACATCGGTGGGGGTCGCGTCTGGGTCAATCGGGCCGCCGATCAAGGTCAGGCTGCGCGGTTGTGCCTCTGGGTCTTCTTCGGCCAGATAGGCCGTGGCGGCCAAGGTCAAAGGGGCGGGTTGGCACACGGCGATCACATGGGTGTCGGGGCCAAGTTCTTTTAGGAAATCCACCAGATAAAGCGTGTAGTCTTCGATATCGAACTTGCCAGCGCTGACGGGGATGTCGCGGGCATTGTGCCAATCGGTGATATAAAGGTCGGTATCGGGCAGCAGGCTGATCACGGTCGACCGCAGCAATGTCGCATAATGGCCCGACATCGGTGCGACCAACAGCACCTTGCGCGCAGGCGTTTCGCGCCCGGGGATCTCAAAATGTACAAGATCGCCGAAATCCTTGCGCACGACGATTTCTGTGTTGACGGTGTGGTCTTGGCCATCGCTGCTCGGGAGGGCCGGAATATTCCAATCGGGCTTCACGACCATGCGCTGAAATGTGCGTTCTGTGACCTCACCCCAGGCTTGCATCCAGGCAAAAGCGGGGTTTGGCATCAACGAAGAAGCAGGGTATGCTCCCATAGCGAGCGCAGTTGCACCCAACCATTGGTTGGTGTTGCGAAACGTCTCCATTAGGTCGTAAGTTGCCATATAGCGCATGAGGGGTCTCCTTGTTACTATCCGGGTGCACCGAAAGATACAGTCGCTTCGCCCCCTGAAATCCAACGACATGAATGCTGCACCTGCGAACATACGAGGGAAAGATTAATATGACAATACATTCCGACGCCGCGCTTATCCCCGCAGGTGAAACCCTAGAAAAGTTGACGGATAACCTGCAAAAGGTCGAGGAATTATCAGAACGTTTTCAAAAGGTTCTGACCAATCGTCAGACCCATAACGCCGCGTTGGATGGCCCCGGACAAGATTTATTTGGCCGCGCAGCACAGGCCTATTGGGCCGAAGCTGTGCATAATCCGGCCAAAGTATTTGAACATCAGATGGGGTTTTGGGCCGATACAATGAAGCACTTTGTGCAAGCGCAGCATGAGTTGTCCAAGGGGAAATTGGCCGCGCCAGCCGACCCCGGCCCAACTGACCGGCGGTTCGCAAATCCGTTGTGGGATACGCATCCCTATTTCAATTACGTCAAGAAACAGTATCTGATCAACGCAGACGCCCTGAAAACCGCGGTGCAAGACGTTACCCATCTGGATCCGGGTGAAAAGAACCGGTTGGAATATTTCGCCCGACAGATCGTTGATTTGATGTCGCCCACCAATTTTCTGGCGACAAACCCCGATGCCTTGGAAAAAGCGTTGGAGACCGAAGGCCAGAGCTTGGTGCGTGGGCTCGAAAACCTGATCAACGATCTGGAGGCCAACCGCGGTGAATTGGTGGTCAAGCTGGCGGATGAGGGCGCGTTTGAACTGGGGCGCAACATCGCCACGACGCCGGGCAAGGTGGTGTTTCGCAACCGTATGATGGAGCTGATCCAATATACGCCCACTACGGATAAAGTATGTAAAACCCCGTTGGTGATTTTCCCACCTTGGATCAACAAATATTACGTTCTGGATCTCAAAGCGCAAAACAGCATGGTGAAATGGCTGGTCGATCAGGGACACACCGTCTTTATGGTATCGTGGGTTAATCCCGACCCGACCTACCGCGATGTTGGCATGGAAGATTATGTCGAAGACGGCTATTTGACCGCGATCCGCGAGATCAAGGCGATCACCCGTGAGCGGCAGATCAATGTGGTGGGCTATTGTATTGCGGGCACGACGCTGGCGTTGACGTTGTCACTGTTGAAACAGAAGGGCGATAAATCGGTCAAATCGGCGACCTTCTTTACCGCGCTCACGGATTTTGCGGATCAGGGGGAATTTGCGCCTTTCCTGACGAATGATTTCATCGACGGAATCGAGGCCGAAGTTGAAGACAAAGGTGTGCTGCCATCTGTCATCATGGCGCGGACGTTTTCGTTTTTGCGGTCAAATGACCTGATTTATGGCCCTGCGATCAAAAGCTATATGATGGGGGAAACGCCGCCTGCGTTTGATCTGCTGTACTGGAACGGCGATGGCGCCAACCTGCCGGCCAAAATGGCGGTGCAATATTTGCGTGGGTTGTGCCAACGTGACGAACTGGCCAAAGGCGGGTTCGACTTGTTGGGGCATAAACTGACGTTGGACGATGTGGATGTGCCGCTGTGTGCGATTGCCTGTGAAGCTGACCATATCGCGGCGTGGAAAGACAGCTACCGGGGCATTCAGCAAATGGGGTCAAAAGATAAGACCTTTATCATGACCCAATCCGGCCACATCGCGGGGATCGTTAACCCGCCCACCCGCAAAAAGTACGGACACTATACCAACCCCGATCTGGGACTGTCGCATCAAGAGTGGCTGGCGCAGGGCGATTTTCACGAAGGGTCGTGGTGGCCACGTTGGGATGACTGGTTGAAAAAACGCGGTGGTGCGCAAATCTCTGCACGTATTCCGGGAGATTCGGTGCACCCAGTTTTGTGTGATGCGCCGGGAACATATGTCTGCAAAAAGGCATCTCTTTGATTTCACGTGGTTTAGTGTCGGTTTTTGGGGGATGCTGCGATGCAGAAAAAAAACTTGAAATGCTGCGATGCAGCATGTATATAGATATCAGACGATGACACAGCGGGGGTGCCCCGCAGCAGCCAAAAGGATTTGTGAAATGACAAAGACACCTGATATGACCGCGATGCTGAAAGACGTAATGGGCGCATTCCCTGTGGACACCGCAGCGATGGAAGATGCGTTCAAAACAACTGCGTCTTTGAACGAAAAACTATCTGGCGTGGCGCTGACAGCTGCCGAGAAATCAACCGCGATTTCCAGCAAATGGACACAAGACACACTGGCCAAACTGTCAGACATGGCAAAAGCCAAAGCAGAGCCTGTTGATTATGCCAAAGCGATGACCGATTTCGCATCGGCCTATTCCGAAACAGCGGCCGAGCACATGGCAGCTTTCGCCGAAGTGGCGAAAAAGGCACAGATGGAAACCGTTGAGCTGATGATGGCCGCTGGCAAGGACATGAGCGAAGATGCGTCTGCTGCCGTCAAAAAGGCAACAAAAGAGGCAACTGCTGCGGTCAAGAAGGCAGCAACTGCAAAGTAACCAGTTCTACTTGCGCTATATCCTCCCTGAATAGCGCAAATTTGGAGGGTGGGCTTTTTCCGAAAGCCCGCCCTTTCTTTTTGTAAAACCCTGCCCTAAGCTGCACTGCAGCGTCTGGTGCGGGAGAAGCGATGTGGCTGAAAAAAGTAAACCTTTGCTGATCAAGCGATATGCAAGCCGCCGCCTGTATAACACCGAAACCAGCGACTACGTGACACTAGACGATATCGCCACGTTGATCCGTGAAGGGCGCGAGGTGCAGATCGTTGATCTGAAGTCGGGCGACGACCTGACACGGCAATATCTGCTGCAGATCATCGCCGAACACGAAAGCCGGGGCGAGAGCATTTTGCCTGTGGATGTGCTCAACGATTTGGTGCGCAGTTACATGACCCCGGGCGGCAGTGTCGTGCCGCAGTTCCTGCAGGCGTCCTTTGAGATGCTGCGTGATGGTCAAAGCCAGATGATGGACAAGATGACCGCGATCAACCCGATGGCCAAAATGCCGGGGTTTGAGCTGATGCAAGCGCAACAGCAGGCCTTTGTCAAAGCCATGACCGGTGGTTTGGGCAACACCCCCGGATGGAGCGCACCGGCCAAAGATGAGGAAACGCCCGAGCAGGGCGAAGACCTCGACGTGATCAAAAAGCAGCTTGCAGAGCTTCAGGACAAGCTGTCCAAGCTGAAATAATCACGCAGGTTCTGTCAGGGATGTGGCGGCCACCTTGGTCACGGCATCTAGCAGAACCTGTGCAACGGCATCCAGATCTTTGCGGGTCAACCGCACGGGCAGGCGCACGTCGCAGGCCCGCATCAGCATCCGGCGTGTTTGCGGTAAGTCAGGCAGGTCGTCGATGAATTGCCAGTTCCAGAATGCGCGCGCGTTGTCGGCGCTTTGACCAAAGACTTGTACTTTGACGCCGGCTGCATCGGCGGTGCGGGCAAACTCGGCGATCGCGGTGTCGTCCAAGCCGTTGATATTAAACTGTATACTGTCGGGCGCGCGCTCTTCCCCATCAAGTGGGGCAGGCACCGTGAAATAGGGCGACGCGTTCAATTGATCGGCCATATAATCGTGGTTGCGCCGCCCGTCTTGCACCCGTTGGGGCAGCGCATCTAGCTGCGGGCGGATCAGCGCGGCCGACATATTATTGAGCCGCAGGTTATATAACGGCAGCTGGTTTTGATGCTTGGCAAAGGCGTTTTGCAACACCGGGTGTTTTTTCCAGTTATGTTCGTAGGCGCCGGACATGATGATAGCACGGGCCACCAGATCGGGGTCATCGGTGATCATGATCCCGCCTTCGCCGGCGTTGATCATTTTGTAGGACTGAAACGAAAAACATCCGATCCGCCCCAGCGTGCCGATTTTTTGCCCACGCCATAGGGTGCCCAACGAATGCGCGGCATCTTCGATGACGGGGATCTGCGCGGCGTCGCACAGCGACAAAATCGCATCCATATCGGAGGTGTGCCCACGCATGTGGCTGATGATCACCGCGTCTGCATTGGGCAGACGTGCGGCGAAGTCCTTGATATCAACGCGGTAGGTGTCGTCCACTTCGCACAGAAGGGGGGTGCAATCGGCATGCACCACGGCAGATGGCACCGCGGCAAATGTAAATCCGGGCAATAAAACCTTGGCGCCGCGTGGCAGATCCAACGCTTTCAGGGACAAAAATAGGGCCGCCGAACACGACGACACCGCGAGCGCATATTTGCTGCCCATGAGGGTTGCAAATTCCGCCTCCAACAGGGCAACGGGCGCGTCCGTTGCTGCGGTGTAGCGAAACAGATCGCCGCTTTGCAACAATCGGTCTATTTCGGCACGGGCAGTTTCGGGAATGGGGTCGGCGGCATGCATGTCGGGCAGTGACATATTTCAGCTTTCTGAACTTTAGGTTGCACGGATCATAAATTGCGCATCGCGGCGCGCCAAGTGAATTTTTCGTAATAACAGCGGGGTTACAGGCCCAGACGGTCACGCATGGCGTACCATGTCATCGCCAGCGCCAACAACGGCGTGCGCAATGCGCCGCCACCGGGAAACGCCGGGGTTGGGATGCAGGTCATCGTGTCGAACCCCGCAGTGTCACCGGCGATGGCGTCGGCCATCAATTTGCCCGCGTGGGTGGCCGTGCCCACACCATGGCCGGAATAGCCCGACGCCGACAGCACATTGGGCGCCACCCGTGCCAGATACGGGAACCGTTTCATCGTGATGCCCAAGGTGCCGCCCCACGCATAGTCGATTTTGACGTCTTTGAGGTGGGGAAAGACCACCTGCATGGGCTTGCGCACCGTGGCGGGGATGTCGCGTGGGAATGTGTAGCCATAGCTTTCGCCGCCGCCAAACAGCAGCCGACCATCGTGGCTGAGACGGAAATAATTCACCACAAACCGGCTGTCGGCCACGGCGACGTCACGTGTTAGCACACGCCGGGTGTCTGCGCCCAAAGGTTCGGTGGCGACGATGAAATTGTTAATGGGCATCACGCGCGCGGACACCGACGGGGCCAACGCCGACAGATACCCGTTGCACGCAAGGATCACGTGATCGGCTGTGATTTGGCCTGCATCGGTGCGCACGGTCGCAGGCTGGCCGTGGCCCAGGTGATGCACGCAGGAGTTTTCGTAGATCTGCACCCCTGCCGCGACGGCCGTGCGCGCCAACCCCAACGCATAGGCCAGCGGATGCAGATGTGCCGCGCCCATGTCCAAGATGCCGCCCTGATAGTCGGGCGAGGGGCACAGCGCGTGGCAGGCTTCGGCATCGAGGGACGTCACATCCGCATAACCATATCGATCGGCCAGCAGGTCGGCGTAGTCATGCAGGTCCGCGACCTGTGCGGCGGTTGATGCGGTATGTGCGACGCCGGGTGTGAGGTGGCATTCGATTTTATGATCGCGGATCAGGGATTTGACCAGTGCCTTGGCGTCTTCGGCCAGATGCCACAGGGCGTGGGCCTGCGTCGTGCCGACCATGCGTTCAAGGGCGTCTTGTTCCACCCGCTGGCCGCTGCCCAACTGCCCACCATTGCGCCCGGATGCGCCAAAACCGACCCGCTGTGCTTCTAGCACAACAACCCGGTGGCCCGCCTGCGCCAGATGCAACGCCGCTGACAACCCGGTATAGCCTGCGCCAATCACGCAGACATCGGCCTTGACCGCCCCGCGCAAGGCGTCAAAAGGCGCCAAGGGCGGGGTGCTGGCGGCATACCAACTGGGCGGGTAGGCCCCGCGCGTGTCATTGGCATAAAGCAGGTTCACGCGCGTCGCCCCACCGGGTGGCCGGTCATACGTTCAACAGCAGATGTTCGCGTTCCCACGGGGAAATGACCTGTAGGAATTCGTCATATTCGGCGCGTTTCACGATAGAATAGACCCGCGCAAATTCGGGGCCTAATACGTCGTGCAATTCGGTGGCGCTTTCGAACAAATCAAGCGCCGAGCCCAAAACGCGCGGGATATCACCTTCGTCGTCATAGGCATCGCCCTTGAATTCCCGCGTCGGTGCCGTGTGTTGCATCAGCCCCAAGTATCCGCAGGCCAGACTGGCCGCGATGCCCAGATAGGGGTTGCAATCCATCCCCGCCAGCCGGTTTTCGACACGCCGCGCATCCGAGGTCGACAGCGGCACCCGAATGCCCGTGGTGCGGTTGTCGCGCCCCCAATGCAGGTTGATCGGCGCGGCGTGGTCCTTCACATACCGGCGATAGCTGTTCACATACGGGGCAATGACGGCCAACGCGGCGGGCATATGGGTTTGCAGCCCCCCAATGAAATGCGCAAAAGCGTCCGTTTCTTCGGCATCGGGACCAGAAAATATATTGGCGCCGGTTTTGGTATCCAGCACCGAATGGTGGATGTGCATGGCGCTGCCCGGTTCATCGGCGATGGGTTTGGCCATGAAGGTGGCGAAACAATCGTGCCGCAGGGCAGCTTCGCGGATCAGCCGTTTGAAATAGAACACCTCATCCGCCAGTTTGACAGGGTCGCCGTGCAGCAGGTTGATCTCGAGCTGGCCCGCGCCGCCCTCTTGGGTGATGCCGTCAATCTCAAACCCCTGCGCTTCGGCGAAATCATAGATATCGTCGATAACGGGGCCAAATTCATCCACCGCAGTCATTGAATAGGCCTGCCGGGCTGCGGCGGGCCGACCAGACCGCCCCATCATGGGTTTTATTTCATGGGCGGGGTCAATATTGCGTGCGACCAAGAAAAACTCCATTTCGGGGGCGACAACAGGTTCCCAGCCTTGATCACGGTATAGCTGACACACCCGTTTCAAGACATTGCGCGGGCTGAAGGGCACGGGGTTGTCGGCGCGGTCGTAGGCATCGTGGATCACCTGCAACGTCCAATCGCCCGTCCAGGGGGCGGCGGTGGCGGTGGTCATGTCGGGCTTGAGGATCATGTCTTTTTCGATGAACCCTTCGTCGCCGGCGGCTTCGCCCCAATCGCCGGTGATGGTCTGGTAAAAGATACTGTCGGGCAGGTGAAAATAATCCTGCCGCGCAAATTTCGACGCCGGAACCGCCTTGCCCCGCGCAATTCCGGGCAGGTCCGAGATAATGCACTCCACCTCATCCAAACGACGCCCTTCCAGATAGGCCTGTGCGGGGGCGGGCAGTCGGCTTGTCCAATCGGCCATCAGGCCCTCTCTTTCTTGAAAAACGCGGCCATAGTATCTGCGACATCCATCCGGTCGGTGGGGGTGTTTAACCGCGCGCTTGCCTCCTGCAGCAGGCCCGCTGGCACCACGCCTTTGCCGCGTGTGCGGATCAATCCGTCAATGAAATCATGCCCGTATTCAGGGTGGGGCTGCAACGTCCACATTCCGTCACCATAAACCAACCCTGCGTTTTTGCAAAAATCATTGCTGGCGAAAACCTCTGCGGCCTGCGGTTTTTCAACGACCTGATCCTGATGCCAGGCGTTCACTGCGATGCGACTGCCACCCACGTCATATTCGGTGCGCCCAACGGCCCAGCCACCTGCGTATTTCTCCACACGGCCCCCCATCGCTTGGGCGATGATCTGATGACCAAAACAGATGCCAATCATGGGCCGCCGCGCGGTATGGGCGGCACGAATGAAATCCTCCAACGGGGGGATCCAATCGTGATCTTCATAGGCGCCGTGTTTCGACCCGGTGATCAGCCAACCGTCGGCGGCCGTCACATCATCTGGCATCTCGCCGTCACACACGCACCACCCCTGAAAGGTAAACCCACGCCCCTGTAAAAGACGGGCGAAATACTGATCATATAGCCCCCCTTCCATCATGGTGTCGGGCGGGTGGCCGGTGATCAGAATGCCGATTTTCATGGGTGCCTCATACGGTATCAAGATAAATCGCAGATTGTTCCTCGGGGGACAGCTCTTGCATATCGCGAAACTCTTGCCGCTTGGTAAGCACAAAGTTGCGGATCAACTCGGGGGGGAATATACGCGCAATCTGCGGGCTGCTCTCAAAGCGATCAATCGCCGCGCCCCAGTCGCCGGGGATCTGCGGCAACTGCGCTTCATAGGCGTTGCCGGTGATGGGGGCGGGCGGTTCTGCGCCGTCCTCGATACCTGCAATGGCGGCGCCCAGAACGGCCGTTAACATGAGATACGGGTTGACGTCGCCACCGGCGACCCGGTGCTCGATGCGCCGGGCCGCCGGCGCCCCCGACGGAATGCGAATGGCTGAGGTGCGGTTTTCATAGGCCCAGCTGATCCCCGTCGGCGCGTGGGCCCCCGGTACCATCCGGTCAAAGCTGTTGGCGTGGGGCGCAAACACCAGCGCGGACCCCGGCATCGCGTCCAGGCACCCCGCAACCGCGTGGCGCAGCACATCCGTGCCGTCCTCGCCGCCATCATCAAAAACGTTGTTGCCATCCGCATCCAGCACCGAAAAATGCATATGCAGCCCCGAGCCTGAATAATCGGGGTAGGGTTTGGCCATGAAACTGGCGGCAAACCCGTGTTTGCGCGCCATGCCCTTGACCAGCATCTTGAACAACCACGCATCGTCTGCGGCGCGCATCGCATCATCGCAATGCATCAGGTTGATCTCAAACTGTCCCAGACCCGCCTCTGAAATGGCGGTGTCGGCGGGGATGTCCATGTCTTCGCAGGCGTCGTAAAGATCGGTGAAGAAGCTGTCGAATTGATCCAACGCGCGCAACGACAAAATTTCGCCCGCCACACGGCGTTTGCCGGACCGGGGCGAGGGGGGCACCTGTAGGGTACGCCCGGAATCGTCGATCAGGAAAAATTCCAGCTCTACGGCGCAGACAGGCGTCAGCCCGCGCGCGGTAAACCTGTCCAACACGGCCTTGAGGGCATGGCGCGGATCGCCTGCAAAAGGCGTGCCGTCTTCGTGAAACATCCAAATCGGCAACAGCGCGGTGGGGGCATCCAGCCACGGCATGGGCATAAACCCGCGTTCGGTCGGTTTGAGCACCCCATCGCGATCGCCGTGTTCAAAGACCAGGGGGCTGTTTTCGATGTCTTCGCCCCAGATATCCAGGTTCAACACCGACAGCGGAAATCGCGTGCCTCCCTCGACGGCTTTGTCGGCAAAGCGGGCGGGGATGCGTTTGCCGCGGGCCTGACCGTTCAGGTCAGACGCGGCCACGCGGATGGTGCGCACGTGCGGGTTCTTACGGAGCCAGTTCTTCATGTCTCACCGATGTGATGGGGTCATCACACGCCCAAAATAATTTGATCAAATCCAGAAGTACTACCGGATCAGGTTCGGGCGCAACCTCAATTTACGACGCATGGTTTGGGGTAAATGGCGGTTCAGCCGTTTGTTCACCAGACCAAAAACACCAATCACCACCAGCGTAAGCATGATGAAATAGAACGCAAGGATCGGGTAGGGTACAAAGGGATTGAACGTCTTGTCGGCGAAATAACTGGCGTAATAAAGCGCGTCTCCGCGTTGTTGCCACGCGGGAAACCCCGAGAAAAACACCAGCGCGGTGCCGTGAAACAGAAAGATCGCCTCGTTGGTATAAGACGGCCATGCCAGCCGCAGCATGGTGGGCCAGATGATCCGTTTGAACCGCATCCACCCCGACAGACCGTAGGCATCTGCGGCCTCGATGTCGCCCTTTGGGATGGACATCAGCGCGCCGTAAAAGATCTCGGCGGAATAGGCGGCGGTGTTGAAGAACAACACCACCAGCGCGCCCAACCAAGCGGTCGTAAATGGGTCAAACAGCGGTGACACTGATTTGAGGTTCAAGAACAGGAAATACGCAAAAAAGAACTGTATAAACAACGGCGAGCCGCGAAACAGGAAGATGAACCATTCCGCCGGTTTGCGCAAAATTTTGCGCTGTGAGGCCTTGCCCATGGCCAAAGCTGTGGCAAAGAAAAACCCCATCATCAAGGCCGCCACGCCGAAATAGACGTTCCAGATCATGCCAGATCCGATCAGCGTGAATTGTTCGCATAGGGTGAAGTCGTTGCGCGGAAGCAACCGTTCGCCGATGCCGATCGCGCGCAGTCCATAGTCTTGGATGGTTTGCAGGCAACTCATGAGGTGGCCTTGCGTTGGGCTTCGCCGGCCGCCGTGGCCTGACCACGTGTCAACCGGGCCATTATGCGTGCCAGCACCACTTCGGATACGCGCGTGAAGAGCAGGTAAAACACCAACAGCGCCAGAAAGTACCACATGCGCCAGTCGCCATGCGGATAGTCGGTGAACCGCGGTGTTTTGGTGCCGCCCAATTCGCGGGCCCAATAAACGATGTCTTCTACGCCGAGCAGAAATAACAGTGGCGTGGCTTTGATCAAAATCATCCAAAGGTTGCTCAGACCGGGCAGGGCAAATACCCACATTTGCGGAACCAAAATACGCCAAAACGTTTGGCGTTGCGTCATGCCATAGCTTTCGGCGGTTTCAAGTTGCGCGCGTGGTACGGCCTGCATGGCACCAAACAAAACATTGGCCGCAAACGCGCCAAACACGATGGCAAACGTCAGGACCGCAAGGGAAAACCCGTAGGTTTCGTGCACCCATTGCGGCGCGCTGCCCAAGGGCATTTTGGCCGCCTGACAGACGACAAAGTCACTGCCTTGGCGGATCGGGGCGGTCGCATCAGGGCACAACGCTTTGTGGCGCAGATATTCGATACCCTGATCCAGCGCGATCACGAAAAACAAGAAGAACGCGATGTCGGGCACGCCGCGCACAATAGAGATGTAGCTTTTGCCCAACCACCGCAGGGGTGCAACCTGCGCGCGCGCTGCAGAGGCGCCACCAAAGCCAAACAGCAGCGCAATTGGCGCAGTGATCGCCAGCAAAGAAAGCACCGTCAGGACCGACCAATAGATCGACATGTGTTTGCCCGTGGTCAGGTAACACGCCATCCACTGCCAATCCGGTAAGGTGCTGGGATCTGTACAAAAACTAAAAATAAGAGCCTCTTAAATGGTCAGGGGGCGGCCCGTGCCACCCCCTGTTGTCTGTTTAGAACTGTCCGAAAATTTCCCATTTTGCGAGCAGTTTATTCAGTGTGCCATCGTCCTTCATAGAGGTGATGGCCGCGTTGAGCTTGGCCTTCAGGTCTGCATCGCTTTCGCGCACACCAAGGCCGATGCCACCGCCGATGAGCTCTTCTTGTTCTAGCAAAACCAGGTCGGCGTCGGCGTCGGCGATGGGGGACAAGAACGCCTTATCGGCCAAAACGGCATCCGCTTCGCCGTTTTTGACGGCCGCGATGGTCTCTTCGGGTGTCGCGAATTCAACCAACGTGCCGGCGCCTGACGCGATGAAGGCGGCCTGAATGGTGTTGGTTTGCGCCGCAAGAATACCCGATTTCAGGTCTGCATCGGCAGAGAGCGCGATATAGCCAGATGGGTCGGGAAGCGTATAGTTTTGCGTGAAATCAATGACTTCGTCGCGTTCATCCGTGATGGACATGCCCGCGATGATCACATCATAGTTGCCTGAAACGAGGTTGGGGATGATACTGTCCCATTCGTTGGTGACCCATTCGCAGGTCAGTTCGGCACGGGCGCAAAGGGCGTCGCCCACTTCGCGTTCGAACCCATCAACTTCGCCCGCATCGTTGAGGAAGTTATAGGGAGGGTAGGCGCCTTCTGTACCTAAGCGTATGGTTTTGCCGTGGCCATCGGCCAGTGCCACACCAGCGGTTGCCGCCAGAATTGTGGTGGTGAGGATGAGGTTTTTCATTGATCGTCTCCCAGTTTATTATGGTGATTATGTCGCGTGAGTGGCTGACAGAAACCCACGCAATCGTTCGGATTTTGGCGCGCCAAAAACCGTATCCGGCGGGCCTTGTTCTTCGATCCGCCCATGATGCAGGAACACCACGTGGTTTGACACATCGCGGGCCAGTTTCATGTCGTGGGTCACAATGATCATCGTCCGCCCTTCGGCGGCTAGATCTTTGATAACCTTGACGACTTCTTGTTCCAGCTCGGGGTCGAGGGCGGATGTGGGTTCGTCAAACAGCAAGGCTTGCGGTTCCATGCACAATCCCCGCGCAATCGCCGCACGCTGTTGTTGCCCCCCCGACAATTGCGCGGGATAGGCATCGCATTTGTCGCCGATCCCGACCTTGTCGAGGTACCCGCGCGCGGCCTCTTCGACCTGCGTCCGGTCGCGCCCCAGAACGGTCAGCGGCGCTTCCATCACGTTTTGTAGGATGGACATATGTGACCACAGGTTAAACTGTTGAAAGACCATCGACAGATTGGTGCGCATGCGCAGCACTTGGGCGGCATCTGCGGGGCGCCGGTTATGGCCCGCACCTTTCCAACGCACGGGTTCGCCCTTGAACGATATCTCGCCTTGCTGGCTGTCTTCGAGCAGGTTGCAACACCGCAAAAGCGTGGATTTGCCAGACCCGGACGAGCCAATCAACGATACAACATGGCCCTTGGGCGCGCGGATACTGACGCCCTTCAAAACCTCAAGCGGGCCGTAAGCCTTGTGGAGATCGGTGATCTCTATAACGGGTTGGTCTGGTGCCAAAATGCGATGTCCCACACGTGAATCAATGCTTTATAAAGAGGCAGATCTACGGGTTTTGCAATGTAGAATGCATGAAATGAGTGCGCTGCACTGCGATTTTGGGCCGGATGCTGCGATGCGTGCAGATGGCGCAGCCGCGCACCATCTGTGGGCCGGAGGGGTCAGGCGCTGCCGTCGACGGCCTGCCGGGCGAGCGCAGAATCACGGTCGCTGATGCCCAGAAAGTTGGTCACCATACGCACCAATGCGTCTTCTTCTTGGGCGCGCGCGCCATCCGCCAACACCACCTGCCATAAGGCGTGCACCACGGCGCGGCGTTCTTCATATGGGACGGCGTCTTTGATGGCGCGGGTGAAACGTACCGTATCAGGGGCCTCTGCCTCTAACGCTTCGGCTTCGGCGCGCAATGCGGTGACTGCGCCGGGGCCTATGCCATAGCGCCGCGCCGTGATCTGGTCGATCCGGGTTTTTTCGCGGTCGCTATAGTCGTTGTCGGATCGGGCGATACGAACCAGCAGCGCAGTAAGAGCCAGACGCGCGTCCTCATCGGGAAGCGCCTCGTCAGAGGGTTGGGTCAACCGTTTTATGAAATCAGCAAACATATCGTTGATATAGTTCCGTTTTGTGGGCGTGCAAATGTCACGTGTGTCGCAGGGCTGTTTGGCGGGCGGCGGCGATGTCTTCATCGCTGAGGCCAAGGGCGGTTTCGATGGCCAACAGTTGTATTTCTTCGTCAAGGGCGCGGTCGCCGTCGGCCAAAGCCACCGTCCACATGGCATCGGCGAGCGCCTTGCGGTCTTCATAGGGGATTTCATCGCGCAGGATTTGGGCAAATTCGGGCGTGCCGGGCGCATGCCGTTCGAGCGCCTCACAGGTTGCGCGCAGCTTGGCGGCATCCAACGGTTTGAGCCCAAAGGTGGCCGACAAAATGCGGTCAATCTGGCTGACTTCGGTGGCCTCATAACTGCGGTCCGCCATGGCCACCCGCACCAGCAACGCACCCAAGGCCAACTGGGCATCTGGTTGTGGCAATGGTTTCGGGTCGGGTTTTCTGCGTGGAAACAGGCGTTCAAACATGGGCAACTCGTCGGGTTAGGCGGGTTTAGAAAAACACGGTGCGCGGGCGGGGCATCACCGATAAAACGGCAGTGGGCATTTACAAAACATACGCACAGTGTGGCAGGCAAAATACAAAACGCAACCTGCCTAACAGCGCGTCTGGGGTGGGTGACCCAACGTTCCAAACAACGTGCCAAGCTGCGTTGCGGCGTGCGACACCCCATAGGGCGGGTTGATCACAAAAAGACCCGATCCGATCATCCCGTGGCCGGGGCGGGCAGGGGGGAACCGCACTTCATGGCGCAGCGCATCGGGGTATTTGGCGATCAACGCGTCCAGCATGGGGGCGTGCAACTGCGATGTCAGCAGCGGATACCACACACAAATGGTGCCCACATTCCACGCCCGTGTGATCCGCGCGATATGTTTGGGGATCTGGGCATAGTCGTCTTTGATTTCATAGCTGGGGTCGATCAACATCAACCCGCGTCTGGGGGTCGGCGGGGTCAGCGCATGGGCCAGCGCAAAGCCGTCTTGTTGGTAGCATTTCGCCGGGTACCCCCGCATCGCCTGACGCAGCGCGGCGTGTTCTGTGGGGTGCATTTCGGCCAGGTGCATGCGGTCGGTGGCGCGCAGCAATTTGCCCGCAATCAGCGGTGATCCGGGGTAACTGGTGGCATCATGCGCGCGGTGCAAATCGGCCAAAACCTGCGCCAGTGGATGGTCAGCGGCAAACCAGCCCGACACGGCCTCTATGCCCTGCGCGGCCTCGCCGGTTTTGCGTGCCGCGTCCGATGACAGATCGTACAGCCCGCGCCCCGCATGGGTTTCGATATAGCTGATAGGTTTGTCTTTGCGCGTCAGATACGTCAACATCCACGCCAAAAGCGCGTGCTTATGCACATCCGCCAGATTTCCGGCGTGGTAGATATGTTGATAGCTCAGCACGCCGCCCGTTTAGACGTTTAGCGCCCAGACGCAATCGGAAAACGGCGTGCTATGTCCCTTAGACCAAGCGCGAGATTTCTTTGGCCGCGCGGACAAAATCCTTGAACAGCGGGTGCGGGTCAAACGGTTTGGATTTCAGCTCTGGATGGAACTGCACCCCGACAAACCACGGATGATCGGGCCATTCGATGATTTCGGGCAACGTGCCGTCTGGGGACATGCCCGAGAACCGCAGGCCCGCGGTTTCGAGTTTGTCGCGGTATTTGATATCCACCTCATAGCGGTGGCGGTGGCGTTCGTCGATGGTGGTGGTGCCGTAAACCTCGGCCACTTTTGACCCCTCGGCCAGCACCGCATCATAGGCGCCCAACCGCATGGTGCCGCCTTTGTCGTCGCCGACTTTACGCGATACCTTTGCGTTGCCCTGCACCCATTCCCTGAGGTGGTAAACCACAGGTTCAAAGCGCTTTTTACCCGATTCGTGGTCAAATTCCTCGGACCCGGCCGTCTTGATGTTGGCCACATTGCGCGCGGCTTCGATCACGGCCATCTGCATGCCCAGGCAGATGCCCAAATAGGGCACGCCGTTTTCGCGCGCATATTGTGCGGCCTTGATCTTGCCCTCGGTGCCGCGTTCGCCAAACCCGCCGGGCACCAAAATAGCGTGGAACCCTTCGAGATGCGTGGCCACGTCATCCGATTGGTCAAACACTTCGGCATCGACCCATTCCACCTTGACCTTGACCCGGTTGGCCATGCCGCCATGGGTCAGCGCCTCGGCGATGGATTTATACGCGTCTTCCAACTGGGTGTATTTGCCTACAATCGCGACTTTCACGGCGCCTTCGGGGTTGTGCACCCGGTCAGAGACGTCGTCCCAGACGGTCATATCCGGGCGTGGTGCGGGGGAGATATCAAAGGCGTCCAACACCGCCTGATCAAGGCCCTGCGCGTGATAGGCCAGTGGCGCGTCATAGATGGTTTTCAGGTCGTAGGCCGCAACCACGGCCTCTTTGCGCACGTTACAGAACAGTGCGATTTTTTCGCGTTCTTTCTCGGGGATCGGCTGTTCGGAACGACATACCAAGATGTCGGGTGCGATGCCGATGGATTGCAATTCTTTGACCGAATGCTGTGTCGGTTTGGTTTTCAGCTCGCCCGAGGCGGCCAGATAGGGCAGCAATGTCAGGTGCATGAAAATGCACTGGCCGCGGGGTTTGTCATGGGCGAATTGGCGGATGGCCTCGAAAAACGGCAGCCCTTCGATGTCACCAACGGTGCCGCCAATCTCGCACAGCATGAAATCAACCTCATCGCCGCCCACATCAAGGAAGGCTTTGATTTCATTGGTAACATGCGGGATCACCTGAATGGTTTTGCCCAGATAATCACCACGGCGCTCTTTTTCCAGCACGGTGGAATAGACCCGACCGGACGAAATAGAATCGGTGTTGCGTGCCGCGACCCCGGTGAACCGTTCGTAGTGGCCCAGATCAAGATCCGTCTCGGCGCCGTCGTCGGTGACGAACACCTCGCCGTGTTCAAACGGTGACATCGTGCCGGGATCGACGTTCAAATACGGATCCAATTTGCGCAAACGCACAGAAAACCCGCGCGCCTGAAGCAATGCACCCAAAGCTGCCGATGCCAACCCTTTGCCCAGAGAGGAAACAACACCGCCGGTGATGAAAATGTAACGTGCCATGGTCAGATATGCTCCCGTGCATCTACGCGGTCAAAAACAAGCCGCCCGGATGGGTTGCGAAAATCGCAACTCCACGGGACTTAAGCCTAACAGGATTCGGGTGGAAAAAGCAAGACGCGCCGCAACATGCTGTTGCAAAACGTCCTACACCCGCAAGGGGTTGTAGTAAGAGATTAATCTACAGCGGGAACGAGCGGTGTCGTATCATCCGCAGCAGGGGGCAGCAGCAAATCGCCATCCGGCAGATCAGGGCTGGCAGGTTCGTTCAGGGCAGGGGGCGTCACGCCCAACCGGTCGATCACCGAAGACCCAGACGCATTTTCAGCGGCAAAGATCGTCAAGGTGATTGATGTGCAAATAAATGCCGCGGCCAAGGCCCAGGTCATTTTGCCCAACGCGGTTGCAGCCGCGCGGCCTGACATGGCCCCGCCGCCACCTCCGCCGCCCATACCCAGGCCACCGCCTTCGGAGCGCTGCAACAAGACGACAGCGATCAGGCCAAGTGCCAGTATAAGGTGGACGATCAGGACGACGTTTTCCATGGATGACCCAATGTGGTTCAAATTACTTTCGGGGTATCTAGGCAAGTTTGCGGTTGCTCGCAAGGGAGGATTGCCCCGGATTTCACAGCATCTGCAATGTGCATGGCGATATGCCCGAAATGGGAGGCCGGTGCTGTGCCAAAATCATGCGCAACTGTTGCGGGTGTTCTATGGGCGTTCGGATCAACGGGGGGCGCTAAGATATGGGGCAATCACTGCGGGTATCGCACCCCGGACCGCACGGAAAAACATCTATATCTCAGACGAATGGCCCCGATAGGTGGGATCGTACTGGACAACGCGGGCGGGGAAGATCAAAGTCCGCGTTATGCCACATGATGATCCAAACCACCCGCATAGCCTGCTGCCCTCTGACCCGGCGCTCCGCGTCAAGGCGCTCGAAACGATTCTGACACGCAAAGGGTTGGTCGACCCCGCCGCGCTGGACACAATTATTGACACTTACGAAAATAAGATCGGCCCTCGGAACGGTGCGCAGGTCGTCGCCCGTGCCTGGCTGGACCCGGCGTTCAAGGCGGCGTTGTTGCAAGACGCGACCGCAGTTGTCGCCGATCTGGGGTTCTACGGGCGCCAAGGCGAACATATGGTGGCCGTTGAGAACACCGCCGAGACGCATAATATGGTCGTGTGTACCTTGTGCAGCTGCTATCCGTGGCCGTTGCTGGGCATTCCGCCGGGGTGGTATAAATCTGACGCGTACCGTGCGCGTGCGGTGCGTGAACCGCGCGCAGTGTTGGCTGATTTTGGTGTGACATTGCCAGAAGAGACGGCGGTGCGGGTGTGGGATTCCACCGCTGAGGTGCGGTATTTGGTTCTCCCACGTCGTCCCGAAGGCACCGGCCACATGGACGAGGCGGCGTTGATGGATTTGATCACCCGCGACAGCATGATCGGCACCGGACTGGCGGTGACCCCGTGACCCGGCTGCATGACATGGGCGGGCGCTATGGCGATGGGCCGGTGATTCCCGAGGACGAAAGCGTGATCTTTCACGCGGACTGGCACCCGCGGGCATTGGCGTTGACCTTGGCATCTGCGGCCCACGGCACATGGAATATCGACGTGTCGCGCCATGCCCGCGAAAGGTTAGCTCCGTTGGATTACGCCCGTTTTTCCTACTACGAAAAATGGATGGCGGCTTTGGCGGACTTGTTGGTCGAGACCAAGCTGGTCAGCCGTGAAGAGTTGGCCGCCGGTGACACGGCCCCCACGCCCATGGCCGACCGCACGCTGACCGCACAGAAGGTTGCGCCGATGTTGGCCGCAGGCGGCCCGTCGGATCGGCCCAGTGACATTGCGCAAAAATTCCAACCCGGTGACGCCGTGCGCACCCGCCGTCTTGCCGCCAATACGCAGGTCGATGGGGGGCACACGCGGCTGCCGGGCTATGCGGCGGGCGCAGTGGGGCGGATCGTGCGGATGCATGGCACGCATATTTTGCCCGACAGTTCGGCCCACCGGATGGGCGACGCAGCAGAGCCGCTTTATGCGGTGGCTATTGCCGCATCTGAACTTTGGGCCCACCCCGAACACCCCCGCGACGAGGTCGTGTTGGATCTATGGCAAAGCTATCTGGAGCCCGCATGACCGCCCAACCTGATCCGGTGTTCACCGAACCTTGGCACGCGCAAGTCTTTGCGTTGACAGTGTATTTGAACGAAGCGGGGCAGTTTGATTGGCCCGATTGGGCGACGCAATTCGGCGCGATGCTAAAGCAACACGGTCTGTCCAAGGACCTGGATGGCGGGCACGATTATTTCATCGCGTGGCTGGACACATTGGAACAGGTGTTGGCGCAAATGGCCTTGGCCGATCCGCAAGAGGCCGAAAAGGTAAAGGCCGATTGGGAAGCCGCCTATTTGCGCACCCCACACGGCGCGCCGGTTTCATTAGACGGCTGATCATGTGGCAAAGGCGTGGGCGGGTTAGTCGTCCACGTCGTCTACATCGGACTGGCCCGACAGGGCACGGCGCACGTGGCTCCAGCTGAGCCCGATCCCAAGCACCACCGACAGCGCCAGCACCCCAAGCCAGACGTTCAGGCTCGAATTGTTCAGCCGCAGCACGCCTAGATCATGCAACACCCAGATCAGCGCACCAACAACGGCCAGCACCAAAACCATGCCGCCCGCCCCAATCGACCGCAACGTCGCGCGCAGGTAAATGATGTAGCCAATCGCCAGCACCAACCCCAGCAACACCGCAACAGATAGGTTCGTGCCGCCATAGTCACGCACCCATTGGATATAGTTGTATGGGGTTGGGTTGAAGGTCAGGGCCAGCAATACAAAGGCAAACGCCCACCGTGTCAGAAAACCCATATCGCTGTCTCCGCCTTGCGCAATTTCGCGGGAAACTACGTGTGTGGCTGGGGGAATGTCCATGGGGAAAGCGGTGGTGCAGATCGCCATGCGTGATGCGGCTTTTTCGCTTTCGCCCCGGAGACTGTGCGGCTATACCGGCG
Source organism: Roseobacter sp. (assembly GCF_039970775.1). Classification (GTDB taxonomy): domain Bacteria; phylum Pseudomonadota; class Alphaproteobacteria; order Rhodobacterales; family Rhodobacteraceae; genus Roseobacter. The sequence goes on from NZ_JBDVLG010000014.1 coordinate 43,108, forward strand.
CGGGTTTGACGGACATTTGAGAGGATCAGCCATGGCCAATGTAGTCGTCGTCGGTGCGCAATGGGGCGATGAGGGAAAAGGCAAAATCGTGGACTGGCTCTCTGAGCGGGCAGACGTGATTGCACGGTTCCAAGGGGGACATAACGCAGGTCACACGCTGGTGATCGACGGTAAAGTCTACAAATTGAACGCGCTGCCTTCGGGCGTTGTGCGCGGTGGCAAGCTATCGGTGATCGGCAACGGTGTGGTTCTGGACCCGTGGCACCTGCTCAAAGAGATCGAGACGATCCGCGAACAGGGCGTTGAAATCACCCCCGAAACTCTGATGATCGCGGAAAACACGCCGCTGATCCTGCCGATCCACGGTGAATTGGACCGCGCGCGCGAAGAAGCCGCGAGCAAGGGCACCAAGATCGGCACCACCGGGCGCGGTATTGGCCCGGCCTACGAAGACAAAGTCGGGCGGCGGTCTGTGCGGGTTGCCGATTTGGCGGATCTTGCCACATTAGAGGCACGCGTGGACCGTGCGTTGCAGCACCACGACCCGCTGCGCCGCGGCATTGGGATCGCGCCGGTGGACCGTGACGCGCTGTTGGCGCAGTTGCGTGAGGTCGCACCGCGTATTTTGGAATATGCGGCCCCGGTCTGGAAGGTGTTGAACGAAAAGCGCAAGGCCGGCAAACGGATCCTGTTTGAAGGCGCGCAGGGCGCGTTGCTGGATATTGATTTCGGGACTTACCCGTTTGTGACCTCGTCAAATGTCATCGCGGGGCAGGCGGCCACGGGTGTTGGCGTCGGGCCGGGTGCGATCGATTACGTGTTGGGCATCGTCAAGGCCTACACGACGCGCGTCGGGGAAGGCCCGTTTCCGACAGAATTGGATGACCCGGACGGGCAACGTTTGGGCGAGCGTGGCCATGAGTTTGGCACAGTTACCGGGCGCAAACGGCGATGCGGGTGGTTTGATGCGGTGTTGGTGCGCCAGACCTGCGCGACATCCGGTGTGACGGGTATCGCCTTCACCAAGCTGGACGTGTTGGACGGTTTCGAGACGCTGAAAATTTGCGTGGGCTATGATCTGGACGGAGAGCGGATGGATTATTTGCCCACGGCGGCGGATCATCAGGCGCGCTGCACGCCGATTTATGAGGAAATGCCCGGCTGGTCGGAATCGACCGAAGGCGCGCGCAGTTGGGCTGATTTGCCCGCCAATGCGATCAAATATGTGCGCCGTGTCGAGGAGTTGATCAATTGCCCTGTCGCGCTACTCTCTACTTCGCCCGAACGCGAGGACACGGTCCTTGTGACGGATCCCTTTGCCGATTGAGAGACCAAATGGCCCTAACCTATAAAGCCCGACGCAGATTATCGCTTTTGATCCTCTTGATCGGGCTACCGCTTTATATTGTCACGTCGATTACGGTGATCAACTGGTTAGAACGCCCGTCTATCCTGTTGGAATTGTTTATTTACGTCGTGTTGGGCGTGGTGTGGGCCTTGCCATTTAAGTTTGTCTTCAAAGGGGTCGGGCAAGCCGATCCCGACAAGGCGGACCCTTAAACGACGTCACCCGGCCGCTCGTTCATCAGGTTGAAACCCGATGCTGTCGGCGGCGCGAAACCGCCCGCCTTCGATTCGTTCGATTTTCCCACTTCTGAGCAATTGCCCAAAGGCACGCAGTTCGTTTTCGCGATCAAAATCGCCGGGATGGGCCTGTCGCACGTTGGCCATTAATTCGGGGCGCGAAAAGTCAACGCGGTCTTCGACAAACCCAAGATAGGCGGCTGCAGCCTCGACCAGCTCTGGCAAGGTGGTTGCATCGACGTTTTGCGCAAAGCCGGGAAACCCGCTGTCGCTGGCAGGCACCGTATCATCTGCATGATTGGCCGCGGCGAGATTTTGCCGCAAAGGTCTGCTTTTGCGTAGGTTTCCGGTATCAACCCGTTGCTCTGCGTCGAGCCGAAGTGGGGCAAGCTCTGACGACCGGCGCGGTCGCGCGCGCGATCCAGAGGCCACGGGTCGGCGAGGTTTCACTGCCTGGGCCAGATCTTTGCGATAGGGTTGAGCGACGGTTTCTTCGAGCGTGGTATCGCGCATGGTTTTATCGGCAAACCGGGCGGCGACGGCGGCGCGCAAGTGGTCAAAGGCGCTGCGACGGGTGGCCCCGCCGGGATCTTGCATCTGCGTGTCGGCCTCCGCCATAAGGCGCGACAAATCTTCTGCCGCATCGGTTTCGGTCTGCGCAGTCTCCTGGTTTTCCAAGAGCAGCGGCGCCTGGGGGGGAACGGGCTCTGATACGTCG
>NZ_JBDVLG010000015.1:0-4166 GCF_039970775.1 Roseobacter sp.
CAATCGATCCGGTCATTATAAACTGGTGCAACTCTAGTGCCGACAGGTGGACGGCAGTAATCCGAGAGCAACGAAATGGCCCGTGGATCGGTGTGCGGCCTGCAAGTCAATGAAAAAAAAGCGCCTACACCGGACGCTTACGTCGCGACTGCCTTCTGCTACTGAGGTGTCCTCGCGATAAAGTACTCCGGCATCCCTTAGGGCAGGAGCTGGCCGTTTCGCCGATGGGTTGATGAGCGTCTTTGCTACCAGTGGTGCAAGCTTTGCCTTCATTGTTTTGAGGATAACATGGGCGGTCACAGGGGCTTCGGGGCCGGACCAATCAAACCTTCCTTCAGTCCAGCAGCAGATCGCAAAGCGTCATACCACTGCTGATGACTAGTCCTTTTGTCGACGCCTGATCGGTTCATTACAGCACGGGCTTTGACTTTACGTCGAGCGATATCCACGAGGCCACAGTCCGGCAATTGCATCGCGGTGAGTTCATACATTGCCCGGCAGGCGATTGAGACGCAATCTGCCGAGAGGGGAAAACGCGGAAAACGTCGACTTAATTGGCCGACCCAGCACCGGCAAAAGCCATGTTGCGACAGTCATCCGCGTGCAGGCGATCGAGCACCACAGAAGCAAAGTGCGTTTCTTCTCAACCGTCGAACTCGTCAACGCATTTGAGCACGAAAAGGCCCTTGGAAAGGCTGCGAAGATGGCTGATCTTGCCTTCCAAGATCGACTTGGTCATCCTTGACGAACTTGGCTAGGGCCGCTGTTTGTGTCCGCCGTTTCAATCCTGTGCAGTATGTCGTCGACAGGTTGGTTTGCTAGTTCTATTGCTTGTATGTGCGCGAAGCCCAAATGATTGGCGATTTCAGAAACTTTTTGATGATAATTCCTGGCTGATGCATCGCCGCCAGCCAGCATGGCTTCCCACTCCAAAAGCCTGGTGTCCCAGATTTTTTAGGCCTTGGATTTTGCGACTGGCCTAATTTCGGTCTTGAGGCTTTTTTGAAGAACACACCCAATTCGAGCTGATCAAAGCGAACGGGGATGCGTCGGTATATCTGGAAAGTGCCTTTCTTTCCGATTCTGCGAATGCTCATTGATTAATCCGGGACTTAGTCTCTAGGTGTGTAACCCGAAATTTAATCCAAATGCCAACACACACCAAATCGATAAAAATTCATAAATCTAGTAAGTGTTTTATTTAATATAGTAAAATATGTTATTTGGTAATATTTATGGCTCCGGCGGTAGGGATCGAACCTACGACAAATTGATTAACAGTCAACTGCTCTACCGCTGAGCTACGCCGGAACGGTCTGGGCGATATAGCAGTGCGGTTTTGCCGCGTCCAGAGGGTTTTGCATGAATTTTGAAAATTAACGACCGCGATCTCTAGCGGCGATAAAAAACCGTGTCGACGGCCAGCGACGCCGCAGGGGATATCTTGTTTTTCCCAACTAGGTCAATCAGTTGGGCAAAGACATTCCGCGTGGCCGCCGGGATCAAGCTGGCGGGCGTGTCGCGGTATATTGTCTGAGCGAGGGTCTGCGCGTCGGATGGGCCCACGGCCAGCGCATCAAGGATCGCTGTTTCACGCGCCAGACGATGCGAAATCAGCCACTCAAGACGCCCGTGCGGGTCTTCGATCACATCGCCATGCCCAGGATAAAACCGCCGCCAGCTGTGGTTTTGCAGACGCCGACATGACGCCATAAAATCAGTCAGATCGCCGTCTGGCGGCGACACCAGCGAACTGGCCCACCCCATAACATGATCAGCAGTAAAGCAGATATCATTCCAGCCAAGGCAAATATGGTTGCCCATGTGTCCGGGCGTGTGCAGCACCTGCAGCCGCCAATCAGGGCCTTGGATGATATCGCCATCGGCGCAGGTGTGATCTGGCGTAAATTGGGTATCCACACCTTCGCCGCTGGCCACAAGCCCGCCCGCCACCAAACGTTGCATCACCTCAGAGCGCCCCGCGTGGGCCGGCCCAAACGCCAAGATCGGCGCGCCACATCGGTCTTGCAAGGGGCGGGCCAATGGGGCGTGGTCAAGGTGGGCATGGGTAACGATGATGTGGCTGATCCGTTGGCCGGGGGTCAGTGCGTCGCATATGGCGTCAAGATGGGCGGGCGCGTTGGGTCCGGGGTCAATCACCGCGATGTCGGTGTGGCCGACCAGATAGGTGTTGGTGCCCCGGTATGTCATCGGTGATGGGTTCAGGGCCACGACACGCCGCACCCCCGGCTGCAAGGTTTGCGGCACACCGATGGGGGGATCAAAAGCATCTGGGGGCGGCATGGGCATTCGCTCTTTCTAAAGGTTGGGGGCGCCGTTAGGGTCTAACCTATGTCTTTCGTTTGGCTCAAACATTATATGCCGCGCAGCCTTTATGCGCGCGCGGTTTTGATTTTGCTGTTGCCGGTGGTTGTGTTGCAACTAGTGGTGACGGTGCTGTTTTTGACGCGCCACTTTGAGGACGTCACCCGACAAATGACCACCGCCGTCGCGCGCGAGCTGCATTTGGTGTTGGATGTCGTCGACAACGCACCCGATCGCAGCTCTGTGGGTAGTTATGTGATCAGCCAAGTGTCAGAACTTGCGATTACCGTTGATCCTGTCGCGCAGGAAGATGTCCCGGCCGGGCATCTCCGCGGACCCTTGGATTTTTCCGGCCGGGTGATTGTGTCGATGTTGCCCGCGTTGGTGCAGAGCGCCACTTGGGTTGATTTGACCGAAGACCGCCGTGTGCATGTTTACGCTGAAACGCGGCAGGGCCCGGTGAAAGTGAGCTTTGACAGGCGTCGGATCTCGGCCTCTAACCCGCACCAACTGTTTGTGAATATGGTGTTTTTCGGAGGGGTGGTGACTTTCATCGCCATTTTGTATCTGCGCAACCAGCTGCGTCCGATCAAACGGTTGGCCAGCGCGGCAGAGGGCTTTGGCCGGGGGCGGATCGAACCCTACACCCCAGGGGGCGCGCTTGAGGTGCGTTCGGCGGGGAACGCGTTTCTTGATATGCGCAACCGGATTGAACGGCAGATTGAACAGCGTACGTTGATGTTATCGGGCGTCAGCCACGATTTGCGCACGCCGCTGACGCGGATGCGGTTGAGCCTGTCGATGCTAGAAGACGAAGAACGCGTTGCCTTGGAGCAAGATGTCGATGACATGCAAGGGATGTTAGATGCGTTCCTGAATTTCGTCAAAGGGGCGGGCGAGGGCGACCCAGAACCAGTTGAGCCGCGCGCCTTGGTGGCCTCTATCGTCGAGGACGCCTGCCGCGCGGGGCGCGATGTCACGTTGATGCCCCCTGACGGCGAAGGCACGGGCATGGTCAAGCTGAACGTGCTGGCGATCCGCCGGGCGGTGGACAATCTGATTTCGAACGGGGTGCGATACGGGGCAATGGCCGAAGTATCGGTGTTCCTGACCGATAAAACGCTGCGCATCCGGGTCGAGGATGACGGGCCCGGCATTCCTCAAGACAGGCGGGCCGAGGCCACGCGCCCCTTTACCCGGTTGGATGCAGCCCGCAATCAGGACCGCGGCGGCGGCGTGGGGCTGGGGCTGGCGATTGCGACTGATATTGCGCGGGCCCACGGCGGGGTGTTGCGGCTGAGCAGCTCGGACCGGCTGGGCGGGTTGCGCGCGGATATCGTGATCGCGCGGTAGTGTGGGCGCGCCAAAGTCGAGGTGCCCCCCCCCATCACACCTAGCCCTGACGGGATACCACGTCTTCACCGGAAAGATTGCAGAACCGCCCGTCATAGAATTCGGACTTGGGGCGCACCCAAATGGCCCCATCTGCAAGGCTTTCGTACACTACGGCACATTCCAGCGTGGCTTCGATGCGGGCGTCGGGTGTGATGATCCGGTACAAGCCACCGGTTTTTTTGTGTTGCCAGATTTTGCTGTTTTGGGTCATGGACTACCTCTCTTTCGGGAGAGGCATATATTTTTAACCAATGGGTTGAAAGGCGGCCCCTATCGAAACCCCTGGAGGCATTGCCCTGCTCTTCATTGAGTCCGCTAATTTAGGTTAGTTCTGTTCAGGTTTTGGTCTTTTATTGACCGGTTAGCATATTCCGCTGGTGTCAGACCAGCGAGGCTTGTGTGTGGCCGGTGGTGGTTAAAATCGATGCGCCATGCAGTGATCAGTT
>NZ_JBDVLG010000016.1:0-19598 GCF_039970775.1 Roseobacter sp.
CAGACCTCATTCCGCATTGGGCAACCTGACGCCGGCGGAATTCTTGCAGAGAAAGGCGATGGACAAAATGGCAGCTTAACGCCAAAGATTTAACCCTAAGGACTCCGCGCAAAGCTGGAGGAGACTTGGGACTCAGGTCACCTATCATGTGTTTGCTGGCTTGCGTGTCGGCAGGGTGTGTCCGCCTGCTTGGAAACCTCAATCAAAACAGCCAACGCCAAATACTGCCCATCCGACGTTCGGTTGGAGGCAAGCAGGTTTTGCAACATCAACGTAAGCGTTGCCAAAACCGCACCCAAGAGGTGCATCGGAGATCTGAACAACGCCAAAGGACTGTCCACAACCAGCGCCCGCGCCGCGCGCTTTTGGAGCGACGTCAGCCAAATATCCCGACTATAGCCCGCAGAATGTAATTCCATCTTGGTTCCCGCCGATATCGGTGACGGGTCACAATTGATCATGATATCAGCGATCATTTTCTGCGGTGGTTCCGCCCCAAATTTTGTATGTGTTTGGTCCACAAACAAAAAACAGTTTGTTGCAGTTGTAGTGGCTGCAATCAGGTCCGCTATATTCTGAACCGCATTGGCTGTATGGGTCTTGTTTGATACATAAATAAAGCTACTGTACTCTTGGGTTTTCTGCGGCGTTACTGCACCCCAAGTGCTTGTTTCTGCTCCGCATCTTTTAGAAAATACCTCTACCCAACGGCGCGTAATACCGTCAGCGGCATCTGCCTCGTTCCACACCACACAGGGTTTTGCTCCCAGATTGGCGCGGGCGCATATTTTTAACAATGCACGCGCGCTGTAACCCGCGGTCCAAATCGGATAGGGCGGCGACGGGATGATCCACTGCCTTAGTAACCCACCAACGCGCACAGACCCCTTTGGACGGAAGCGTTTGGGAACGATCCTTGACAAAACGGTGCCCAAAACACCCTCACGTTGGCTTGGTTGTTCTTCGGTTGCGAGCTCTGGCGGAGCGTCACGCCCCGGCCCGCCGCCGCGGTAGGTTTGCCAGAAGGCCACGCCTTGCAGCCAATACCTATGAAACTTGTCTTCTTTGGGCTTCGTGAGATGTGTCGTGATCCGCGCGACGTAATGATCAATTTCCCGCCGAGCATCGACAAGTTTGTCAGGCAAGTCAGCGGCATGGAATACAACGTCTTTGGTTCCGCAAAACCGATGCTCGGCAGTTGTCCATTCCTGCAAGCCCTGTGCGATGGCCTCCGGCGTGGTAGAGCCTATTTTAAGCATTTCAGCTTCTTGCTGTTCAGGTTGTAGTTCAAGCATGAAAAACGTGTCGGAATCGTCAATGACGTCGATTGGCCCATCAGGGACCAAAGAGGGAACGAAGCCGTAGTCTGAATATGATGAAACCAGCGGCATTGGCACCTGCGGCCGGATGGCAAGCATGAAGATAAGGAAGTTACGGGATAAAAGCGTATCCTCATCAACGCGCCAGTACACCTGAGTAAAACTCGTGTTATAAATGGATGGCAGCGTTGCAGTTCTTGAAATTACGGTGCGGTGCGGATGATCCAGCGCAATGCGTACGGCATCGCGTGACGGCAGAACCAGCTCAGGACGATCCGCTGAAAGTCGTGCCTCAAGCAGGGGAAGGGCGGCTTCCGCGTTGGCCCGCAACGAAGCAGACATAATTGCACCCGGTTTGTCAGTCAGACGCTCCGCCAACGCCCCCAGACTGCCATCCGCCAGCACAAAATCAGAGTTCATGAACACAAACCACGTCTCTGTCTGCGCCGCGCCCGCGTCCATTATCCCGCGTGCGTAGGCTAGGGTCAGCGTGACACCGTATGCCCCAGAGGCGATCAAATCATCAATATATATAAAGCTGACTTTGGCAACTTCGCACAAACGATGAAAGCTTGGCTCCCGTTCAAAATCGGCGCGGGATGCTTCGGTGGTCAGGATCACGCATTCCAATTCGGACGTGCATGCCAGAGCCGGCATGTTGCCCGGCGCCAAAAAGCTAGGAAGCGATACAGAGACAAACTCTCGAATGTAGCGCGGTCCCCAGACAACTGTCAGAAAACGCACCTTTTGTTTTGAGATCAATTGTTTCACCCTTTTTTCATTCACCTCAGTCTATGTCTGGAAAAACCCGCCGCCAACGCCACCGCCGACTTGCGCAACAAAAAGAATGGTACGTGTCTGAAACATCACGCATGGCTTCACATCGCCTCACCCATCCGGCTCGAAAATGGACCGTGGGCTAGATTGGAAAACCGACCGAAACGCCCCGCCCGCATCAACAAACGCCTGATTGCGCCCGATAACTGCATCCTCGTTATTTATCGATAACGCGAGCAGGCAGAGCTTTACGCCCCGCTCTACCAACGCCGAGCTGGGCAAAATCGGCAACCGTGCTCCGGGCAGAAATTTACCCTGCTTTTGCGGCGTATCATCTGCGACAAAATCAATCAGGTCGGCAATATCCAGGAAGTTAACGAAGGCATGCGCCAGATGACCCGCCCCAAAAAGAGCAATCGGCCCCTGTTCGGCACGAACCGCTTCAAGACGCGTGCGGACGTCGGTTTTTGTTTTGTCATAGGCGCTTGCGTAGGCCGCAAGCAACCCGCGCTGTTCCGGCACTGTTGCGATATCGCCAGAAGGGGCATCGGTTTTCTGAGCAATGAGCACAAGGGAGTTTTCAAACGGGCGTGGGTGAACATCAAGGCACAGCGTTTTGAACCCACCCAATGGCGGGATTAACCCAAATGTCTGCGGGGTAAAGTACAAAGAATGCTCTTCCCACACCATGCAATAGTCATGGTCAATCAGGTTCGCGCTGCAGTCGGGGATCTCTAGCATGATCAACCCCTCAGGTTTAACCAGCGCCGCCAGCCCAGCCATGAACGCCCCCAGATTTTCAGCGTGTTCGGTAATGTGCCGGACGATCAACAAATCCGCGGGGGCCCGCGCCTGTGCAACCTCCGCCATCCTATCGGGCGTGCAGAATTTCTGAACCGTTTCGATATTGGCTCTGGGGTCAGCGATGCCCAGATCTTGGGCAAGATCCAGCCGCCATGTTTGGTTGAAACCCTTGGCCCGAAACCGGTCGATGGTTGTGTCGTCTTTGTAGCTAACTCCCGCGATAACACTGTCTGCGCCCAACGTGCCATAAGCCAAAATCTGGTCGACGGTTTGGTCAAGGTGCTCTTCGGGTTCGCGGGCCAACAGCCAATCATAGGGCGGGATCAGCGCGCTATGTGGCACCGGCTGCATCATCTGAACGGTCCCGCAGCGGGCGCATTGACCAAGGCGCAGACCAAACGTTTGCTCAGGCGCGTCCTGCGTTGCCAAAAAGAAGGACGCCACCGGGTGGGTCCCCACATCAAGATGTTGCTCAACACGATCAGCCGCACAAACAAGACAGGTCATCATAGTTCTCCGTATTTGGGGATATCGTCGCCGCGCCGCCACCGCATTTAGGTCGTGGCCCCCACATCGTCAGGAAAAAGCGCGCGCATAAAGCGGTGGCCGTCAGGCAGGTCACTTTCGTCCGGCGCCCAATCTGCGGCGTTGCTGGTGCTGGGGTCAAACGGACCTGTTGTGGTTTCAACAAAGACGGTCCATTCGCTTTGAAAAAGTAGCGTGTGGTATCGGTTGTTCGGCATGCGGTAAAAAAACGCACCGTCCCCGCCGGGCGCAGACAACTGCGCCTGCGTTTGTACGGCACCAGTATCTTCAAACAGGATAGCGACACAGCGCCCCTCGATCAGGCTGAATGTCTCAACGCGGGTGTGATGGCGATGTGGCTGCACATAGGCTTCACGGTGCATCACGATAACCATTTCCTGCTGCAGGTCGTCGGGCCCAGAATGGAGGCACAAACGGGCCCGTTTTCTGGGTGATGCACCCGCGATCATTTTGAGAAATGCGATATCCTCGGGACCAACCGCCCGAAAACCGCCGTCACTGTAAAAAACCTCGGGAGCGACCTGCCGAAACCCGGCCTTAGACATGCATCTGCCTCGTTCCTAAATCTTGCGGCGAAATGCCCCGGCACCGGGCTGCATCTCTGCACTGATGGGTTGAAAAACACGTTAACCACGGTTTTCCCACGGATGCAATTATTAGGCGCGCCACGGGTTTGGTTGCCTGCTGACCGCGCGGTGTTGTGCATGGGTATCGGGCTACGACGGGTAAAACCGTGGGGTTTGCGGCGCTCATTTACACGCCGTCCAGGCGTGGTTTGCGTGGCCTGTTTTGCGCCAAGGGGTCCGTGGTAACAGGGGTGTGCGGACCTTGCGGTTGGTCTTGGGGGTGAACGCGTTGTTTTTCAATTTCGGCGTTCAATGCCGCGCCGAGCAAGACAAGAAAGCTGCTCAGCCACAACCAGATCAACATCGCAATCACAGCCCCGATAGACCCATAGACCTCGTTGTAGTTTCCAAAATGACGCACATAAAATGAAAACGCGATAGACATCGCGGCCCAGCTTGTTCCTGCGACGATGGCACCGGGGGACAACCAACTGGTCTTGGCGCTTTTGCGGTTGGGACCAAAACGGTATAACAGGCCAATGCCGCCAAAAATCACTACAATCGCGATGCCCCACCGCAACACGTCAAGCGTCAACGACGCGAGCGGCCCCAGAGGCACAAACGCCAACACAATGGGCGCGATCACAATCGTAAGCACAGATACCACGCCCACAGACAACAAGCTGACCGTCAACAACAGCGCACGCAAATAATGCCAGAAACTCGACCGGCCTTTGTGGCCGTACACCAAATTCAGCCCGTGTATCATGGCACCAACCCCGGCCCGCGCCGACCACAACGCGACCCCCAACGACACCACACCGGCCCACCCCAAGGTGCCGGAGCTTGCGCTGACCAACGTCACGATCTGGCGGTTGAGAATATTGTAAACCGCGTCGGGCATCAGGTCGCGGAAGCCTTCAAGCTGCACGATGACCACCGCCGGATCTGCGATCAGGCTGAGCACCGCGATCAACGCCGCAAGCGCTGGAAACACTGACAACATCGAATAAAACGCAACCCCAGCCGCAATCAGGCCAAGGTTATTTGCAGCGATCTGCTTGCCTGCCCCGAAAACGGCGGTCCGGCCCATCGCAAAGCTGAAACGCTGCGGTTCGTTCATTCTATGCGGCGACCTTCCCAGTACGCGGCCCGGCCAGCAGCCAGACGATAAAGCCAATGATCGGCAGGACCAAAACCAAAAGCGTCCACAGGACTTTGGGCCCTGTTGTTGCCCCGGAACCGACGATGGAAACCAAGGCCCAAATATTCAGGACCAATACAATAAATCCACCTACTCCTGCGTACTCTAACATAGCTTTCTCCTGTGTGACTGTCGAAAGTAAAACGCACCAGCCCCATTCGAGTTCCCAGATTGTTTCAGCCCGCCGCCCGCGTAGCTTGACACGCGCCCCCTCGCGGCGTGAATGGGGTGGTGAAATGAACCCGTCAGGACCACCATGCCCCCATTTGCCCCTGAATTGATGTCTCAAATCCGCGACCGTTTTGCGCATGTAGACAGTTGCCCTTTCCAAGGCCCCCGTATCTTTTTCGAAAACGCGGGCGGGGCATTAACGTTGAACGCGGTGGTCGAAACCTCGGCCCGTTTTGCCGCCCTGCCCGACAATCAAGGCCGCGACAACCCCGCCGCCCATGCGTTGGGGCAGATCATCGCTGATGCCAAATCGGACATGGCTACATGTTTCAATGCGCGCGGCGGGCAGTTTTTTGTGGGCGAAAGCGGCACGGAACTGACATTTCGCCTGATCCGTACGGCAGTGATGGGCGGGGGCGCCGGTGCTGCGGTCATCGGCAGCACGGTGGAACACCCCGCATCACGGTCCGCCGCGACGCATTGGGCAAACGCCGCAGATATGCCCTACATATCCGTCCCCCATGACGACGCGACAGGGGCCGTAACCGCCGATGCTTATACCGCACATATGACACCCAACGTGCGCGTCGCCACGATTTTGCACACCTCGCCAGTGACGGGCATCGCCAACGACGTTGCCGCGATTTCGGCCGCCATTCGCGCCGTGGCCCCGGATGCGTTTGTCATCGTTGACGGCATCCAACACGCCAGCCACGGCCATATTGATATCGATACCTATGGCATCGACGGGTATGTTGTATCGCCCTACAAGATGTTCTCGCGGCACGGGTATGGGGTTGCGTGGGTGTCGGACCGGATGACCGCCTTGCCCTTGGAGCATCTGATCAACGGCCCCGAAACCGCGTGGGAGATGGGCACCCGCGACACCGGCGCCTATGCGACGTTTGCCGACGTGGTGACCTATCTGGACTGGCTGGGCACACAGCACACCACCAGCCCAGACCGTCGCACCCGCATCGAGGCTGCAGGGGCTGCGATCCACGCCCATGAACACGCGCTGACGCAGGCGATGCTGCATGGGTTGGGCAACCTGCCCGGCCTTGCCGATCTGCCGGGCGTCACCATTTTGGGCGGTGCCGATAACCCTGCCCGCGAGGGTCTTGTGTGTTTCGCCTTGGACACCCTGCCCGCAGCCGACATCGTGGCGGCCCTGAACGCGCAGGGCATCCGCACCCATATCCGCAAAGCCGACCATTATTCGGGCAACATTCTGACCCCGTTGGGCCTGCAGGGGGCTGTGCGTGTGTCCTTGTGTCACTATAATACCCTCGACGAGGTCCGCAGTTTTCTCACCGCCATAAAGGGCATCACTGCGGCGCGCTAACCCGCGCTGCATCTCGGTGATATCGGCGATCTGCCTGTGTGGCTCTTGCCAACGGGCGGGCGGCGGCTCACTACTTGAGTATGTCACAAAATTCACGCCTCTCCGCCGCCATTGATGCCAAACGCGACGATCTGGTCGCGCTGACGCAACAGTTGATCCGCATCCCCACGCTGAACCCACCGGGCGACTGTTACCGCGACATCTGCGAACACCTAGACGCCCGCCTATCTGCGCATGGGTTCCAAACCCAACTGATCCGCGCGCATGGCACCCCCGGTGACAGCGAAAAATACCCCCGTTGGAATATCGTCGCCCGCCGCGAGGGCACGCACCCCGGCGACTGCGTGCATTTCAACAGCCACACAGATGTCGTCGAGGTTGGGCGCGGCTGGACGATGGACCCGTTTGGCGGCGATATCAAAGATGGCAAAATCTACGGGCGCGGGGCCTGCGACATGAAGGGCGGATTGGCGGCCTCTATTATCGCGGCAGAGGCGTTCATTGAAACCCACCCTGATTTCAGCGGCGTCATCGAGATTTCCGGCACCGCAGACGAGGAATCGGGCGGGTATGGGGGCGTCGCCTATCTGGCCGAACAGGGTTTTTTTGACCCGACCCGCGTGCAGCATGTGATCATCCCCGAACCCCTGAACAAAGACCGCATCTGTCTGGGGCACCGGGGCGGCTGGTGGGCCGAGATCGAAACCAAGGGCGAGATTGCGCATGGGTCCATGCCGTTTTTGGGTGACTGCGCGGTGCGCCATATGGGGGCCGTGCTGGATACCTTCGAAAACAAACTCTTTCCCGCCATGGCCCTGCGCCGGACCGATATGCCGGTCGTCCCCGAAGGCGCGCGGCAATCCACAATGAACATCAATTCCATCCACGGGGGCCAGCCGGAACAAAGCGCAGATTTCACCGGCCTGCCCGCCCATTGCGTACCCGACGCCTGCCGCATCACCATCGACAGACGGTTCTTGGTCGAAGAACCCTTGGATCAGGTGCGCGCCGAGGTCACAGGGTTGCTCGAAGAGCTCAAATCCACCCGCGCCAATTTCGACTATGAGCTGACCGAGCTCAACAGCGTGCTGCCCTCCATGACAGACAAGACAGCGCCCATCGTGCAAACGGTCGCGCAGGCCATCCAAGACGTTATTGGCACGCCCCCCGAATACGTCGCATCGCCCGGAACCTATGACCAAAAGCACATAGACCGGATTGGCAGACTCAAGAACTGCATCGCCTACGGGCCGGGTATTTTGGAACTGGCGCATAAACCGGATGAATATGTGGGCATTGATGATATGATCGACAGCGCCAAGGTCATGGGGGCCGCGCTTGAAAAGCTATTGATGCCCCAGACCGTCTGAAAAAGGGAGCCTCTTTTCATGAACCATTTCGTCACACGGCTGGCCTGTGCCAGCTTGGCAGCGCTCGGCGCCAGCATGGGGGCCGCATGGGCCCAATCTGATATCACCGTCGCCGTGCAGCTTGAGCCGCCGCACCTTGATCCGACCTCGGCCGCGGCTGGGGCCATTGATACGGTGCTGTATTCTAACGTCTTTGAAGGGCTCACCCGGTTTACGGCAGACGGTGCAGTTGTGCCCGGCCTCGCCGCCAGTTGGGATATCAGCCCCGATGGGCTGACCTATACCTTTGCGCTGCAAGATGGCGTGACCTTTCATGACGGCACCACATTGGACGCCGAAGATGTGAAATTCTCGCTCGACCGGATCTTGGCGGACGACAGCGCCAATGCGCAAAAAGCACTATATGCCGCGATTGCATCGGTTGATGTGATTGACCCGCTGACCGTGCGGCTGACCTTGTCAGAACCCAACGGCAATATGCTGTTTAACCTTGCCTGGGGCGACGCGGTGATCGTGGCACCAGAAAGCATCGGGACGATCAAACAGATGCCCATCGGCACCGGCGCGTTCAAATTTGTGAACTGGGTGCAATCTGACCGGATCGAATTGGCGCGCAATGATGCCTATTGGGGCACCCCCGCCGCGCTGGACACCGCGACGTTCAAGTTCATATCCGACCCAACGGCGGCGTTTGCATCGGTGATGGCCGAAGATGTCGACTATTTCTATGCCTTCCCCGCCCCCGAAAACCTACCGCAGTTTGAGGCCGACCCCCGGTTTCAGGTGCTTGTCGGATCGACCGAAGGCGAAACAATCCTAAGTACGAACAACAAGATGCCGCCCTTTGACAACCCGCTGGTGCGCGAGGCCGTGGCCCATGCGATCGACCGGCAGGCCATCATTGATGGTGCGATGTTTGGCTATGGCACGCCCATTGGCACCCATTTTGCCCCCCACAACCCCGCCTACAAAGACCTAACCGGGCAGTCGTCTTACGACCCAGACAAGGCACGCACATTGTTGGCCGAGGCAGGATTGCCCGATGGGTTTGAGACCACATTGCACCTGCCGCCCCCCTCTTATGCGCGCCGCGGTGGCGAGATTATCGCCGCGCAATTGGCGCAGGTGGGCATCACCGCGCAGATCGTGAACGTGGAATGGGCGCAGTGGCTGGAAACGGTCTTTAAGGGCAAGGATTTCGGCCTGACCATCGTCAGCCACACCGAACCCATGGACATCGGCATCTATGCCAACCCGGATTATTATTTCCAATATGACAACCCGGATTTCCAGACGCTGATCGCCAAGCTGAACACCACCACCGACCCCGATGCGCGCACCAGTATGATGGGCGATGCACAGCAGATGATCGCGGATGATTACGTGAACGGGTATCTATTCCAACTGGCGCAATTGTCTGTGGCCAAGTCCGGTCTGCGCGGCTTGTGGACCAATGCGCCCACCCAAGCCACCGATCTGACAGGCGTCAGCTGGGTCGACTAATCCACCTCAGGGGGCTGCGAATCGGTGGCCTCCTGGTTTTGCCGCGCATCAAAAACGAGACCAGACGCCTCAGTTGTGCACGCTGCAAAACAGCATTTTACATACGGTATGGTATGTAAAATGCAGCAATCAATGGCTTGCGGCAAAATTGATAAGCCATCCTTAAATCCAATGTCTGAATCTCGCCGATCAAAGCCCCCAACGCTTGCCCGAACACCACCTTAGCGTGTACTCTGATCACACGAGGACTGGGAACACCCAAAGCTGGCTTATCCCTCGGGACGCCGCCCCTTTGGAACAAAGGAGACTGCCTTGACCGACCTACAACAGCGCGCAAACCAACTCGAAGATCAGATCAAAACCGCCACGCACACCGAACGCATGGCGCTGCAGCCCCAAGTCGACCGTGTGGTCGCCACGCTCAGGGCCACGGGGCAGAGCGTCCCGCGTAGGCTTGAACGCATGAACAACGAACTGCGTGACGAGGCCATCGAAGACATGTTCGACAACATGCCTATCTAAACCAACCGGGCGCGTCCGGCCCATGCTTTGGCAAGAAAGCCCGCGGCGCGCCCTGCTTTTACGTCACGACATACGCCGCGCAAATGCCGGTGGCAGGGTACTGGTGTCGCATGCAGCCGTAAACATACTTATGCGTATGTTTTGAGCTTTGAGTCATGAAAAAGGACACAAGCTGCAAGCGTCGAGCGGCTCCATGTCCAGCACAATTTTGAGCGAGGCGCTCAGCCCCAGCATCAGGTTGGCCACCGGCAAAAAGCTGATCTGCGGCATTGAAATACCCATCATCGGCGCAAAAAGCGCGGGCGTGGCCATCCCGGCGCCCAACTGTACTGACTCCATCGAGGGCAGCGCGTCCAGTTGCATCTGAAGGTCCAGCGCCGGCATCGGCGGCATGGGAAAAGGCAACCCTCCCCAAAACCGCATCATCGCCCGAATTGGCGCAAGGCCAGCACCCGACAGGCCGATATCGCCAAACGCCAGTTTGATCGTGGCCAATGAACTCAAGACAAGTGCGAATTTGCTAAGTTGAGGCAACGAGATGCCAAGCTGAGGCGGCTTGATACCGGCCAACCCCATCAGCGCGCTTGTCATGCCGCGTGCGACGCCATCCTCGCCCAAAGTGGGCAATTGAAAGGTCTCGGTCAGGGAAAACAGGCTGGGCAGGCCCATCAAAATCCGCGCCATGGCGAGTTGCGGACGCGGCATCGACATCCGGAAATGATGCCCCGGATAGCTGACCCGTGGCATCGTGTAGGACATCTCGAGCGGGTCGATCCCCAGCGCGCGCAGGTCCAGCACCATCCGCGCCGCGAGCGCAAAATTCAACAATGGCGCCATCTTAAGCGAGGCAAGCCACCCCGCCAGCGGCCAGACGTTGGTCATCATCGTATCGCCCATTTGTTGCAGCGAAAGCTCCAACGCGGGCAGATCCATCAAGGGAAACGTCCCTCCCACCAACGCCAACATCGGCGCGATCTGAAACAACCCACCGCTTGGCATCGACAGGGTCGGCAGGGTGAGGTTGCTCATGAAAGCGCCCAGCTGCATGTCCAGCCGGTTTTCGGGGGTGATTGCTGGCAAGGCCAACGCCAGTTGCATTTGCAACGGCACCTGCGGCAGCGCCATCGAAAAGCTGGACGAAATCCGCGACGGGATCGCCGCCGCCGGGGTTGTGCAAAAACAGACCATGCTGTGGTTCCTTTTCAGACCTCGACCACGATGACCGACACATTGTCAGCCGCGCCACCGTCAAGGGCGATGTGCAGCAATGCGTCGGCAAGGGTCGCAATGGGCGTCTCGCGCATCACGCGGGCGAGGACTTTGTCACTGGCGTACCGGGTCAATCCGTCCGAGCAGAGCAAGAACCGATCCCCCCGTGCAACGGCCCCGCGGCGTTTTTCGATGCCCGGCACGGGCCCCACGCCCACGGCTTGGGTGATCTGGTTGCTTTGGGGGTGATCTGCGGCGGCCTCCTGTGTCAGCTGCCCGGCACTTACCAACGCCGCCACAACCGAATGGTCCTGAGTGATCTGATCCAACCGCCCGTCGCGCAGCCGGTACAGCCGACTGTCCCCGGACCACAGGCACAAAAAATGCGCCCCCGCCAGCACCAACACCACAACGGTGCTGCCCATGGTGCGTTTGCCCCGGCGTGCGGCTTCGCATTGGATCTCGGCATGCGCCTGCCCTAGTGCGGCACGCAACCGCGCAGGCAAGGTGTCGGGCGATGGGTCCGCAGGCAGGGCCGCCAATGCGTCCACCACAGATTGGCTGGCAAAATCACCACCCCCATGGCCGCCCATACCATCCGCAACGGCCCAAAGCCCCAGATCGGGCATGGCAAAGATCGCGTCCTCATTCACCGGGCGGATCAGGCCGATATGGGTGCGTGCACTAAAGCGCCGCATCATGGTTTGGGTCATGCAAAATACTCCGGCCTCGTGGGCTGTGGTGGCTGCCAATAGGGCGCTTGCGCGTCAAAAAGGGCTGCGGTCTGTGCGGGGCCTGCCGGCAATTCCGGCACGCACATCAGCCGCGCCACATCCGGTGATGCCGTGACCCAGATCGACCCACCCCCCTGCCCCAATCCGGGCGGCACATCCGCAAGGCCCGGCAATTGCGCCAGATGATCTTTGAACGCCATCAAGGAAGCGTCAGGTACCGTCATGCTCAGCACTGCGCGTTCCAGCCGTTCGACCACGGGCTGCGCTGCGAGGTTGGCGGCCAACGGGGGCAGGTCCGTTTCACACGCGACGCAAAAGGGAAACGCCCGGCCCACCCTGTCGTGGCTTGGCATCACAATGCCCACCGCGCCACGCGGCCCCAACAGCCCCGGTGCAACACTGAACCGCCAGATCGGCGCGCGCAAGTACGCCGCCCACCATGCCTCGGGCGCGCGCGCGGTGCGCGACTGCTCCAACGTGCGCTGCATCCAGATGTCCCATGCGTCGACAAACCCCACCGACAGCCCCCCGCGCAGAAAATCACCGGCCATCGGCAGTTTGCCATAATACCCAAACCCCACCGCGCGGCTCATAGTGACGCCGGGCAGCCAAAGCCCCCAAGTGCATCAAGCGTGAAGGGGTTGAGCACAGAGCCCGCGCGCAGTTCGAATATCGCGATCTGCCCACCTAGGGTGAACACCACGCGGTTGCGGTCACTGACGTTGGTGCGCCGCAGTTCCGCGCCGTCTAGCAGGCGAAACAGAGACCATGGCCCTTGCGTGCTTAGGTCATTGCGCCCGCCGGGTTGTCCGGGGCTAAAGGCCACGCGGCTGCGCGCGCCGGGGGTGCCGGGCCATACCAGCGCGCTGGTTTGTGGGGGGCCATGGGCATAGCTGACGATTTGGCCGCCGGTTTCCAACGTGACCCGTTCCACCACAGGATCCAATGCGGCAGGCGTAATTTCAAACCCTACATTGAGCAGGCCGGAGCCGGTGAAAAAGCTGTTCTTGATCTCATCGGCCCGTTGAAATTGAGCGATCACCCCGGTTGGCAACCCCACGTCGATCCCGTTGACGCGCCGGACCTGCCACGGATCTTGCGTGGTATCGACAAACTGCGCGAGGTGCGTGTCAAAGAAACGCTCGATCAGGCCACTGGGGCCAAAGAGGCGGCCAAAATCCTGCAACGCCACGTCTTCTTGTGCGCCCCGGTCAAACGGATAGCGCCCCTGCGTGGCCCGCGTGCAAAATGGCAATACCTCGGCCTGCCAGGCCGCGTTGATCTCGGCCCGTGCGCCCCCCACTGCGGCCCCGGCAGAGGCCTGCACCACCTGCCCGGCCCAACGCTCCATGGGTGCAGGCATCCGCGCGATTTCGGCCTCTAGCTGCGCGGGCGCGTTTTCGGGACCGTCCAGCAACGCATTGCTGAGGTTCTGACCCAAAGACAGCCGGTTCAACGCGTCATAGACGCTGGTCATCAGGCCCATGATCCGGTCAAGCTCAGACGGTCCTTCTGTGCGGTTGGCAAATTGTTGCAGGTCGGCAAAACGGTCCTCGACGAATTGCCCCGGTACGGGTGGGCTCTCATCGGGGATCTGCTCCAACGTGCCGCGCACGGCATTAAAGAATTCCTCGAAATCAAGGCTCAAACTGCCCGCAATCTCGTCAATGGCGAACTCCTGCGCCTGACCTGCTGCAGCACCCGTCACCGCATCAACCGTGGGCACAGCCGTCAGCCGGGTTTCTTCGGCGACGCTGATCAACAGGTTGCGCAACGGCGACACCGGACCCGACAGGATGTTGATCACATCGGTGGCTTGCGCCAGGCTCGTGATTGGCAAAATATCGATATCCGCCAGCAATGCGTCATAGCGCGCCACATAGTCGGTTTCATATAGCGCCAGCACATCGCGGGTGATCAACGCACGTGCTTGCGGGCTGTCTTCGATCTGACCTAACGGCCCAAGGATACGACTGTCGCGCAGCGCGCGGTCCCCAGCCAGCAAGACCTCGGGCAGGAAAAACTCATAAAACGCGCTGCGTGTGTACACCCCTTCGATGCCTTGGCTCAGCGGACGACCAGAAGGGCGCACCAGCACGCGCGACGCCGCCGGGCCACCGGCTTGGGTGATGCGAAACGGGGCCAGCGCCTCAGCGGCGGGCGTCGTGACGATGCTGCGGTAAATCCGTTCGGATATCGGCGTTTCCGCCAACACGGCCTGCGCCTGCGCGATCAACGCCCCGTCAAGCGCGATGTCCTGCATGGGTTGCGCCAGCATCTGATCCAGGTGCCCGCGCAGATCGGCCTGTAATTCGGGCGCGCCTGCATGCAGATCTGCCCAATCTTCGGCCATCCACCCAGCCACATGCGCACTGTCCATAGGCACCAAAAGCCCCAACATCATATAAGATTTCAACGCATCAAAAAGCGCATCACTGTCGCGCAGGTCGCGCCGCATCACCTCTTCGATCCGGACCAACATCCGTGGCAACATGAGCGTATTGAGCGCGGCACGGTAGCTTTGCGCCGTCTCGGTGCCGATCACATCGCCCTGATAAAGCCCATAGCGCAAGGCGCGGGGCGGTTCGGGGTCTGTGGCCGCCGGATTGCCCGGCAGATCGCGCAGGATATTCAGCGCAACCGCAACCGGGGCCAGATCTGTATCCGCCACAGGGCTGGGGGGCAAAGCCGCGGCCAGCACCTCAAAGCGCGCGATTTGCCCGCCGGTGTCTGCCAAAAGCGCCCGGTTGCCGATAAAGCTATTCAGCAGCACACCGCCGATCAGGGCAAAGCCCAGCACACCTGCGCCAATCGCCCCGCGCGTGGCCCACCGGGTGCGCCGTTCTACCGTATCATCGCGCGACACCAGCCCGGCCTCGCCAAAGACCACATCGCGCAACAGTCGCGTCAGGAAAAAGCTACGCCCCTGCCCTTGGCCCGTGCCAATGGCCTGCCGCCCGATGCCAAAGCTCTGCGCCATGCCGGCCATCAAGCGGTCAATGGGCAGGCCCTCTTGCGTGCCAGAGGTGAAATACACACCGCGCAAAGGCAACGGCGCATGATAGCGGCTCTCTTGGAACACGTCGTCTAGGAATTGTTCAGCGGCCTCGCGCAGGCTTGCCATCTGCGCCGGAAAACCCGCGATCAGGGCTCGGCGTTGGAAATCCGTCTCGCTCTGCATCCGCTCTAGGCTATGATCGCTAAGGCGCGCGACCAGCGCATCAAATTCCGTGGCAAACCCGGCGATGCCTGCGTCTTTCGGCAAGGTCATACCCCAGACCTGCTCGCGTTCTTGGCTGCCCAGCCCGTCAAAAAACTCCTGAAAACCGGCGACCAAATCAGCCTTGGTCAGCGTTACATAAACCGGGAAATTCACCCCAAGCCGGTCGCGTAGTTCTTGTAGCCGCAGACGGATGGCCTGCGCGTGACTGGCGGCGGTGGCGGCATCCATCTGCGCCAGATCCGACAGGCTGATCGCCACCAGCGCACCATTGATCGGCTGACGTTTGCGATGCTTCTTGAGCATGTCAAGAAACCCCGCCCACGCGCGACTGTCTGCGGCGGCATTGCTGTCTTGGGTGGTGTAGCGCCCGGCGGTGTCCAGCAACACGGCCTCGTCGGTGAACCACCAATCGCAGTTGCGCGTGCCGCCCACACCGCCAATGGCCCCCACGCCCATCGTTTCGGCCAGCGGGAAATGCAGACCTGAATTCACGATGGCCGTGGTTTTGCCCGCACCCGGCGGGCCGATCATGATGTACCAAGGCAGCTGATAAAGATGCCCTTTGCCAAACCATCCACCCGCACGCGTTTTGCGCAACGTCTGTAGCGCCGTTTTCAGCCGCGTGCCGATGTCACCAAGCTCGGCGGTCACGGCGGCTTCTTCGGCGTCCTCCGCGTGGACCTGACGCGCCATTTCGTCGGTGATCTGGGTTTCATGGCTGCGCCGGGTCAACAACAAGACCAGCACCAAAATAACCGCCGCCGCAAGGATAGACAGCGTGCCTGCCACCCGGTCCAGCACCGTATCAAAGGGCCGCACGCCTGCGATTTCCAGCAAAGGCCCGAGGTACCACAAAGGCCCCAGCAACAGCCCCGCAGTCAGCACCACAATGCCGATGGGGGACAAAAGGACGTTCCAAAAGAAATGACGGATCATGGCTCAACCTGCCTTTATCAAAATAATGTCGATGCGACGGTTTTGGGCGCGACCCTCGGCGGTGTCATTGGGCGCGATGGGGTCGCTGTCGGCGCGCCCCTCGGCGGTCAGCCGCCCCGGATCAAAGAGCGTCTTGGCGATCTCGCTCATCACCGCTTGGGCGCGCGCCAGCGACAGGGCCGTGTTAGACCCAAACCGCGCGGTGTTAATCGGGACATTGTCGGAATGGCCCGCAATGATGACGGGCCCCGCCTCTGGGTCCAGCGCGCGCGCAACCCGGTCGATCAACGGGCGGATATCAGGGCGCAGCACGTCAGAGCCCGACCCAAACATCCCCTGCCCGTTAATGCGGATGCGCACAGTGTTGCCTTCGCCTGCGACACGCACCAGATCCTGCGCGATTTCCGGCGCCAAAAAACCACGGATCCGTTCTAGCGCGTCGAACTTCGGGATCACCGGTGCAGGGGGCGGCGGGGGTGGCGTCGGGGTGGGCGCACGCACAAGGCTCGCAGGCCCCGCGACATCAAGCGCCGCGATTTGCCCACGAACGCGGTGGGTGTCAAAGCCCAGCAGAAAAGACAGCACAAAAAACGCCGCGGCAATGCCTGCCACCGTCACCCCCCCCAGCAACCAGATCGGCATCCACACCGACAACACGCGGTGTGCGACATTCAACCCACGCCAGCGGGGCGACAGATCCGGCTCTGCACGGCCCCGTTGGGCGCGAATGCTGCGCGCCAATCCATCCCGCAGGCTCAGGTGTTTTTCGGCGCCCCGTGGGGCCACACGCAAACGTCCCTCAAAGCCCAACGCGAGGCACATATATAACAGCTCCAGCAAATCCAGGTTTGTGCCGGGATCGGCCTGCAACCGGTCAAGTAAATCGTAGAAGCGTTCGCCGCCGTGGGTTTCACGATGAAACGTGCCAACCATGCTTTGACGTGCCCAAAGGCTCGCGCCGCCCCACGGCGTATTGAGCACCACGTCATCCACCGTGGCACAAAGCGCATAGCGCGCCACCGTTGTGACCCGTGCCGGCACACCGGCCTGACCCGCGCGCGTCTCAAACGCGCGGATTTCGGCGGTGACCCCATTGCGCAGCTGTTCTGGGTCGTTGTGACCGGCGCGGTTGCGGATGCGCCCAACCAGTTGAAACAGCGGCGAGGCTGCCACACACAGCGGGTTCAGCCCGGCCATCCCTTGGGCAATCTCCAACGGCGGCTCGGACGGGGTATTCATGGGTGTGGTCGCGGCGGGCACGGGCGGGGCCACGGGGGGTGTCAACCTGCCGCCGGGGTTGAGCCGGATCACGGTTTTATCGGTGTCACCGGGTTCTGCGAACGGGTCGTCCTGGCTCATGACGCGGCCTTTCCGGCGCGGATCGCCCAAAGTTCCATCTCCAAATCCGGAAAATCGCCCGCTACATGGATCGCCAACCCGCCAGAGCCACGCATTTGTTGCCAATATGGGTTGGCGCGGTCGATCTCAAAATAAACGACCCCTGCGTGATACGGTACCTGCCGCGGCGCCACCGGCAAGGCACGCAAATCCAACCCCGGTAGGGCAGAGTTCACAAGTTGGCGAATTTCTTCGACCGGGCCCAGCTTGGCCTGTCCGGGGAAATGGCGCCGCACGCTTTCGGCAGGGACGCTGGCCTTGGCCGCCAGAATGAACTTGGCCGTGGTCAGCAATGATTTGTCTTCGATCATCGCCACCGACACGCCGTAGTTGCGTTGCTGCAGCGGGATTGCCACGGCGTTTTGCTCCAACACCATGCTAAGATTTTCCCGCAACGCGCGCATGACCGGGCGAAAACTGCCCGTCAGATCCGCGTGGCGGTAAATCGGAAATTCGGGGGCCAAACGGTCCTGCGCCATAAAGCTTGCCAGTTGCCCTGCAAGCCCCACAAGCTGTTGGTATATCGCGGCCGGGTGCACGTTGGGGGTGCTGTGCAGGTGGCGTATCTGCGGCAGGGCTGCGTTGATTGCGATCAACAGCAGGAAATCAGATATCTCGGCCACGCCCTTGGCCGTTCCGTTTTGCACCAGACGGCCCGAAAGCGCCTGTGCACGGTGGCTCAAAAGGCCCTCAAGTTCCTCGAGGAAATCATGCAACACGGGCGCGGCACGCGCATCAAGGCAAGAGGCGATAAATCCCTGATCAAGCATGATTTCGCCCCCCGCACGCACCTCGCGGATACGCGCAATGGGGATCACCAGACGGTCAGTCAACTCGTCAAGATCCAACGCCAGCGTCATGCGCAGCTTGCCCACCGCAATCGACGCCGCGCGCGGGTCGCGCCCGCTGCTGTCCATCACGTCGATCTCGTCGGGGGCATAGCGCGATGCAGCGCTTGGGTCGCCTGTCAGATCAACCTCTGCCGCGCCCTCACGCCGGGTGGGTACCGTCAGATAAACCACAGCGTCCTTGACCGTTTCGGGCACATCAAGCGCGGCAGGCAGCGCATCCACCTGCGGGATCTGAAACACCGCCCCGTCCGGGGTCAGCCCCCGCGCCGATGTGACCGCCAGCTTGCCCAGTTTTAACAATTCGCTACCAAGGCTCAACGCGTTTACGCCCCACCCATAGGGTGTCAGATTGCCGGCGACCCCGGCGACCAATGCCTCGGTATAGCGGTCTTGTTGCTGGAAATGTTGAGGCTGTAGAAACAGACCTTCTTGCCAGATGACTTTGTTGTGCCAAGACATGTGATAGGGCTCCTTGGGCGGGGTCAGCGGATCGTGACGCGGTTGCCGGTGAGTGTGATCGCAACCGTATTTGACGCGTTTGGCATCAAGGTCCGGGTGGCCGAAAACGCGCCATCGATGTCACGGAATGCCGCGACCACGCCGATGGCTGCGGGCGGTGTTGTCGCGAAACTTTGGGTGTTGGTGATGATGCGCCCCGGTGCGAGGCCAAAGGTCTGTGTCGCGATCAGATCATCGCCCAACGTCGTCTCTGGAACCTCGAAGAGCGCAAAGAAATCTGCGGCCCGGAAAACGCGCGCATCGGCGAGGTAGTAGATTTTTACCTGCGCGGGGGCGCCGCCGTTCATATCGGCGGCCCCGGTGATGCTCAGCGCGACATCTGTGGGCGTCGGGCCTTGGCTGGCACAGGCACCAAGCGCACCAAGGGCCAGTGTCGAAAGGATCAATTGGCGGCGGGGGATCATGGGGGTATCCTTCATAGTTTGGAAATTTGTTGTTCATAGGCGCGGGAAAATTCCCGGCCAAAGGTGGCTTGAAAATCGTCTTCGGTTTGGCGCACCAATGCGCCGTGGTGGCGGACATAAGCGTCCCACGCGCGTGCCTTGGGGTTGCTCAGCAATCCGCGGGCGGGGGGGTCGGATACGGCTTCGGGGCTCAGCTG